>BQIV01000046.1 GCA_021604005.1 Nitrospirales bacterium | reverse complement strand
CGTGCTCTTCCAAGAGATGGCGAACCCGACAAATACTGCTCTCATCGGGAATGCCCCCGCCCAAACAGTCAAACCCCAGAAAGGTCTGCAAACTGAGCCGGTCATACAGGGCTTCTTCCATCAGAGGCTCACTCCAGTGATGCCACAGTTGGAGAAAATGAATCCCGCAGCTCGTGCGGAGGGCGCCCGCTTGTACTCTTGGAATGCGGCTGAATGACTGCCTCCAGTTGCTGCCACGGCACGACCTGGTCCATCTCGTTGAGAAAGCGTTCAATCCGCAACGGGTTCGTTTTCATCTTGTACCTCATCGTGGTTTGCAGGAGGGCTATTCTACCTTATTCCGTTACTTTTGCAGAGGGTTCTATATTCCCAAAAACAGAGCCGGCTCCGGCACGTGAATGCCGAGCCGGCAACTCTTCACACCCCAGTTGAAACCGTTTCAGTCCCGCAACTGTAGCAAATCCCAATAAGTTCCCAGCGGTGTGCGGTGTACTGACGGCACATACGAACACTTCGATGCCGCATGCCTGCTTCTAGGCAATCCACTGCCAAGTTGACCAGCTTCTGTGACATGACGTAGACTTTCCCCTATTCGATGAAGGGTACTGGGTCCATGAAACATCCGACCCTCTACCTCACAGAAAACCCCCTCACGATTAGCACGAGGACCTTATCCATCTACTTCCTATCAAGCGAGGCACATTATGGCACTGCGATTAGGCGATGAAGCACCGAATTTCACAGCAGAAACCACGGAAGGGACCGTCAATTTTCATGAATGGCTCGGCGATGGGTGGGGCATACTCTTTTCTCACCCCAAGGACTATACACCAGTCTGCACGACTGAGCTTGGAACAATGGCTAAAATGAGTGACGAGTTCAAGCAACGCAATGTCAAAGTATTGGCGATAAGCGTAGACCCCCTTGATTCTCACAAAGGATGGATCAACGATATCAATGAAACCCAAAACTGCACCGTCGGCTATCCCATTATTGCAGACCCTGAAAAGAAGGTGGCCAATCTCTATGACATGATTCACCCAAACGCATTGGACAACATGACGGTGCGTTCGGTCTTTGTCATCGGGCCGGACAAGAAGCTCAAGCTCACGCTAACCTATCCAGCTTCGACAGGCAGAAACTTCAATGAAATTCTTCGCGTGATCGATTCCTTACAATTGACGGCAAACCATAAGGTGGCCACGCCGGCTAATTGGAAGGATGGCGAAGACTGTATCATCACTCCAGCTGTGACCGATGCCGAAGTTCCCTCCCTCTTTCCCAAAGGCCATCGCGCCGTGAAGCCGTATCTCCGGTACACACCGCAACCAAATAAGTAGGGAATGTTCAACAGTCCCAGGCAGGCGAACGATCATCAAAAGAGTCGATAGAAAAAGAGCCGCTCTAGAGCGGCTCTTTTTTTGTGCGACTGTTGAAAAGACCAGCAGCGGCGTTCTCGTCAGCAGAGAAATTCAAAGTTTCAGGTTCAAAGTCTAAAGTCAATCGCAACACGTTAAACTTGAGACTTTAAACTTTAGACTTGCACTGGATACGGGGGTTTTTCATCATTCCCATATTTACTATTGATGCGTTTCAAACAAGGAGACAACTAGCTGATAAGCCCGTCGACAAAGACGACATCGGAACTGGACGGAATCTGACTTGACGTTTACTTGACTCACACGCAAATCAACTGCGTGATCAGCCATACATTGCCCTAAACTCTCAGCCGCACCAATTTCCGTGAACGATTCGTCTCCAACTTGACTTTGACACATGGTCACCTGAAGACGATGCCGCATATGACAATTGTCGCAATAAATACCAACTTTTTCGGGCAGTGCAACCATCTTGACACTCAAAGAAAATGGATGCACGGCAAAACATTGCTGAATAAACGCCGGACTTTTAAAAATGGGCATAGACCTATTCTCGCAACCTTACCTGTCGTCTTCGATCGGAACCAGGGTCCCCGCTCACCAGCCCCCTCACGGAACGGATCACCGCTCGCGACGTCCAAACGGATCTTCTGATTTTTTCAATTGACAAAACTGACGCGTCCATTCTCTGAGTATGCGCTCTTCATCAAACACAAGTTCATAGCGCAAACAGACAATACGTTCTCGTGGGGCGCCACCCTGATCCCCTTTTCCAACTAAGGACGCAACGGCTTCACCAACATCCGCAACACCAGACCCAAACCCCTTTAATCCGGAAGGGTCAAGTTCACCCTCTGGAATGGCCACGCGATAGACCCACGTCGTGTTTTTATCCAACAGCGAATGTTCGATAATATGCGGTTTCCCGAATTTTTCACGAATATCAAATTGCGTCAAGTCGTCTACGGCATTATCAAAATAGCGGTCGCGCCAATGGCTACAGCTCATCAGGATAGAACTAGCGAATAGGATAATGCTACACGTCAACAGCAAGGTTGATTTTTTCGAATCACCGCCTCGACCACGCATCAGTTTTTCTTCACAGCTTTGGATCTTTCTTATCTTCAGACGCTCGCATCAACGATCGAATTAATGCAAATAATTGAGCAACCATCCCTGTGACAATCAGGCCTAATGCGGTTGGCAACCACATCGAATCAGGATAATCCAGACCGTGCATCCCTAAGACAAACCCAAGGGCAATACACACAATCCCGACAGTTCGGGCAATAAGCACTTCGGGGCGTTGTCCAAGCATTTCATTCGTTATTTCAACAATGCAGACGACTTATCCTTTGGTCAACTTGCGATACCGAATTCGATGAGGCCGCTCAGCCGACTTCCCCAAACGCCGTTTCCGGTCAGTCTCATACTCACTATAGTTGCCTTCAAACCACACTACTTGGCTATCACCTTCAAATGCCAAAATATGCGTCGCAATGCGGTCGAGAAACCAACGATCATGACTGGTGACGACAGCACACCCTCCAAATTGTTCCAAGCCTTCTTCCAATGCACGGAGCGTATTCACATCAAGATCATTGGTTGGTTCATCGAGCAACAACACGTTGGCCCCTTCTCTCAGCATCCTCGCCAAATGCACACGATTCCGTTCACCGCCAGAAAGATCTTTGACCTTCTTCTGTTGATCGGAACCCGCAAAGTTAAACCGCGACACATAGCCTCGAGAGTTCACTTCAGACTTCCCTAACAGAATCGTCTCTTGCCCATCGGAAATGACTTCCCATACCGTACGGTTGGCATCAAGTGTTCGATCCTGATCCACATATCCAAGCGTCACGGTCTCACCAATGGTAAATTCCCCGGCATCAGGTTTTTCGGCTCCCATGATCATTCGAAAGAGGGTGGTTTTTCCGGCGCCGTTCGGTCCAATCACCCCCACAATGCCACCTCGAGGCAACGTAAAGGAAAGATCTTCAAAAAGATTTTTCTCGCCAAAGGCCTTCTGAAGCCCTCTGGCCTCAATAACCACATCTCCTAATCGCGGACCAGGCGGAATATAGATTTCAAGGTCCTGACTTTGTCGATCTTGTTCTTCGCTCACCAGTTCTTCATAACGAGTCACGCGAGCCTTTCCCTTGGCCTGCCGGCCTTTAGGAGACAGGCGAATCCACTCCAACTCACGCTCAAGAGTTTTCCGCCGTTTGGACTCGGTCTTTTCTTCTTTTGCTAATCGGTCTTGCTTCTGTTCAAGCCAGGAAGAATAATTGCCTTGAAACGGCATGCCTTGACCACGATCCAATTCCAAAATCCATCCCGCGACATTATCTAAAAAATACCGGTCATGCGTGACGGCAATCACCGTTCCCTTGTACTGCTGTAAATGCTGTTCTAACCATTGCACCGACTCAGCATCAAGGTGGTTGGTGGGTTCATCCAACAATAAAATGTCCGGTTCTTGAATCATTAAACGACAGAGGGCCACGCGACGACGCTCTCCACCCGAGAGCGTATCCACGACGGCATCGGACGGCGGACACCGAAGCGCATCCATGGCAATTTCAAGTTCATGTTCAAGCTCCCAGCCGTTCGCGGCTTCGATTTTTTCTTGTAATTGCGCTTGCTTCTCAATCAATTTTTCCATCTCGTCAGGAGAAAGGTCTTCGCCAAATCTATTGCTGACGGCTTCATATTCCCGCAGAAGCCCAATAACCTCTGCTCGCCCTTCCTCCACAACTTCTTTAACGGTTTTTCCAGGGTCAAGGTGAGGCTCCTGTTCAAGCAATCCAACGGAATAACCTTTGGAAAAGGTGATCTCCCCAAGATAATCGGAATCGAGCCCTGCAATAATACGCAGAAGTGTACTTTTTCCGGAACCATTCAGGCCCAGCACTCCAATTTTGGCTCCGTAGTAAAACGATAGATAAATGTCTTTGAGAACCTGTTTTTTCGGCGGATGGACGCGCCCTACCCCTATTAGTGAAAAAATAACTTGCTTCTCGTCTGTACTCATTCCATTATCTTCCTTTTAGCAATTGCGGGTTAAGAAACGGGCCACACACGCCGGACCCCAACCTTACCAAAGGCAGCGGCGGTATCACAAACGCACGATACGGTTCAGCCATAATCGAAATATCGTGACCCGCTCCCCGTACCTGTGGTACATCTGATGGTAAAAATGACAATGCAAAGTTCAAAGTGAAAAATGTAAAATCGAATACAAATCATTTCCCACGACTTTTCACTTTCAGGCTTTTCACCGCCGGCCTTTTGTCCGATAAGAAAGCTATATGCCAATCCCACCCATAAATTTTTGTAGTCAATGCGGTGAAAAAGTCGAGCAGAAGATCCCTCAGGGAGAGGACCGGCTGCGGGCGGTTTGCCCATCATGCCACGCCATCCACTACCAAAATCCTAAAATTGTGGCAGGATGCATCCCTGAATGGGAAGGACAGATCCTCATGTGTCGCCGAGCCATTGAACCTCGCTTAGGGCTCTGGACGTTTCCGGCCGGGTTTATGGAAATGGGCGAAAGCACGGAAGAGGCCGCGGCGAGAGAAACGTTGGAGGAGGCCAAAGCCGACGTACAGATTATGTCGCTGTATGCCGTGTATTCGTTGCGCCATGTGGATCAAGTCTATGTCATCTATCGTGGAGCGCTGCGGCAGCGTGAGTTTGGCGCCGGCGAAGAGAGCCTGGAAGTGCAATTGGTCTCTCTCGATAATATCCCTTGGGATGAGCTCGCCTTCCCCGTGATTCGTGAAGCCCTCACCCGTTACGTGCATGACTGCGAGCAGAAGAGCTTCGGTGTGCATTTTGGATCGATCGCGCCGATGACCCCAAAACCCACATAGCATTTCTTTTAAGTGCACCTTTAAATGCACCTTATAAAAATCGAAAGTTTAAAGTCTCAAGTTTAAAGTATTAGGAGTTCCCTTTAGACTTTGAACTGCTACGCTTGCCTAGAACGTATTGCAGGTCATATTCCAAAGAATGCTACCCTTGTTTTCAACATTTCCCACAATATTGCTGTTCCAGCGCAAGCAGTGACTGCTTAATCGGCAACCCGCCACCGTAACCGACTAATTGGCCATTGGCTCCGATCACCCGATGGCAGGGAACAATGATCGAAATGGGGTTTTGTCCATTTGCAGCTCCCACGGCACGTGAGGCAGTGGGTTTCCCGATCGCGCGCGCGATCGTACTATATGATACGGTCTCGCCGTACGGAATCGTTCGAAGAGCCTTCCACACTTGCTGCTGAAAGCCCGTGCCTTGCTGAGACAGTTTGATGGAAAATCGTTTTCGTCTTCCGTCGAAATATTCTTCCAATTGGGAAATGATCCGGTTAAAAAAATTTCGATCTTTCTTCCATCCGGATTCGATGGGATGCGGATGCGTACCATCCTGAAACTGTAACCGCTGTAATCCGCCATGATCTCCGACAAGCAGTAATCTGCCGACCGGACTCTGAAGCACGTAGTAGAATATTTCCTTTTTCATATTACTCGTTTGCCCTCAATGAAAACCGTGATAACAATCGTTGCTGTTCTTCCTGCAATCGCTTCCTCGTCTGAACTGGATCAGGAAAGATCTGTTCGGATGGAGGCATCGGAAACGTCTCTCGCCTTAAAATTCCAGATTCCTTCACTTTTTGAGCCAATGCCCGTCCCCGCCACGGATTATACAGCGGATCTCCCACCAGCACCATTTGCCAACTCACATAGCGGGATGAAAGATAAAACGCTTCAACTAATGTATACCGACCGGAGAGAAGCAGGCCGAAAAACTCTGTCGGTAAGGGAAATGCATCCAGATACGGTTCCCCGATTGGACCGAGAGTTGCCGTGATACCGCGCTCCAAAGCATTTTTACACCAGCCTCGTTCAATCGGATCGCGAAGACTGACCGCCTCGCCCGAAGCGATATGATAGCCAATCGAACCAGGATTAAACGTAAAGGCATCTTCATAGTGTCGAAGACGATACCACCCAACATAGAGCGCAACGTGAGGAGCATCACCAGGTTCACTCAATCGTTTTTGCGTGTTTTCAAGTACTACCGGATACGCAGATATTTTCCGCACGGTCTTGCTGAGTATCCGGATGTCTCGATCATAATGTCCGTAGCTTAATAATTGATCCGAATCCATGCCCCGCGCGTCAAAATAGGCATTTCCCCTCAATCCATTCTGCTCCGCCAGGATTGCATGATCGATCATGCCTTTGACCAAATCAGGATTTGGCCCATCAAGCCGACTCACCAGCATGACTGGAAGGTTTACCGTCGGCTGCTGCGTCTGCTCAGGATACCAGGCATACAAGGGATTCGGGATTTTCCCGGATGGATGGGCGAAATCGCGCCCCCACCACACGACACTTAATTCGCTATCAACGCTCGCACGGGCATGGGCATAACTAAACCGCTGAATTTCTTGATTGGCATAACGAAGCACGCCAACCACACCAAAATGTTGTTGCACCACGCGATAGGCATGTTCCCGATTTTGGTCTGAGGGAACATTCAACAATAACCCGGTCAGACGTTCTGCCGAACGGAGTTGAGCCTGCATGCCTGTCAACAACGGCACATCCATGGCCGTTGCCGTCTTCTCCGTCACAGACCGTAACATCTCCACCTTGCCCGCCAGACCATTGATACGTTGATTGATCTTTTCAAAAACGCGTTCATGAGCTTTTCTTCGATCAACACCTTCAACGTTGCGAATACGCTCATTGGCCTGTTGAATAGCCTGACCTATTTGTTGAAGCAATCGCTGGATGGCTCGCTCATCCATATCGATATCATGTGATTGCGAAGACGGTGCCTGAGATCCATGAGCCGCAATGCCGTCGATCTCATGCTTAAGCTCATGGAGAAAATCGACAGAAGATTTTCGCCAGGCTTTGGCATCATCCAACCAAGCGATCTCTTGTGCAGAAGGCCGAGGCGCTTCGACGCGAAGGGGAATGCCATATGTCGTAACAATGGCGCGAACAGTGGAGGTAAGTTTTTTGGCTTTCAACGCATCTCGAAGGGGTTGGGCTATAGACACTTCATATTCTTCTCGGTCAATCGTCTCCCTTGTCGACGTATCCAATTCAATGATGTGCGAGAGGGGAATGCTCCGTTGCTTCGCATAATATCGAGCGACGGAACGACTGCCAGAGCTATTGACGTTCGAGAGGATCGCAATCTGGTCGGGATTCAACTCTGCCAAGACCAGTTCCGGCAGAACAACCATCGCCAAACAAATCACGAAGCGCATTCTTTGCTGTCCTCTGTACACCCGCTTCACTATTTCAACTATTTTATTTTACGCTTTCAAACGCATTCAAAACCCTAGAGTAAACAAGTAGGCGATCCGTGCGTCGGCTAACCTCTTAGGGCTTAAGGAAGTAATGCGAGGACCGATTTTACTTTTGGACACGGTTTGAAGATGATCGAAATTAATCGCACAGGCCTTCGGCAAGCCGTCAGCCGTGGTCAATGCCACTTCAGATGGGATGTCACGAATGATGGAGGTAATGGGAGCCACGGTCACTTCAGACAACCATTCAAACGCAGAATCTCGTGTGAGAATGACCACCGGCCATTTCTTGTCGGGTTGAGAAAACCGATACCAATGGATATCGCCATGCTTCATATCACTCTACCCATACCTGCTCCTCTTCCCAATCGCTGAACTCCCCTGGTTTGACTGGTTTGCGTCGATACCCTTCGCGATGCTTTTGTTCAAACTCAGCCATTTGCAGGTTCTCTAATGCCAACCGAAGCGCATCGCGAGTAAAACCGGAATGCGTTGTGCCTATCCGTCTGGCCGCTTTATCCACAGCCACTAGCAGACCTTCGTCTAGAGTCATTTGCACGGTCTTCATAATACCTCATACCTCCAACATTTATAGCTATTCTAAGACACATTAAAGACCAGCCCCAGATTTATCGTGATTTTTCTCCAGGAACATTGACAGAAATTTATCAATATGCAACCATTGGTTGCATATTGATCATGATTTTTGAGGATATTTCAAGGAATGCCAAGATTTCCATGACCGACAATGAAAGGGCTTGCTCGAACGATGGATCGTCATATTGCCTGCTTTTCTATTCCCACGTTTTCCATCGCTCTCGCGCGCCTAGACGACTCTTCATTACAAACACGGCCGGTTGCTGTTTCGGTTTCACCAGCCGCTCGAGCACCCATTACTGAAGTGTCACAAGAAGCCCAGCAAGACGGCGTCTTGCCTGGCCTCTCTGTCGCACAGGCTCGTCAGCAATGTCCGTCGCTCCACATTCTGCCTCCACGTCGCGCTCAAGTTCGGCAAGCTCACCATGCACTCGTAAACACCATCCGGCAATATTCCCCAGTGTGGGAACCGATTCAACCTGGTCAGTTCTTTTTTGATCTGACCGGCACCACACGTCTCTTTGGATTGGCCTGTGATGCCACCATGCGAATTAAACGAGACATCGCACAGCAATATGGACTCGTGGGAGTTGCCGGATTGGCCAGCAACAAACTCGTCGCACGGATTGCATCAACAGTCGTCACGCCTCCACGCCTGTGCGACATTCATCATGGCTCTGAAGAAGCCTTTCTGGCACCACTTCCCATTCAGACCTTACCGTTTAGCCCCCATCATACGAAGATAATCTTGCCGTTATTGTCTGATTTGAATATCCAGACATTACACGATCTTGCAGACATTGAACTCGCCCACCTTGAAATAGTACTGGGACAACATGCCCGGTCCCTGCATGCCTGGGCACATGGCACAGACTCATCCCCCGTTCTCTGCCCACCCCAACAACCACAGATTGAAGCGACCATGAAACTCGATTCCGATGACATCGATATCCATCGACTCCATAGTGCGTTGTATGGGCTCCTCGAAGAAGTCTGTCGGCAGTTACGGCATCAACAACGAATGTGCCACGCGATCAGAGTCGAATTTCAGTATCGTGACGGAATAGAAATGGCGAAAGCGCACGCCGTGACACCGGGAACCTACTGGGAAGTGGACCTGTTCCCCTATGCCACAACGCTGCTTGCACGAATGTTCAAACGCCGGGTCCGAATCAGTCGCCTCGCCATACACGCGGAACACCTCACCACATTCATCGAGCAAGGCGAACTATTTCAAGAAGCACTCATTCCAGAACCTTTTGTACAAAAAAAATCACACCGCTTAACACTGGCCCTTGATCAGATTCGAGCACGATTCGGGGCACAAGCGATTTGGTGGGGGAACACACATGCCACCCTTCGTTCATCTGCACGTCCATTCTAATTATTCACCCATGTCCGGGGTGTCTTCATTGGAGGAGTTGTGTGCTACGGCCAAGTCTCATGGAGCCGACACGCTCGCACTCACCGACACCAATGGCCTATATGGCGCTGTTCGATTCGTGGAAACAGCCAAGCGGGCAGGGCTCAAACCGATTCTCGGGGCTGAGCTTACTCACCAGCATCACCGAGCCACATTACTCGCAACGACCATGACTGGCTATACAAACCTCTGTCGCATCCTGTCGGCCCGGCACTGTCATGATGACTTTGATTTCATTGAAACCGTGAGCCAGCATTATCGGGATCTTCTTGTTTTGTCCGATGATATTCCCGCTCTGACAGCATGGAAAAAGCGAAAACGGCACAATCTCTATGTTGAATTGACACCGGGAGTCATGATGCATCAAGCCGTGGCATTGAGCCGGCGGACAGGGATTCCCCCAGTCGCAACCAATCGCGTGCATTTTGTTGATGCTAAAGGTTTTCATCTTCATCGTGCGTTACGCGCCATTGCCTTGAAAACCACGCTGTCTCAACTGCCGCCAGACGCTCACTGTTCCCGTCACCAATGGCTTGCCCCGGTTTCAGCTCTGGAACCGCACTATGTGCATATTCCGCATGCACTGCTCAACGCCAGTCGTCTTGCCGACCGCTGCCACACCGAATGGAATTTCAAGGCTCGAATGCAGCAAGCCTTTCGTGACCGAACAGATCCACAAACATTTTCCACCCTCCAAGCCAAAACATACGAAGGCGCCCGACAACGATACGGGAAAATTTCCGATGAAGTCCGAACACGAATCGAGACTGAACTGGACGTGATTCGTTCAAAAGGATTTGCCATGTGGTTCTTAATCGTCGAAGACATCGTCCAGCAAGCGCCACGTACATGTGGCCGGGGGTCGGCGGCCGCCTCCATCGTCTCCTATTGCCTAGGCGTCACGCATGTCGACCCGATTCGTCATAACTTGTTTTTTGAACGGTTTTTGAATGCCGGACGACAAGATCCGCCAGACATCGACATTGACTTTCCGTGGGATGAACGGGATCGTATTCTGGATTATATCTTCGCAAAATACGGCACTCGTCAAACCGCCATGGTGGCCAACCACAACACGCTTGGCTTCCGCGCGGCAATTCGCGAGGTCGCCAAGGTGTACGGCATGGCTCCAGCCGAACTCAATCGATTGATGCCACGACTTGTACGTCAGACAGCATTCCATCCCTCTCCGGCAACCCACACGTTACGCTCCTGGGCAGAGAACATTTGCCAAGCCATCGGAATAGCTGAACCATGGCCGGAAATACTCTCTGTCGCACTCCGCCTCAAAGGATGCTTGCAACATCTCGGCGTTCATTGTGGCGGAGTCATCATCGCTCCGGGTGAGATTCAACGTTATGTCCCAATCCAAATTGCACCCAAAGGTGTGCCCGTTATCCAATGGGAAAAAGATCAAGCCGAAGATGCCGGCCTCGTCAAACTCGACATTTTAGGGAATCGTTCGCTCGCCGTGATTCGAGATGCGCTTGATGCCGTCGCGGTTCATACGGAACGACGTCTTACCCACACATCATGGGATCCTATTCATGATCCCCGGACTCAAGAGTTAATTCGTCAGACCGATACGATCGGATGCTTTTATATCGAATCGCCCGCCACGCGTCTGTTGCTGAGAAAACTGTGGAAAGCCATGACCAAGACACGACAATCAACGCTCGATATTTTCGATTATGTCGTCATGGTGTCCTCTCTCGTTCGTCCGGCAGGCAACCCCTACAACCGGGGCTTCGTGCTGCGTGCCCATGGTGAGACACATCAACCGATTCACCCGATGTTCGAGAAAGTGTTAGCCGACACTCACGGCATTATGGTGTACCAGGAAGATGTGACACGAGTCGCGATGGCTGTGGCAGGCTTTTCAGTGGAAGATGCGGATCAACTCAGAAAAATCCTGAGTAAAAAGCACAAGGAACGACAGCTCCAGGATTATCATGTGCAATTCTCTCGTGGAGCTGCCGCCAACGGAGCGTCGGAACAGGCGATCGCCACGATGTGGAACATGATCATGAGTTTTGCGGGATACAGTTTCTGTAAGCCTCATTCCGCATCCTATGCACAAGTCTCGTTTCAATCCGCCTACCTTCGAACCTATTATCCCGCAGAATTCATGGCAGCCGTGCTCAACAATCAAGGCGGGTTCTATTCTCCATTTGCCTATCTCTCGGAAACCCGTCGTATGGGATTGACCATTGTACTGCCAGACATCAATGCCAGTTGTTGGGAATATGTGGGAATCGGCAAAACCCTTCGCATGGGCTTCATGCACATCAAAGGGCTGAAAGCCGATATGATCGCTCATCTTCTCAAGGAACGAACTCAACATGGCCCATTTCGATCATTGCAGAATTTTCTGATCCGCACGAAGGGAGAGCAAGCCCACACCCGGACATTAATCAAAGCCGGATGTTTCGATAGTGTTGCAGGAGACGTTACACGTCCAGGCCTCCTCTGGCGCCTGTATGCTCATCATGCACAGCAAGGGTTCAGTCGTCACATGCCATACACTCACTCCACCCATGTTTCACCCGGCCCACATGGTTCAGATTTTCACGCCTCACTTCTCACCCCTCACGTTTCATCGGCGCTTCCCATTCCACCAGATTACGCTCCAAGTCAAAAAATTCAACATGAGATTGAACTGTTCGGATTCCCGCTCAACACACATCCACTCGAATTGTTTGAAGAAGCGCTTCAAGGGTTACATGCTGTGTCAGCCTGCGACATACACCTGCATGTTGGACAACCCATTACGATGATCGGCTGGATGATCACCGAAAAATCCGTTCAGACGAAACGCCAGGAACCCATGGAATTCGTGACCTTTGAAGATAAAACAGGATTGTATGAAGCCACGTTTTTCCCGAAAACGTACCGGCAGTTTGGTCATCTCTTAACCAATCATGGCCCATACATTCTGGATGGTGTCATTGAGGAAGAATTTCAAACCTATTCATTGATCGTCAAGGAAATTCGCACGCTTTCCAGCAACATGTCTTCCCGGTTCTCCATATTTAACGAGGCCGTTGTTCGAAAAGGATCATCTCCTTGCAAACGTGAAATATCATAAGCGGACTAAAAACGTATCTCGCTGTTCGTATCTCGTATTTCGTAGAAAGAGTCGCATTGCTATTTTTTTATGTTTAACGCTTCATGAGCGACGAGCGACGGTTCAAGAGCGATGAGGTCAAAGAACACTAGACATGCGTCTGGGTGTTGGCTAAGATCAGCCCATGCCTATCAATGAATACATTCAGGCCTGGCGGCGCATGCGAGGAAATTCCGTGACGGGATTAGCCAAAAAAGTCGGCATGCCTTCAACAGAGCTTGAAGCCATCGAAGCCGGTGAATTGGATCCTCCAGCCTCACGACTTGAAGCATTGGCGACTGCACTTGGTATACCGCCAGGCTGGCTCTATAGTAATCCAACCGCAATCAATCTCCTTTTAGGTTACCCTGACGAGAAAGATAGTGATTGGACAAATGTAGATTCCCCAGACCCCATTCTAGAACTCATCGCCCATTCGCCTCAGGAACAACGCGACATGTACTCGCTCCTCACCGCACTTCTTCAAAGCGGAGAACCAAAACTTTTGCGAGCTGCAGAAGTAAACCTCAAAAGCCTACTGAAACAGGCAAAGACCGCCACCGTTCCCTGGCAAAACCGCATACCAGGACATTTCGAACCGCCAAGTGATTAAGCCAGCTTTCTCGTCTTCTTTCATCCAGAGTCAATATTCGGGAGAACTGTCTCTTCATACACGTATCAACAGTTTAGCGTTTATAGCCATTTCAATAACTTCCGTCTTTTGTATACAAAAACTTTACATTCCAGTTTTTCCATTATACGTACTACTCTTTTTCGTTCAGCGTTGAGTTTCATGAGTACTTGTTTCAATACGCCAAAACTTTTTTGAGTTTTTCCAGTGCCTCGGCATGTTTCTTTTCGTGCATGCTGTGAATGTTTTTCAATTTCCATTGTACAGCTGGCAGCTTCTCTATTCCTTCGACGCCCAGGAGGCTCCAGTTTGGATGACCTTTTTTGAGCGAAAGGAGAAAGGTCTTCTCGTCATCGGTTAATTCTTTCCTCAGTGTTGCAATGAGGTGCGCTCTGGCTTCGAGTAAATCTTCGTAGGAGACCGTATCAATGGTCATGCCGACGAACTCGTGTTCATAGATCTGCCGTATCTCCTTCCTTGTGGGGGCGAGCAGCTCGCTTATAGGCCGATCATGGCTGGCGAGATAGACGACAAAAGCTTTGCGTATCTCATCCGTCAACCCTTCTTGTTCAAGGAGAACTTTTACGTCATAGAGATCCCGTGGATGCTGGCGGTCTAATGCTGCGCAGATCTTGCCACCATACAGATCCGGGGTTGAAAGCACACATGCCGTCACCGAACGCTCAAACATGCCTTCCGCGCGTGGTGTCAGCTCCCGTTCTTCGGGTGGAAAGACCGAACCTCGAAGCACCTCGTTCGGCTCGATTTTGATTCGTGTCTGGCTGTTTGCCACTACCAGCTTTGTGGTCCGCTGTGGTTCTTGTGCTCGACTTTCCTGGGTTTTGACGCCAGGCATGGCTTTCTTTAGCGTGGAAGCGATGCGGCGGAGTGCCTCACTGATCTTGTTCAGAGCCGTGTCGCGTGGCTCATCCCGTGGTAAATAGGCCAGGTCAATATCCACAGACAGTCATGGCATGTCCCGCACGAAGAGATTGATCGCGGTTCCGCCTTTCAGCGCAAAGCTTGTTTCCGTTGCGATGTGCGGAATTGTTTGCAGAATTAACTCCACTTGTTTGAAGTAGGGGCTTTTTTTCACGTCCTTACTCCGGCCGCCGCTCAACCCATCTGATTCTTCGGCACCGTGATATGGTATGTAGGGTTCAACCGTCCGCCTTTGACTAACATACGCTTCCCTTTGCCAAAGGCCACCTGTGATAGGTCAAGCTTTTTTACCCACGCGTATTTGCAGGTTTCGGCCAGTACCATGAACAGGCGCTTGACCTTTACTGACATGCAGTCCTCAAGCAACGCTTGAACTAGTCGTGGGCGTAAGGTCGTTAACCCTTCCATTATGAGCTTGGCCTCTTCATACGATTCTCGTTGTGGGACCTCATACAGCATCTCCATAACAGCCCGCTCAGGTGTTGACAGTCTGACGTCATAGGAGCCCATATCTTTTTGTGTGAGGCCATGTTTGTCTCGGCTCATGAACAGGTTGGTTGTGGTATATCGGATTTTGACCTCCCAACGATACTCTTTGAACCACAGAGGAAGTTTGACATTGGGAAAGCCAAACAGCGTGACCGTTATGTTTTTTCCCATTGGAAAAAAATGCGCGTATCCCTGAAATGACAGTGCGGTTTTTCCACCTATGTGTATGGGAAGTCCTAATTGTTCTTGAAGCGCATACAGTCCGCCTGTCCACTCGACTTGCTCGCCTTCTCTGACATAGGCCCCTCGTCCAACTCTCCTCACCCATGAGGTCTTTTCATACTCACGCATCAGTTGCTGATAAGCTCCCTGCTTTTCCAGCCATGACAATACTGCCACCGTACTATGCGGCCACTTTTTGAGTATTTGGTTTATTTTACTTCCTTTATAAAAAGACATTATTGTTAATATAGATCAAAAATAAACTTCGTGCAAATAGAGTCAATAGAAAGTTTCTGTCTAGTCAAATTTCACAAGTATACTTTGTTATTCAGGATCTACAATGAACTAGAGATTGCCTAGAAGAAAATCACTCCCTTACCGTACTTGCCAGCGTATGACAAATAGCTGTTGAGAGCTTATTTTGGGGGAGTGAAGATTGCGATCGACCCGCACATCGATTAGCGCACTGGTCCGCTTTTCAATACTACCGGAAGGACAGCGTTTCGTGAGTTCATAGGCGTAGAACTTGGCGTGGGAGTCCGTTAGCTTCAACAAAAGATAAGCCTAAACAAAGGGAATGTAAAATCTATCTATTTCCAACCATTATGATACCCAACTCCTTAACAAAATACATAATAAGGGGCAAACCCCAAGATATCCAAATGCAAAGAGGGGACAAGAGAGAATTAAGAATGCGCTAATCTAGGAAGGGCTGTTTGGACCGTTGCAAGAAATTCATCGACCGTAAATGGCTTTTGCAAACGGTAAACAGAGCCGAAGATGTTCTGGAGAGATTGAGATTCCTGATCGCTTGAGGGAAGAGATCCCGACATGGCAATAATTGGCAACGTGGGCGAATGACGCCGAAGAGCTTGCAGATGCGCTAAGCCATCTTCATCGACATTCAACGCATTGGCCACGACAACAGTGGCAGGGTTTTCCTGGTGAAACGCAAAACCTTCTCGTGGACTCGCAGCTTCCGATACATCGTAGCCAGCCCACTCCAGAGTTAAGGTCAAAGAATCTCTGACGGACTCATCACCGTCAATCACTAAGATTCGCTCCACCCCCCCCTACTCCTTCCGTCAAGGCCGTACTCCAACACACGTACAGTAGGTAAATTAAGCAAATGATATACCGCCTTATTAAAAAGAACACATATCCCTACTTCATGCGATGTTTCAATACCTTACAATTGTCAGCCATGCATGTATCGAACAAAGCAGGTGAAGGCTCAACCATTCACTTTGGTCTTGGAAGTATACTTTCCCCTACAGTCCCTGGCGACTTAAGGTTTGCCGTCTGGTGAAAAGCGTGGCTTGCCTTCAACGTGCCAAATCAGGTCGCCTACTCTGGAATTTGAGCAGTAGAGGCGTTCCGATACCACAACCAGAGCGTCTGGCACAAAAGCCCAGAACTCACACCCAATAGCCCGACATACAGCCCGGCGATCTGCCCGTAATAGGTGCCGGCCATTAAGATTGAAGTGCTTGTGACAAGATATATGGCCACAGCCTCGGTAATGCTTTTCGTCTGATGACTGTGTACCAGTGAGCCTTGCAAAAAACTTTCTACGGCGCTTAACCCCGGCAGCAACACGGCCAACCAGATTGCCTGGCAGCCTAACTCCGTTAACTCGGGTGACAAACCTGCAATTTCTCCAAACCACAGGCGAGCCAACGGCGTGGCCGCAATGAGCAACAACAGCGTGCTCGTCGTGAGCCCCAGGCCAATCGCAAACCGACCGAGTATGGCTTTAGCCCCTGGCTTCCCAACCAGCGCGACAACCACTTCTTGAAAGGCTAATCCGAGGCTGCGTAGCGTAAATGACAGTCCAGCCATCACAGGCCACACGGCCAATGAGTCCAAGGCACGGGGCATGCGGCTCAAGGCCGCACTGCCAATCGGTAGCGCGATAAGCGCAAGAAATGACGTCATTGCCAGCGGAACATAAAATCGCAGCAGACGACCCAATGTCAACGGCGACGAAAGGGAATAGTGTTCGGCTTGCATTCGCAGCAAAAGTGGCTGAACGATGCGATTCACGACAACCGCTTCTGTTAATACGCCCAAGGATACCGCAATAGTCGCCACGACAATACCAGGAATCGTCCCCCAATAAAGTCCACATCCTAAAATGGACACATTGACGAATAATCGCAATGCCGTTCCCAGACCAATGGACCGAGTCTGACCATATCGAATGATGACACCTTGCTGAAACCGCCGAATGGCTATCGCACCCGTCCAGGGCGTCATGAGCATGAGTCCGATTCGAGCCGGCTCGCGAACCGGTTCAGGAACATGGAGAACATCGGCAACCACCACATCATACAACGGCGTAAACGCAACGAGGATATGAAGCACCGTCAGAACCCCGGACATCTGAAACATAAACCGGCGAAGAAACACATACGACGTCCAATCTCGAGACAGCGCCGTTGAGGCCGCCAGCAGCATAATGACCGGAGCTTCGATAATAAGCGCGATCGGAAAGACCACACCTCCGTATGCCGCGAGATGCACTTCGGGATCAGCCAGTCGAGCCATGACCGCGCTCACAATAGGAAGTTCAATGCCCATGAGCACCCAACTTCCAGCCAGAGGCCACCACAGCTCAAATACCTTTCGAAGACGAAGCGACGATTCTGTTTGAGACAAGGTTGTCATCGATGACACATGCACTCCTATTTCCCTCAGGACATCACTGATACACACAATGCTCTAGAAGCTCAAGACTCGCGGTCGAGATACGAGGGGTGAGATGCTGAGAAGAATGGTCAAGAATGATGTGGTTGTCATAACCGGCAGTTGTACAGCCCGGCCATTACACCATCACGGTCAATGAGGGAATTGCTGGGTGAAAGACGTGCGTACACTCGACCATCTATACACATCCCAGCATAACACTAACCAGTTCTTTGCGGCGAGAGACGACTGACTGATGGCCCTAAACCTCAGAAGCCCCAGAGAGACCGTTCTTGCTCTCGAAGGCTTCCGGGAAGGACCCATACGGTAGGCATTGAGTTCAATACGGGAGGAATGACCAAAACCGTCACACGATTAACAAGCTTCATGACCTTCAGGAGACTCGACTGGCCCTTCAGGCCCTTCAACACTGGCCTGATTCGAGTCATCCTGACTCACCGTGGCTAACACGCGATCCTCTTCATAATGAGGCTTCAGATTATCCACTTCAATTTCAACAACTTCATCAGGAGTCAAACGCTTCAAGTCTAATTCTGTGATCCAGCTTTTGACATATTCCCGCATCCGGGTTCCAGCTTGAACCTCTATATGCGGGGCCACCGCAGAATGATCCCAATCACGCCAGTTATGGGCTTGCACATGAAGAGTACGAATGGTGTGATGTGTCTGTTGAATCAATGGTTCCGTTGGTGCTTCGATCGGAATTCGTCGAGACTCGACCAGATTCATTCCTATTTCGGCCTGTTCGGCTAACGTCATGTTCTCGTCCGATGACACAGCCCTGAGACGTTGAGGAATTTTCACCATATCCCCTTTTCCCTCCAACACCTCTTTCTGGAAATCATCCGTCAATGCGACAACCACGCCAATGCCGGGATAGCTACGCGTATCTTGCCCACCGACCAATCGAGCCAATTCCGCATAGGACTTGGCTCGTTGATTAACGGAATAACGCCCCATAACCTCGACTTCATCGACAAGCACAATCCACCCGGCATACCCCGCCGCTTGGACCAAACGCGACGTAAATTGAAATCGTTGCGAGGCAAGTTCAGCCTGTGAAATTTTCCCAAACGTATAACGTCCGGCAATGCCACATTCTTTTAAATACTTCTTGAGTTCTCCGACTCCCAGCGGATCGCCCGTCCAAAATCGGGTCATTCGATGCCCCAACTCTTGATCCGTGCCCATCCGTTCATACAGAAACAGGGTTGCCGCAAATCGCGGGTCAATTCCACTGTCTACGCTATTCACCCACGTCGACAAACTTTTATACTTCGGATCCCACGAGTCGCACTGGCTCGCAATCTCCGAGAGCAATTCCCCTTTTTTATCGGGAATGACAGCCGATTCAACCGCAGCATGAAACATGCGCACAGGATGATACAGCGGCGTTTCCTTGCTAATGACCACTCGGCTACAGATAAAGTTCGACTCTAAGGCGACATGTTGCAAATATTCCAACACATGGGACTTTCCGCTTCCGAAACTCCCTTCTACAATGAGCCCCTTGGAACACTGACCCGTCGCAGTATTCTGTTGCGTCCCTTCCAATAAACGCCGGAAACGCCACTCAATTTCTCCTTGCGAACACCCTAACGTCTTCACAACATGACTATTGGGCACCCCTGCACGCAAACCTTCAATAACCCGTCTGGCCATCAAGGTTTCATTGTCGGTCACAGATATAACAGCTTCTCCAGCAGGTAATGACGCCAAAGAAGCAGACGTTGGCGATAATCGAACGAGCGGGACCAATGGGTTCTGACGATGCTTGTCTCGCACATCATCCCAAATACGATGTTTCAACGCCTCATAACGGTCAACGCCTCGCTTGGGATCAGTCAAAAACTCTGGGGGAGCCTGCACGACCATCATGAAGCCTTCTAATTCGTCGGAGGTATCGATAAATTGCCGAAGCATATCGTACAGATCAAGCACGGCGGTGGGACTATAATACAACGTCCGGTCGGGCTCGGCAGGCCGTTTGGCAACAAGATACCGTGAAATATCCAGGGTAATGATGAGTCCGCGTTTTCCGGAAAGCCGGAGCCAGTGCGTCAAGGACGACAGCATATAACGAGCATTATGACGAACGATTTTCTGAAATATCAGGGCTTTCTTCACGCCTGAGATCAAGCGAAGTTCGCCGCACAGCCACTCTTTCACCGCATTACCTAACACACGATCGGATTCGCCACTTTCCAGTTGCGCCAAACACAGCCGGATGATGGCCATCCGAAATTCACGGCACAGATTGGCATCGCCTTCAATCGTTTCTTCCAGCCAGGTTTGCAGATCCCGCCGCAATAACGGTTCCTTCCGTTCATTAAGCGTCGCGACGTGGTGTAACGTGAATTCTTTTCGCTGCGATGGCACGTGATAGCCATGTTCAATAAGCAATCGCACCACATACTCATAGGCCAACTCATCCCAATCCAATTGCTTGGCCACTTTGTGAAACACACGATCCACCATGTGGGCTTTGGTATATTTCGCGTCCACTTTGGCAAACACGAACTCGTCTTCGTGGGCATTGCCCCCTAAGACATCGGAAAACGATTTATGACTGTCGGCATCGGGCAACACGACAAACTTCACCGTCCCTCCACCATCGCGGACATAGCCTTGCAAGTACTCCCGCCGGACAATCTCTAGCCACGCATGTTGATTAATTTCCAGGGAGACTGCGGCGTGGCCGTTCTCCTGCTGGATAGGGTCGTGTAAGTCAGGCGGCAAGTCCGGAGAAATCTCGACATCCTCGGCAGAGACGAGCGCCGCCTGAAAGTTCTCCGTCGGATTCTGGAGTGAGTCCAACTCAGTCAGATCATCATCGGATCGAAGTGATTGCAGCCGGTTCAATGCATCAATAAGCTTGCTCATAACTTACAATTCACACCCTTCCCCACCTCAGACAAGTGGCTATCTCATTATTGAATATCGGTTGAGTCATGGCTCTCCATATATACATCGGAGATTTCTTGATATTCTTAACACTTACATGCTGTTACTGATCTCTTCATCTTGCTGTACAAGCTGCATACATATTTTGCGTTAGAGACACTTGTTGGATAGGAGTATTCAGCGAGGGAAACAGACGGTGCAAGACTCTAGACGACCTCTGAGATGTATAGACGCACCAGTTCAAGCATGCGGCGTTCTAAACGGAATCATACGCTCCACAGGTACGGCTATTCATTGATTCGGCTATGGAATATTGGAAAAACGACGCTGCGGTTAAGTAAGAAAGAGGAGGTAAAGAAGAAGGGAGTGGATAGGAAAACACGTCAAATCGCAGCTAAGTGGGTCTTGGGCTGCAAAGAATATAACGATAAAAGAGTGGCGGTGAGACTTTACGCGTGGTGTACGTTATCTTTGCGACGCGACCACGAATACCCGTTCATCCAACCGAACCATGAAAGCACCACCACAAAACACGCCAAGAAAATCATCATCATGACAAAGGTTATTTTACTGAGCATTGCCCTCGCCTTTCGAGTTCATTGGCCTTTCAATATGTATTGTCGGAACAATCAAATCAGGGCTTGAACACTCTTCAGCTCTCTTATAATTGTAATACCGTAGATCGTCATTTGTACACCGGAAAGTCCCTCTCTTTTTCAAGGGCACCTCTAAAAACCAGGATTTTTTCGTGAGGGCAAGGAAGCGGCGCGCGCAAAACCGCAGTGTATAGAGGCATACATGAGGATTTGAGCACGCGGCTGACGCTGCCATCGCGGAAAAAGACGGCTTTTAGAGGTGCCCTCAAAGAATTTACAAAGCATATTCTATGCCTAGGCAACAAGAAGTACGACCAAAAACTCTGATTTTCACAGAAATGCTCACAAAACTGTCCTTCACATTACTTTTTCTAACAATTGACAGGCCTGAGTAAATTTGGCCCGGCAACTCATGCTTATGTCCTTGAGTCCGGAATCGAATAACTGAAGCTGGAACTGCGACAAACCACGCAGGTAATAGGCATGAGCTTGACGATGTCCGTCCATACCTAACGCCAAAGCGTTCGTCAGATCATCTATCGCAGGTCGGGAAGCATTCATCTTTGCATACACACGCCCTCGAAAAAATAGATCCCGCGCCTGTTGAATATCTTCCGTTTGTGCCGTCCGAAGAACTTGATTGATATCGGAAAGCGCGTTCGTCAGATCACGAAGCTGAAAGTAAATCAACCCGCGTTGCCGAAAACATTCTAACAAATTCGGATGTTGTGATTGAGGAAGGTCCATCTGTAAATAGGTTTGAATTGATCGAGAAATTGCCGCCAGCATGTTGTGAGCCTGAGATTGACGCAATGAAGTACGGCCCGGTCGACATACGTCATGGCGTTGCGCATCCAAAGAATCACTAGGGATGACCCCATTGCGTCCCGACGGTTCCTGCACTTTCTTCAATTTCGAGGAGTAAAGAGACCGAGTCTGTGGACGTTCATCCAAAGATGAACGTGGTGCATCGCTGGCAAGAATACTGTTTTCAATATCTTTCTTGTTCTCTAACACCTTCTTGGGTTTCTCGTTCTCCGCCATGACAACCACGGACTCAGTCTCTAGAGAGTCGCGTAATGGCTCCGTTTGGACCTCCGGCAACTCATTATTCGTCACCAGGATCGATGCAGCAATCGAATCCTTTGACACAACATTTTCTGTCGAAACGTCGTTCTCAGCAAGCATGCCCGGCATAGCCTCTTCATCGTCCGGCTCTTGCCGTCTTGCATATTCACGGTCATCCAACGATGACTCATCCGACACAATGCCTTCCTCAGGAATCATGACACTGGGAAAAGCGTGAGACTGATTGGCAAGAGGGGCTTGTATCAACTTCGAGTCTTGGCTAGACGATTTCTGTATCAGCACATCTTCAGAGTCCACATGATCATGCGGACTCTGTTGAACAGACTGCGTAGGCAATGGCACATGCATGCGTCTTTCATGCGTCTTTCCTGTCCCGGATTGAGCATTGTCAACGGGCACCTGTTGAAATACAGGTTTTCTTTCATCATGGCTCGCCAAATCTTCCTTCAGGGTATGACCAAGAGGAAGCACTGCAGGATTTTCCGTCTTCACCAAGACTGATGCTTCTTCTTGTCGTACATTCAATGTCAGCTCGCTACTGACCGCCTCACTTTCATATGCATAACCCGGAACGGCTAGAGCCTCGATACCGGGTAACGGCACTTGCGAAATCTCATACACTGAGGGTATTTCTGTCGTGATTATCTCTCCATCAACACCCTCAGTGTCTAAGCGTTCGTTCACTGAGATCGCGTGACGTAATGCCGACTCAAGTTCGCTGAAAGCCGCTGAAGCATTCCGCCCATTGTTGAAAGGCTGTGGGTTGACTCTCGAGGAAGGTGGTTCACCATCTTGCTCCAGCATCGAAATGACTGGACGTTCACCCGGCTCCATTGCATCCGCAACAATCTGACGGTCATTCGTATGGTCATGTGCAAATGAACGTTCGATTCCCAGTAACGGCACAGTACGCTCATTCAACATTCGGTGTACAGTCAAGGTATCATCCTTCTGATTGTCCGGGACATGAGACGAACGGAGAGACGCCTCCTGTCCCCCTTCGTTTCCAGAAATATTGTTGGACGGGGACGCGGCAGGAATATCGCTCAATGCTGAATGTTGCGTCGTTCCCTTGACGACCCAGCGTTCTTTGTCTCCGGCACACCCCCAGGTAAAAACTATACTGAGGAAGAGTAAAAAAGACCATCTATGACAGAATAAAGCGTTCACATGCATTCTTCCCGTCTATAGGGAACCCAATAACTCCTGGCCGAATTGGCCTCTCCCCATTTGACGTGTCTGGCGCAGGGAGTCGAGACGGCGCACGAACCTACATCATACTTACGGAAACCAAATAGAACGGCTAGAGGACAAAGACCTGCACGGCAAACGTCAAAGACAATGTGACACATCTACAGCACACAGTCTCTATCTCACAGGAAAGTACGACTCGGACATACTCCCCCAATACATATATCGGCAATTTCTAAAAAAATGCTAAAAATGCAGGCAACAGAGGCAGGTGGTGCTCAGAGTACCCCTTCACACACAGGGATTGAGCACGAAGAGGAAGGAAAAGTCACTCGGCAACAAGGCCGCGACGACGCACGCGATACGTCGCGGCACAACACTATACAACGATCCGAACGGAGAGATCTCCATCTATCAGACACATCATCATTCCCATAGCGAGACGCAGGGTTGTCGTGACTCATCGGTTCACTAATTTTCTGTATAGTCAACGTGAGATTCATCAATCGCCGACAAACAGAGAGTCTTTAATAACAACCGGTTCGCTGCGTCAGGCTCTCCATACACACTCTCAACCATTTTCTCATAGCGCTGCTTCCGGTCGAGCCCTTGGGCAAGTCCAAGCAGACGTGCCGAATTCTCAATAGGCTGGATGCCCATGTAAGACGTATCTGGAGCTTGCGTTGTTTTTTCTACAAGTAAGTTTCGCATTGCGGAGATCCTCTCTTAACATTGTGATAAGTTTGAATTCACATTTTTCCTGTTAAGAGAGCAAGCGCAATGCCATGGAAATCATTCATGACGCAAGACTCGATACATACGATTTTCATCCATAAAATCAATATATTAGACGAGGCAAACCTCATGGCCCCCTAGACTATCGTCCTGCTGCAGGTCTGTATCGGGAAAGATAACTCCCTGTATCCATTTAGATCTTGACGCTCCATGTCAAAAAGATGACATCGGAATGCTCCAAACCTCATAGACATCTCATGTCTACGAAACGAGTCAAGCAAATCCCGGTGCTACAGGCGCGTCACATTCCTTCCCGACAGGGAACATTAAACGTGGGATCACATGCCTTAAGGATACAGACATTCAGCCAAATTGACATCACATAGAAAACGTAACGACACACGTCGTATGAGCAAACGAGAACCGGAACGGCTCTAGCTTCCGTGTATTGAAACATTATATGGCACAGAGCTTATGGTATGTTGCTGTTTAGAGCGTATAGGGTTTGCCATAGAAGGGATTACAGGCAATCAAGAGAGTGAGGGCATTGGGGAAAACAGCTATACGGAGACAGAAGCACTCGGTAGGAACATGATGTCAGACGTACATCATGAATGGCACGCTCGTGCCACCCATGACATTCGTAGCACCAGGCTTATCATTTCGCATGATCGTTTGTCCGTATGTAGACGATTTCCATCATACGGAATTCTTGTCCAGACTGGTCTAAGCTGTACATCTCATATTTATGATGATTGTCGTCGATAATCGTGACGACTCCACGGTAAGCCCGCTGGCCCATCAAGGCATCCGTATACAGACCATGATCGGTTAACGTCT
The DNA here is from genome assembly GCA_021604005.1 of Nitrospirales bacterium. Taxonomy (GTDB): domain Bacteria; phylum Nitrospirota; class Nitrospiria; order Nitrospirales; family UBA8639; genus JAGQKC01. The sequence continues at coordinate 8,345 of BQIV01000046.1, read as the reverse complement.
TTTGACTGGGATCATACGTACCTTCACCGGTCATTATGCCTGTTCCCATATTATCCATCCAGATGGTCTGGTATTTTCTTTTCTTATTATCGAACCCCGTAAATCCCATTCCTTCAAACGGTTGCCCCATCGACATTCCCGTTGCGGTATGTTGGAGATAACGCCCTCCCATCAACCATTTCGTTTCACTCGTACCTTTCGACACCTCTGGAACGCTTCCTGGCTTCATCCACCATTTCACCACATGACTCCATGTCCCCACCAAGGGATTTAATACTTCATGATTGTCATTGGGCGAGGCATACGCTTGCCACTTTTCCATCATAGCTTTCATGGCAGGATCCATCGGCGTACCGTGCGATCCTGTTGGCTCATGCCCATCTGACGCATACGACAGGCTCGCAAACACAAGACAGAGACTGATGACACTCACGACCCCGCCGACCGACCGTTGAGACGTACATAACTTCATGAATACACCCTCTCGCAACATAAGTTTCTTTTCAGGGCGCCTCTAAAAACCGTCCTTTCCTCATGTATTTTCATACACTGCGGTTTTGCGCGCACAGCTTCCTTGCCCTCACGAAAAAATCCTAGTTTTTAGAGGTGCCCTTCAGATAATAGAAGATAATTCGTGCTCCGTGCTTCACAAATCTTGACACACTACAAAGAAAACCTCAATCCCTTCTTCCTTCCCTCAACGCATGGCCAATGACTTCCATGAGATAGCTGGCCAAACACATCCATAGTTTGAGAAAGAGAAACCATATTCGAAACCCAATACCAAGTTAGACTCCGAGCATGCACTTCTCCACATAACGTACCCCTGGTGTTGACAAATCATTGCGATTTTTTCTCAATTTTGGCCCAAGAATCACGTAAGGCAACGGTACGGTTAAACACCAGCTTGTCCGCTGTCGTATCAGAATCCACACAAAAATAACCTTGCCGCTCAAATTGATACGGCGTTCCCGGCTTGGCATCAGCAAGACTCGGCTCAACTTGGCAATTCGGTAAGATGTGCAATGAATCAGGATTAAGATACGAACGAAAATCAACACCATTTTTCTCTTCAGCAGGGTTGGCTTTCGTAAACAAGGATTCATAGAGCCTGACTTCCGCTGACACCGCATGTGCTGCTGACACCCAATGGAGCGTGCCTTTGACCTTTCGACCGGCTTGCGGCCCTCCACTTCGGGTGTCCGGGTCGTAGGTACAATGCACTTCGAGAATTGCGCCGGTTTGTTCATCCTTCACAACTCGCTCGCACCGAACGATATAGGCATAACGTAATCGAACCTCTTGTCCCGGTGTCATACGGAAAAACTTTTTGGGTGGATCTTCACGAAAGTCATCCTGCTCAATATAGAGTTCACGAGAAAAAGGCACGGTCCGCGAACCGGCAGCGGCATCTTCAGGATTGTTCACCGCATTCATGTCTTCCACCTGACCTTCCGGAAAGTTATCAATGATCACTTTCAAGGGATGCAGCACCGCCATCACGCGAAAGGCCCGTCGATTTAAATCTTCTCGTATCGCATGTTCCAATGCCGGCATTTCAATGATACCGTCACGCTTGGCTACTCCGACTTGTTCACAAAAGGTACGAATAGATTCCGGCGTGTAGCCCCGACGACGCAATCCTTTTAGCGTGAGTAAGCGCGGATCGTCCCACCCTGAGACATGCCCCTCATCGACGAGTTGCAGCAGCTTCCGTTTACTCATGACGGTATAATTCATGTTGAGCCGCGCAAACTCAATCTGTTGCGAATGACAGTCAACCTGACAGGCGTTCAACACCCATTCATAGAGCGGACGATGATCCTGGAACTCTAACGTACACAGGGAATGTGTAATGCCTTCGAGTGAATCCGAGAGCGGGTGAGCAAAATCATACGTTGGATAGATATTCCAAGCATTGCCGGCCCGATAATGGGGTACCCGGCGGATGCGATAAAGCGTTGGATCGCGCAGATTGATATTGGGCGATGTCATATCGATTTTGGCTCGAAGCACATGCGCGCCATCCTCAAATTCTCCGGCACGCATTCGTGCGAAGAGGTCAAGATTCTCGGTAACGGAACGAATGCGATGCGGACTGTCCGTCCCAGATTCGGTTAAGGTTCCTCGATTGGCACGAATCTCGTCAGCCGATAAACTGTCAACATAGGCATTTCCATCACGAATGAGTTTGACCGCAAATTGGTACAATTGCTCAAAATAGTCAGATGCGTGAAATAATCGATCTTCCCAATCAAAGCCCAACCATCGGATATCTTCTTGGATCGACGTCACATAATCGACATGTTCCTTGCTGGGATTGGTATCATCGAACCGGAGGTTATAGCGCCCGTGCTGTTCTTCTGCCACAGTAAAATTTAAACAAATGGCCTTGGCATGACCGATATGAAGATGGCCGTTGGGTTCCGGCGGAAACCGCGTATGTACGCGTCCTCCATGCTTTCCCGCCTTCACATCTTGCGCAATCAGCGTACGAATAAAGTCTTTGGAACCTGAGGAACTGTCCGAGGTCATGTTGCTCCTTTTTTCAGAATTCATGAATGGCTCAACTCTTGACGGTCTCGTCACACGTGCAGTAATTCAGCCATAGTACCGCAATCAACCATAATGCAGAAACTCCAACAACAAAAAACCGAATATCCGGACCAACAAGAGACTGTAGCCAAGAATCGACGGGGAAGACTCTGGTGGTGGTTATTAGGACTTCTATTGCTCTCAATCGCTGGCTACAGTGGATTTCCTTACATCGCCTCAACCGTACTCACTGAAGCCTTAACGCAACAGGGGTTCACGCATGTCTCAATTCGCCTCGGATATCCTACGACGCATTCCCTCCCAATCCATATGCTGACGTTTCAAAAAGATATTGCTGAAGCTTCATACCAAGGCACATTCCATAATATTGAGATGACATATCAACTTCCTCAACTATTCGATGGGCAGTTAGCTCAAATCGTTATCGGGAACGGAGAACTGGCGATCAAACCCGTATCATCCAAGCCTCCTGCAGAACAAGCACCCGCCAGTTTCTCAGCCCCACACAGTCCATCTTTTACCATCGATGAGATGCTTTTGCCCTTTCCCAGACTCCCTTTTGAACAACTGATTATCGGGCACATAGCAATCGATCGTTCACTAGGAGACGACCCCTTGCAACACATCCGCGTCGATGGAACGGTGGACACACGACAGGAAGCACTGCACACGCACTTCTTTATTCAGGGAGCGAACATTCCGGATTACGACATCACGTTATCGGGAACGTCGATAGGCGATATCAGTTTGGCCATGCTCTCTCCAGCCTCCACTCCACCAACGCTTGCCCGCATGACGTCACACGCAACACGCATTGCTGACACCGTTCAAGTACAAGGGTCTCTCGACATCGATATCCCCAATGTCATCAAACTCGTCAAGTTGTTCGTTCCCATCGAGCGTGACTTCTTGCAGATGTCCGGAACCATCATAGCGAATTGGAACGGGACCATTCCCCATTCGGTTACGATCAATTCCCTCGTGAGAGAAAAAGTCGGGGCGCTGGACGGCACATTCCAAGTCCGCGCGGCCCTGCCGCAATTTCGCCCCTATGGCCAACACATCGACGTGAAGGTCAATGGGACCTTTGCCGCCACACATGACACCATTTCCTGGAAATTTTCAAAAGACTCGGAGGCATCCAGCACCGTGCTCGTTGACCAACTCCCAATCCCGGATCCTCTACGTACGATGATACCACGAACCGGGCACCACCTATCCATACGGTTTCCCAAACCTCTCTCAGGCCGCATAGACCTCAACACGACGCCCCCTTCGTTGAACATAGACGGGCTCATTCTCAGTCGCTATCACATTCAAGACTTCCCGGTCGACCTGGAATGTTCGTTGACGCAAATGGCAGGCTCATCGATGCAGAATCTTTCCGCAAACGGAACCTATGCGTTTTCAGGAACAGTAGACACACAACTCGAACCTGACCTCCCAATCAAACACCTACAATGGAAGCTTTCAGGAGAGCTGTCTGTGCGAAAGGAAAAGCTGGCTGCCTCGCTTGCGCCGCAATCGTCCTTACGCATGAGCCTGCTTCCAATCAATGAGATTCTCATACCTCAAGCCGATCTCACATTCACAAAAAAATTTACGGCTACCTACAATCTTAAAGACCAACAATGGGAAACGAATCCCCTCTTTCTGAGAATCAATACGCCTGAGATATCATGGAAAGACCAGGCAGTCGCAATACAACAGGCCAAAGTCTCCATCCATGAATTGCAAGGCTCACTCTCAACGTGGCAAACCTCTGGGGAGATGGTTCTCTTGGGGATCTCAACCACCATCCAAGACGTGACACCTCCAACAACCAATTGGAAGTTTCAATTTTCTGCGAATCCGCATGCTCTCCTTGTTAATCTACTTGGACAAACATCGGACACGCAGGTGTCCCTCTATGGACGACTACACCAAGACGTCACGACTCGAAAGGGCAGTTTCCACATGAAACTTGCCCCGGTCACCTTTTCACCCTCCGCGTTCAATCTTCGAACCAGCATTACACCGTGGACATATCCTCTTGATATCACCACCGGACAGATTTCCGCCAAGGCTGAAGCCTTCTGGACGCTGCCGAGGAATACGGACCAACAACCGGTTTCTCTCACACGGGCACAGGCTGATCTCAACGTCGATCATCTTGGAGGCCATTACGAGAATATTATTTTTGACGGGTTGAGCACAGCAATGACCGTGGTTGGCACCGACACATGGTCCATGCCAGCTCCGGGAACGCTGACACTCGCAAAAGTGGAAACCGGTGTAACCATTTCGAATATTTCCATGAATTTCCTGTTAAACCACATTCCAAACTCCAGCATTCCTCGCGCGAATATACGCATGTTTTCAGCCGAGATGTTTGCTGGAAATGTTTCCAGTGATGCCTTTGTCTTCGATGCGTCTCAATCCAGAACTCAACTGACCGTCCATGCACAAGGCCTTGATATTGGAGCCATTCTCAATCTCGAACAACAAGAAGGGCTTCACGGCACCGGATTGATTGATGGAACCATTCCGGTCTTGCTCACGGATAACGGAGTGGAAGTGCACAATGGAAAACTTGCGGCACGCCCGCCAGGTGGTATGATACGGTACCAAACGGCGGAAGGTACCGCAAAAACTCTGAAACAAACGAGCAAGGATATGAATTTGGTTTTGCAAGCACTCAACAATTTCCACTATGATGCGCTGACAGTAGGGGTTGACTACGACCACACGGGAAAGTTGCTGCTTGCAACCAAGATTAAGGGGAAAAATCCCAACCTGCATCGTGGAAAACCGATCCACTTTAATCTGAATGTTGAAGAAAACATCCCAGCGCTCTTACAGAGCTTACAAGTCGCCAAAGACATCGAAGGAACAATAGATGAGTTGATCCAGAGTTCAGGGGAAAAGCTGATACAAGGACTCTAGCCTTGCACTGAATACTCGGCTCGCCGCCGGCTTACAGATGAAGAAATGCCGTACCGATCACACACATGCACAGACAATTTCACGAAGGTCAATACACCATGAATAGACGCCGTACGTTGCTCCTGGTATCCATCGTCTTGTGCCTTATCGCGCTACTGCTCTCATCCACCAGTTGTACACCAACCGCACGAGTAGAAGTCGCCGCGCCAGAAAAACCTATTACCATTAATCTCAATGTCAAAATTGACCATGAAGTTCGCGTGAAAGTTGAAAAAGAGCTTGATCAAATACTTTCTGAAGATAGTAACCTCTTCTAGTCAGAATGGAGAACGCGATGACCCGACGACATCATTCAATCATATGGAAGACATTCATGATTGTGCTCCTCGCTATGGGCCTCTATACTGGACACACGGCATTCGCCGCAACGCTAGAGGAAGCCAAATCGCAAGGATTTCTTGGCGAGAAGGTGAGCGGCTATCTTGGGCTTGTCACTCCAACAGCTCCACCAGAGATGAAGGCACTGATGAATGAGGTCAATCAAAAACGCAAAGCCAAGTACCAGGAAGTGGCAAAGCGAAATAACACGACGCTCAAGGCCGTAGAAACGTTAGCGGGAAAGACCGCGCTGTCTAAAACCAGCCCTGGCCATTATATTCAATTGCCAAATGGCCAGTGGCAGAAGAAGTAATAAACGCGGGTTCTATGCTGTGCAAATTATACTGTTATAACTCGATTCTGACCCGACAGGGTGTGATAGTTCAGCTCAAAAGTGGACGTTGGGAATAGGGTCGGTTATCAGGCGGCAGTCGGCCAAAAGCGGACATTCCAATTAAATAATTATGGCACGATTAGAATATATCTTCGTCTTTTACTTCCAGCTTATTTTTCCAAGTATTTAAAAATTCATCTACCAATCTCTGATCATTTTCTTGTAAACGTCCATTAGACTGTAATTCTTCTAGTTTTAATCTAAATTTCTCTTGGTCAATGATATCAGTATTCTCATCAATTCTTACAGTACTATTTCGAGTTGCAACGTTATCACCAAGACGGCCAAAGCCTCCTTGCGCATAAGACCAAGATTCACCAGTAAACGCTTTTGCTAAAATAACGAGCGCCTCGCCATTATCAAGTAAGGCATCGGTCCACATTCTTACTTCAGCAGGATCATTCCCAAGAAAATCGCGCCAAAAATACAAAATGCTAAGAAGATCCCGATGAAGTAGCAGTTGATTATCACTCGCAGCTGATCGAATAGATGCTACGGCGCGCTGAACCAGCTCTTGGATAGCATCTTGCCTTATTAAACAATCTTCTTCTCTTCTTGGCGCTTTACGTTCACTATAATCGCTTTTGGCGGAAGAAACAAAGTCAACAAGCCATCCCAAAGATGCATTTCGAGTAGCTGCTAAATAAAGATCAGTGCGCTCAGCTATTGTAAAACGATCACGCGTTAAACTACGAATAAGCCAATGATAGCGTCGCGAGGTATCACCTACTGCATACATGCCTCTATCCTCGTCAATATCCAAATCTATATCGTCATGAATTTCAAAAATAGCATTTAAAAACGGTTGAACTTTTCCTTTTTCTATTTTGGACGCGTGCGTAATGAGCTCATCAAGTAAAATCGGAATCATTGAAGTACCAGAACGCCTTCGCGATAAAGCGGCCTCTCTGAAAATTTCATGAACATAGTCAGGTTCATCAATATGCTCAATAATTTCATCAATTCTTTTTATAGAAAGAGCTTCACTACTTAATGAAAGCCTAAAATACGTATCAAAATGCTTCTCAATACAAACACGACGTTCCGCATCCCATTTTTTGAGAAAACCTTCTACATAGTTAATATCTTCCATTCTTGGGAACAAACGCTGTAAAGCCAATTTGGCTGTATCTTTTTTGTTTTCGTGAACATCATCAAGAAAAGAGAGAAACTTATTTTCGGCTCTAGGATTATTTTGACTATCCAACCCACACAACTTGGATTTGTTTGAGCGTATTGCTTGAAATAGACTTGGCTCATATAACCTGAGTGTTTCAAGAGCAATGAAGTCGGCCAAACTAATCTCGTTTGCTATAGCGGGCCAAGAAACACTAATTGCGTTTTGAAAGCGTACGACATGCCTTGGTGTATTAATATATGGCGCAACAACATCATAAAAGCTGTTTAATATACGAGTCTTCTTTGACTCATCCAAAGGGCCACATATTTTTTCTATGGACATAAGCACAGCATGATTAAGGTCAGTACGTAGCGGAACAGGAACTTCAACGCTCGCTTGAATAATTTTTTCAAGAAAATGCGGGCCTTCAGACGGATATCTTTCTTTAATTGCCTTTTCGGCTAGTTCACGGTCAAATACCAGCAAGTACATGACATTCGGCAAGCGTCCAACAGATTTCACTACTCTAAATATTGCTAGAGCTTCATCAGGGCTCAAACGATCAATATCATCGACAATGATGACAAATCGCCGTTTTTCTCTTTCCAAAATTTCAGATAACTTTTGAAATGTTTTTTCTAATGTGTCTTCTTCCGGGAAGAATCGCTTTGCAAAATCGAGAGATTGACCTGTTAGCGCTGCTAGTGGGCCTGCAGGTGTTAGTGCTAAAGCTGAGCTGATAATTGGCCCAGCTTGCAACAATTTTTTACCGAGGTTAGGAACGAGATCCTTTACTTTTTCTTGGAGAGTGTTACTTAGTAACGTATGCAAGTTAGAAGTGGCCCCGGTTTTTTGAACAACTCATTGGGCAACGATAAGTGGAACACTCCTCGTTGAATTACGCCGCGTGTAACTGCGGCAGTTGTTGAAAGTAGACCTGATCTGGCGTCTGCCCTCCCAGGCTCGAATGGG
>BQIV01000045.1 GCA_021604005.1 Nitrospirales bacterium | reverse complement strand
CACTTTGGACTTAAAGGCCGGAGAATGGTTCCGTCGAGGTCGTCTCTTCATGATTTGCTCCTTTCGTCACTGGCATCATCATGCCATGATTGGCGGAGCGTATCCACTTAGCCTGTTGTGCAGTTTCTTGGGGCCACCTCTTACTTTTCGGTGAAGTCTTCTTCAGAAATTTGTACAGCTATAGCATTGGAATCATTAGAAATTTGAATTGGCATTCCAGATGTGCTTTTGACCTTTTGGAACTTCATATCAATTCTCAGTGTTAAGTTATAGTCTCTAACATTCTCAACCTCATCATAGGGTTCCTCCGTCTTTCTTATGTATTCTAAAACTTTGATTTCGCTAGAGTTAAGGGAAACACCTGGTACTTCGCTAAAGGTTCTGAAAAATGAAAGTGGCATTAGAAAGAAATTATACACGGATAGGACATCTCCAAACCAAGCTGATACTAAATGAAGATAATTTTGAAGAGAGGCACTACCAAGTTCCTGTACTTTCAAAGATAGTAGAAAGTCATCGTTTACGAAGTGTATCGAGTTATCTCTGATCTCAGTAAGAGCAATTAGATTATCATTTACAGCCCTTTCAATTTTGACACCGTATTCCTCGTTAACGATTCTATACGCTTCAAATAGACCTATAGACATTGGATTACCAGATCTATTCTTTTTTCGCCTTTTAGTGGACGATTTTTTTCCTGTCTTGAGGGTTTGGTGCTCCATTAAATACAACGCAGACAGTTTATTACATGCCAAGTTTAGGACTTTTGCTTTGAAGAGTAGCTCCCATGAATTAATGCACAGGACTGAAAAAGTCTCTTCACGATATTTAAAATCAGGCTTATTATAGATCTCTATTGCTGAAAGCATTGCAGCTATAGATTTTTCTAGCATTAATCGAGAACGAGACTTCATGATGTCCTTTGCTCAAGTTAACAGTGAATTGATGGTGTTTGTGTAATTCGATTATTTTTATAGGTAATGACCGCTTGGGGTCGCTTTGCGACCATCAATTTTTGCAATCTATTCCATGCTTCTGATTGGACGCTTGCAGGCCATTAACGGACATTCAATCAAAGCTCGTTTAGTCTGGCCTTTAATTCGATAAGGCGCGGATCATTTAAAAGTTTAGGATCGCTTTTCTCGATTTTTTTCAAAACATCATTCGTTCGGTAAGGCCACTGATGCGGTTGGTCTGAAAGGATGGCATATAATAAATTGAGATAATCTTCTGGGTATTTTGATACTAAATTATGGCTGCCCTCATCTTCGTGTCTTCCAGTTTTTCTGATTTCAGGTATATAAGCATGCTCATTCCCGATCTTAGAAACTAATTGAGCAACTTGCTGACTGACAGCTGGAAAGTTATCTGTTTGGTGTAAAGCAATTTCACAAAGTCTTGCAGAAGTTTTACTGGTCCTAACCTTTTTATGCTTGGGCCAAACATTTTGTAAAAATTCAAAAATTTCTTTATCCCAATCATTCTGCTTATCTTTAGACCAGCGTTCCAAATGCCAAAGGATATGGCTTCTAAAGTCCTCCCCAGAGTTTAATAAGACATTTCGCAACTCTTCATCAGTAACAAAGCGACGCTTCTTCTCATCCTTTGACCCCCAACCAGATAAAAGAACTCCTGCCAATACTTCCACATGTCTTCTTCGTTCCGAAACCCTTTCATTGGCCATTTTCAATAGATGAGGTTTTAGCTTGATATACAAGTCCGCATTTAGCCTTCTTGCTCCCCACATAAAACCCGCCCATATAGCATCCTTATCATCTATGTCTTCATCATCTTCTATTACTTTGAGCAGGGTTTGTTCTGTCCATGTAGGGTCAATACAATGAAACCAAGAAAAGTTGAAAGCGAAAATAACCATTGCATACCGGTGAGCATCATTTGGTAATTTGAGTAATTGATCAACTTTTGACAACCAAGCTTTGGGATATCCTTTTCCTGCCTCCAAATTCTCCTTTGCAGGATCAGTCATATGCAATTCTGCTAGATTTCCAGATGGAGAGTTAATAGCCTCACCTGTCCAATCAATTTCCTTTATCTCTTGCCTAACCAAACTAGAACCTGAAGAGTTCTCATGTTGTGTTATCGTGTCAATGAACTTGTCCCAAACTGCCTGGAACATTTTGGGGTTCTTTTCTCTTAATTCTGAGCCAACAACTTTAAACCAGCTTGAGGCTGTTAAAAGGATATTTTTAAAGTCTTCGATAGGGACTTGGGTAATTCGCCCACCTACAAGAAGTTTTAGGCGATAATTGTCATTTTTTCGACTATACCTTGATAAATACGTTTCCCAATGGTTAGAAGAAAAATTCCCCCCCTTTAATTCTAGAGTTAATGCTCCTAAAGCCCTTAACGGAGCGTCATCACAAAGCCCTGCAAATGGATCGTATTCAGTTAAGTCTCTAAAATCCGCACCTCTGCGCCTTGCTGCATGATCTAAAATTTTTGAAAGAGGTAGTGAGGCCAATGAGCTCCAATCGGTTTCAGTTCTTATCCATCCACTACGGGCTTCAAGGCTTTCTGCTGCATTTTGAGCATATTCGGGTTTCCATTCAGGTGCTTCTTTTTGGAGTTTTTTTGTTAGCGCACTCAAATCAAAACTTAATTCACATCCTTCGTTTTGAAGCCAGTGAAGACGGTTTAGACGTTTAAAGGCTGATCTCACTCTATGCTCTGATTTTGAAACCCTTTTCATTTTGGAGGCCCCTTGAGTATTTTCTTCTCAATGAGATCACGATTGGTCGGCGATAACTCTCCCCATCTCTTTTTTAGAGAAAGCAATAAATCTCGCTCTCCCTTAGAAGACCAAAAATCCGTGTCCTTTAGTGAGACTATTTCATCTGCAAATTCTTCCTCAGTAGCAACAGCCTGTACGCCAGAAGCCCATATACGAAGCCTTGTAAATATGGGGTCTGTTTTGCGCCATTTTTTATGCTCACTTCTGGCTTCTTCCTTATCAAGGTCAACCAGTCTTCGGAACAAGCCAACAAAATGCAGAACGTAACCGGACAGACCATATACTCTAGAATACTCTTGGCCTTCTGTGCTCTCATCCAGTTCAATCGCACACAAATCCAACCACCCTGAATACTCCCGATTTAAGTCAATTGCCCTTTCGAGATTGGCACGTAAAGAGCTTAAAACAGGAACAAGGAACTCGTCTGGAATTTCTATGTCATAAATTCCTGTTGGATAATCAACTTCTATCCTTGCAAGCGAGTGTTCCGTAATTTTTTTTCTGTTATCTCTAGGAACAGAGCGAGTGTAGAGCGTTCCTCTTTTTAAAAAAGGAGCAGAAAATTTTTCATATTCGCGGATAATGCGATTACTCCACCCTGATTCCTTAATAAGGATTTTTAGATCATATTCTTGATCTTCTTTTCTTCCGTAGAAGTAACTTAATTCAAATATTGTATCCCATGCCTTCTTCACAGGCGCTGGAATCGGTTTTTCTCCAGCATGGGCAACTTTTGTTTTGACATTACTTAAAATATGGGGGTGAAGACAAAACTGTTGCCCTGCCCACCATACTGCAATTCTTTGCTCTGAAACTTTGCCAATCCAACTTGCTAAATGAGCTAATCTACTTGGCAGGCTTGATGGATCGCTTGCTCTGCAGCCTCGGACCGAAGGTAAGTGGTGATCGCCTAGCTCTTCATAATCATCGGGACTTAAAGCAAAGGCGTCCCAAGCTTCAGATTCAATTTGTCTATTATATTCCTTGTTACGGTCTGATGGAGGGGGGTCGTCATCTAACGCATAAAGTTGATATGGGTTTATTAGTTCACCTCCGGGATACGGGTATGTCTCACGTTCTGATTGCCTAAGTCTTATTCTAGGATCAAGAACACATAGCCATTCACTAGACATAGGCGGGTTCATTTGCTCAAAAGCCCGGGCACCTGTTTGAGATTTTATCAAATGAGCAACCATTCCTCTTTCGTGAGGCTGCAATTTTGAAGGGTTTTTTCGGCTTTTAGAAAGCACTTTCCTTTTCCATGCAATCGGGTCATTTGATCTATCGGCCCATGCCTCTAACGTATTCCACAATTGCTGATGGGATTGTCCACTACAGTCATAAACTATTGCCTCTACTCCCTTTTCATCCCACTGTACTACCGATTCATCATCTGGCCCTGATTGAAAAGCATAAATCTTGTGGTTTGAGCCTTTGCTTTGTTGCAAGCCTTCCAGGAGATATCTAACAGGAGGGTCATCTGCGGAATAACCTATAAAAACAGCTACGAACTTCTCCAAAACATCTTTAACAAAATCTCTTGCCCAACCTTGAGCCAAATACGCATCACCGAATTCTGAACTTGAAAGAACAAAGCCATCATCAGCGGGACTGGAATAATCAGGCTTCACTTTTCCATGAAGATGAACTATGCCCCAATTATTATCTGAAAATTCTATGCGCGGTAGGATTGAACGCGTGCATGACTTCAGCTTTTTATTGCAAGACTCAAAGAGCAAATCAAAGTTTGTCGTTATTAAACGTGTTTGCCCTCCCCGTAAACGCGCTAGTTTCAATATTGTTTTATGCGCGGATAAGTTTGGATTTGCTTTAGGATTTAAACTTTTTGCGACAGAGCGATTTATAGCTTTAAGGTCAAAGCTTCGCCCCAAGCTACTAAAAATGTGATCTGCCGAGATTAGGCCACGCGTCTGAGAGTTTTCATTTATCTGGTTAAATGCCGACAATTGCTGTTTGGCTTTACTATCCTCTGTGGCTCCAAGATCATTCATCACTTTCTGTGCTAAACCAGAGAAACTAGGGAGGCTCGCATCAGCCATAGACACGCCAGCGCCACAGAAAAAAACTACATTTCCCTCGTCCTGAGCGATTAAAAGCTCATCAGGTATGTTTGGCCCATTTCCTATAAAGCGCACCTAGTCTCCATATACAATAATTTTTGATCATCTTAAACGTCGGCTTTGGGTCGACAACCGCCGGTTGCTGTTAGCCCTAGAAATGTCCGCGTTAGGTACTATGCTCGATCAAATCTGACGCTATCCGTCAGATGAGATTTGGACTATTACAAATTAGGCTGGCCACAGCCAGGCCGCGCCTCGCACTCCTGAAGAGTCTCCGTGTTTCGCAGGCACGAGTTTCGTACCGACTCGATCGGAAAACACCCATTTGTTCCAGATCCGAGGCACGGCCTCATAGAATCGTTCGAGATTAGACAGGCCCCCGCCCAATACAATGACCTCCGGATCGATCATATTGATCACCGACGCTAAACCGCGTGCTAACCGATGTTCGTAACGCTTCAGAGCATGCTCAGATTTCGCATCGCCGCGTCGTGACAAACGGTCTATTTCTTGTGTCGACATCCTTTGTCCTGCCTGGAGAAAATACTCGCGCTGAAGACCTGATCCGGACAGGAAGGTTTCAAGACATCCCTGCTTGCCACAATAACAGGGCTCGCCTGGACGTTCATCATCTTCGGGCCAGGGCAAGGGATTATGCCCCCATTCCCCTACAATCGCATTCGGTCCGCGTAACAACTGACCGTCCCAATATATTCCACCCCCGACCCCTGTGCCGAGAATCACGCCAAACACCGATTGTGCTCCCGCGGCAGCCCCATCTGTCGCCTCCGACATGGTAAAACAGTCTGCATCATTGGCTAACCGGATAGCGCGACCAAGAGATTCCTCAAGATCCTCTTGCAACCGATGACCAATCAAACACACCGAATTGGCATTTTTTACAAGGCCTGTGGCCGGAGAAATCGTACCGGGAATCCCAACACCGACACGCGCCTCGCCCTCAACATCACGTTCAATCTCCCGTATGAGTTGACCAATCGTCTTTACTGTTGCCGCATAGTTGCCTTGCGGCGTGGGAGTACGACGGCGCGCCAATTCATTGCCGCGCTCGTCAATCGCAATCGCCTCAATTTTTGTTCCACCGAGATCTATCCCGATTCGCATACAGTCTTTCTCTAACGAATGTGCGTAAGAAAACCCGCACACTATCGCACATTCAAATACGTTCCATAGACAAACAACTCACTATTCAAATGCCCGGTAGCACGCAAGAACACACGTCAATCATATGAAAGAGTCGGGGCACGGCTAGAGCCTGAAGGCATCACATCAGGTCATAGGTACTGAGAAAAAGTTATGGCACGGCCCGCAGGCATCGGATTCCGACACGTTTCCTCATCTCGCTTCACACTATCATTGGAAGCAATGACTGGAGGATACGTCAATCGGCTCGGATAATTCGGGTAGAGAGGAATGGCGACATCATACGATTTCTCACATCGTTGAATATGCGATCTTGACGGTCTACATTAATACGTGACCGCTTAGTTTCTTTTTTTCCGTTTTTTCTTTAAGAGAGCATCGTACTGCTTTTCCCGTTCCACTTGTCGCTGGAAAAAACGTTTTCGATGTTCTTGGATATTTTCCAGAGCCTCTTCCTGCTCTTCAGGTGATAGCGTTTTCCAATGTTCTGAATTTTTCAGTGTCTCTTCATAGTGCGCAAAAGGCACAAGCCTTTGGGGTAATTTTGGGTCGGTCTGCCTGGATGAGTTTACGTCTCCTCCTGGAGTGCTTGACTTCAAGGTAGCGGAGGATGGGGTTTCTGCTACAATAGGCGAGGTCCAACAGAGGCAGACCAAAAGAGACAAGAAACAGGAGGACCTAAAAAAATCGTGCATTGTGACACCTCATGTGATTCGTCGATCCTTACAACGGTAAAAACCCTGGAGCATCTGTCTTCTTCCCATAGTTATAAGACGTTGGTAATCATTTGACCCTCTGTACTTCTCGAAATTCGTCACTTCCTTACGAGAATGTCGTCAGAAACGATGACAAATCATAGACGTGCCTCTTCTCTCTTTTCAAGATTATAGTGAATCCACATACGTTCCAAACGATGCCGTATGACTCACTGCGCGTCATGACGCACTTCAAGGGGCCATCCATGCTCACCAATGATTCGTACGTTCACCACATATCGTTAACCCGGTTGAAAGTCATTCTCTTGACAGGGCTAGCTTGACATGCTCCTCTATAACTAATCGGGACATACATTAGGTCACCAAGCATGCACCAACGACGTCTCCTTTTATTTCTCCTCGTACATGTAACGTTGAATCTGTTCAGACCAGAATGGACATCAGCAGCCCCCCCCTCACAACTCCTCACGATTGAGATACAAGATCGCGGCACAGCTATTATCCACGCCACCATGGAGTTACCCATACCTCCAGAACAAGCATTTACACTGCTAACTGATTATGAGCAGTGGCCAACGCTTTTCCCCGAAGGCTTTCAGATTCACCTTACGGACTGTGCGGAAAATTGCACGGTCATCGCCGATATGGTCATCCCGCATGCCCTCGTACCCTGGACCACCCGTTTACGCGTACAATCACATGAATCGCCTCCTCACATGTTTGCATTACACCTTTTGGACGGTGATTATGTTCAATATCACCTGAGATGGGAGTTTGCTCCGGCACTAGATGTAAAAAAAACCCGTGCAACCATGAGGCTCACCTTCCAACCAAACGGATTGCTGGCAGAATGGACTCCAGACTCTCTCTATGCGTGGACGATACGGAAGGGATTAGAAGATCATTTTGCGAAAATTCGACAACACATTTACCTAAGATCAGGGGATTCTTCTCTTACGAAACCGTACTCCCGTTAATCTTCATTCCACCTTCTGATAGAATACAGCCCTTTTATCCTTTTAGATATGACGCTGTATCTTATTAGATCACTCATCACTCCCTTTTCTTTCACTCAGCTCTGACTCGAGTACAGATTCAGAACCCAGTTCTACTGAAATACCACGAACTTGAGGTGAACAAAAGCACCAAATTCTAGCCGCTCCAACTGGCACAGCAGTTGCTGATTCCAATATTTAAAGATCTTTCCTTTTTAATTTCTCGCCAATCTACGCAGCACATTGACAACAGATTTCGAGTTAAGGAAGAAGCATGGAACCTGAACAAAAGGAGGTGATGGAAATCAGAATTGCGGTGAGATATCGAAAGTGCAGGTAAAGTGTTTTACAAATTCTACGTGTCATAAACGACTTAACATGTACATCATGCAAGGGAGGGATTTACCATGGCCACTGAACTCGTCCAAGATTATTGGTTGAATTATAAGCCTGCTACCCAAACCGTTAGAATCCATGTCAGAACGGAACCAAGTGGATGGCAGCTTGTCAATGAGCTGCCTGTGGAAAAGGCAGTAGCGGTAAGCGACATGTTGCGAAATGAAAAACCTATCTACTGGGTCACCGGAAATTCTGCACTTCATACGAAAGAGGAACCACCCGGCGAAGAAGAAACATGAACGATATTCACCAGTAGCTTTCTGGTAGTAGAGGCTTATTCGCCGACAGAATAATTCTCAGACAGATCGTGAGAATGGATTAAAAATTCTCGGTGAACCAACAACAGAGGACAGGACAAACCACCGAGAAGCATTAGGTGGTTTGCCTGTCCTGTTGTTGTGAACTTGCTTATGAATTTCCCCAGCTCCATCGGTGAAACCACGTTTTATGCAAATTAGAAAGATCTTTCCAAACGGCTTCAGCAACCAGCCCAACCTTCACTGTGCTTGCCTCGGCTTTCAACGTTCGGCAACCGTTCATGAGTCAAGACAACTTCTGTCTCTGAGCCTTTCTCGTGTAGTTCTACGGTGACGAGTGTTTCTGTGGTCGCCTCGCTTTCTGAACTCCCACACCCGCTGCCAGGTTCCCAGGCCCATGTAAAGACCAATTTTTCCGGTGCGTGTATTTCGCGGTATACGCCGCCTATCGTGTGATTCTCGCCATTGGGAGCGATCATCTGGATACGATTATGTTCCTCTCACCCGAAGATCCGCTCACATTTATTGACACACGTGTTGCTTTGAATGATAATTTTGGAGATATTAACTCCAAAATTTCGATCAAAATGGAATCAATACGGAGGTTTTTCACAACCAAGAAAGAAAGCTTCTTCTTGTTCGGCCCTCGGGGAACGGGAAAGTCGACTCTGGTTAAAGAGCAGTACAAAAATGCGTTGTATATTGACCTCCTTGAGCCTGAAACATTTCGAAGTTTTTCAGCAAATCCTGAGCGCCTCCGAGAACGTCTCCACGCTGAAACCAAAAAACCCACGATTATCATCGATGAAATTCAAAAAGTCCCTGACCTCCTGAGCCTCATCCATGCTCTGATTGAAGAAAAAGAACATCGGCAATTCATTCTGACCGGATCGAGCGCGCGGAAATTAAAACGGACGGGAGTCGACCTCCTCGCTGGACGCGCAACTTTATATTCACTGCATCCCTTCATGGCTACTGAGCTTGGCGCTCTCTTTCGACTCAACAAGGCGGTTCAGAGAGGCATGCTCCCGATCGTGCTCGATTCGTCTCACCCTCAACAGGTGTTACAAACCTACGTCGCCCTCTATTTGCGTGAAGAGGTTCAATTTGAAGGACTCGTTCGGAACATTGGAAATTTTTCCCGATTCCTCGAAGCGGCAAGTTTTTCCCATGCTTCTGTCCTCAACATCAGCAATATCGCGAGAGAATGTGAAGTGGAGCGGAAAGCGGTTGAAGGCTATATCGCGATCATTGAAGATCTCCTTCTTGGATATCGGCTTGCCGTGTTTGAGAAACGTGCACAACGAGCCATTGCCGTGCACCCTAAATTTTATCTGTTCGATGCCGGCGTCTATCGTGTACTCAGACCCAAGGGGCCCCTGGACCGTCCAGAAGACATCGAGGAGCATGCGTTGGAAGGGTTAGTGGCCCAGCATCTGCGAGCATGGATAGCGTATTCAGGGGAAGATTGTACGATGTATTTTTGGCGAACCCGAGCAGGCGTCGAAGTGGACTTTATCCTCTATGGTCCACAGACATTCGCGGCAATCGAAGTCAAAAACAGTACACGCCTCCACCCACAAGATTTCAGGGGACTGAAGATATTCCAGCAAGATTATCCACAAAGTCAGGCCTATCTTTTGTATCGAGGCAAAGAGCGCCTGATGAAAAATGGAATTCTATGCATACCGTGCGATGAGTTTCTGGCCAGACTCTATCCAAGACGACCATTGCCGGATTAATGAAAAATGACTACGCAGATTCTTCCATTTTTTTTGTTTTTGGGCATGTTGATGGCAACGCCAGCACTCTCGTACAGTGAAGGCATCGGCAAAAATTCGCAGATTTTTGAAGCTATTCACACTCAGAACATGGTGAATGATATTCAAACTCTGAGTGGGCCATCATATGCAGGCCGACAGGCCGGAACGGTAGGTGGACGGCAATCAGCCGATTTTGTCAAGAAACGCCTGAGTAAACTGGGGTTACGTCCAGCAGGAGAACGCTCAACTGACGGGAATGCACGGTCATGGACCCAAGAGACTCCTCTCACAGCCGTTCGAATTCCACACACGATGTTTTTTTCCGTTTTTTCGACCCGCGACGGCAAAGAAAACCTACGGACTCAATTACGCCTTGGGACTGATTTCTTACCGATCCTGGATTCTCCGTCGCTTAATATCACGGCACCCATCGTCTTCGTCGGCTATGGCATCGATGATCCGGCACGAGGCGTCAACGATTACGAACACATCGACGTCCACAATCGCATCGTCATGTTTTTACGAGGAAAGCCTGAATCCTATTCGAAATGGGTCACGCATGAAGAAAAAGAACGAACCGCTCGAAGGCATGGGGCTGCAGGATTTATCACGCTCACAGGCCCGATCCTCAATCGCTATGAAGCACGCCGCGGTATGGGGCAAACGCCGCTTGCGATGTACTCACGTACGTCAACGGACGAACGACCACTCCCCGGGGTGTGGATCAGCGGACAGGTTGGCGACAGGCTCTTTCAATCACGTGGACGTTCCTTGAAAGACATCCAAGCAGCATTGAATGAGAAACGGAACACGTCATCACATAAAATGGGCATCACTGCGCATCTACAATGGGATAGCGAGCAGGAACCTGGAACATTACGGAATGTACTTGGCACCATACCAGGACATGACCCGAAGCTACGCGAAGAGATCGTGATTGTCGGAGCCCATCGCGATCATTTTGGGAAGCAAGCGGGCCAATTATTCGCCGGAGCCGACGACAATGCATCAGGCACCGCGGTCCTGCTTGAGCTAGCACGGATTATGAGTCAAGCTAAACCCCGCCCTGCACGCACGATTCTGTTTATTTCATTTGATGGAGAGGAACGGGGACTATTAGGCTCAAAGCTCTACGTCAATCACCCGACGCACTTACTCAACAACACAGTCGCGATGGTGAATATCGACCATGTTGGCGTCGGAAATGGCAAGTTGACGGTTGGCCTGACACGACTGCCAAAAGCCATAGGCGAGCAAGCTGCGACTCTTGTTAACCTAGAGAAGAAGTCCAATTTCTATGGGTATTTCCCAGGAGGAGACCACGTCCCGTTTTATGAAGCCGGAATTCCGACTGTGACCGTTGTCAGTGCCGGCAAACATCCTTCTTTTCACCAACCATCTGACACACCGGAAACGATCCAGCCAGAGATTCTCGAAAACGCCACGCGGTATGTCTTGGCGTTAACGTGGCTACTCGTCAATCAATAATTGAAGAGAATGCCTGGTTCAGAGTTCCAAAGCTTTTACAATTATTCATTGCTCCGGCTCTGTAGAGAAGGACATATGCGGCAGACATCAACTCATATCACTGACCATATTCTTGCAGGGGTTGGATTACTTGTTGTCTTGCCTGCTATCTATTTCTTCACCGGCAGTGTGTTGAAATATGAGTTGAAGGTTTTGCTTGATGTCGACATTTTCGTTCCTCCGCCGGTGATGATGGTTGGGAGCCTGTTCCTGAAGAGCACCTCTAAAAAGGAGTCACGATGACCAACGCAAAAATCATTGGCAGTGCCCCCATTCTTCTCGTCAAAGACGTCGTCGCCTCTGCGAATTACTATCGGGACAAAGTGGGCTTTTCCTACGAACGGTTTTGGGGAGAGCCGCCGTGCTTTTGCATTCTGTGGCGGAACTCGTTCCATCTCATGCTGAGTCAAGTTGAGAACCCCAATTGTATTGTTCCCCACCATACAATCGTGAACAAAATGTGGAACGTGTATTTCTGGGTAGACGATTCGGCAGCTCTTTACGAAGAACTGAAAAAACGTGGGGCCACAATCGACTATGAACTGTGTAATCAACCCTACGGTTGCCGGGAGTTTGGTATTCAAGACCTCGATGGATACGATATTGCGTTTGGGCAAGATCTTGATGCACATCCGCCACACGCATGACAAACATTCATTTCATGAAACTCCACACCATCAGAATATTCGTCGACGATTGGGAAACGGCATGTACATTTTATGAAGATACCTTACAGTTGCCAATCAGATTGAAAAATCCAGATCTCGGATGGGCGGAATTTGATGTTGGGGAAACCCGGTTAGGAATAGAGCGTGTTGCGGCTGACGATGCAGAAGGGAAACAACTCATTGGACGATTCCTAGGCATCTCATTTCAGGTCGATGATATTGAAGCGACGTATCACACACTCATGGCACACGGAGTTACATTCGTCCAACCACCGGAACGGCAACATTGGGGCGGAACGCTCGCTCATTTCACGGACTCATCAGGCAACGTACTGACGTTACTAGGATAAACTCACAGCATATGTTCCTCATACACCCGGCTGTTCTTTTCATTCTTGTTCTGTCGATACCCTATTGATATCCGACGTATCGTGAAAAATCGTTACGCGTTTTCTATGAAACTCATAGCGTTCCACAATATGTCGAACGATTGAGCGGTCATGGCTCAAATGCCGTGGCTATGTAAATACGAGTATATTGACAATTATTTTCCACAGCCTCCTTCACAAATTTCAATCCCCTGGGTACACTACAAAGAGCACAGGCACGGCCTTATGAGGCAGAAACGCCACGCACCATGAACAGAGTGAGGCATGCAGTTACATAATAGCCTAAAAACTTGAGCCTATGGGCAAACACCTGTCACACACTAATCTCAAGTAGGTGCAACGTCACGTCTTGTTGCCCCTGTCGTCTCCCACACATAATGACGGATTGAAGGATTATTTTTTGAGTCACACCGTGTCAAGAAACATTCTGAGGTACACATCGGGGTCGTACATACTGCTCCTAAGCATCTTGAGTTGTCTAGCACTTCTGTATGCCTGTTCGACACCGAAGCCCACCAAGGTCACAGACCACGCACTCGCAACAGTAGAAATTGACGAAACCGTATATTTCCCTACCCCGTCGGGAGACGATGTCGCCGTATTACCGGGTGCCTATGAAATCAAAACCGAAAGATATGGAATCCGGTTGATTGCCGAGGAGGGCACGGAAACCGAATCTATGCTCATTGAAGCCAAAGCGACGAACCATGGGGCCTTAATTCCACGCCCCATGGCATTGATGCTTTCGAATAAAAAAGCGTCCAGAGTCATTACCTTGCTTCGCCCGAATAGCGAGAGGTGGGATGCCTGGGGAACCACACGGAGTGATGAGCCGGCCCGCGCCGCCCAACGGTTTCACATCCTCAACACCGAGGTTTTGCAACATCTGGACACCAGAAAGCAGGCCAGGGCCATCATCCCCCAGTTTTCCTTAGCCTCGGTCTCAGTCAGGTACAAAGACTCCAAGAAATCGCACAAAGGGAAAAAACTCAAGACCACGTGGCGGCTTCCAGTCAACGATACACTGAATTCCGGGAGTTTTACCTTCACATGGCGGGGATACTGGGAGAAGTCAGCCTTACAACCCTCGTTTATTCCCAGTAAGGTCGTAGACCTTCAGAATCTGGTCAAGAAAAAACAATGCTGCATCACATTAACAATCAATGGGGAAGAAGCACCGCTCACCCGACTGAGTTTTGGCAAACGCGGAACCCTGCTCACACGAGTCCACCTTGATAATGTCCGCGTACAAACATGGCCGAAAACTGTGAAAGTCATCGTGACAAAAGGCAAGAAAACATGGGAGTCAGCCCCGACAAAGATTTATGCCAAGGCCATCAGTTACTACAAATCGGTGCTGCATCCAATTTTTTCTCATGACCGGTGTACAACCTGTCATGCCCTTGGCACCCACGACGAGATAGTCGATATGCATCAATATCGCATCGGGATCGAAAAATTTCCGTATGAGTTTGATCCGGAAGCCAGACCACAGAATCCAACATTTTGCCAAACGTGCCATAATGCATCAAATCTCGGCAATGAATGGGTCTCACCATTGGCAGAACAAAACATCGACTGGAAAGGCATGGATGCCATCCACGTATGTCGCAAGGTCACGGGACCGTTTACGAATAAGGGCGGAGAGGTTGGACCACCACTCAATCGCGAGCAATTTACCTATTACTTTCACAAAGACCCGCGAACCCTCTGGGCAGTCAGCGACGGCCTCACTCCGTCAGGCAAAGACTTACGCGTTCCCTTGTCGAATAAATTGAGCCTATGGTTCCGTAAGGTGGACCCTTGGGTAGAAGCTGGAACGCCATGCCCAAGCACCTCCAAATTCTTTCACCGACAGCGGGAAACATTAACTGAGAAGTTTTTCCCTCGTAAATAAGCTTTTCGGTTTCCCATCGATTTGTTACCACACCCGTGTCACAACCTCTATAGCGCTACGAAGAGACCCGCTCTAACCGATCTTCAAGACGCTTCAGTGCTTTTTGCGTTTCACGAAGGTCTCTCAAAATTTCTTTCTGCGTGACAGGATCCTCAAGTTCTTGCAACCGTTCGGCCTTGGCTTCGTCCAGATTATTAATGACCACCGCAATGAAGAGGTTGACGACTACAAAGGTTCCCAACACGACAAAACTCACAAAATATATCCACGCAAACGAATGAAGTTCCATCGCTGTATACATCACGTCGGTCCAATCTTCGAGCGTCACCACGCGAAATAAGGTCAACAGGGATATGCCCAAAGAGCGCCAATGCGTGGGATCATGCTCATGAAATAACTGAAAACCCGTGATGGCATAGATGTAAAAAATGACGCCCATCAACGTCATCACATGAACCATACTGGGGATGGATCTCACTAAGGTTGAGACAATGAGGCGCAGCTCCGGGATTGTGGAAATCAGCCTGACCACTCTGAGGAGACGCGCCAATCGCGCGATCATCGCAAATTCCCCAGTCGCGGGAATCAAGGAAAATACAATCACCGAAAAGTCAAAGATATTCCATCCATCTTGAAAATACCGGCTCACGTGCGGAGCAAGAGCCAGCATCTTAAATGCGGCTTCCAGTATAAACACGCCAAGAATGACGTGATTGGCCAGATGAAGGAGATCTCCGTATTGCGCAACAAGGTCCGGAGAGGTCTCCATTCCTAAGATCAAGCCATTCACAAGGATTAATCCAATGATAAGTCTTTCAAACAGAGGTGCATTCACGATACGACGAGAAAATTGCTTCATAGGTTTCGACTCACAATGGATTATTTTGAATTTGAGGCAATCCAGAAAATACTGAATTTGGAGTAAAGAAATCTAGCAAATACGAGAAAAACCTCCAGGATCATGGAAACACACACTAATACGCTGCAGGCCCTAGGAGATATATTGAAATACGAGGGGTCTGTAATGAGGTTTTTAGTATGGAAGAGTTTTCGTGATGTATTCTTCTACGAGATACGGTTCACGCTTGCGCGTCGAGGCTACTTCGCGCTAGCACGAACGACGAGATACGTCCATCTTTCGGCTTTACATATATGACATCTGGAGATAGCCGCGCAGTACATCACGTCGCGCCACAATTCCAATTAACCGGCCGGCAGAGTCAATGACTGGAACACGAATGAGATGGTTGTTATGCAGGACATCAATCACCATCAGAACATCGGTATCTTTTGTCACAGAGACAGGATTCGGGGTCATAATTTCTCCGGCAGTCACATCGGCCAGCTTCCGCCCCTTCCGAACAGCATTGAGCAGGTCAAATTCCGAAACGATCCCGAGCAAGCGATCAGCATCGTCAACAATCGGTACGGACCCAAACCCTTCCATCATAAGCGAGGCCACAAACTCTGCCTTGACATCTTTTCCTTCAGACTGCACATTTTCTTCCATAATAGCCCCAACGGTCATATGACCAAATTTGCTTTCACGAAGAGCGGTCCGACCTTCCTTATCAAATGCCACGGTTGCCATAGTGCCCCCTATCCAGAAAAAATCAATGTTGACCACATAATACTCATTCCTCTGCCTGAGGAAGAGCCTTTACATGAGGCCTGCCTGTACCAATCTCGTTTCTAAAATCTGGTCGGGATTCCAGCGCTTAAACTTGAGGTTTTTGATACATTCAAGGGGAATAGCTGCCTGAGGGGCAAGCCCCACCAGTTCGCTTTCCTCAATTTTGACACCATAGCGTTCGGTTTCTTCTTGAACCGCACGATACGCATCAGAAAGTGAAGTTTCACGATAATTCGTTAAATTCATTGATACCTGAACCAATCCACGGCTTGGTAAGGGCACTCCCATCGCTTTCACCGCGGGAAGGCCTCCTCCAGATGTTCGAATGGATTTGGCGATGGCTTGTGCGATAGCGAGATCCTTCGTGTGAAGCAGCACATTATAGGCAATCAAAAAATCTCTCGCCCCCACGCACACCGCTCCTGCCGTCGCATGCAGTTGCTGTGGTCCGAAATCTGGGCACCACTCCCCTCCTGTTGCCATTCGCTGCGACAACCCGCCCCAGCCGCCTCGTCGTATGCACTCTAACTGCCGTGGTGGGGTAAGAGCTGAAGCCTGGTCATACAGAAAAACAGGAATGGCGAGCTCCGTGCCGACGTTCGCTCCCAAGCTCCTTGCGAGATTCATACACTCAGCCATCGTGGCACCTTGAAGCGGAATGAAGGGAACAACATCCACAGCCCCCACTCTCGGATGAACCCCGTGATGTATCGACAAATCAATGCATTGCACAGCAACACGAACAAGCTCATACACTGCACACAGTACAGCATCTGCCCCTCCCACAATCGTGAATACGGTACGGTGGTGGTCGGGATCACGATGTTGATCAAGCAACACAACGCCCTCGACCCCTTGCACGACCTCTGCTAAGGCATCAAGACTGCGAGGGTCCCGTCCTTCACTAATGTTGGGCACACATTCAACAAGTTGGGTCATCATTTGCCAAGCTGAAAAATAGTCTGTCGTCCCACACTATTCAAATACAGAGAGAACCTGAGAGGTCCACACATTTCTTGACAGCAAAAAATACACCATACTATAGTCAATATACGCAACACGAATGAGAGAACGGTACAAATATTTCCCTTTATAGAGGTAGGTGCACCATGAATTCCACTCAACTCGAGCCCGAAGCAGCGCTCGCAGAGTTAAAAGAGAAAAAACCAGACAGCGTGACCATTGTCTGTCTCAGTGGGGACATGGATAAAGCCATGGCAGCATTTATTATTGCCACCGGCGCCGCCGCCATGGGCATGAAAGTCACGATGTTTTTTACGTTCTGGGGCTTGAATATCATCCGTAAACAAGGCTCAACCAGTTCAGCGAAAGACTGGATGCGTAAGGCCTTTGGGTGGATCAATAAGGGTGGAACTGAGAACCTACCGTTGTCCCGCTTCCACTTTGGTGGTCTCGGTACGAACATGATGAAAAAAGTGATGAAGAACAATCGTATGCCCGGTATCGCGGAACTGTTGGAAACCGCACAAGACCTCGGCGTCAAAATGATCGCCTGCACCACCACTTTAGGGATGATGGGGATTTCGAAAGATACCTTGATTGATGGTGTTGATCAGCTAGCGGGCGTCTCGACCTATCTTGCTGAAGCAAAAAATGGCTCAGTCAACCTATTCATTTAACGTTTGAGGAATCACCAATGATCGAAGCCGATGTCAAACTCGATACCCTTGGGTACTTTTGTCCCATGCCGATTATCATGACCTCCAAAAAGATTAAGGAACTCGTGCCGGGGCAAGTCTTAGAAGTGGCCTCGGATGACGAGGGTATTAAAAAAGACATGCCGGCCTGGTGCGAAACGACCGGCCATGAGTGGGTTGGGCTAGAAGAAGCGGACGAAAACTCTGTCCACGTCTACAAAGCCTACGTCAAAAAATCTGGCGGGTAAATTACCGTCAATTAATCTGCTCTCTCAAGGCCGTTGGCGTTCACGTGCCAACGGCCTTTTTACGTTTTACCCTTCCTCATCTAATTAAAAATGCTATTGTATGTTAACTTTTTCTCAATACATATGGCCTGACGCCTGCAGGCTCTAGCCGTGCCACGACTCTTTCATACGGTTGACGTGTGTTCTTGCGTTCGATTGGGCATGTGCATTCCGTGAGTAAGGATGAGGTTTCGCTAGAGTCCGTTGAGTGAACGCCTCTCATACTGGGCGGGCTTGTTTGAGCGCAGCGAGTTAGCCTGCCCCACCAAATGGGGTTCATCTCATCCGATGAGCCTGGCCTGGGCGTTCATGGTTTTGGGTCCTTTTGCCTTCACAACAAAGGGTGCACCCTTCGGGATGCAACAATCTATACACTCGGCCGCCGGGACGAACCCCCGGCAGAATGCAAAAACCTAGGACCATAAGAAATGCATACGAATAAGGGAATGGGAATGTGTGACGTGATCAAAGTCGGTCATCGCCGAGAGATCTACCGAAAGTCATAACGAAACAAATTCTGTCTCACGTATAGCGAATCCAAATACGTTCCAAACGAGAAAATATCACGAGCTGTGCCCGATATTATGTTTCAACGAACGGTAGTTTTAGCCGCTTGGATGTACGGACAATGATTGACGTGCTATATGACATATTGCTATCAAACGTGTACAACGTAGCGCGTGATCGTTTCGACATCCCTGAAACGGCTAGAACATGACAGCCACGAATTGTTTGACTCCCTCCACCATTCGGCTTATAAATGGTGATGGACATCTTAACGCCACATCTCACATGATTATTCTATGCGTTTGGGTAACCAACCATCATTGACGTGTCGTTATGACTAATCACGGAAAACTTACAGTAAACATTTCGCCAGTCTCTAGCAAATCCACGCAGGCGCTCACCGCACTACGGGGGAGTGTCATACACTATACAGATCCAACCGCTCCTATCGAACTTTTTTGGAACTGCCTCAGAATTGAAAAATCGACTACACATTCACACACATGAACAACCACACACTTTCTGATGTTTCTGTCGACGCGTGGGTGAAGGGTGGACCTGTCACACTTGAAGCACTCGTCGGGTCTGTCGTATTAATCGAGGTCTTTCAGGTAAATTGTCCGGGATGTTTCCTCAATGCGCTGCCGAAAGCCATTCAATTACATGAACGCTATCGGAATAAGGGGTTGGCCATCATTGGACTTGCGACGGCCTTTGAGGATTACGACAAAAACACGCTAGAAAATTTAGAGCGACTGGTCGACACGGGAGAGGTGATTGGAGAAACCTTGAAGGCCTTAACGCAGTACGGCATGCTGACCGATGGCAAAGTCGAGTGGCGCCTGCCGTTCCCCGTGGGCATGGATCGCGTCGTCCCGGAATCCGAACCTGTCACACAGGAAAAAGTAGAGCGGTATGCGCAAGATATTCTGCCGAATTTTGGAGAATTACCGGAAGGCCAGCAACTCAATGTCCTCAATCAAGTTCGAAATTACTTGAAACAAAAAACAATGAAAGCCGAGACCTTCGATCGCTTTTCCTTACAAGGCACACCCTCGGCTATCTTATTTGATCGCAAAGGCCAACTGCGCGATGTTTCGTTTGGACAAATGGACCACCAGCAATCGCTGGTGGAACAATGTCTCGCAGAAGCAACGTAACGTCAGTATCAAACAAACATATCGTAGACCTAAATTACGTAGAAACTGACGTCTTCGATTCCATATACCACTCGTTAAAGAGACGGCACCCCGCACAGAGCGTGGCCTCCTCATTCTGAATCCATCGACGAATCAATCCAAGGATACAGAGAGTATTCGCAAAAGGTTTGATGGTGGGCAATTTTAAGAAACGGGCTACTTCCCTTGGGTTGATGGGAACTCGGACGTTGATCACATGAGCCAGCACGTCATGCTCCATGGGCTCTTTCATTTCTTTAATACAACGCTGAAAAAATGGAAAAAGGTAGGCCCCAGCCCTTTGGATCGTCTCCTCTCTTTTGCATTGTTTCCCCTCAGCCAACAACAACGAACCAAACGCTTTCAGAACGTACGGATGAGTCCCAGCCTGCTCGAGAATCATAACCCGATGTTCACTCGAGAGGCCTGAGCCCAAAACTTGGAAGGCTTCTTTCTCCAAAAAGACGGACAACGGAATAGGCCGAGGCTGACGTTTGAATCCACTGAATCCACCGCTCTTAACAAATTCCATCCAGTTTCTGCCTCCTGCATACACGATCTCACCCCGCTTACCATAGAGGATAGAGCAAGCACATTGTGATCATCTGCCAATACATAATCACAATTATCGAGCAACATGACCAATTCACCATTCGCTCTTGTCTCAATGAACTGCCGTCGGTCTTTTTCAATGGACATATCAACATACACGGCCTGTGGACTATTCGATCGCGAGACCGATGAAGAATGGTTCAACTGCCACGCCAAGTGGAGCAGCAAAGAGGTCTTCCCTAATTTCGGTCCACCGAAAATGCTCAGCGACTCTCGCCGTTCAAGCCGCCAGAGTAGATTCCGAACCAATCCCTCACGTCCGTAAAACTCTCCCGGTCGAAAGACCGCAGCTTCCGGATTGTGAAATGATTGTGGCGCATCTTGTATGGACATGGTCAGAGTGTAGAAGCTCACTGTGAAGTTGGCAATAAAGAATTACGTGGGAAAGAAAAGGAGGCAGAAAAGTAGTCTATGTCCAAAGAAGATAAACGAGTAACTGACTCTAATCAGCGGGCCATAGGTTCGACTCCTACACGGCCCACTAACAAAATCATCAGCTTAGGTAGTTCTCACAATCACCCAGTCCTGGGAAATACCTATTTTAGAACTGTTTCTGGGAATTGAGCTCATCCTTTTACTTTATCCTTTTAGCGTGAAGTAGTAGGGATTTGGCCTAATACCGTCCTAATACACCAAAGGATATTGCGGGCGTTCAAATTCTCTCAATTTATCTTTGGCGATGGAAAATTCTTGAGACCATTGTACTTTCCCTCTTTGCTTTGCCCTTGCATTCTTTGCCAAACTTTTTGGCTCTCGAAAATGGACGGAGATGAGTTATTAGTCAAAAACGCACTTGATCTCAAAAAACACACGGAATCGTTATTGATGACGGTTTCGGTAATTTATTATTTCCAGAAATAAGCGTTTAGAAGTACAATATAACTTGGCGTTTTCAATTTTAGTTGCTTTTTAATAGAGATGAAGAAATTAAACGGAATAATCCACCTCAGCGCATCTGATCTAGTAGGTCATTTGAATTGCAATCACCTTAGTACGTTGGATATTCAAGTAGCATTTGGCGTGCTCGCTAAGCCTGACCATTATGATCCATTACTGGAAATCCTTCGGGAACGGGGTCTTCAGCACGAGCAAGCTTACATCGAGCATCTTCAGGACGAAGGCTTCGCTATCACCGTTATCGACGGTGTTGACATTAATGAGGTTTCAGTAGCTCAAACATTGGAGGCGATGCGGGAAGGTAAAGATATCATAGCTCAAGGTGCATTACACAATGAGCGATGGAGTGGACGCGCAGATATATTAAGGCGCGTTGAAACTCCAAGTGACCTAGGAGGCTGGTCATATGAAGTGATTGACACAAAGCTTGCACGGGAAACAAAAGGTGGGACGGTTCTACAACTCAGTTTATATGCCGACCTTCTTGGCAATGCGCAAGGTGTTCCACCGGAGAATGTCTATGTGGTGGCACCCTGGTCTAACTACGAGCCGCAAATATTTCGATTTGCCGATTATGCCGCCTACTTCCGGCGTGTGAAGAAGGCCGCAGAAGAAGCAGCTGAAGAAGACGCTAACCCCACAACCTATCCCGAGCCCAAGGAACACTGCGATGTTTGTCGCTGGTACAACCAATGTGACCAACGCCGCCGCGATGATGACCATCTTTGCCTAGTCGCAAATATCTCGAAACACCAGATCAGGGAGCTGCAAGCCAATGGCATTGCGACCACGCAAGGACTTGCCGACATGCCTCTTCCGATCCCGTTTAATCCTCAAAAGGGTTCGCCAGTATCATTTGAGAAAGCCAAGGCGCAAGCATCCATTCAAGTCCAATCGCGCGAATCTGGAGAACTCAAGTATGAGTTTCTCAATATCGTGCCAGAAACTGGTCTGGCCGCATTGCCAGAGCCTTCCTCAGGCGACGTCTTCTTTGACATAGAAGGTGATCAATTCGTTGGCGAGTACGGTTTCGAATATCTCTTCGGATATGCCTATACCGATGAACATGGGGAAATACAGTACGTTGGAGAGTGGGCCTTTGATCGTGAGAACGAGAAGGTCATCTTTGAACGCTTCGTGGATTTCATCACTGAGCGCCGCGAAACGCATCCAGACATGCACGTCTATCACTTTGCCCCTTACGAGCCATCCGCCCTTAAGCGCTTGATGGGGCGATATGCAACACGTGAAAGCGAGATCGACAATCTACTGCGTGGCTTGGTCTTTATTGATCTTCTGAGCGTCGTTCGCAACGCCATACGTGCGGGTATAGAGAGCTATTCGCTCAAGAAATTAGAGCTGTTTTTTGCCTTTGAACGCCAGATTTCCTTGCGTGATGCGAATATTGCCTTGACAAAGGTTTCTGCAGCTCTTGAGCTTAATGACATTTCCTCCATTGAGGATGATACGAAGTCAGTTGTGCAAGGCTACAACGCCGATGACTGTTTCGCCACTTTAGGGCTCAGGAACTGGCTTGAAGAGCTTCGATGCAAACTCATTAGTGAAGGGAAAGATATCCCGCGTCCTATGCACCCTTCAGAAGGCCCTAGCGAAGAATTAGACGAACAAGCACAGCGTGTTCAGGTACTGGTGGAAAGGCTAACCCACAATATTCCAGTTGATCCTGGTGACCGCAACAAGGAGCAGCAGGCGCGATGGGTGCTTGCGCATATTCTGGACTGGCACCGCCGGGAAGATAAAGCTCTTTGGTGGGAATTCTTCAGACTCAGTGCTCTTACACCAGATGAATTACTTGGAGAGCGTTCAGCTCTTTCGAGTCTTTCACTGCTTGAAACGGTTGATCGCAGCCAGACCGGCATTCCAACCCACCGCTACAGATTTGAGCAACAGGATTCTGATCTACGCGGCGATGAAGATTTAATGCAAGTTGGTGGAGACAAGCTCGGGAAAGCGCTTACAGTTTCCACTGAACAACGCACAATCGATATAAAGAAGACTAAAGCAACTGCAGACATACATCCAGAAGCTGTCTTTTCCCACAAGATATTTGGCGGCAAGGAACAGGCGGCTTCGCTGTTTCGATTGGGAGAGTACGTTGCAAAAAATGGGATCGAAGGTGATGGCCCCTTCAAAAGTGCCCGCGCACTTCTTTTACGCGAGCCTCCTAATCTACAAGGGCAAGCTATGCGAAACGATGATGAAAGCGCCCTCGATGCTGCCTTGCGCATTTGTCAGCACCTCGATAGTGGGGTTTTGCCAATTCAAGGCCCACCCGGAACAGGGAAAACGTTCACGGGTGCACGGATGATTTGCTCGCTTGTGCAGGACGGAAAGAAAGTCGGGATTACGGCGAATAGCCACAAAGTCATTCGTCATCTAATTAATATGGTGATCGAAGCTGCTACTGAAATGCAGATAGACGTGAGCTGCATTCAAAAACCGAAAGCGAGCAATGAAGAAGTGGATCAACCCAGTCTTACGTTTGCCAGAACGAATGATGATCTATTTTTCCCTCTTCAAGCAGGACGGGCTCAAGTTGCAGGGGGAACACATTTTTTATGGTCTCGCCAAGAGGCGCAAGACACGCTCGATGTCTTAGTTGTTGATGAGGCTGCTCAGATGTCCCTGGCGAATGTTTTAGCCGTATCGCATGCAGCACCGACATTAATCTTACTGGGCGATCCCCAACAACTTGAACAGCCTATGCAAGGTTCCCATCCAGATGGAACCGGGGTATCTGCGCTCGATCACATCCTTGACGGCCGTCAAACAATCTCGGAAGAACAAGGTTTGTTTCTCGAATCTACCTGGCGCCTACATCCAGACATTTGCATATTTAATTCAGAGCTTTTCTACGATGGAAAACTTAGATCCGTCGAAGGCTGTAACCGTCAAAAGATAAGCTCCAACGGCACTCTAGAAGGATCAGGATTGCGCTATCTACCAATCAGTCATACTGGCAACACCAGCTCATCGATCGAGGAAGCGGATGCCGTGAAAGCGCTTGTAGATCGCATCCTTGCGGAAGATACACAATGGACTGATCGCAATGGGATAAAGGTACCAGTCAAATTGAAAGATATCCTGATTATTGCGCCCTACAACGCACAGGTCTTCGAGATTCATCATCGACTTCCGCAAGCGCACGTGGGTACAGTGGACAAATTCCAAGGACAAGAAGCACCCATTGCAATATATTCGATGGCAACATCAAGTCATGCCGACGCCCCTCGCGGGATGGAATTTCTCTACAGTTCAAACCGCTTTAATGTTGCAATTTCACGCGCTCGATGCCTGGCAATCCTTGTTGCATCGGCAGGGATTTTCGAAGCTGACTGCCGAACGCCACGCCAGATGCAATTGGCCAATGCCTTTTGCCGTTACCTTGAAATGGCAAAAACCGTCTAGGTTTTGGCCTGATATTTCTACGTTTGATTTCTGTCAACGATTGTTTGCCCAAGAATATCTTTTCCTAAAACGAATAGACCTTCACTCTATATCACTGATTTCCATCTCACTTTTTTGTACGAGAAGAGGAACGATATCCCAGCATGTTCACATGTAGAATACTACTGCATGAAGAAGAAACATTGGGAGTTCAGATATTAGCAAAAATGGAAGCTGAAACCCTATCCATTTAAAAGGAAATCTGGGACGGTGGTTCAAAGTCTCGAACTAGGAGGGCCGTATGGATCGAGATCATTACTACATGAATATTGCTATGGCGGTTCGAAAAAAAGCCAACTGCTATGGCCGTAAAGTAGGGGCGGTAATGGTTAGGGAAAACCGCATAATATCTACCGGCTACAACGGAACGCCAGAATCCATAGTTAACTGCACTGATGGAGGATGCGTTCGGTGTCGTGACCGTGACACATACAAAGCCAGCGTGGGATACGACGTCTGTGTTTGCGTGCATGCAGAGCAGAACGCTCTTATCACTGCTGCACGATTCGGAAACGCCGTTGAAGGGTCAGTGGTGTACTCAACTTTGCGGCCATGCTTTGACTGCACTAAGGCGGCGTTACAAGCGAAGGTTACCGCAATTTACTATCTTCATAATTGGCAACATCCGATGGGTGATCTGCGAGAACAATACGAACTCTTACAAAGTAAGTTTCTTGAAGGGGTTCACAAAGTCGATTTGGAGGATCCAGATAGCGATTGGGCAAATGTCAAAAGCCCCAAATCACCCTAGGTTGTCCTTTCTATCAATTTATCCGCCTTGATAGTTTTCCCCGGCCTGTGGAAACAGCTCCAAAACCAAGTTTTGCCTAAAGCATCTGGCAGGTAAACACCTGCATTCGTTTGACTTTTTAATCGTATACTCACTAACTCCATATCACCTGATCGGTCTTGTATCTCATCGGGCTATTTTTTTAGAACATAGAACAACCTACATTGCCCCTTGAAACTGATCCCGCTAAATCCACTAGAGCACGTAACCTCCTCATAGTTGAATTTAATAGCTTTAGCCCTTCATCACAAACCCATTGTCTAAACCCATCGCATTGATCCATACGACTGCCTTGAAACGAAAATGCCGAGGCTGGGGCTGATGCCATGACTCCCCTTCTTCACCCCAGAATCAAAATTTGTTATAATATTAAGAGAAAATAATTGCCAACCGGTGACCTGGGACACAATAGCTCAAGAAATCAGTCATGATGATTAGGGCATCGACAGAGAAGGCAAGCAACATCCAATAGTTTTATTACCGTGTTAAAGGCCATTCAAACCCATTCAAGCTGGAGGGCCATATCATGCAGCTCTTCATTCAGATTTTTCCCACCGATGTTCAAGTGCTTGTACGAAATGTTTTACTCATGGCCTGCCTCTTCATGACTCTCATGCTTCCGATCATGATGGCAGAAGGGTGCGTAAAACGTCCTTCGCTAGAACCGACGCCAGGGATTGCGCCTCAGCAAGATACGAACCCTTAAGGACTTTCTCTATACGAATAGCCCTCGTGTCTGTCGTTTACGAAGCACTCATACAAGAACCTGCGTTGACTTAGAACGTCAAGCCTAAAGAGAATGAGCCCAGGACGCCTCGTTCGTTGAAATCATACCCCGCTCCGACATCAAATTGCAGAGCCCAGAGACGAAGACCGACTCCCGCTGTTGGAGTAAATTGAGACTTGGCATCTTCCACATCCTTCAACACACCTGCCCGCAGAAAGACCACTTCAAAGAGACCCTGTTCAACGCCAAGGCTCAGCACTCGACTCCGGATTCCCGGAAGCAGTGTTTTATTTTTAGTGATATCCACATCAAACGTCACGATAGTGGCGGAAAACGGTTGCAGTGCCAGACCGCCGCGAACCTGCGGCCGCAATTTGAAGGTCCCGCCGCCGGGGGCATTGAATGAGGGCGTGTTGAGATCCTTCCCTACGACGCCAAGCTGTAACCAGGAAACCGGACGAATTAATGCACCAACGTCTATCCCAAATTCATAGGAGGTTTTCGAGTTTTTGAGTTCATCCGAAAGGTCGAAATCATCTTCTGCATCGTCGACATCGACACCACGGTTGTACGCTGCGCCTTGAATCACTTTGGCCGTCACACCGAATGAAACTTTCTTTTCCCACAATGCATAGGCATACGATAAGGCCACTTGGCGGGCTTCAAGAAAATTCACCTGTAGTTGCCCATTGATATCTAATTCGCCCCCAGCCACGACAGCGGTTAAAGGCGTCGATGTAAAGGACCCTCCAGTGCCGACGTTTGAAACATTCAAGCCAAGAACATGATCTCCCCATGAACCCTTGATATACAATCCGGCAGCCGCCAAAGCTGATAGCGAATTCCCATTTAAATTATCGAGAAGACCCTGTAATCGATTTTGATTGGCCGCAGAAATATCAGAGTCATTGATGTCGTCAATATCGTCCAGCGTATCGAGAACACCGCCCCGATCGATGCCTTGCCCCGAAACGTGTGCACGAATATCGAGTCCTTCAGATTGCGTGAGTCCGGCAGGGTTCCAATAGGTGGCGAGCGAATCGGTGGTTACCGCCACACCTGCGCCTCCCATTCCAACCGCTCGCGGACCAACAATGACAAATTCGACTGCGGAACCGAGAGAAGGGAAAATCAATGAAGCGGCACTTGCCAAGAGACACAATCGACACAGGTGAGTGAAAGGAACATGCGCCATGAAATCCTCCTTGGATAAAGCCAGTGCGGCACAGCATGAACGTCCCAATTGCCCGTCATGTTCAAACCCTAGAAAAAAGCATGAATTACGTCAAGCAAAAAGATGCACGTTGTTGGCGTTCCGGGTGCTTGCCATGTGCGTCTTGGCATAGTGTTCGAGAAGATAAGACCGACAGAATCGTATGGGGCCGCTCCCTCTTCCATACACATCTCCAGGAAATTTAGCGAAGCCACATATGTTCCAAGCGAAAAATGCGACTGACCTAGCGCCGCACAATGTTTCAACCTAGAAACGGCAGTTGAGCGCGAAAAAGTTGTGCAAACTATTTGTGTGCAGAGGAAATTTACAAATCTCGTGCTCACCTTATGGGTGATGAGAGATTTTTACATTTTCTCGGTGCAGGAAGATCAGCCATGGGTGAACGTCTCGTAGCGACCCACTATTTGGATTGCAGGTGGCCCAGCAGAAGTTCTAACCGTTCCTTTTACCTTTTGCTTGCACAACAGGTGTGGTTACGTTGTGGACATGATATAGTCTTTTAACTTTTTCCCAGTACCTATGACCTGACGCCTTCAGGCCAGTCCGCTGAGTGAACGCCTCTGATAGTGGGCGGGACTTGTTTGAGCGCAGCGAGTTGGCCCGCCCTACCAACCGGGGTTCAGCTCATCCGATGAACCTGGCCTGGGCGTTCATGGTTTTGGGTCCTTTTGCCGAAACAAAAGGGCCTCGGCCGCCGGGACGAACCCCGGCAGAGAACAAAGACCTAGGACGATAAGCAGTGCAGGTGATGAATGAGGGAAGAAGCCATATTCTTGAGCAAAAGCTCCTCTACCACTATAGCGAATCCACATACGTTTAAAACAGGAAAATACAGCTAACCCAGCACGGTGCAACAATTGAATCAGCGGAAGTTATTGGAAACGGCTATAGCATTTTCCAGACAAATAGGTCTTAATGAAAAGTTAAAAACTATAGCAATTCAACTTAGAGCTATACAGTTTCGCTATAACTGAAACGGCCATCTACGCAGACATTGACGCGAAAATGGAGGGACTGTCTTCTCGTAAACCCTGAACATGTAAGACTATTCGAAAAGGCGAGGATAATCGTTCTGTAGTTGTTCACCGATTGGGGAGTCGAATGCAGCATGCAAGAATGTTTGTGCTTTGGATAGTTGCGAGGTCGTGGCATTTCGAAGACCATGGAGATTTGCTCCTCGAAAATTTGCATGCAGCAATGACGCGTGATCGAAGTTGGCTCCCGTACAATTCGATTGCGTCATATCCGATTGTGCGAGGTCGGCACGAGAAAAATTCGCACCCGTCAAATCGGCCTGCGCAAGACAACTCTCGCGAACTTTACTCTCTTCGAGATTAGCATTGCATAAGTTTGCTCCGGAAAAATTCGCTAAATGCAAATTCGTTTCAGCCAAGATGCTCTCCCGTAAATCAGCCTTACTAAAATCAGTCTTCGCCAAATGAGCTCTGGTTAAATTTGCTCGAACAAGAAGAACCTGAAGGAGGTCGGCATCACTCACATTCGCATGACTTAAGTTCACTTCCGTGAGATTTGCGTCGACAAGGCTTGCTTCCGACAGATTGGCCCCGGATAACATCGCTCCGGAAAGATCCGCCTTATCGAGCGTCACATCTTGAAGATTGGCGCCGTTGAAGTCAACGTGAGCAAGGTTCAAGCCTGAGAGGTCAGCGCCACTCAAATCGACACGAATCGACGGGTTCACTAAACGCCAGGCGTTCCAGGCTTCGACTCCCGATCGGATTAATCGTATTTGTTCTTTCTCTGCCACGTAGATACCTTTGGTCAAAGGGAAGATCGTGAATCGCAATGCCATATAAGACATCATCCGCAGCAGAAGTTTACCAGGTTTTGAGCCAATTCGGCCAAAAACCACAGAAGCCTTGCCCCTCCCTTCAATGCTCGCAAGACACCCAATACGTGCTGGGGCTAACGAATGACGTCCAATGCCTTATTCCAACGGATGCAAATAATGCCTAGGTGAGTTAAACCGTTTCATATATCACACCCTACGGTCCTGTGATGATCCACCGTTTCAACCGTTTCAACCGTTTCAACCGTTTCAACCGTTTCCGCATAGATTATGAGCATGCACGCCTAGCTCTTTTCGTGTCTAGCCAGAAAAAACTATACCAATGCATCGCTTTCCTCTATCATAGATAACATGAGTCATTTTTCCAGGAGATAAAGTCATGCTTTGGTGGTATTGGGCACTGCTCGGCATTGCGTTTTTGGGATTGGAAATATTGACACTTGGTGGATTGGGGAACTTTTATTTCTTGTTTTTTGGAACCGCGGCACTCGTCGTCAGTGCCGTTGTCTGGCTGGGACTTGCTGAGGCGACGTGGAGCCAATGGGTACTATTCGCCATTCTTGGAATTATCTCGCTTTTATCACTCAGCCGAACACTTCAGAAAAAGATCACGCCAACGGAACAGGAACTCACCAACGTGGATACCCTCTTGGGTAAAATTGCCACCGTCCTTGAAGATCTCCCCAGCCAAGCGGCTGGCAAAGTTGAACTTCACGGATCCACCTGGACCGCCCGTAATGCCGGAGACACCTTGCTACAGAAGGGACAACGCACTCAAGTCATTCGAGTCGAGGGATTAACACTCTGGATTACAGCCGAATCAGCCATAAAGGAGGAACAGCATGTCGGGTGAATTGACCGTAGCCGTTTTTCTGGCATTACTCGTCCTGATCATTTTGGCGAAAACTGCCGTCGTGGTTCCCCAACAAAGCGCATATGTCGTAGAACGTCTGGGGAAATACTCGGCAACGATCGGAGCCGGATTTCATATACTGATCCCCTTCCTAGATGTCATTCGCTATAAACATACCTTGAAAGAAGTCGCCATGGACGTGCCGGAACAAATCTGCATTACGAATGACAACGTTCAGGTTGGCGTAGACGGCGTGCTCTACATCAAAGTATTGGATGCCGAACGTGCATCCTACGGGATTACGGACTACCACTTCGCCATTTCTCAATTAGCCCAAACGACGTTACGGAGCGAGATCGGCAAAATCGATTTAGACCGCACCTTCGAAGAACGGACCAACATTAATGTGCAGGTCGTGAATGAATTGGATAAGGCCTCGGCCCCATGGGGGATCAAGGTCCTCCGCTACGAAATACGGAATATTAATCCCCCGCAAGACGTGCTCAATGCCATGGAAAAACAGATGCGGGCTGAGCGAGAGAAACGCGCCGTGGTGTTGACGTCGGAAGGACAGCGAGACGCAGCCATTAATAATGCCGAAGGTGAAAAGCAACAAGTCATTAAAGCATCAGAGGCACGAAAGCAACAACAGATCAACGAGGCCGAAGGGCAAGCTCAGGCCATCTTAGCCATCGCAACGGCGACATCTGAAGGCATTCGAAAAGTTGCCGAAGCAATTCAAAACGACGGTGGATACGAAGCCGTTCAACTACGAGTTGCCGAACAATACATACAAGAATTCGGCGAACTTGCTAAAACCAGCAATACGCTCGTGTTACCGGCTAGTGTTTCAGACGTGGGTTCAATGATTGCGCTCGCGATGAATGTGATTAACAAGAAACCTGGAGCAACCCCATCTAACGCCTAATCCTAATCCCATTCAGTCAAGCTCTCGGCTTATTTGACTCTTGGCCCCTCGGTCATTCCCATCTCAATTCACGAAGCGCTACAGGCTTTCCAAAGGATTGATCTGTACGATGACGGACGATCGTGACGGCTCGTCCAGTATTCTGCAAGTTGATGACCTCACCAATTTTTGGAACACTCCCATGGTTCACCACATATTCTGCACTTTCTTCGAGGACCTCTTTGACAACTGTCTCAGAAAGTCCCGTTGGGCGAAGACATTCCAGCTCATCAAGACCGAACTTGCATAATCCTCGCGTAT
Source organism: Nitrospirales bacterium (assembly GCA_021604005.1). Lineage (GTDB taxonomy): Bacteria > Nitrospirota > Nitrospiria > Nitrospirales > UBA8639 > JAGQKC01. The sequence continues at coordinate 3,345 of BQIV01000045.1, read as the reverse complement.
AAAACCAGACTTGTCCTGATTCCAATTTTTCCCGTTGCTCAATCTGGATGTGTTCGTCGAGGAAAAACGTCGTCAATACTCGATCCTGCCAATCAGAAGGATTGAGATACACGCTTGAGGACACATCAAAGGCTGTCCCATCCGTTAACAGCGTCAAGCCGCGAGCCAGCCGTGCGACATGCAACACTGCATCAAGCTTAGACTGTCCGCTATTGGAACCAGGGAACACCTCGATAACTGAAGTATGTTCCCAATGGAGCTGCTCATTCCACGACTTGGCTGTTTGAGAATCAGGGGACATATGAATCCGGACTCGCCATTGCGTATGAATCGCTTCAAATTGTGCATGACCGGTTTGACTCAGAAACTGAATCGACAACGGTCCGCCATATTGCTGATCAAACCAGGCAGTCACATATCCGGGAGGCGGTGGATCGGCATGCGTGTACCCAATGACATAGGCTGGAAGTGCACGAGAATTTCCGGTTTTCTTTTTTTTAATTTTTTTCATGTTGGGTAATTCTACTAATTATTGGCGAGAGGCCTAGACCACGAACGCTCAACGGTCTGGCGGCTCATGACATTTCAATATTCAACGCAATCACCTAGCACGTGAATGTCGGGATTACAGGTGCTCCTGGGAACACGAACGTTCAACATACCGCTGGCTCATGATACCTAATTTTCTATAGCGGAAAAATACTCATTCATTCTGTGGATTATAGGTATCCTAGGAGGACGCAAACGCTTAGAGGCGGTTCAATGAACTTATATGGTTCTAGCCTACGAAAGCCAGCCAAGCCGAGTGCATTGTTTCTGACGATCACGACTTACTCACACTGAGAGAACTTCAGACGACTTACTTCATGAAATTCGAACCAAGAGAAAGACGGCTCATAGCACAATACCGTTCACAAAATGAAAACGGTTAATACCTCACGAATATGGAAGTCGTAAGTAAAGCAATGAGAAGGTCGTACAAACTCATATCCACTTGGTAAAAGGCTTATGAACGTGATCGGGACTGGGCTCGGTATCCGTTAAAAGATTTTGGGACAAAAGCTTACGGAGCCAAGTTAAGAAAAGGAGACATTCTTCTTTTCTTAACAAGATAGCGGTGTCGTGATGAGACCTTCCGAAGTCGTGCATGAGGTCAGGCTCGCCTCAAGCCCCAGTCCGTTGTATCTATCATTTCCACCCAAACGATATGCTGCGATTAAGCACATGATAGCAGAGACCTCCGATAGAGGCGCGAGAGGTCCAAGGCATTGGCTAATGATCCTGCAACTGCTGACGAGAGGCCCAGGAAAAAGGAGAATGTCCCTGTTATCTGCATACATCATCACGTCCGTCGGATTGACGTTGCTCGTCTTAGCTTCACGATTCCCTTTGGCATCATAGGTGACCTGGAAAACATTATATAACTAGTCTTGACCCTTAGTGCGAGTTCGGGGTCCGAGTCAAACATCTGGGACGGTACCTGGGAGAATTTACGTATCGGTTTAACCGTCGTCACGATGTCTCTCGGTTATTTCATCGAGCGATCGTGGCATGCACGTTCGCTCCACTCGTGAAGTTTTGTGTACTTTCCTGATAGGCATTGAACCTTTATTATTCTCCACAGCTCTGGGATCTAAGCAGATACAACTTTGTATCTGTTTAGATACCAGTTTTCTCCCATCCTTGTTCAGACACCTAACTCGGACAGTACGCATTGATGGGACAAACACCCAGTTTATTTGACATTTTCCAGCATTTTTCTTCTTAATACCTCTAAGGCATTGGTCTTGCGTTACCCTAATAACATTGTTATCTAAAAACGCAACTCAAACTATCAACCGAAGGAGGCCAATATGCCAGTCGCTAGTTTCCCAATTAAAACCTACACCGTGAGAGTCGCCAGGAACAAGTCGGTGCCGTTTGCTCGCCTCACGATCTCTGGTCCGATAATGACCCACGGTATCCAGGACCGGGCAACGCTGTACTTCTTTCCGACGTACACCAACCTTAACGGATTTGCGGCCAACGTTGGGGGTCTCAACTTCGACGGCGTGCATGTCTTTGCACAGATCCCCTTCGACGACTTCGATCGTATGTACGACGAGATTCGAAACGAGGCCCCCCTGCACCTCTACTACACATACGGGAGCAGTTCCACGACCACCAAGCCATTGAATTTAGTGGCGATCGACAGCGGCAACGAACCACCCGGCGAAGGACCTGAAGATGCCGACAGCGTCGAAACCGTCTTCCAGGACACTCTAGCTACCATTGGTGATGTCAAAGCATCGACACCTTCGCGCTGATACGCGTATAGGAAATACTTAACGCAACAGCTCGAATGCCCGGTACGTACCGTTGTACGCATTATGTGAGTTATCCCTGATTAGGAGGTCAAGTTGCTTGCTTTATGACATAATGGGTAAGTCGCTGTATCGTCTTGGCGAAGTCGGGCTGCTCGTTGATACGTTTCCGAATCTGGGTCGTGATATAACTGACAGAGTCCACATTCGACAAACCAAATGTGTACATAATATCCGTCAAGTGATGCCACCGAGTTGTTGGCAGAATAAGAGGTCAAGATAATTATCTAATAATATAGACACACTACATATCATAAAATAATTAGCCTGCCCCCCTTTCTGATGGTCAACCAGGTAGGGAAAAACTTTGCACGCCAACTACCACCTGACTCCTACGAACAGCTCTTAAAGACAATCCATCAGGAAGTGGCACGGAAAATGATCGAAAAGACACGTGCAACAGTAAAAAAACAAATACAAATCATTGAGGAAATGGCCACCCAACAACTCCCTATGATTCGCAAGACAGCCATCGCGGCGATGCATGCAGAATTAGATGGGGAATTACAACGCCTGCGTACCCTGAAAAAGCGAAACCCGACCATTCGCATGGAAGAAGTTCAAGCACTGAGCACCCAAATTTCCGATCTGGAAGAGCGCTTACAAAGCAGTACCGTAAAGCTGTCTGCCTTGCGTGTCATCTATACACATTAATCCATCGAATGGCATGGCGATAACGGCACAGGTTTAACTGGGCTTATAGTAGCCATACACGCGGTTCTGATAAGATCGATTCATGTTGCGCTACAGCTTCATCCCATGTAGAGCAGCGACGGCAGGTTTGATCAAGATCGCCACCAAACACCATTGTTTCGAACAGGAGAGGAGGCCCGGCGAAGAACTGATGATCAATGCCAAGGAACACTGTCGACACCTCAACATCGGCCACCTCTGTGTGACTCACCACTCGATCAGCCGTTTCCACCCATTCACCAAACTCCTTCGCGCCAGAAGCCAACACGACCTTCTGATTTCGTAAAAT
>BQIV01000044.1 GCA_021604005.1 Nitrospirales bacterium | reverse complement strand
GCAGGAAAACCATCTCATTCCTGCCGACCTTGAGATTCAGTCCCTGCCGGCCCTTGCCCTCTTTGTCAATGGTGAATTTCAAACCTTCATCGGCGGGATTGGAAAGAAGAAGGAACTGTTGCAGCAGTTGGAACCTTGGCTGCCCATGCGCTAACCAAAACCGTAACGATTCACCTGCTCAAAAGATTTCAGTAAATCATCTAACAACGCATCGGTCTTTGTGTTTGGTTTGCTCATCATTCCTCATTATGAAATAAAACCATGATGATAACCAGTTACACACTTAATCTTACAGGCCCCTCTTAGGCGAATATGACTTCTCGGATAAACGGTTGGAAGACTCTGTGGGTATCTTGCTCATTATGATGCCAAGAAGCTGGATACAAACGGATGCGAGTACGAGCTGACCTTTCACTACCAGGATGACGAAGACCTGAATCGACAGGTGTATGAACTCGCCGATGAAATGGAAGGGATTGCTGATCTCAGAAATGGGTTCATAGAGACAGACTTTTCAGAAGGGGACACGGAGAAAAGCTGGTGATATTCAAAAATTCCGTGAGATAAATCTTGTAATTATCCAAACAGCCTTGTCATGTCCTATTTCCAGCTAAAAGTGGCCCTACATTGACAGCATTCCAAATATGGAATATATTCACTCTAGGGAATAATTAATGGATTGGGATGTAGAATATACCAATGAGTTCGAGAAGTGATGAGAGACGTTAACTGAGGCTCAGCAGGATGATGTAACATCCTCAACCGAGTTGTTGATGGAGTCTGGTCCACATCTGGGGTTTCCACATTCCTCATCGATTGAAGGCTCGAAACATAGCTACATGCGAGAACTCAGGGTTCAATCTGGTGGCCATCCCATCAGGGTGTTTTATGCCTTTGACCCCAGACGATCTGTCATTTTACTGATCGGTGGGGATAAGACGGGGAATGATCACTTTTATCACGAATATATCCCTGTCGCAGACAAGCTCTATGATGAACATCTTGAGGAGTTACGAAAGGAGGGCCTGATCCCATGAGTGGCCGACAAAATTTTAACAAACTGACAAAGCATCTCTCTCCCGAACGACGGGCAAAAATTGAAGGACGAAAGATCGAACTACGTGAGGAAATGGCTTTGCATGAGCTTCGCCAGGCAATTGGGACTTCGCAAGAAGTTTTGGCTGACCAACTTGATGTCCTGCAACCCGCCATTGCCAAGATGGAACGCCGTGCGGACATACGCATTAGCAGCTTGCGGAAAATGATCGAAGCGATGGGTGGGTCATTAGAGATTAAAGCGCATTTTTCACATGGCGATGTCACCATCACCAATTACGCTGACCTCTCCTGAGAGGTGGGCTCTATGGCGGAATTACTCCCTACTCATCAAGAAACTTGTCCACTTCTTTTCGTAGGGTTTCTTGAATACGCGTGCAGATCTGTGGATCTTCGATTTTCTGACCATCCGCTGTAACATAAAAAACATCGGCAGCTTGATCCAATCGCTTACCAATTCTCGCAGAGTGAATGGAAAGTCCCAAGCCAACTAACGCCCTGGCGATCACAAAGAGCAGTCCTTGCTTATCATCGGCAAACACCTCGATCACCGTATGTTGATCTGAACTATCATTATTAATTTGCACTTCTGTTTCATTCCGACCCGTGGGATAGAGTCGACCAAAGACGACTCGTTTTCCTCGTTCAAATACTTGATCAACCGTGTCTTCGCCTTTCAATACCGAAATGACGGTCTGACAGACTCGCTCCAGCCTTCTGGGAGGAGGAGCCCCATCATAGTCTGGGTCTTTGACCGAAAACGAATCGACAACAATGCCATCTTTTCTGGTCAGAATTTGTGCATCAAGCACTTCCAAACCCAGCGCCGCCAACACTCCGGTCATATTCATAAAAATGCCCGGCTTATTGCCCCCGCGGGCTAGCAAGGTATATTCCGTCACGTTCAAATCGGCATGATACTGCGTTTCAACCAACGGAGCATCAGAGGACAATCGTTCGATAGCGGCTAGATGCAGCACAATACGCTCTAAAGATGTACTCGACCGATAACGGGCCGGAAACTGAGATAATTGTTCTTGGACCCACTGTTTATCAGGCGCTGCATGATGTGCGACAGAATCTTGTGTTGGCTCAGCCTGACAAAGCTGTAGGTAAACGTCCTGCACTTGCTGTTGCTTCTCTTGTTCATCTAGCCGTAAATCCCCATGACCGGCAAGCGTGTCGTGTGTGTGTGAAAATAATTCGATCAAGAGCGTCTCTTTCCATTTATTCATCACATCAGGCCCAACGGCGGCAATGTCTGCAACCGTTAAGATTAAAAACTGCCGCAAAATTTCTGTAGTCTTGACCACACGTGCGAATGTTTGAATAACTTTCTCATCATGAATGTCCCGACGAAATGCGGTATGCGCCATTAAGAGATGCTTATGCACGAGAAACTCCAACATCTGACTCTCGTCATGTGTCAAGCCCAGACGCTCTGAGGTCTTATGCGCAATCACCTTTCCAACATCACTGTGGTCTTCGGACTTTCCTTTTCCGAGATCATGAAGCAAGAGGGCTAGATGCAGCAGATCTTTCTGTTTAATTTCAGCATAGACTTTTCCAAGTGTTCCCTGATTCGCGGCTAACAACTCGGCCTGTCGAACGGCCAGGAGGCTATGTTCATCAACCGTGTATTTATGATATTGATTGAATTGCATCAATCCTCGAACACGGGCAAATGCCGGGACGAGTTTTTCCAAAAGCGTGGCTCGATGCATCGCGGTCAAGGTCTGAGCCACACGCCCCGTGTCGGAAAGAATTGCCCGGAATATACGACTCACGTTCGGTGTATGAAATTGTTCATTGGGAATATCATGCACAGCATAATACAGTTCTTCTATCGTTTGGCTATCAACAGGCAATCCACGCTCTTGGCTAAGTCGAAACAGGCGAACGAGCAATTCCGGTTTTCCTAATACCTGGATCAACTTCTCAGAGGGAACGGTCAGCCGATCTCCAACCTTGAGGAAGGATCCTTCAATTAAGGATGAAGGGATGGAATGCCATAATCGCTTCCACCATGGAAACTCTCTTGTCCTATCGATAAAACGCATACATCGATCATGGAGGCCCATGGTATGGCGATAGTACTGCTGCATAAATTGTTCGACAGCCAGCAAATGCGGCTGATCGGTCAAACCCATATTCATCGCTAACCGCTCCTGATCTTCAAAGGTCAAAATATCTTGCGCTCTCCCTGCATCAAAATGCATCAGGCATCGAATGCGCCATAAAAACTCTCGAGCTTCCTGTATGGCCAGTGCGTCTGTCCGTGCAATGACTCCGCAATTGGTTAAGTCTTGAATAGTAGACGCTTGATATTTCGCCATTCCAACCCATTGCAAGAGATGAAGGTCGCGTAACCCGCCTTGACTTTTCTTAATATTGGGTTCAAGTAAAAAGACGGTTTCCCCAAACTTCGCGTAATCCCGTTGACGTTCTTCGAGTTTTTGCTGGATAAATTGAGGCACACGTTTATCCAAATTTCGACGGGCAAATCGGTTCCGGAAATCTTGAAATACCTCAGGATTTCCCGCAAGGAAACGTGACTCCATCAATGCGGTTTTGGCTGGCAAGTCGGCATCCGCCAGTGCCAGAGCTTCTGAAATGGCGCGAACACTGTGTCCAACTTGAAATCCCAAATCCCATAAATGATGAAAGAGCCCTTTTGATAAGTCCGAGACCGCGTGAGAGTCACTGGAGGCTTCCGATAACAGCATCACATCTACATCCGAATAGGGAGCTAATTCTCGCCGGCCGTAGCCGCCAACCGCCACCAGACAGCAACGTTGGACATCTGCAGCCGCGGCCTGACTGGCTTGATGGAGAAGATGCCGATATTGACTGATTAACGCCTCATCGACAAGGTCGGTAAGCGCCTCCACAATCGCAGAGCCCGGTGAACCATGAACAAGTTGCCGACGCAAATCTTCGCGGCGCGCGTGAAGCATCGTCTGAGTTGAACGTGTAGGGGAATCCGGATGATTCGGTTCAGGGTCATGAGTCTGAATTGAATCACTCATCGTAGACAGCCCTCTCGACGCAAAACGTTACTCGACAGGAATTCCGATACTCATGAATGCGGATATCGATTGGTAATCGGCATGCGGCGGTCTTTTCCGAGCGCCCTTGGTGTAATCTTTATCCCAATGGGGGCTTGCCGACGCTTGTACTCGCTTCGATCGACCATCGCAATGACTTTTTTCACGAGGGGCAGCTTGAAGCCAAGGGCCGCAATGTCTTGCGGAGATCGATCCTCTTCCACATACGCTCGTAAAATCTCATCTAAGACAGCATAGGGCGGCAAGGTATCTTGGTCCAATTGATTATCCTTCAGCTCAGCCGATGGAGGCCGCTCTTGAATACGTTGCGGGATTTTCAAGTTAGAAAATGCGTCCCCCCGGTACAGACTTCGCCAACGTGCCAATGCAAAGACCAACGTCTTGGGCACATCTTTGATGACCGCAAACCCTCCAGCCATATCCCCGTACAGCGTGGCATAGCCCACACTCATTTCGCTTTTATTTCCGGTCGTCAAAACTAAATATCCAAACTTATTCGACAGGGCCATCAACAGATTCCCTCGAATTCTGGCTTGAAGATTTTCCTCCGTCGTATCCGGAGGCCGGCCATCGAAAGGACCGTCAAGCAATTGCAGGTACGAGCGAAGGAGACGCCCAATCGGGATTTCGAGAAGTTCCATTTCAAGTTCATCGGCCAAAGCTCGGGCGTCTTCTCGACTTGCTCGAGAGGTATACGGCGAGGGCATCAGGACCCCAAGCACATTATTCGAACCGAGCGCATCTCTCGCAATCACCGCCGTTAACGCCGAATCGATCCCGCCACTGATACCAATGAGCACTTTCGTAAACTGGTTCTTTTTCACATAATCATGCACTCCGAGCACCAGAGCTCGATACACATCCTCAGGCGAATCAAGCGCAGGGGTTAATCGTGAGGTAATGCACGTCCGTGTGGGAAAAGCTGAAGCGGCTGAGACGATCACCCGTTCGATCTGCTTCTCGAATTTTTTCGTGGCACGGGCTTTAGCCTTGACTGACGGCTGAGCGCGCGTGGAGCGACCAAGACAAAGGTCCGTCACGAGAAAATCTTCTTCAAACGCCTTGCCGCGGGCTATGACCTGCCCCTCTTCACTGACGATCATGCTATTCCCATCAAATACAAGTTCGTCTTGCCCACCTACCATATTCGTGTAACTCACAGGGATGCCGTTTTGACGAGCACGAACGGCCAGCATTCTTTCACGATTCTGTCCCTTTCCGGACTGATACGGGGACGCGTTAATGTTGAGAATCAGATCGGCGTCACCGACAAGGGCCTGTACACGCGCAGGGCCATCCGGATACCAAATATCTTCACAAATATTAATGCCCACAACAATTCCATTCATCACAAAGACGGGAATTTTATGACCAGGATGAAAATAGCGACGTTCATCAAACACGCCATAATTGGGCAGATATCGTTTACGGTACGTTCCATAGACCTGACGGTCAGCCATAACCGTCGCGGCATTGTAGAGATGACTGAGCGCGGTCGGCACAATCTGTGTCGGCGGCTCATCATTGTGATAATTCCCGGTAAGACAACCCACGACAGCACTGAGTCCATAGCTCTGCTTGACAATACGCTCCATCATGCGATTCGCGTCATACAGAAACCTGGGCTTGAGCAGAAGATCCTCCGGAGGATATCCTGTCACCGCCAACTCGGGAAACACCACCACATCGGCCTTCGCTTTTCGTGCCTCTTTTAGCCACCGGCAAATCGCTTGGGCATTCCCGTCCAAGTCTCCTAGAATGGGATTCATTTGCACCATGGCGATTCGAAATGTCTGCATAAAAAAAACGCCCTCGACTCCACCCAGAGTGAGGACGCCCTTGTCCTACTATCGCATATTCGTTTCGAGATGAGACGTCATTGTCTCACACGTCATTCACTACCGTTCGTTAGAAGTAGCAATCAATCTCTTCACGTGTCAAGCACAAGAATCCTCTAGAATTCACTGAAAGTCAATTTATAAGCCTTTTGTCGCAACTTGCAGCTCTTCTGAAAGGATAATGGCCTCTGCTATTTCTCGCATGGATTTTCGCAAATTCATACTTTGTCGCTGAATGAGTTGAAACGCTTCGGGCTCTGACAATTTTCTTGATTGCATGATATAGCCTTTCGCGCGATCCACAAGCTTTCGAACTTCTAAGGCCTCCTGCATTTCAAAAGACTTTTCCACCACGTTCGTGTGCGCAATGGCTACAGCTGCTTGATTGGCGATAGTTTGCAACGACTTGATTTCTTCAGCAGAAAACTCGTACACAGACGACGTATAACAATTAATCACACCAATGGCCGTATCCTTCATGATCATCGGAACCGAGACTAACGAACAGAGTCCCTCCTGTTTCGCGAGATCTTTATAGAAGTAATCCTTTTCAGTTTTGACGTCCGGAACATAGATCGGCTGCAATTCTTTAATCGCACGGCCACTCATACTTTTCCCAATCGTTAAGACCGGTTTGCGACGATAGCGTTCACTCAAACTTTGTGTGGCCTCGATCCGCAGTTCCCCTTTCCGTTCATCCAGCAGCATAATGGAGCATATTTTTGAGTTGGTCATGTGGGCCGTCGTCGTCACAATCAGTTGAAGCACCTCGTCAAGTAACCGATTCGACACCACCGTTTCAGACACTTGGGACAAGGTATCGAGCTGTAGGGCCCGCGACTGCATTGCTTCGTATAATCGGGCATTATCGATCGCCCCTCCAACTTGATGGGCGATGGTCGAGAGAAGGGTTAAGGATTCGTCGCTATAACGTTTGGCGCGTTTATGCTGCACATTGATGACGCCAACAACCACACCCTTGCTTTCAATCGGCACAGAGACAAACGCCTGATACCGATCCTCCGGTAGACGATTAAAGAGTTTGAATCGTGGATCATCGCTAGCGTTTTTCGGTATCACCACACGAATATTTTCTCGTGCCACCCACCCAGTAATACCTTCACCCAGCCCAATTGATACGCGACCAATCAACTTCGGATGCGGGTTTTTTGAGGCACGCAACACTAATTCGTCTCGACGATCAGACAACAGATAGAGGAGACAGGCATCGGCCTTCGTCACTTCCACCACAACGTCCACAATATGCCTGAGCACGGCTTGAAGATCCAAGGTACTGCTAATAGACTTACTGATTCGGTGCAACACGTCGACTTCCCGCGTTCGCTCACGCAATTTTTGCTTAAGATCTTCGCTGGTTCGTGATCGTTTGTTTCCCATTAGGTACTCACTCTTTGCGGATCTTGAGTAAAAGGCACCTCTAAACTACTAACGGCAGACACTGCGTTCGTCATTTCTGGGACGTCGCTCGTCGCTCGTATTTCGTATCTCGCGTCAAGAGCCTTTTTAATGTTTTACGAGATACGATTCACGAACGACGAGATACAATTGAGTCTTCTGTGACACATCGTGTTCCTGCTTAGGTTTTTGCTCCAGATGGATGGCGGCGCGATTGATTCTGAGCAAACCACTGTTTCACTGACTGCTGCACGAGTGAAATGACCGAAACCCGCCCAATAGCCTTAGGAACGACACAATGAATATCCCCCTTGACCACTTTTTTGTCATGTTGCATAGCAGTCCAAAATTCTGAAAACGTCATCTTGGGGAGTTGATCCGAGAGCCCGGCTTTTTGAACGAGTGCTCGTTGCCGCTTCACGACCGCAGAGGAACAGAGCCCGAGAGAATGCGCCAGATCAGCCTCTTGTACCATTCCAATACCGACGGCTTCCCCATGGATTAATTTACGATAGCCAGACAGGGATTCGAGCGCATGACCAACCGTATGACCATAGTTTAAAATTCGTCGCAATCCCGACTCACGCTCGTCTTTCGCAACAACTTCTGCCTTAATTTCACAACACCGTTTGACAAGATATTGAATCGGTTCTGTGTGTAATTTCAGAATTTCTTCCATGTGATCTTCGAGATACTGGAAAAAATGACGGTCATAAATGACTCCGTACTTAATCACCTCGGCTAATCCTGCAACCAATTCGCGTTTCGATAGTGTGCGAAGTGTGTGGGTATCCATCAGTACCATCTTGGGCTGATAAAATGCTCCAATGAGATTTTTCCCCAATCGGTGGTTGACGCCCGTTTTGCCTCCAACACTCGAATCAACTTGCGCGACCAATGTTGTAGCGACCTGGATAAACGGAATGCCTCGTACATACATCGATGCGGCAAACCCTGCAATATCCCCGACCACTCCCCCACCTAACGCGACAAGGATATCCGATCGTTCGAAGCGTTGCGCCACCAACTGATTAATGATTTTGGATGCCCAGTGTAACGTCTTGGCGCGTTCCCCATCCGGCACTTCGATAAAGAGCGGGCGAAACCCGTTCCGCTTGAGTGATGCATTGACGGTACCTCCATACAATCGACGAACAAGCGGATTGGTCACGATAGCCACGCGACCGGAAAGTCCTGTCTGCTGAAGACACTCACCAAGATCGTGAAGCAAGCCTTCCTGGATATGAATGTCATAACTGCGTTGCCCTAAGGCAACAGGGACCGTCAATCGAGAAGTCTTGAGATGATGAGCATGTTTCATTGATTCATATCAACGAGAATTCATGAATATGCAGTATCGCTGGCGACAGACACCGCAACACAATAATCTTGATATATTCTCAAGGCGTCAACATTAAAAAGATTTGACATATTCTTGATAGGCATCAAAGTTTCGCTTCATTTCTTCTATCGTGTCACCTCCGAACTTTTCAACCATCACGTTGGCCATTTCAAAGGCGATCACCGCTTCCCCCACGACTCCCGCCGCCGGCACGGTACAAATATCAGAACGTTCGACTGTGGCCTCGAAAGGTTCTTTTGTTTGAATATCGACGCTATGTTTGGGCGTATAGAGTGTGGCAATCGGTTTCATTGCGACTCTGAGCACGATTGGTTGTCCATTGGTAATACCGCCTTCCAGGCCACCAGCATTGTTCGTCTTGCGAAGAAACATACTCCCTTCTCCGCCTGGGTATATATCGTCATGTACTTCCGAGCCAAAGCTTCTGGCTGCTTCAAACCCCATGCCTATTTCCACACCTTTCATCGCTTGAATACTCATGGCAGCCATCGCCAAGCGAGCCGTGAGCCGTCGATCCCATTGCGCATAGGTCCCTAACCCTATTGGAGGGTTGGTGACCACAACCTCAAACACGCCGCCAAGCGAATCCCCTTTATGTTTCGCCGACCGGATCAGTTCAATCATCTTTTCACCAGCCGCAGAATCGTGACATCGTACTTGTGATTGCTCCGCGTGTTCATAGGCACGCAAGGGATCATCTGCGATTGGAGCCTTCACCTTGCCAATTTCAGTCGTATAACTCACCACTCTCATATCAAATTGTGCAAGCAACGCTTTCGCAACCCCGCCAATCGCGACTCGAATCGCTGTTTCTCGCGCACTGGCTTTTTCCAAGACATTACGAATATCTCGATGTCCATACTTAATCGCACCGACCAGATCGGCATGCCCCGGACGAGGACGCGTTACCACGCGTTCCGTGACCGGCGGACCCGGCTCAGCCGCCATGATATTTTCCCAATTTTTCCAGTCTTTATTTTCAATCGTGAGGCCTAAAGGATTGCCAAGGGTTTTTCCTTTGCGGACCCCGCAAGAAAACTCAATCCGATCCTTTTCAATCCGCATTCGACCGCCACGTCCATAGCCACCTTGCCGCCTGATGAGATCTGCATCAATATCCTCAGCCGTTAAGGGTAGCCCAGCCGGGACCCCCTCCAGAACCGCCATCAGACATCGTCCATGTGACTCTCCAGCATTCAAATACCGCAACATAGCATTCACCTTACCGCGTAAAATGTTCGTAACTACTGACTATAACCTGAATTGAATGGCAAGTACGTTTTTGCGCACTGTAATGGCATATTTGACTCGTACCGCCAAGGTAAAGACAAGGCGGAGTTTTTGAGAATACTGCTCTATATGAATGGCTTCGAGTAAATGATGATGAACGTGAAGTGTAGCAAAACTCAATGACGAAATGCTGTCAGAAAAGTCTAAGGCCAATCGCAATGCGTGAATCGCGATCGGCTGATAGTGAATGTTCCCATGGCCTCGTAGAAACACGGTCACAGAAGACCTTTGACGTTGGACCGCCACCTCGGTCAATGTCAAGCTGGGGTTTCCGCTTCTTGCCCGCATGTCAATTCAATGTTGGACGTATTATAGCGAATCCCACTATACACTAGTGTGCTTGGACACGATCGTTGATCGCCCCGCCGGGCTTGCTGTGCATCCGTCATTGTAATCTTGCTGCGATTATCCTAGAAATGGCAGTTGGGCGCAAAAAAGCTGTGCAACCTATTTGTGTGCAGAGGAAATGTTCAAATCTCGTGGTCACCTTGTGGGTGATGAGAGATTTTTACATTTGCTCGGTGCATGAATAGGTTGTGCAGACTTTCGTGATCCAACAGCTGTTTCTAGGATTATAGCCGTTTCCTTTATTGCTCGCTTTTGCAACGTGGATGGTTACGTCTGTACATGTTGGCAATTCGGCTGAACGTTCTGCAATTTCGTTGTATGTGAACCCTGCTCACCCGTCGCGTGAAGAGAATACCTGTCAAAACAGTTCCTCGTAGCCCACAGCATGGAAACAAATATCTTTACGTACCACCCTGAAAAGTCAACTCCATGATCTGTGACTGGGGTTCACCATTCGAGAATCCATTACCGTTCTGCTCTAACAATTCCAGCGTCACGCCCGCGGGAGTCAGACCTGCAACTCGAATATGTCCACCGTGGAGAATATCACCAAGGGACACAAGATATCGACTGCCATTTGCATGCTGAAGCATCGCATGATGCCCCGTCCTGCCGGATATGACGCCGAGCAGAGTCCAATCCACAATTGGCAAAGGGGAAGGCTGCACAGCAGTCTCTTGAACCTGAGGCACGCTGGTGGGTTGTACGATGGATCGAAATGGATCGCGCCGGCCTTCTGAGACATAGTTGTAGACTTGCGATCCGCTCATCCCTTGCCTACGTAAATCTTGCGCTTCTACCTGAGCCCAACTAGCGCCAAGTATGAATACTCCTGTCGCCACACCTACCCGTAACACTGCCTGGATAGAATCGGTGCGCCATAAGCCTGTATCACCGCCATACCCCCTATATGCATCCGTGTTCTTCTGCATTGGAATCCTAAAAAAAATCCCCTTACATGTGATTCTGAATGATAGTGGTTGAACGCGATGGTGGCGCACTGCCGACACTCAGGAGTTGAAAGTCGGCCATCACCATCCCTTCACCATTCTGCGCATCACCCGACGTACGAAGACGTAATTCGTTGATGCCGATAACCCAAGGCAACTCAAGAATAGACGCCAGACATTGTGCAATTCGGTGATACCCTCCTTCAATCCTTCCTCTCATTGACACGTGTTGTCCCTCAGCAGGTAATCCGCTATCTCTGCGTTCAGGCATCCAAAATGTGAGTGGCAATCCGAAACGTGTTGCGATCTCCATCACGTCTTTTCTTGGACGCACCGGTTGGACAGGGGGATACAGTATCACGTCTTGCAGATTCTGCCGACCAACCCCATGTTGTCGATGCGTATCGACATGAGCAGCCTTGGCCTTTTGACGTACAATGGCATCCTCTAGATATCGAATATTCGTGTCTAGTGCCTCAATTTCATTGGTAGTTGGCTGCCATACCAGGGCATAAAATCCAGCCCAAATGACTCCAATAGCTACCAGGCACACCATGAGACGTTGACCGGAAGGCACGGTGTTGAGACAATTCGAGATCATGATCTTGGCATCTGCGCGGTAAATTGAAGAGAGAATTTCTGCATCATGTTGTCGTGCTGATTAACATGAGGTTGGGTTTCCATTCGAACCCACTGCCTGAATATGCTTGATTCTTCCAGAGCTTGCACAAATAGCCCAACATCTCCGTGCGACAACGCATCTCCCTCTAACACCACATCGTCTTCTTCAATCGAGAGCGCAATCAGCCATATCCCAAATGGTTCGAGACTCCGACTCAACTCATCCAAAATAAGAATGGGGAGAATATGTTGTTGCTCACGAGCCTTTCCCCAAAATTGCTCATACGCCGTGAATCGCCCTG
This sequence comes from Nitrospirales bacterium, assembly GCA_021604005.1. Classification (GTDB taxonomy): domain Bacteria; phylum Nitrospirota; class Nitrospiria; order Nitrospirales; family UBA8639; genus JAGQKC01. The sequence continues at coordinate 23,129 of BQIV01000044.1, read as the reverse complement.
AGGGGTCTTGCTTCTCCACCAACTGTGCACTGTCTTCAACATTCGCGACCAACAGGGCAAGCTTCTGTTCAGTCGCATGTTTTTCTTGGCGTACCATGTCTCGCTGTTCAAGCAACGAGTTCCCCCAGCCCCAGCTTACTGTGCCACTCAATAGAACAAGCACAATCCCGAGCATAAATTGCCTATTCGCATCTACGGATTCACGGGGTGTTTTCGGAGTGCGATGAGGAAGTAAATTGATGATAATCATTGACCGTGATTGCATCGTAAGGCTAATCCTACCGCTACGGCCGCGACAGAAGAGAGAGCGGAACGCTTGTCCTCTTTCCCCTCCATGGCAGTACAATTGATATTGCGAAACGGATCGATAATATTGACCGGGACATGCAAATGCGAAGACAGGGACGCCACTAAGCCTGGAAGGTGTGCATACCCGCCAGATATCCATACCTGTTGAACCATCTGCCCCCCCTCACATGAATGACAGTCGTCTATAGCTCGCCGGACTTCGTAGAGTATCTCGCGACACACATCCTCCAACTCTACATTGTCACCCGCAGTCTCGAAATACCGTCCATTGACTCCGGCCTCTCCATTTTTCAGATAGGGCACGCTTTCTTTGAGCAGGTCCAGAGACCAATCTCCACCGAGCGTCGCATCTCGCATGGCAAAATACTCACCCCCTCCGACGGTGATGATATTCAGGCCACTGGGTCCGACATTGATCACAAGCTCTGGAGCCTCGACGAAGCCAGAGACATTCAATGCGTGCATATTCGCAAGTGCAACACAGTCGAGATCAACGACAACCGGGACGAAGCCTGCCTCCTTGACCAATCCAACGCGTTGATCAACCATGTCCTTTTTGGCTGCCACGAGATAGACCCGCATTGCCGATGAACGGTCACGTTGAGGTCTTTCCGGAACAAAGTAATCCCAATACACATCCTCTCGTTCATAGGGAAGATATCGTTCCACTTCCCATTCAAGATGACCAGCCAGTTCGTCGTCAGACATCCAAGGCATATCGAGAGGTTTCATGATGACCGAAGGGCCTGAAATAGCAATAGCAACAGATGCGCCCTCTAACCCCATATCCCGAATCACTTGTCTGAGCATTTCAGGAGGGCACGATTCGTTGTTCTTGGTTCTCGGGTCATCCGTATCAAACGAGATTGCCTTCACCCGAACATCGGTTAGTTGCCATCCATCGAGGTCATGTTGTAGCTGCACGATTTTGATCATCCGAGATCCAATATCCAACCCGATGTGCCGTGAAGACGGTCGAATGGCTTTGGAGATCCTTGACCAAAGAGGCTGTTTACTCTTCATAAGCTTTTCTGTCAAAAAACCTTGCATCCTTGTGACCTATATCCATTGAGGAAAATATTTCATCGTTTCTTCTTGCGACGAGTGCGTAACAGACAACGCCAAAACGTTCCATTACAAAGCACCAGATATATGAAGCTTCTCACTCACGTACCCTTCTTCGTTAGCATCTCAGAGTAAAATACCAGAAGAATCAGCAATGAATAGAAACGGTGCTCACGATGCGATTCATGCGTTATTCGGAATTCAGAAATAGCCAGAATGGAGTTCGAGAGTCAAGGCAGATTCAAAAAAAAATGAGAAGTCAACGAGCGTGGGACCAGAAAGGTGGACTCAAAAACGAAAGCGGAAAAGTCATCGCGTGAGCATGCATTCTAGAGAGGAGAAGCGGGAACGAGTACGCATAAAGTCCGACGTTTACACTTTTTCTGTTTCGGTTGACGAACTCACAATCTCCCGATGGCGTAACAGGGCTTTATAGCCCAATGCGTCCAATATCTCACCTAACTGGATCGCCATCACGACTGATCGATGCCTGCCGCCGGTGCAGCCAATGGCAATCGTTAAATAACTCCGCTGTTCACGTTCAAAGAGCGGGAGCAAAAACGCAAATAAACCCTGCAAATGTTGTAAAAACGATTGCGCTTCACTGGTTTCCAACACATACTTTTGCACTTCCTTTTCCTCTCCAGTGAGCGATTGCAAACTGGGAACAAAGTACGGATTTCGTAAAAAGCGAACGTCAAACACCATATCCACATTATAGGGGACACCATGTTTGTACCCAAATGTTTGCAGTGTCACCTTCATTTTCTCCGCGTGACTGCGTTCTTGATATTGACGGCCAATCCATTGTTTTAAATCGTGTATGGAAAAATCTGACGTATCGACGATTCGGTCCGCTTGTTGGCGCAGCGCCTTAAGACGTTCTTGCTCAAGCAGGATACCTTCAATCACTGGTTGCTGTGGGAGTAGGGGGTGAGGTCTTCGAGACTCTGAAAAACGGCGAACAAGAATCTCATTTTGCGCCTCGAGAAACAACAACTCAAGTTGATAGCCGTGGTTTTTCAAGCGCTCAAGGTTGCTGGAAAAATCGGCAAAAAACCCTCGTTCCCGGATATCAATCCCGAGCCCAATATTCTTGACGTCCCCGCCTCGTTCAATACAGAGTTCGATGAATTTTTGAAACAAGGCCGGCGGAAGATTATCAACACAGAAAAACCCGATATCTTCAAGACATTTCAGCGCTTGAGTTTTTCCTGAACCAGACGACCCCGTTACGATTACGAGTCGAAGATTGGCTAACTCATCACGATGACTATCCAGTTTATCGTCATTCGGCATAGAGTATTTCGCTATGAATCACGTGAATGGGTCGTCAGATTCATTCGTTGATGGGACCAGAGTATTTGGCTCTGACACGTGAGAGCATAAAGCCCCTTCTCGTATCACTAGAATAATCGTATCACAAGCCTCGCTATAGGCGTCGCTCGAAGGCTTAAGACGGAATCCGTTTCCGTTGACTCGCCGAAGCGATATGCAACTCAGCACGGTATTTGGCTACGGTACGCCTGGCGATAATAATATCTTTTGTCCGTAACCGCGTCACGATTTCCTGATCTTTTAGCGGACGGGTCGGATCTTCTTGGGCTACCATTTCTCGAATCATTTCTCGCACCGTGACGGAAGACATTTCTTCCCCATGCATGTCAGTGCGTTGAATCCCAGCATTAAAAAAGTACTTTAATTCGAGAATGCCTTGTGGACAGTGCATATACTTATTTGTCGTCACACGACTAATCGTGGACTCATGCATTCCGACATCTTCCGCAACCTGCTTGAGCACAAGGGGACGCAAATGTTGAATGCCTTTTTCCAGAAACGCTTCCTGGAACTTCACCAGGCTGGTGACCACTTTCACAATTGTTTTATTTCGCTGATCAATACTGCGAATAATCCACTGCGCCCCCCGTAATTTTTCTTCCAGATAGGTTTTTGTCGACTCTTGGCCCTCCGATTGGTCGGTCATCAACCGTCGATAATACGGACTGACACGTAAGCGCGGAAGACCATCTTCGTTCAACAATACCACCCACTCTCCCTCATGTTTCATGACATACACATCTGGAATAATGGTGGAATTGCTATCGGTCGAAAAGGGACGCCCTGGCTTCGGCTCTAAACATTCAATGACTCGAACGGCTTCATAGATATCTTCAACCGGAACACCCAAGGCTTTTGAAATATTGGTATAGCGTTTCTTTTGTAAATCTGACAAATGTTCAGACACAACGGCAGCCACCAGATCGGTTTTGCTATGAGAGTGGAGGTAGCTCCCGATACCAATAGGGTCGCAGGCCAAGTATCCCAACTGAATCAACAAACATTCCCGTAAATCTCGAGCCGCGACACCCGGAGGATCGAAGGCTTGCACTTGACGAAGCACCGTCTCGACTTCATCAAGTGTGGCATGACTATCTTCGGCAATTTCTTGAATAGGAACGCTCAGGTATCCATTATCATTCAGGTTTCCTACAATCGTCCGGCCAATAACTCGATCCTTCCCTTCAAGTGAAGAGAGCCGTAACTGCCATTCCAAATGCTCTTCAAGGGACGTTGGTTTGGCAAGCGTCTGCTCATATGAGGGAAAGTCATCATCAGACGCAGCGGCTTGCTCCATCGGCCCCGAACGCCAATCACCGTCTAACACGCTATCCCACTCTTCGGATGTCAGTGGTTCGACGTCTTTCTCTGGCTCAGGCTCACTGCCTTCGGCGACGGGCTCGCCATCCGCCCCAACCTCTTTGACCTCAAGCGTACCTTCTTCACTCTGAGCAATTTCTTCATCTTGCACTTCATTCGTCAAGTCTTCGAGTAAGGGATTTTCAACTAAATGCTGTGACAGTGTTTGCTGGAGTTCTAAACGAGACAGCTGTAAGAGCTTAATGGCCTGCTGAAGCTGGGGCGTCATCACCAACTTCTGACTGAGCCGAAGATCTAATCGAAGATCCATAAAGATTCGCCTTTACTAAATACAGCAAGACTACATCGTAAAGATTGAGTGACTATAGCCGTTTCAATTATAGCGTGACCGTACAACTCTAAGCCGAATTAACATCATAGACACAGCGAAACCACACATGCCGAACAAACACAAGGTCAAAGGAGCAGCAGTCACTTCCTTATGTTTGAAGTGAGTCATGGCGCGCGGGACTAGAACAAATCCACATGCGTCCCATGCAGGAATATACGACTAACTCCACGCGGTACCATGTTTCAACGAGCGGAAATGACGTGAATCGGCTTTAGTCATCTTTAGTCATATTTGATCGATTGAAACGTCTGTGGATTTACTAGAGCCCTACACGCTCGCATCAAATATTACATGCGTCTCCCACACATTCTTCATGATCCTTCACCCTAATCACTCCTCCTCGACAATACTGGCACGACGTTCATTCGAGTACCATAGCACGATACTACCTGACAAACATTCGCATTGAAAAGATAATTAAACATTACAGTCTAAAGCGCTCTCCAAGATACACAGCCCTGGCTTTTTCGCTCGAGACAATCGTTTCAGGTGCTCCGGCTTCTAGAATCGTTCCCTCATTAATGATATAGGCACGATCCGTTATTGAGAGTGTTTCTTGAACATTGTGATCGGTAATGAGTATTCCAATATGTTTCTTCTTGAGTGCGATGATGATGTCTTGAATGTCCCCGACAGCAATGGGATCGATTCCAGCAAAAGGTTCATCCAATAACAGGAAGCGAGGCTCCATCGCTAGTGCTCGAGTAATCTCCAAACGTCGTCGCTCTCCCCCCGAAAGCGCATAGGCGCTACTTTTTCTCAGTGGTAAAAGCGAGAGCTCATTCAGCAACTCTTCTAACCGTTGATACCGTTCCTGTTTGTTAAAACTCAATGTTTCTAAGACGGCGAGAATATTTTCTTCAACAGATAGCCGCCGAAAAATTGATGCCTCCTGCGGTAAATACCCAACTCCACGACGCGCCCGCTGATACATGGGCAGATGGGTGATAACTTGACGATTCAGATAGATGGCCCCGTGATCCGGCTGGCATAACCCCACGACCATATCAAAGATGGTTGTTTTCCCAGCGCCATTTGGGCCTAACAATCCGACGATTTCTCCAGCCTCCAGATCAAGACTGACACCCTGGACAACTTCCCGCCCCTTAAAACTTTTCCGAAGTCCTTCCGCGAATATTCGATGCCGGCGCTCTTGCTGTGTCTCTGTCGACATCAGGAACGAATCGCTCTCGTATCCATCTATGCACCTTCCTCATCTGACATAATTACACGAGTACCACCTTCCACTTCGCTTCGATCTTCCTTCAAATACATCGTCATTTTAGAACCACTCACTCGCGTCCCATCTTGCCACGCAACAGGAGACCCCGTTAAGATGATTTTTTCTTCATCCTTAAAGTAGACGGCTTGTCGGCTTGTAGCTCGCCCTGTGGGTTTGATAATGACCACCTTCCCCTTGGCCACAATTTTCTCAATTTTATTTCGGCTTGTTGTCTCCTGGGATTCCTCTGCCTGCAGTTGTTCGGTTGCTTCCGGTGTTGGCTTCCACCACACGATCATCAGATCTGAATGCACCACTAATTCGCCTTGAGTCAATACGACATTCCCTCTGAAGATGGCCCGTCGCTCCTTACTCTGCGCGGTCATCGTATCAGATTGAATATGTGTCTCCTCACTTTCTTGCCCCAACAGGGGGTCCGGGATTACCGTGCCCGTCCAAAGAATGAGGAACAGACAGCAACAGCAAACCCCTAGCTTTGCTATGACGACACCTCCACCTGCACATCTCGTAAGACTTTAAACTCTTCATTATCTATGGTTCCCACAAGACCGATCCCTGTGATGGTGAGACCATGCCCTCGAATCACCACTGGCGTTTGTGTTGTAAACTTTCTGGATGCTTCAATCCATGTGAGATGCGTTGAAAAAATCGTATATCCGCTAGCAAGGTGGACCTCCATCATTTCCTTTTCATTATCTAACGCGAAGTTATTGGTGACGGTGTCAATCGTACCCGTTTCAGCTTCGACAGTCATTTCTCGCGTAGCGGTTTCATTTCCAAGAAGTTCGACAAACACGGTCTCCAAATTCGCTCGATGCTCGGACTCAAAAACCTGCGCGCGCTCTGCTGCAACTTTCCATTTTGTCTTGCCAGACTGCGTTTGCCTATACGTAAATCCATCTATCCAGGCATCGGCCGGTGTCGCAGCTGAAGATTGAACCGATGATTGACTTGCTCGTTCTTCCATATGCGTCACAACACGATGGACAATAAACATGCCCATGACTAATACAATGCCGGTCAGGATCCATCTGACCCAATTATGTCCCATATAGCGAATCCAAATAAGTATCCTGTTGAACCATAAGGGATTTCAATGCGGGATACACGCTTTAAGGATACGGAAATTCATTGAATCGGCTATATGAAAATATACGTATAAATTGGGAAAAACCCCTTAAAAAATGATAGCATACGACCTATTGCAAGTAAACAAATGCAGTACGGCTCGGCACAGACTTTTACTGTAATCTGTACGAAAAAGAAAGGTCGGTCCTGACAGATATCTCACCGCACTATGTAAAGATATCTGTCAGATCAGATACTGTAGACAACCTAAAGAAGAGCGAGGATCAACTACCTTCGTCGGCAGAAGAAGATGGGGTTGGGGCTGTGGCTGCTGCTTCGCCCTGTTTTTCAACAAGTTCAATGGCGACGAGTTCGGCTGCATCTCCAGGCCTACGCCGAGTTTTGATGATTCGAGTATACCCACCTGGTCGGCTATGAAAACGAGGGGCCACATCATTAAAGAGTTTCTCAACCGTCTCTTTTGTTTGCAACACCGTCAATGCACGTCGTCTAGCATGGAGAGTACCGAGCTTTCCAAGTGTAATCATTTTATCCGTCAGGCCACGTAACTCTTTTGCCTTCGCTTCCGTTGTCTCAATTCGTTCATGTTCCAACAACGACGTAACAAGGTTACGATACAATGCCCTGCGATGTTTGGTATTCCGCCCTAACTGCCTGCCTTTTTTTCGATGTCGCACGGCTAGTCCCTCTTTTTCCGTAAATGTCTGTAATCAAGCGAATGATGTTAGTTGGATTCGGCTCCGGCCCCGGCTGCGGCCATATCATTGACCTTGATCCCGAGCTCCAACCCCATTTCTGCTAAAACTTCCTTGATTTCGTTCAGAGACTTTTTCCCAAAATTTTTCGTCTTGAGCATTTCATTTTCCGTCTTCTGAACGAGATCGGCAATGGTCTTAATATTCGCATTTTTCAAGCAATTGGCAGCCCTGACCGAAAGCTCCAGTTCATTAACGCTTTTAAACAAATTCACATTAACTTCTTCGCTACTCTCATCAGCAGACACTTCACGCTTCGCATCAACACCTTCTTCATTCGGAATGCAAATATCAAGGTGCTCACGCAAGATCAAGGCTGCAGAAGCGACACTATCTTGCGGAGTCACACTCCCATCTGTCCACACTTCCAGATTGAGTTTATCATAATCCGTGACGCGCCCAACCCGAGCGCTTTCCACATGAAAGTTGACCCGTTTAATCGGCGAAAATATCGAATCCACAGGGATGACGCCAATGGGCAATCCTTCTTCTTTATTTCGTTCGGCAGGAACATATCCACGCCCCGGCTTGACGATTAATTCCATATCAAGCGTCCCGTCTTTATCAAGAGTGGCGATGTGTAAATCTGGATTGAGAATTACCACATCGGGATCCTCCATAATATCAGACGCCCTCACCTCGCCTGGACCGTTTTTCTTCAATCGAATGGCTTTGGCCCGTTCCGAAAGTAAATTCACCCGAAGTGCTTTCACATTTAAGATAATGACGGTCACATCTTCCGTGACACCTGGAATGGTGGAGAACTCGTGAAAGACGCCCTCGATTTTCACAGATGTCACCGCCGAACCTGGAAGCGACGAGAGCAGCACCCGACGCAGTGAATTCCCGACTGTGGTTCCAAACCCGCGTTCAAACGGCTCTGCGGTAAACCGGCCATATGTGGGAGAGGCGGTCTCTTTTTCCAGTTCAAGCCTCATTGGCAGCTGGAAATCCTTCATCCCTTTAATCATACCTTCCCCTTCCGTTGTTCTCGTTTAATAAGTTGTGAGTAGCGGCCAACTCTTTAAGATATTACTTTCCTTCTGGACTACCGTGAATAGAGTTCAACTACAACTTGTTCATTCACAAGAACATCAATGTCTTGCTTTGAAGGAAGCGCACGAATACTTCCTTTAAATGCCCCACTTTCCAAGTCTAACCAATTGGGGACCCCTCTACCCTCTACCGTCTCAAGCGCGCCTTGAATTGTTGGAATTTTCCGGCTTTTTTCCCGAATTTCCACAATATCGTCAACTTTTACCGTAAAGGAGGCAATGTCGGTCTTTCTCCCATTGACCATGACATGGCCATGGTTTACTAATTGCCTTGCTTGACTTCTTGATGTAGCAAATCCAAGGCGGTAGACCACGTTATCAAGTCGCCGTTCCAGCAGACTGAGCAGCAGCTCTCCTGTAATACCCTCTTGACGTTCTGCGGATCGAAACGTTCCAAGAAATTGTCGCTCCTGCATCCCATAGACTCGTCTGAGTTTTTGCTTCTCCCTCAGCTGAACCCCGTATTCGGTGACTCTCGCCCGTCGGGACTGACCATGTTGACCAGGAGCATAGCTCCTCCGTTCAATGGCACACTTCTCCGTCATACATCGTGTACCTTTTAAGAACAACTTCACCCCTTCCCGTCTACATAGGCGGCAAACTGGCCCTGAATATTTTGCCACACGCTACCTCCCTTCGATGATGCAACCCTATTGCTCAATGAGTCGTATTTGATAAAGTAATCTGTATTATACCCGTCTGCGTTTGGGTGGTCGGCATCCATTATGAGGAATAGGCGTAACATCCCGAATCAACGTGACACGTAACCCAGCTGATTGTAGCGCTCGAACAGCAGACTCACGACCAGATCCTGGTCCATTCACATAGACATCCACCTGTCGCATACCATGTTCCATTGCCTTTCTCGCCGCAGCTTCACCTGCACGAGTCGCAGCAAATGGCGTACTTTTTCGTGACCCCTTAAACCCTTGGCTCCCAGAGCTTGCCCAAGACACAGCCCCACCGGTCATATCGGTTATCGTGACAATGGTATTATTAAAAGAAGCCTGAATATGAACGATCCCAGCTTGAACAACTTTCCGCTCCTTTTTCTTCCCTTTTTTTACACTCATACTCGTATATTCCTTGTCCGTTTACCGTCGTTGATCAGAGCGCGCGCTATTTCCGCCCCTTTCCTCCGATAGCTGCCCGCTTACCTTTCCGCGTTCTTGCATTCGTTTTACTTCGTTGTCCCCGTACAGGAAGACCTCTACGATGTCGAAGTCCGCGGTAAGAACCGGCATCCATGAGTCGTTTAATACTCATGGTGACTTCTTTCCGGAGATCACCTTCGACATTGTAATCCTGATCAATAACCTCACGAAGCTTGACAATATCTTCCTCTTGAAGATCTTTCACGCGAGTCTCACCAGGTACCCCAGTTTTTTTAAGAATGTCCCTCGCCCGAATAGGCCCGATTCCATATATATACCGCAACCCGATATCAATACGTTTCCCGACCGGTAAATCAACCCCTGCAATTCTTGCCATACACGCTCCTTTCGTTAGCTCTTATGCGCTCTGAGCTAACGCCTCACACTTCGCTAGAATAAAAAGACTATACAATGCGAGACCCTTTGCTTATCCTTGGCGTTGCTTGTGTCTCGGATTCGAACAGAGCACCCGGACAATTCCCTTGCGGCGAATGACCTGACATTTCACGCAAATAGGTTTCACCGATGACTTAACCTTCACAGTTCATCTCCCTTACTTAAAACGATAGGTAATTCTGCCCCTTGTCAGGTCATAGGGAGAGAGTTCAACCGTGACCTTATCGCCTGGCAAAATTCTAATAAAATGCATTCTCATTTTCCCTGAAATATGTGCGAGGATTACATGGCCATTGTCCAATTTAACACGAAACATGGCATTGGGTAAGGTCTCTTGGACCGCCCCCTGTACCTCTATAACATCTTCTTTAGCCACTCGAGCACCTATAATAACAATCGCAATACCTAGACAACTTCAACATATAAAGGATCCTCAACCGCCAGAACAATCTCAACTATCGTGCTCGAGAGCACCTACCATTTCACTCTTAAAGGTAAAACAATCTGGAGAAAAATTCAGCTTTAACAGCCACGACACACTCACCCATCCTGCTCGAGTGCACCTATGAATAACACTGACTCTACATCCAACACACTACATTCTTAATGTTTCAGTGCAGTCAAAATCCTCGCAGGGCCTTCTGGCTGAATCGAAATTGTATGCTCAAAATGCGCCGATAGTGATCGATCACGCGTAACGGCCGTCCACCCATCGTCCAATACTTTTACAGAAGCTCCCCCTACATTTACCATGGGCTCAATAGCCAACACCATACCAGCCTTGAGACGCGGACCTTGACCAGGCCTTCCATAATTCGGAACCTGTGGTTCCTCATGTAATTGGCGACCGATACCATGTCCCACGAAGTCCCTTACAACGGAATACCCTTGAGACTCGACGTATGATTGGACTGCATGAGAAATGTCTGATAAACGATTTCCGACAATCGCCTGTGCAATTCCTCGTTGCAATGACTCTTCCGTCACCATAATAAGTTTTTTGATCTCAGGAGAAATTTCCCCTACAGATACGGTGATGGCCCCATCTCCGTAAAATCCATCGACAATCGCTCCAAGGTCCAGACCGATAATATCCCCGTTTTTTAAAACTCGCCCTGAAGGAATGCCATGGACGACTTCCTCATTCACAGAGGCACATAATGTCTTGGGATAGCCACGGTAACCTTTAAATGCCGGGATAGCCCCATACTCACGTATACATTCGTCAGCTAACCGGTCAAGCTCTAATGTCGTCACCCCCGGCTTAACTTCTGCAAGTATTCGTCTATGCGATTTCGCCACGATCTGTGATGCACTGGCAATCAGCTCAATTTCTTCAGAAGTTTTGAGAACAATCATTCGTTCAGGAACCAGATAACGCTGCGAGCAATCGTTCCTGAACATCAGTCACAGCCCCTGAACCATCCAGCTCACACAGATTATTTTTATCTCGATAATATTCAATGAGCGGTGCGGTTTGCTCTTCATACACCGAAAGCCTGGCTTGAATCGTGTCCGGCTGATCATCACTCCGTTGCACAAGCGTTGTAGCACAGTTATCACATATTCCTTCTTTTTTCGGTGGAATCGATTCAACATGAAAGACTGCGCGGCATTTAGGGCAGCTTCGTCTCCCACTCAGTCGACGTACAATTTCCTCTCGAGGTAGCACAAAATAGACGACTTTATCTAAGGATTGGTTCTTCTCTTCCAAGATTTCCGATAATGTATTGGCCTGTGCCACAGTGCGAGGGAAGCCATCTAACAAAAACCCCGTTCGACTTTCTGGCGCTATGAGCTTTTCCTCAATGAGTCCAATGACCACTTCGTCTGGCACCAAGCCTCCACTATCCATGTATTCTTTGGCTTTTAAACCCAGCGCCGTTCCATTGGCCACTCCATCACGAAGGAGGTCACCTGTGGAAATTTTTGCAATGGCAAACCTGCTCGCAATTGCATCAGCTTGTGTGCCCTTACCTACCCCAGGCGGACCGAGAAAGATGACACGCATTGCTATGAACTCCTCCCACGCAAGGGCCCTTTAGATAAAAAGCCATCATAATTACGCATCAACATATGCGACTCAATCTGCTGTGCAGTGTCTAATCCCACACCAATTACAATCAAGAGAGATGTCCCACCAAAGTAAAACGGCATATTCAACTTATATATGAGTAATTCAGGAATAACGCAGACGATGGCCAAATATATGGCCCCGGCAAACGTAATTCTTGTCAGTACCTTGTAAATATAATCCGCCGTACGCTGCCCCGGACGAATACCAGGAATGAAGCCACCATGCTTTTTCATATTATCAGCCATATCCACAGGGTTTAGGACTACGGCGGTATAGAAAAAGCAGAAAAACAAGATGAGACCGACATACAGCAAGGTATACAAAAGAGATCCAGGGGCTAATTGCGCCCCAATTGACTGCACCCACGGGACTTGGATAAACCCGGCAATTGTCGCGGGAAACGCAATGATGGATGATGCAAAAATAGGAGGAATCACTCCTGCCGTATTGATTTTCAACGGAATATGCGTACTTTGCCCACCATACACTTTTCTTCCAACAACACGCTTTGCATATTGAACCGCAACCTTCCTTCTCCCGCTCTCCAAAAAGACAATAGCCGCAACAACCGCGAGCATGACAACGACGAGCAAGAGTAACAATGGCAGGCTTATCTGTCCAATCTGATATAAATCAAACGTTTGAACGACTGCACTTGGTAGGCTTGCAACAATTCCGGCAAAAATAATGAGTGAAATCCCGTTTCCTACTCCACGCTCCGTGATTTGCTCGCCAAGCCACATGAGAAATGCTGTGCCTGCCGTTAATGTAATGACGGTCATAAATCGAAAAGACCACCCTGGCTCCAAGACAAATGCACCTTGATTCATTCCTTCAAGACCCAATGAAATACCGAAACCTTGAATAAGCGCTATGCCAATGGTTCCGTATCTCGTGTATTGAATGATGGCTTTTCGACCTCGCTCACCCTCCTTCGCCAGCTTGGATAAATGAGGAACAACAACAGTGAGGAGTTGAATAATAATCGAGGCACTGATATAGGGCATAATACCCAATGCAAAAATAGTTAGCCTCGATAATGCTCCTCCAGAAAAAATATCGAGGAAGCCCATAAGAGCTCCCCCTCGATCCTGCAAGAAACTAAAGAGTTCTTCATTATTAATTCCAGGGGTGGGAATATGTGCTCCCATCCTATACACAGCCAACATCGCCAACGTAAACAATACGCGGCTTCGTAGCTCTGGAATTTTAAAGATGTTTTGGAGGCTCGTGATGAGCCGTTCAAGCACGGCTGATCACCTTTACTTGCCCACCGACCTTCTCGATCTTCTGCTTTGCCGCTTCACTAAATTTGTGAGCTTCGACAACTAAAGGATAACCCAACTCGCCGTCGCCAAGAATCTTTATCTGAGATCCTCGCCCCTTGACCAACCCAGCCTCACGCATGGCGTCAGGAGAAACGGTTGCCCCTTCTGTAAAAGCCGATAAAGCCTTAAGATTAATGATGACATAGGGGATGCGAAATATGTTCGTGAAGCCACGCTTTGGCAAACGTCTCGCCAACGGTGTTTGGCCACCTTCAAATCCCGCTTGATTTTTCAAGCCAGATCGCGCCAACAGCCCCTTATGACCTTTCCCTGACGTCTTACCACGACCTGACCCAGGCCCTCGACCGAGCCGCTTTCTTTTCTTCTTAGAGCCAGGCGATGGCCCGAGTTCATGCAGCCTCATGGATGTGTTACCTCGACTAGATGCTTAACTTTATTAACGAGCCCACGCACTTGGTTCGTATCAGGACGGTGAACAACTTGGTGTATTCGACGCAATCCAAGCCCCATCAAGTTTCGCCTGATGTTCCTTGGGCTGCCGATAGGACTTTTTTTGAGCTGAATAACGAGTGTTGCTGTAGAGTTTTCTTGATCAGTAGTTCCCATTACGTTCACCCTACCTTCGGAAGTGACTCTTCGTGCTCACCCTCTTGCTGACGTATGTGCCGAACTTGCTGCGGGTCACGTAATTGCGTTAACCCTTCTAAGGCTGCACGAACCGCATTAAATGGATTTCCTCGTCCCAATGTTTTGGCGACAATATTATGTGTGCCGGCAACCTCGAGCAACGCCCTGACTGCACCACCAGCAATAATACCTGTTCCTTTTTTGGCGGGCTTTAATAATACGTGTTCCGCACCAAAGTGCCCATGCACTTCATGCGGGATCGTTTCATTTTTCAGCGGTATTCGAATCATATGTTTTTTCGCATGCTCGACAGCTTTCGCAATGGCCGAGGGAACCTCGGTGGCCTTTCCCTTTCCGACGCCAACCCACCCTTCGCCGTCACCGACTACGACTAAGGCGGAAAATGAAAATCGCTTTCCACCCTTCACAACCTTGGCCACTCGATTAATGACAACCGGCTTGTCTCGTAAATTTAGTTCGTCAATATTTACACGCACTCAGCGACACTCCTCTCCACTACAGCCTAATTCCCAGCTAATAAAATCATACATGGAAAATTTAAAACTCCAACCCACCTGACCGTGCAGCATCAGCTAAAGCCTTGACCCGCCCATGATACATCCTCCCTGCACGATCAAAAACAACTTTCTGTATCGGTATAGCTTTTGCTCTCTCAACCAACAAGAGACCAACCTTTTCAGCAGCCTGAATATTTCCACCAGACTGTATGTCTTTGCGCAAGCCAGGATCACATGTTGAAGCCGAGACCAAGGTTCGCCCTGACTCATCGTCAATAATCTGAGCATAAATATGATTATTACTACGATAGACACTCAATCGTGGACGTGTCGACGTTCCAACCACCCGCTGCCTAACACGTGCGCGTCGCCTTGCAAGCCCCTGTCGTTTCACCATTGGATTCATGTTATACCCTATTTCTTCCCTGCCTTACCGGCTTTCTTTCTCAACGCCTCCCCGGAATACTTAATCCCTTTTTGTTTATACACGTCAGGAGACTTAACCATTCGTATCTTTGCCGCCACTTGAGTGACAAGCCGTTTATCAATTCCTTTGAGCGAAACCACGGTCTGTTTATCAACAGTGGCCTTCACGCCTTCAGGCAAATCAAGCAAAACAGGATGCGAAAACCCAACGTTAAATGTGAGAGACTGCCCTTGAATTTGAGCCCGGTAGCCCACGCCAGTCAGCTCAAGCGTCCGCTCATATCCATTAAGCACACCTTCTATTTGATTCGATAGTTCCGCACGAGTTAATCCATGTAAAGCACGAAGCTCCGCTCCACCACCTTTGCGGGACACATTCAAATGGCCATCCTCAACATGAGCCGTAACTCCGGGCGGTAATGGCCAGGTCAGTTGACCAAGAGGACCCTTCACGGCAACTTCATGTTCATCTATCTTTACATCCACCTTCGGTGGAATAACGATGGGCTTCCTACCTATCCTAGACATGTTGCACCTTATCCATTAAATCACCAACACCTTGCACAGCGATACCGGAAAGTAAAATCGCCTTCTACCAAATATGACAGAGAACCTCTCCCCCAACCCCCTGTTGTCGTGACTGATAATCACTGAGCACCCCGCTTGGGGTCGTTAAAATGGCAACACCAAGTCCATTCATAACTCGGGGAATATCTTTTTTCCCGACATAAACTCGCCGCCCTGGCTTACTGATTCTCTTAATACCTGTGATATATGATTTTTTTTGACGGGTTGGGAAATACCGAAGCTCGACTTCTAACACCTCATGCCCATCACTGGTAATTGACTGATATTGCTTAATAAAACCTTCTGCTTGAAAAATTTTCAGAATTTCCGTCTTGACGCGCGATGCGGGAATACGAACCTTTTCATGGCCCCTTGCTCCCGCATTGAGAATACGAACAAAAAGATCAGAAATTGGATCAGTCATCGACATTGGCTACTCCCACCGTCCTGTCTTAATTTTTACTCTATTCATTGTCTTTATTTTCTGTATATCGCGATCAATAATTTCACAACAACCTACTCACGACAAAACTCCTACCAACTTGACTTGGTTACTCCAGGAATATCTCCCTTAAGACTTAACAGCCGAAAACAAATTCGGCACATGCTAAACCGGCGAAGGAACCCCCTCACCCTCCCACATAAGGGACATCGATTATAACATCGAACTTCAAACTTTGGTTTTTTTGCGGCTTTATTGCGTAAAGCGAGTCTTGACATTTATCTGGCCCCTTATTTCGAGAATCATGAAGTTCTAAATGGCATACCCAAGTGCGCCAATAACGACCGAGCCTCATCATTTCGCTTGGCTGTCGTTACAATTGTAATGTCCATTCCATGAATAGATGTCACCTCATCGTACTTAATTTCAGGAAACGTTAGCTGCTCCTTTAATCCCAACGTATAATTTCCGTTTCCATCAAATGCTTTCGTGGATACCCCACGAAAGTCACGAATTCTTGGAAGCGCAATATTCATTAAACGATCTAAAAACTCATGCATCCTATTGCCTCGCAGAGTAACCTTTGCGCCGATGGGCATTCCCTCTCGAAGCTTGAATCCTGCGATGGCTTTCTTGGCGCGCGTCATAACAGGTTTTTGACCCGTAATTTGTTTAAGCTCAAGCAAGGCACCTTCTAAAAGTTTGACATTTTGAACAGCTTCCCCCATTCCCACATTTAAGACTACACGATCAAGTCTCGGGACCTGCATCGCATTTGCATACGCATAGTCTTTCAGCATAGCCGGCACTACCCGTTCATGATACACAGCTTTTAATCTCGGCGTGTAGGACTGGCCAGCCGACGAAACCGCACTCTCATTCTGCTTTTCAGAGTTTTGTCCGTTTTTCATTAATTTTTATCCAATGGCTCATCAGGAGCCTTCTGATACACACGTATTTTCCGTCCATCTTCAAGAATTTTCATTCTGGTACGAGATGGCTTTTTAAGGGCTTCGCAGTAGGGCATAACATTCGAAATGGCCATTGAGGCCTCTTTTTCTAATATTCCGCCTTGCTTGTTTTTTTGAGTAGGTTTTGTATGGCGTTTCACTATGTTAATTTTTTCAACCATTACTCGACCGGCTCGTATCGAAACAGAGAGGACCTTCCCGATTTTCCCACGGTCTCGACCAGCGATAACCATTACGGTATCACCCTTTTTTATTCGACACTTTCCTCGATCCCGCACGCCTTGACTCACAACTGAACCTCCACCACGCTAAATAACTTCAGGGGCTAGTGAAATAATTTTCATATACTTTTTCATACGTAGCTCTCGGGCAACAGGACCAAATATTCGAGTTCCAATTGGATCGCCTTGTGCATTCACCAACACACAGGCATTCCGGTCAAATTTAATATGAGAACCATCAACACGACGTCGTCCCTTTTTTGTCCTCACAATGACAGCCTTGACCACATCACCCTTTTTTACCGAAGCCTTTGGAATTGCCTCCCTCACAGAGACGACAATCAAATCTCCCAATGAACCGTACCGACGCTTTGTTCCACCAAGCACATGAAAACACCGAACACTTTTCGCGCCTGAATTATCCGCAACATCAAGATATGTATAATTTTGAATCATAATGAGTTTCAATAAGAGAGATGACTACGTCATCCAGCTTATATGCTCCCACCCTTCGATAGAATTTCAGCAACTCGCCAATGCTTTTCCTTACTTAATGGCCTAGAAGGGGACAGCCGAACACGATCACCAACCTGACAACGATCACCCTCATCATGCGCTTTCAACTTTGTAATTCTTTTCATGATCTTCCCGTAAAGTGGATGGGCCACTTGCCGAGTCACTGCCACAACAACAGTCTTAGCCATTTTATTGCTAATCACACTTCCATAAAAATACTTGGGTTTCTTTCGCCTCGTAGTCATCATGTTGTTATTCAGCCTATCCTAACGACTTGCCGCGTCATGGCCGTGAGCCAACGCACGTTGCCGGATGACTGTCATCACCCTGGCTACATCGTGCTTGGTCTGCCTAATACGCATTGGGTTTTCAATTCTTCCCATCGCAAGCTGGCAACGGAAATGAAATAACTCCTCCTTCAACTGCCGAACCTTTTCAAGCAGTTCAGACTCTTCCATATCTCGTAATTCACTCACATTCACTGAAATGACCCCTTAATCACAAATTAATTTCACCACGAACGACAAACTTTGTCGCAATTGGAAGCTTGTGGCCAGCCAACCGCAGGGCTTCTTCCGCTACAGGCTTGGACACATCATCCATTTCATACAGAATACGTCCAGGCTTGACAACCGCTACCCAAAATTCAGGATTCCCCTTCCCCTTCCCCATTCGAACCTCTGCGGGTTTCTTCGTAACGGGTTTATCAGGGAATACTCTTGTCCATATTCGCCCACCACGCTTCACATGACGGGTCATGGCTATTCGCGCAGCCTCAAGCTGACGAGCCGTAATACGGCCAGGCTCCAATGCCTTCAACCCAAACTGGCCCAGCGTGATATTTCCACCCTTATAAGCCTTACCCCGCATTCGACCTTTTTGGACTTTACGGAATTTTATTCGTTTTGGTGCTAACATTCGCTCTTCCCTTAACCCACCGATGAAGGTCTACAATACGATTGCTCTATGTACGCCTTAGAGAAAACCCAACGTCGAGTCCGCCTTTTCAACAGAAGGAATTGTGGCTTCTCCTTTAAAAATCCATGCTTTCACGCCAATTTGCCCCATAGCCGTTTTCGCCTCCGCAAAACCATACTCAACATCTGCACGAAGAGTATGAAGCGGGACGCGTCCCTCGCGATACCATTCCGTGCGCGCAATCTCGTTACCGCCCAATCTTCCGGCGCAATACACACGCACCCCAAGAGCCCCGAGGCGTAAAGCCGACGCGACGCTTCTCTTTAATGCGCGACGAAAAGACACGCGCTTTTCAAGTTGGGTGGCAATATTTTCCGCCACAAGCTGGGCATCTAACTCTGGCTTTTTGATTTCCTTTACCGTGACATAAACCTCATTGCCATATTCACGTTCTAGGGAAGCCTTTAACTTATCAACCTCTGCCCCTTTTCGACCAATAATAATACCAGGGCGAGCCGTATGAATGATCACCTTCACTTGATTGCCAGATCGCTCGATTTCAACACGGGAAATACCCGCATGATAGAGTCGCTTTTTCACAAGACCTCGAATCGCTAAATCTTGATGTAAAAGCTTGGTAAAATCTTTCTTCGCATACCAACGGGAATTCCACGTTCGTGTATAACCAAGACGAAAACCGAATGGGTGGGTTTTTTGACCCATCTTTACCTCACAACATTCTTAAACGTAAACAATAGACTGACCCTCAAGACATCGGACCAACAACGAGCGTGATATGACTTGTCCGTTTCACGATAGGATTAGCCCTTCCCATGGATCGAGCACGAAACCGCTTCAACACCGGACCACCATCCACATAGGCTCGAATAATCTTAAGCGAATCGGGTTCGCCCAACTCCTTTTGTCCGGCATTTGCAACAGCGGACTGCAAGACCTGCTCAACAACCCTGGCTGCCGAACGTGGCGTATACCGCAAGAGATGCAATGCCTCTTGAGCTTGCCGACCTCGAACCATGTCAACAACCTCCCTAGCTTTTCTAGGGGTAATTCTTACATGACGTAAAAGAGCACGAGCTTCAGACACAACAATTACCTCTATTCACAACGTCGCATTAAATATAATCGTCCTTAACAGCTTATCAACTACTTTAAAGCAGCTCCTTTTTCCGTTTTTGCTGCGCCATGCCCCTTAAAAAACCGAGTAGGAGAAAACTCTCCAAGCTTGTGGCCGACCATATTCTCCGTAACGTACACGGGAATAAATTTTCTCCCGTTATGCACACCAAAGGTATGGCCAATCATTTCTGGGACAATTGTCGACCGACGCGACCATGTTTTAATTAATTTCGACTCACGCGAATCATTCATCTTTTCAACTTTTCCCAAAAGATGATCATCGACAAACGGACCTTTTTTCACTGATCTAGGCATGTAAGATCCTCACTTACCTTTTTTGGACTTCCGCCGTGAAATAATGAACTTTGATGACGGATTCTTCTTCTTTCGTGTCTTATAGCCTTTCGTAGGAACACCCCACGGTGAAACTGGATGAGGATTACCCTGACCAGACTTTCCCTCTCCACCTCCATGCGGATGATCTACTGGATTCATCACAACGCCACGCACATGAGGACGTCGCCCCTTCCAACGTGAACGCCCGGCCTTTCCAACGGTGATATTCCCATGATCACTATTACCGACCTGCCCAATCGTGGCCATACACGTACCTAAAATGCGACGCATTTCGCCAGACACCAAACGGACCTGAACATATGCACCATCTCGCCCCATCACTTGAGCAGATGACCCTGCACTCCGCACAAGCTGCGCACCCTTTCCAGGACGCAGCTCAATATTATGAACGACGGAACCGAGGGGCATGGACATGAGCGGCAAGGCATTACCAATACGGATATCAGACTCCGACCCTGCATACACACGGTCCCCAACGTTTAACCCATCAGGAGCCAAAATATATCGCCTCTCTCCATCCCTGTAAGAGAGGAGCGCAATCCTAGCCGTGCGGTTTGGGTCGTACTCTATACTTGTCACCCTTGCTTCAATCCCCACCTTGTCTCGTTTAAAGTCGATTTTACGATACAGCCTCTTATGCCCGCCTCCACGAAAACGAGAAGTGACGCGACCTCGATTATTTCGACCACCAGACTTGGATAAACTTTCAGTGAGTCCTTTATCTGGACGATTTTTGGACAGTCCGGCACTTGACAATGAGGACATGCCCCTACGGCCAGGCGATGTCGGTTTATATTCCTTAATTGGCATGTCTTTTACTCGCAGCAGTTCAAAATAAGAAGATTCTGGATCGACTTACGCACTTTCGTACAAATCAACCTTTTCACCTTCCTTAAGTGTCACAATAGCTTTCTTCCAATGAGGCCTACGACCAATAAATCGCCCCTGACGCTTTGGCTTACCCTTCACATTCATCACGTTAACGGCTTCAACCTTAACCTTTAAAATTGCCTCAACTGCTAGGCCAATATCAATTCTCGATGCCTTGCGGCTTACGATAAATGACACACAATTTTTACTATCACGTATATTCGTAATTTTTTCCGTCAAGAGAGGGCGGATTAAAATATCATATGGATTCAATGTCACGACCAAAACTCCTGAATCTTTTCGACTTCCCCTTGAATAAGCACTATCTTTTCATACCGTAAAATGTCATACACATTTAAATTTTCAATCTTCGTCAACTTCACACCGCTCAAATTTCGAGAGGCACGCTCTAAGGCAAGATAATGCTCACCAACTACAATCAATGCCCCACCAGATACCCCGGCATCAGACAGTACCGTTGCCAAATGACGCGTCTTCTGTTCAGGCAACGCAATACCAGCAAGAATCACCACATCACCGTCATTCACCCTTGAAGACAAGGCCGAACGAAGCGCTAATCGATACATCTTTCTTGGCATACGATAGCTGTAATCTCTTGGTTGCGGACCAAACACAATACCACCGTGACGCCAGATAGGGGAGCGAACTGATCCAGAACGAGCACGCCCCGTATGTTTTTGCTTCCACGGTTTCTTGCCGGAACCGGCAACTTCACCTCTCCCTTTTGTAGATGAAGTCCCTTGGCGAAATGAGGCTCTCTGCATGTTTACAGCAGCATGGAGAAGAGAACGATCCACGGGAGCACCAAATACGCGTTCACCCAACTCCAAAGACTCAGCTTGACTGCCATCTGCGTTTGTGACCTTGTATGTTGGCATTTCCTCTACGCTTCCTTACCCTGTAATTTTCTGATAATCACAAGCGAACCAATACTGCCAGGAACCGACCCAGATATAAACAGTAAATTTTCTTCAGGTCTGACCTCTACAACGCGTAACCCCTGAACCGTGATTCGCTTGTTACCCATCTGACCAGGTAACGCCTTATTTTTCCAGACACGCGCCGGATAGGACGCATTACCAATTGACCCAGGCGCGCGATGAAACATTGACCCGTGCGTGGCAGGACCACCGGAATAATTATGGCGTTTCATAACCCCCTGAAACCCCTTACCCTTTGACACACCCTGCACATCAACGCCTTCGCCTTCTGAAAAAATATCAACCTTGAATAGGTCACCAACCTTACACTCACCAGACGCAGAAAACTCACGAAGATAGCGCCAAAGACGAGACTCGCGCGCACGGAAATGTCCTACGTTCGGCTTAGCAAGCTTCTTTTCCTGAATTTCCTCAAACCCAACCTGAACGGCATCATATCCATCACGATCCTTCGTCTTAATTTGCGCGACACCACATGGGCCGGCCTCAACAACCGTAACCGGCAACAACTTACGCTGCGCGTCAAAGACTTGAATCATCCCTAACTTTCTGCCCATCAAACCAGCAATCATATGACAACCCTGAGTTTCTCTATTCTCGTTCAAATAAAATTCATGCAGCGGGAATAGCACAGCGCACGATCTTACAATTTAATTTCAACGTCAACCCCCGCGGCCAAATTCAGCTTCATTAATGCATCCATCGTTTCTGGCGTCGGCTCCATAATATCCAACAATCTTTTATGAGTCCGAATTTCAAATTGCTCACGAGATTTCTTATCGCAATGAGTCGCACGTTGAATGGTAAACTTCTCAATACGCGTTGGTAACGGAACCGGACCGGCAATCCTGGCACCACTCCGCATCACCGTATCAACAATTTCACGCACGGACTGATCCAAAATGCGATAGTCGAACCCTTTTAACCGAATCCTAATTCTTCGCTCTCCATTCACCGTGTCAAAACCCCTCTTTCCAGCCTCAGGCTAAGATTTCCGTCACCACACCGGCCCCAACCGTCCGGCCACCTTCCCGCACGGCAAACCGCAACCCCTGCTCCATCGCAATCGGCGCGATCAACTCCCCCGTAAACGAGACATTGTCCCCCGGCATCACC
>BQIV01000043.1 GCA_021604005.1 Nitrospirales bacterium | reverse complement strand
AGTCGCCTTAACGGCTGTCGCCCGGAAACTGGTGATCTTGGCCAATACGCTGATCACCGAAGACAGGCCGTGGCAACTCACGGCCCCATAAGATCATTCGCAGACACCGATCGTCGACTTGACTTTCGAACACAGATGCTTGCGGTAATCCTTACCGTCCAGGCATTCACACAGATGTAATACAGTTGGTGTGCTGAAGATGAGCCAACATGAACCGCAGCCGAACTTCCTTTATGCATCACTGCCTTATACTTCCGGTGTTTAGTGGGATTATCAAACGAGGGCAGAAATTTCTAATGCGAGGTCAGAGATTCCTCAACGGCCTTGCGGATATATTTCTGGTAAGAAATGCCTTCCTGCTCCGCTTTCTGTCGAACTGCCGCCAGCAATTGCTCCGAAAACCGCAGATTGACCTGCTTGTCTTTCGGCAGCATCTCAAAGTTGACCGCGGTGAAATTCTTCAGATTGATGTAATCCGTCAAATCCTGGTCGAGGAACTTTTCGGCTTCTTTATCACTCTTCAATTTTGGCACTTTCTTCTTCATATCGTTTCGCCTCTTTCTCATGCATATAACGGGCACTAATGGGTCGGATTAGCCTCTCTCCACTCACCTCCCGCAGGGTAAACACTACAAACATTGGTTTACGCTTTTTCGAGCGCCCAATGGCCAGGAAACGCTCTTCTTCATCGGAATGTTTGGGATCGGGAGTAACATAGACCTCTGTTTGCTGAAAGAAATATTCAATTTCCTTCTGGGAGAGCCCATGTTTTTGGCACTTTTCCCGATTTCCCTCATCCCAATCAAAGCCGTTTACCTCTATATGTATCAGATCATGAAAGCATACATTTGTCTATACAAATGTCAATCTCTTTTATTCTTCCATTTTTGACTCGGCAAATGAGCACACCGAACAAATCATTTACCGCATGCAAGCTCA
Organism: Nitrospirales bacterium; assembly: GCA_021604005.1. Classification (GTDB taxonomy): domain Bacteria; phylum Nitrospirota; class Nitrospiria; order Nitrospirales; family UBA8639; genus JAGQKC01. Next base: position 34,991 of record BQIV01000043.1, on the reverse strand, counting down.
AATGATAAACGGCTATTGGGTCTTTCCATCCGATCGGATATCGCTATGAGCGCGTCAGCGGCCACGGCAAGATGTTGAAACGGGATGAACCGCTGGCTACCATCATCTCAGAAACGTTATAGTTTTTTAACTTTTCATTAAGACCTATTTGTCTGGGAAGTGCTATAGCCGTTTCAGTTATGCCGAATCTACAGGTCGCCCCATTGAAGGCTGATTGCCCCTTCGTTAGTGAACCGTCAATCGTCTGCAGGTCATCCAGGCGGGTATAACCGTCCTCATGTTCACGTTGTACCGCGCGGAGCTATAGCCGTTTCACATAACTTCCGATGTCTGAGGTGTAGTATGACGCTGTGGCAGTCGTAATAATGAACTGGAAATGAATTGGATTCGCTATAGAGGTAGAGGATCTTTTGCTCAAGAACATTGCTTATTCCCTCATTCATCACATGCACTGCTTATCGTTCTAGGTTTTTGCTCTCTGCCGGTGTTCGTCCCGGCGGCCGAGGCCCTTTTGTTTCGGCAAAAGGACCCAAAACCATGAACGCCCAGGCCAGGCTCATCAGATGAGATGAACCCCGGTTGGTGGGGCGGGCTAACTCGCTGCGCTCAAACAAGCCCGCCCAGTATGAGAGGCGTTCACTCAACGGACTGGCCTGAAGGCGTCAGGTCATAGGTACTGAGAAAAAGTCAAAAGACTGTAGCAGGCTATTCGCGCGGACGATTTGAGATAGAATCGGAAGGCTGGCGTTCTCTGAGAAATTACCCTATGACCGGAATGAAGGTTTTAGAACCGCCCAAACTGACAAATTTTCTTTACCTTTCAGGCTCTTAGAAAATTTGAAAGGCGGCAACTATGAAATGGTGGAGGGCACGGGAGTCGAACCCGCGACCTCAACGTTGCGAACGTTGCGCTCTCCCAACTGAGCTAGCCCCCCACAGATCCGGTAAGAGTCAGATGTTTAGGTTGGTGCACGGTGATTATACAACACTCCATCGGGACATGCTACTCAACACAATTCGTGAAGCGTATCTCGTCGTTTGTATCTCGTAAAAGAGTTCATTTCCGCAGACACGCGCTTCACACTTCACGCTTCACGCTTTCCACAATTCGTGTTCGCCGTCCGTCAATAGCAAGACGACCTTCTGCATACAACTGAATGGCCTCAGGATATATTCGATGTTCATGCTCAAGAATTCTTACTGAAAGTGTTTCAGCTGTATCGTCTTCCTGAATGGGAACTGCCGCTTGCACGATAATGGGCCCTTCGTCCACACCTTCCGTGACGAAATGGACGGTACACCCGCTCACCTTTGCTCCCCAAGCCAAGGCTTGTTGCTGTGCATGCAAACCAGGAAAAGACGGCAATAACGACGGATGAATATTCATCATTCTGCCTTCGTAGGCCTGAATTAATAGAGAAGTCACGATCTTCATGTACCCTGCCAAGATCACGAGTTCTACCCTATGCTCTTTCAGCACGTCTAACATAGCCTGATCATACGCTTCACGGGAATTCGGTTGTTCCTTGAATGGTTTCGGGTCAACGAACACCGTTTTAATTCCATGTTTTTCGGCTCGTTGTAATCCCAACGCATCACGCTTGTTGCTCAAGACCACGGCAATACGAGCATCCAACTTGCCAAACTCGATCGCATCAATAATCGACTGTAGATTCGATCCTCGGCCAGATATCAGGACACCCAAGACCACCTTCGCCATAATCGTTTCTCTCAATGAGCGTATCGAACAGGACGGTCTGGAGAAGTACGTTCACCAATCTCTCCGATAATATATGCGCCTTCACCCAGATTGTTCATGTAACTCAGCACTCGATCTACGTCAGTTGAGGCAACAATGACAACCATCCCAATACCCATATTAAACACTCGAAACATTTCTTCTTCCTCGATATGTCCTGTTCGTTGGATCACATTAAAAATTTCTGGAACTGGCCAAGCTCCTCGTTTAATAAGAATTTCACAATGCGACGGCAACACTCGAGGCACGTTTCCGGTCAATCCACCACCCGTGATATGCGCTAAACCATGGATATCGCAATCCGCAAGAAGCGTCCGTACGTGCTTCGCGTATATTTTCGTCGGCGTTAATAAAATTTCTCCCAACGGCCGATCAAGTTCTGATAATGCCGTCGTTCCGGTCCAGCCTGCCTGTTCAAACAAGGCTTGTCGAGCCAAGGTAAATCCATTGCTATGTAACCCCGTTGAACTCAACCCAATCGCGACATCACCTGGAGCAACCTTTTTGCCATCAATAATTTTTTCACGCTCGACGACTCCAACAACAAATCCAGCCAAATCATATTCATGATCGGGATAGCATGACGGCATCTCTGCCGTTTCTCCGCCAATCAATGCACATCCCGCCTCCCGACATCCTGTGACAATTCCACTGACAATAGACTCTGCCTTTGAGACTTCAAGTTTCCCCGTGGCTAAGTAGTCTAAAAAAAAGAGCGGCTCCGCCCCGCTCACCAACACATCATTCGCACACATCGCCACTAAATCGATGCCAATGGTATCGTGACGATCCATGAGGGCTGCAACCTTTAACTTCGTTCCGACCCCATCGGTACCTGACACTAAAATCGGATCGTGATATTGCGCCGAGGGAAAACGAAAGAGACCGCCAAAGCCACCTAGATCACTGACAACTTCTGGACGAAACGTTGTCCTGACCAAGGATCGAATTCGTTGCACAAACTGATCGCCAGCTTGAATATCCACACCTGCATCACGATACGTTGTCATAATATTCCAATCACAAAAAGAAAAAAGGCGATCGTCACGTCGTCATATCTGAGACAGCTAACTCAACCAATGTTTCGATATGCGCCGTCTGAGGAAACATATCAAACGGTTGAACACGACACACACGATACCCAAAGGTTGCCAGTCGAGCAAGGTCCCGGGAAAGCGTGGCCACATCACACGAGACATAGAAGAGTCGCGAAGCCCTGATTCGTCCTAACTCCTGAAGCACAACAGGACTCAGCCCCGTTCGAGGGGGATCGACTATAATGAGATCATATTCGCCAGAGTTCACAGAAGGCAAAAATTTCTCCCCAGCTTGCCGTTTAAATTTGCAGCGTGCGATTCGGCTCAGCGCTGCAGACGTTTTTGCATCCGCAATGGCCAACGCATTGGATTCGACCAGCGTCACAAAGGCCCCATGTCGAGCCAAACTCATGCCGAACGCTCCAGTGCCTGCATACACTTCCAACACCTGCAAACCATCTGGGTGGCCAATCCAATCACTCAGGGTTTTCCCAATGGCTTCGAAAACTGGCCAATTCGTTTGGGTAAAAGAATGAAACCCTATCTGAAGAGTCAGATCGCCAAATCGTTCGGTCACAGCATCCTGTCCGACCACAAGCGCTGGACGCTGCATCCGGTCATCCTTCGGACCGGATCGTTGCACAACACATCCGACCACACCTGGCATATGCAGGAATGATTCAAGAAAGGCCTTCACCCGTTCGGGGTTTTTGTACGTCCCGTGAAACACCAGCAAGATGTCGCTCGTCGTAGCTGATGACCGGAATTCAAGGTGTTCCAAAAACATTGGAATCGAAGAAGATGTTGCAAAACGTTGAGTCACCAATGCAGCGACATGTTGTATCCGTTCAGGAATAAGTAAACAGGTGTGGGCGTCAACAGGGGTGTGCGTTCCAGCTTGAAACAATCCAAGTTGAAGATTTGTGGATCCTTTGAAGACCACAAACCGAATCGTATTGCGATATCCCAACGGCTGAGGTGACGGCACAACGACTCCAACCTCAGGAATCTCGATTTTTCCGATACGCTGAAGCGCATCCACGAGCATGGCGCGTTTCTCTCGGAGTTGCCCCGCATACTGAAGATGTTGCAGTTGACAGCCACCACAGACCTCATAGATCGAACAGGGAGGCTCCACTCGATCATGTGAAGCCTCAAGAATCTTTGTAATATCCCCAGAATGGACGCCGCGAAGTTTTGCGCCAACCTGAATCTGGAGCGTTTCACCGGGGAGTCCTCCTTTGACAAAGATCACCTGAGGGCCGATTCGCCCTAACCCATTTCCACCCGGCACAAGTTTTTCAATACGGATCTCCGAAGGAAGAGCCTTACTTGCGGAACGCACAACGACTGAATGTTTCATGATACGAGAAGACGTCTTAACTTTCAGAGCGGAGTTCAACATTGAGTAATTTAATTTTTCGGTGGAGGTGACTACGCTCAATTTTCAAATCATCAGCTGTTTTTGACACATTCCAATTATTCTCTCGCAGTTTATTGGAAATGAGCTCTCGCTCAAACGCATTGCGTGCCTCCCTCAACGAAGCAAAATCCTTCCCTGAGGCAAAGGCCTGGTTGCTTCCGCCGCTTCGAACCTGGAGAAATAATTCAATATCCGATCCATCGATCACCGGACGTGGCACCATGATGAGCAACCGTTCAATCAAGTTTCGCAATTCACGAATATTGCCAGGCCAATCATGCTGGCGCAGCATTTCCATGGCCTCTTTCGTCAGCTCCTTTAATTTCATGCCTTGCTCTTCAGCATGGAGCTTGAGGAAGTGTTGGGCAAGCTCCGGGATATCGTTTCGACGTTCTCGAAGCGTCGGCACCATAATCGGCAACACATTCAGACGGTAATACAAATCCTCACGAAACAGGCCTTTTTCAATTTCTTCCGCTAGATCTTTGTTCGATGCCGCAATGACGCGAACCTGCACATTCAAGAGCTTACTTCCCCCAACGCGAGTAAATTGCTGCTCTTGCAACACGCGCAACACCTTGGCCTGCGTCGCCAAACTCATGTCTCCAATTTCATCGAGAAAGAGGGTTCCACCATCAGCCAACTCAAACTTCCCTCGCTTCATCGACGTCGCGCCGCTAAAGGCCCCCCGTTCATGCCCGAACAATTCACTTTCAATCAACGTTTCGGGAATCGCGGCGCAGTTCACTTCCACAAAGGGACGACTGTGACGTGGGCTATGCAGATGAATCGCACGTGCCACCAACTCCTTCCCGGTTCCATTCGCACCGGAAATCAGTACGCGACTATTGGTGGGAGCCGCCATGGCGATCAGTTCACGAAGCCGGTGCATCGCGGGTGATGTTCCGACCAGCTCAAAACGCCGCTCAACTTGTATCCGCAGATTCAGATTCTCTTCTTCAAGTTTTCGTTGATGCAGTGCATTCCTGACCAGAATCGTGACCTTTTCAAGGTCGAGAGGCTTTTCGAGATAATCGTAGGCACCTAACTTTGTCGCCTTGATGGCCGTTTCAATCGACCCGTGCCCAGACATCATAATGACGAGAAGAGTTGGGAATTGCTGTCTCAACCGCTTCAAGGTTTCCAGGCCATCAATCTCCGGCATCCAAATATCCAAAATTATCAAATCCGGAGGTTCGCTCCGAACCATTTTCAACACTTCCGTCCCGCTTTTCGCCACGGACGTTTGGTACCCTTCGTCTTCTAAAATACTGCTTAGGGTGTTGAGAATTGCTGGCTCATCATCAACAATGCAAATACTCTCGGCCACAACATTATCTCCTCAGAAAATGACCTACGGTAGGCATGACGCGACTGTAATGAGACAAACGCTCACTCGACATGCCCGTGATTAGATTGGCAAATCAAACGTAAATACAGCACCCTTGGGTTGATTATTTTCCGCTCGAATCGAGCCATTGTGGTCCGTGATAATACGATGGACAATCGCTAACCCCAATCCCGTTCCCGTCCGTTTTCTCGAAAAATACGGAACAAATAATTTCTCTTGATCTTCAGGTTGAATCCCTGCGCCTTCATCAGCTACTCGCACGATAACACGATGGCGTCTTCGATCGCACTCCGTGGACACCCAAATTCGTCCACGACTATTCATGGCTTGAACCGCATTGTCAAAGAGATTCACGAACACCCGCCGAACCTGTTCGACATCGCAGCTGATCTCAGGAAGCGAATCATCCAAATGCACGATTAACTCCACATCACGATGGGCCCCGGCATAGAGCGAGACGACTTTCTCAATAATATCGCCTAATGATTCCCGCGTCATGTGCGGAGCGGGCATTCGTGCAAACTTTGAAAATTCATCGACCATACGTTTCAAACTACTGACTTCTCCCACAATCACATTGGTCGATTGATCGAATATTTTTTCGAAGTCCGGAGACTTTTCAAAAAACTTTTTGCGTAAGCGCTGTGCGGACAATTGAATGGGCGTCAGGGGATTTTTAATTTCATGCGCAATCCGCTGCGCCACTTCTTGCCATGCAGCCGTTTTTTGCGCTTTAATTAATTCCGTACGATCTTCAAAGACAAACACAAAACCCAGGTCATGCCCTGCTTCATTGCGCATGCGCGATACATTCAGTCCTATCGTCAACAACATACCATGTGCTTCCATTTGACCCGCCGACGAATAGCTTTCACGGCCATCGACTAACATGTGATCATACGCCGATTGAAAGAGTGTTAGCTGATACTCCTTGAAGGCCTCCGTGACGAGTTTCCCTCGAAATTGCTCTCCACTGATTCCTAAGATTCGTTCAGCCGATGGATTAAATGTCGTAATTTTGGCGTCCGACGAAATCGACAACACACCCGAGGCAATGGTTTCCACCACGGTTTCCGTGTACGCGCGACGTTGATCAATTTCGGCATTCGACTGCACCAACGAATAGTTCGCCTCTTCGAGCCGTGATTTACTTTGACGCAAATCCGACGTCATTCGGTTAAACGATTCCACCAACGTCCCGATTTCATCGGTCGCATTCACTTCGATTTTCACATCGAGGTCCCCCTTCGCCACGGCTTCGGTTCCCTCAGCCAACCGCTGAATCGGGACGGTAATGCCGCGAGCGACATAAAACCCGAACCACGTTGCGCCAAAGAGAATCAGGACCGTCACCACGGCAACAAATAAATACGCGCCAACCTTAATCGGCGCTTTCATTTCTTTCATTTGCCGATAATCATTAAATTGCTTGGCAATCACATCCATCTTAACCAGCAACGACTCCGGCACATAGGCGGAGACCACGACCACGCCACTCACTTTGTCGGGCGTCGTGTTGGACAAAATCGGAGTGGCCGCGCGCACCAACCGTCCAACGGGCGCTTCTTGCACGGAATTTAATTCTTCGCGCGTATCAAGTACTTGCAAAACTAATTGCCCGACAGGAAGACTTAACACAGCATCGGTCAGATCGGGATGGACGACCCGTGCTAACGTCTCCATTCTCGGCGAGAAGACTTCAACGCCGGCAAGATTATACTCTGTCCGCTTCCGTCCCATGGCTGAAATGAGCAATTCCCGGTGTTCGGGACTTAAAATATCTTCACGAAAAATCTCCTTACTAATGGCTCTGGCACTGTTGACCGCCAGGTCCACTCGATCCTCATGATAGAGTTGAGCTAATTCTTCAGAATCGTTTAAGACCTGCATGATTTGGTCATTAAACCATACCTCGATCACTTCACTAATGACGCCACTCGCCACCGTTGCCAGCATAACCGTTGGAATTAACGCAAACCCGATAAACGCGGCAATCAGTTTTGCCCGAAAGCCCGACCCAATGAGTCGATGCCGTTTCTCGAAATAGGCTCGAATGAGATTGCGCGACAACAGGAGCGACAGCACCACCAACCCCACGCTATCCAGATACACCAAAAACATGACCACGGCATAACTGGGGCTCGGAAGAATCGAGTCAGGCTTTGTCGCGTTGGTAATGCCGTATCTTGCATAGAAGGCCGTCAGCACAAGACAAGGAACCAGCAGCAGCAAGACGATCACGACCGGCTTAAAATGTCTAGCCTTCTGCTGACTATCAGATTCTCGCTCTGCATACCGGCGGCGCTCGGATGAGGGTGGGGACGCAATCCGACGAGGATATTTCGGCGATGGCGGGGTACGCGAAAACAGATTCATCATCTCTCTCAACAGGTCGACATATTATCGGTCAACACTCTTCAGAACTCCTGGAATTCGCATGAAGCGTCACTCTTCCATCCTTGACCGTCATGTGGGAAGAAGCCGGTGTGCATCATCATGGCATGCTATGTCCCATGCCGATCAAGGCATGAGGGTCACTACGCCTTGCCATTCTGAGATTAAAGTACGAATCACGGATAATGACGTACGTCAGATGGTTCGAGTGCGTGAAGCACAGCGTGGCGTTCGGTCATGAATATGTCATGAAAAGAATCAGAAGATTGTGCGAAAGGATCACAGCCTACGAGCTCATGAGCCTCTCATGAATCCACCCTCAGGATGACGGAGGCACTGGACTCCCGGATGTGAGTCCCACATATTTCATTCGAAGAGTGTACAGCATATCTCCAAGCACTGAGGCTTCTTCAGGCGAGAGATTTCCCTTCGTCTTTTCATCAAGCATGGAAAGAATATCCACGACTTCTTTGGCCTGTGGCAAATTCACCGGAACCGAGGGTTGTTTGGAGTCCAACGATTCTCCCATCAACATCAAGGCTGATGTTCCAAGGGAAAAGACAAATGAGGAAAATGTAATAGGCGGTCCCGAGTCTTGTGGCTCGGAAGATTTGGATGAACTGGGTGGAGGGGGAGCCGGTTCGGAGGTTGGCTCTGCCGTTGATGCAGGAGAAGGTTCCGCCTCTGTGCGACCACGTTTGTCTCGAACGATAAAGCCTTGCTCTTCCTCACTCATCGGGGCATCCTCCTTTGTGCTAACCTCCCAAAACCGTAACATGATATTGGGGTTTCTCGCAAGAAACCGTGAGATTGCACCAGACAGAGAAACCGGTATAATAGGCCTCTTGAAAACACAGGGAATACCTTTGGGAATGCAATCGGCAATGTGGTCTCCTGGCGCGTCGCTCGTATCTCGTTGTTCGTCGCTCGCAAAAAACTGAAGAACTTTTCCCATGAGATTACGAGCAACGAACGACGTTTCCGAAATTGGGCTTTACTATCAGCTCTTTTGAGAGCTGAACCAGCTTCACACTTATGAGTAGAGAAATCGCGACGCTCGTAAAAATTATGGCTCGTCTTCGATCTCCAGATGGCTGCCCCTGGGACCGTCAACAAACACACGACACACTGAAACCCTATCTCCTTGAAGAAACCTATGAAGCATTGGAAGCGATCGACAATCGCGACACCGCAGCGTTAAAGGAAGAATTGGGTGATGTGTTATTACAAGTCGTCTTCCATGCCCAAATTGCAGAAGAACACTCGGAATTCACACTTGATGATATCGCCGCGCACCTGAACCAAAAATTGACCCGACGACATCCGCACGTCTTTCAGCCGGAACAGCACACAGACGTAAAAACCGCCAAGGACGTTGCACAAAAATGGGAAACGATCAAACAGCAAGAACGGCAACACGATACCAGGCCGCCATCAGCCCTGGATGGGATTCCAAAGACCGCCCCGGCTCTTCAGCGAGCCTATCAAGTCCAAAAGCGAGCCTCAAAAGCCGGGTTTGACTGGACAAGCTCAGGGCCAGCTCTAGAAAAATTCCGCGAAGAATGCCAGGAACTCTACGAAGCTATGGCAGAATTACAAAAACACCAATCCACCGCTCGCCCCCACGCGGACCTGACCTCTTACGAATCCCACGTCGAGGCCGAATTTGGTGATGTGTTATTTTCTTTCGTCAACATGGCGCGTTTTCTCAATATCAATCCAGAGGAATCTTTGAGAAAAGCCACCAACCGGTTCACAAGACGCTTTCAGTACATTGAAACATCAGCCTCGGAAACTGCGCGCTCGATTAAGCAGTGTTCCGAAGCCGAGCTTGATCAGTGGTGGGAAGACGTGAAATCACGTGAGATTACACACACACAGAAAACCGAGGGATAAATCTCAACCTAACATTTGCACCAATTTGGAACTTTGAACATGGACGAACACGGCAGCAAGCCAGTAGAGGGAAAACGCGTTGGACTGCATCCAGCCCTGGTCTTATTCGGCGTGATTGTCGGATTGTGGCTCTTCATCACATTAATTATCCCGAAATCCAAAAACACCGATACTCCACAGAGCAGAGGCATGCCTCCCGAATCACCCACAACTCTCCCTTCGACTTCTTTTTCCAGTGACGTCGTACCCATTTTCAAGACAAAAACGACGATCCCTGAGATGAACATCATCAATCTTACCGTCCCCCCGGCTACAACCGACAGTCAAATCGTCGCCCTCTTACATCACCTCAAAGATGCACGGATCAACAACACACTCGCAAACGTACTTCCGCCGACTACGCCGGGAGATGATCTAGGAGAATTTGCGATTGCTGAGATCTATATATTTTCCGAACCGGAATATGCTGTTCCAGAGGCCACCGAAGTCCTCAGCCGCGGAGCCCATGCTCCCGGCACTCTCTACCCAAGTTCCATTCCATTCGAAGTGGCCATGGAACACGTCCGGGGCCATTACTCCATTAACCTGCACAACCGCACCACCCCAGAAACAGGAACCCTGGGTTTCGGTGAAGACGAGACAGGCGTCTACTCCAAACAGTTTCAAAAGATTTTTTAAAGATAGGGCGGGAAGGCGTTTCCATGTACATTCTTTTCACTGTGCATGAAAAGAATGTGGCTAAATCCCAACGTTCTCTTGAATCTCTTTGCGAATACGATCTTTCTGCTCCTGCATCCAACGCTCAAGTAAGGGAGCCAAATGTTGCAGTTCGTCCCCAAACGGCCCGATCATTACGTCGCGACGATCCGAAAACAACCCATCCTGATTTCCCAGCTCAAGTTTTTGATCCGCAATATAGCGGCACACTATTTGATTGATCCGTAACTGTTGTCCACTCGTCCCACCAGTCACTTCTAAAAACTTCTCCTTATAATACTCTAATTCTTGTTTGATGAGGACCTTCACGCGAACGCCCTGAGGCGTTCCCCAATGAGGACGTAGGACAGAATAGTCAAACGAAAATGCCGGCTCGCGCGGCTCCCTATAGGGCCCCATTACATTGAGCACCGTATACTCATCAGAAATGTGTTCATCACTCATGGTCATAGTCCTTGGGATTTAGACACACTGGTCTTTGATTGAATATGGATTAAATTGACGGGTGGCGCGCCCTCAAGCTCTCCGGTCCATCGCTGGAGCCCATCAGACAGATGATACAGATTGAGAAACCCCTGTCGGCTTAAGTAATCACAAGCTAACCGACTCCGTTCACCATTACTGCAATACACTAAGACTGCATGATTCGTCTTGGAAATTTCAGCATGACACCGCGTCTCCAGTTCTTCAAGCGGAATCAGTAACGCGCCCGGCAAATGTCCATGTTCATATTCTTGTGCCGTGCGAACATCAATACGGATCAGGTCCTGCGGCTCATCGACGCCCGAAGCGATAACACGTCGGCTCTCTTCTTCAGTCGAAATTTCCCGATAGAGACGGCCTTCTCGAATCAGTTCACTTGGAACAATTTCTCCTGTGGCGACAGCCGCAAGCTGGAGACGAAGTGGCTCAACAAGACTCTGGCTTTCTTGTGACTGGGCTTTGAGTTTCAGATCAATCGCAGACTGTGCACGCGTGAGCCGCTCTATCTGTTTCCGTAACTTTCGCACATAGGCCCACGCACCAAGAGCGGCAAGACACCCGACGATGGCCATTCCTTGGATAAGTACATCCATGGTTCTTTACAACCCAACAGCTGGAAAAATCGGAATGGGAAGACACGAGCGTTATGAGCAACGCTTGAGGTGAAGTTGGTCGGGGCGAGAGGATTTGAACCTCCGACCCCCGCGTCCCGAACGCGGTGCGCTACCGGTCTGCGCTACGCCCCGATATCTGTAATAAGAAACCGACCAATCACTGAGCATCAAAGGGGGTGTATGGGAGCCCATGCGCCTCAGCCACTGCGCGACACGTCACCCGACCTCGACTGACGTTAACCCCTCGAGCGAGACCCGCTTCGGTCTTGAGAGCCTCCTCCACTCCTTGATTCACCAGACGGACTATAAAAGGTAGCGTCGCGTTGGTCAAGGCCATCGTTGAAGTTCGTGGGACAATACCTGGAATATTCGTCACCGCATAGTGCAGAACATGATCAACAACATACACGGGATCTGAATGAGTGGTGGGGTGAGTCGTCTCCGCACAACCGCCTTGATCCACGGCGACATCGACAAAGACGGCCCCGCGTTTCATGTACCGGATCAGGTCACGAGAAATGAGTTTCGGAGCTTTCGCCCCAGGAATCATCACCGCCCCGATGACGAGATCTGCGTCTTTGACCGAATCATCCAAGACCTGGGAACGTGAGACTAACGTGGTGACTCGCCCCGCATAGAGATCATCGAGATGGCGAAGCTGCCCCACATCGATACTTAACACTGTCACGCGGGCGCCCATGCCCACGGCCATTTTTGTCGCCGAGGCCCCAACAACTCCCGAGCCAATAATCACGACATGACCTGGTGACACGCCAGGAATTCCTCCAAGCAACACACCGCGCCCTCCCTCATGACGTTCTAAAAAATGTGCGCCAATTTGTATGGACATGCGACCGGCAATTTCACTCATTGGTCGAAGCATCGAGAGCTCTCTCTGGACCGTTTCCGTTGTTTCATATGCAATAGCGGTACATCCGGACGCCATGAGCGCCTCAGTCAATGACTTGGAAGCTGCGAGATGAAGATACGTAAACACAGTATGATGACTTTGAATGTACTGATACTCTTGCGGTTGAGGTTCTTTGACCTTCAGTATCAGTTCGGCCTGTCGAAACACCTCTCGATGTGTTTCGACAATGATGGCCCCCGCGGTGTGATATTCGTCGTCCGAAAACCCGCTTCCCTCTCCGGCCTCTTTCTCTATACGCACGGAATGACCAAGCGATACCAAATGCTGAACCGCACTGGGCGTCAACGCGACGCGAAACTCTTGATCTTTGACTTCTTTCGGAACGCCAATGACCATGATGAATCCTCCTCGATTTCATGGATAGCGGCCATGTCGACAACTGGACACTCAGAGGAACCCTCAGGTAAGATCGCTGACCATTATGGTCGTTCCCCCTGCGTTTCCCTGACTATCATAAAGAAGATGGGTGCCTTTACACACCACATTTTCATCTGTATCAATCAACGTCCCAAAGGCGATCCTCGAGGATGTTGTGCCGATACCGGCTCGGTTCAACTCCATGCATTTTTCAAGAAAGAAGTTGAACGGTTGGGATTGAAGGGAATCGTCCGTGCCAACAAGGCCGGCTGTCTCGATCATTGTGAATATGGACCCAGTATCGTCATTTACCCTGAAGGCGTCTGGTATTGGGTGGGCACAGAGACTGATGTGACAGAGATCATGGAACGTCATATCGTTAAAGGGGAAATCGTTGAACGCTTGCTCATACCGGGACACGATGCCCCCAAACAACTCATCAATCCGCAATGATCTCACGCTTGAAAATTACCCATTCTACACCCCGTCCACATGTTACCCAAGCATAAAATGAGAGACCGTTATGTCAATTGAAGCCAAATGGAAAGCCAATCAAGACAAGGCCGCCTTTCTCAAAACCTTTCCCGGTCTCCTCTCCTCATGGGAGCACACCGTTGGCCAGACGGTCGAACATGTGGCTCCACTTGGAACTGACAACGGGACAGCCATGATTGTATTTTCCAACGCCACCTTCGTCGTGGCCCCGCCAGTCACAATTGAACCTCGAGATCTCAAGGCTGGCCTTTCAGCGGGACGGACGGCGTTAGAACCGAAATACCCGCAAGCCTTTGCAGAATATGACCGGTTATCCATGCTGGATCAAGAGGCAGGCCGGAAGGCCCGGATGGAGAATATCCTTGGAGCCATCACGAATAACCTCGACCACATACCTGAATTAAAAGATCATATCCGAACGTTAGTACAAACCTGGGACCAGGACGTTGATTAAATGTGCCGACCATCAATAGCTATACCCAAAACTCCCGACAGCCTGGCCTTTGAAGTTTGTCCTGATATTATGATGTTTTGCGAAACATGAGAATACGATTTTTGATGACAGGTGTCCTGTCATGAACATGTTCGAATTGTTTTCCCAAGGTTTATTTGAAGGAGTCACTCCTATGATGGTAACTAGAGACCACCTCGTTCGTCATCCAGACCGCTGTACCCATAATGCCGTGTGCATTCCCGTGTGTCCAACAGGCGCATGGCTCTCAACCCCTCCCTTTAAATTTGATGCATCCCGTTGCATGGAATCCTGCCGGCTCTGCCTTGACGCCTGCCCTTCGCAAGCTATCTATACGGTCTTTAAAAAAGGTGAAAAAGTCCTCCAACCACCTACGGAATAGCGTAATTCGTAGTTCGTGAAGCGTATCTCGTAAAAACAATAAAGACTCCTTACGGGAGATACGAAAGACGAGCGACGAGATACATTTCCCCCTCATACCACGCGTTTCCGCAGGTAGCCCCAATACGCTGTGCCGACAGAGTCACATCCGCCGGACAATGTTGTCATTGCCATGATTCGATACACTTCCCCACGTGATACTTTCACGGACATGGCTGGGTCCAGAATGTGCGGCGACGTTGATAACTGCTGGAGCGTCCGGAGGCCAATCAAGAGGGGCCACATACAGGCCAGACGCAACCGGACTTCGAGGCGAGGGATCGCCATGGTATAGCTCCATCCTTGATCTAAGTGGTCAAGCGCTCGTACGATTAATTGCCTGAGAATCGGGCGTACGCGCTGAACGTTTCGTTGATCGAGCAAATCTTCAGGCTGGAGATGGACTTCATCTAAGAGACTTTGAGGAATATAACATCGCCCAAGACGAAGATCCTGAGCCACATCTTTCAAAATATTGACTAACTGCAATCCTTTGCCATACCGAATTCCAGTGGGAACCATCACTGAGGTATCCCAATGCGACAGACGAGGAAGATGGCCACACATCATCTTCGTCCAAAATTCCCCGACACACCCGGCGACCGCATACGTATAATAATCCAACTCCTTCATCGTCGGCAGTGACGTCACATGCCCATCTGCTTGCTGAGGAAATTGAACAAGGTCAAACTCCATACCTTCTATAATCGTGGGGAGCAACGACGCAATGCGTTGCTGATCGTCACGAGACAGCGTTTCAAAGAACGTAAAACAACGAAATAACTCTTCAAGTAATAGCCGTTCACTTGGGTTTCGTTGGAAAGCAACAGCCATGGACTGTATCGTCTGGACCTCGGTCTTCTCTATTCGGCCACGTTGAAACTGCTCCTTGAATTGACGGAGGCAACGCAGTCGAGTGTTATGATCCAGCCCTCCGGTGTCCGCAATGGTATCGGCCGCACGAGCGAACAAATACGCCAGACCGACCTGTGCACGGACGGCGTGAGGCAGCACAGCCAATGTGAGATAAAAGGACCGAGACACACGCTTAAGAATAGTCTGCAGCAGATAGGTATCTGTGTGCGGTGAAGTCATCAAGAAATCAGCGGACGGTGAGCGTCCCTTCCATCCCCTCTTCGTGATGGTCGGGAAAAAACAGGAGCTGCTTATCACAGTAAAAGTCATGAACCCCGCTTTGAGTCGGAGTGAAACGAATCGTGGCCTCTTCTCCACTATCGACATTTGCCTCAATTAGGCGAACGCCATCGGGAGAATCCAATAGAAAATTATGTGGAACGAGAAACGACTCGTTTTTCAGGAGAAATTCAATGGGCTGCCCAACATCACCCACCAGCACGTTCGGAGTAAAGGAATAGCTTTCCATCGTCATCGTCATGACTTGCGTGCCACTCACAGTCTCGACGGGCGCTCGGACTTCCTCAGCCCATATAATGCCTTGACCATAGGCCACGCTCTTGATGACCACACACACAACGAATACAATATAGTGAGGATTCAATCCAAGGCGATAATTCATGAGAATGCTCAGTCAGAAAATTGGGGATATTCAAATTTGTGGAAACACAGTATAATACCTACAAAGGGAATGAGATTCATCATTTTTGTCAATTCCCATCTTGACTCGCCAGAAAAAAGCATTATCTTTCATATAGATAGAGGGAAACGACTATTTAGCGTTTGAGTAACGCGCAACAATATTCAGTATGAGCACACAAAAAGACATATGATCGTGCATTTTATATAAGGGGGAGATTCGATGAAAAATCTGAAAGGTCTAGGATTGTTGCTCCTCGCCAACATCCTAATTTTTGTCACACTGTCTATTACCTTTACGGTCTTGTCAGAGTTTATCCTGCCATCCTTCGGGATTGATATCCGTGGATCGATTGGACAACAAGATCTGCTATGGGCTTTTGTCTTTGGATTTGGTGGCGCGTTCATCAGTTTGGCATTCTCAAAACAAATGGCCAAAATGATGATGAACTGCCAGCAAATCACACAACCGCGAACACAAGCAGAAATGCTGGTTTTTGACACGGTTCAAAAAATTTCAGCGCGCCTGGATGTCAAAATGCCGGAAGTCTATGTGTACGAAGGCGAAGACCCCAACGCCTTTGCGACTGGCCCATCCAAGAACAATTCTATGGTGGCCGTCTCAACCGGCTTACTCAATAATCTCAATGAAAATGAGGTTCGAGCTGTTCTCGCACACGAAATGGGACATGTGTATAACGGCGACATGTTTACCACCACCATCCTCGCCGGCCTCATGAACACCTTCGTGTACTTCATCAGCCGGTGGGTATATCGGCATGTTGCGGAACGCAATCCCATGCTGGGGTTTGGTGTCTATATTTTCCTACAGATTGTCTTGTCGTTCCTTGCGATGATTCCGATTAGCTGGTGGTCTCGTCGACGAGAATTCGTCGCCGATCGCTTTGCGGCAAACACCGTCGGCAAAGAACATATGATTTCGGCATTGCAATCCATTGATCGGTGGGTCAAAGCTGTTCAGTACCAGTACAGCACGGAAGACGCGCTGGCGACGATGAAAATCTCAGGACAAACCAAAAGCATGATGCAAATGTTTGCCACCCACCCGCCAATTGAGGCACGAGTGGCAGCACTGCAGCGGTTGTAAAATTAGACAAGCAACCAAAGATTCCCCAAGGGGCTTAGGTTCGCCTAAGCCCCTTTTTCTTTTCCACTATGATACAAAGTGAAGTGATATGCCGAAGAATTCAAAATTGGTTCACATCGAATACCTTTGACAAAAAGCATCTGATAGCAAAAATAAGAGGGGATGTGCAAAGCTTGTCCTGAGAACTCTCGCAGAAAGGCCTATAGCCGTTTCAATTATGCCGAATCAGGTCACTCTATTGAATACTGATTGACCCTTCGTGATTGAACCGTCAATCGACTGCAGGTCATCAAGGCGGGCATAACCTTCCTCATGTTCACGTTGTCCCGCGGTGGCGTAGTTGTCTTTTCCTGATTTGAATGTATTTGGATTCGTTATAGTTATGATGAATGCCGTGTTTCAAATGGAAGTACCATCTTACGTGTAAACCGACTAAAGGGAGCGGTTTTTGAGTAAACTAAAGAAAATCCGATCACTGGTTCTCAATGGGCTATACTATAGCCGTTTCAAATAACTTGCACATGCTTGAAGTGAGTAATCGTGCGGGGTTAGTTGATCGACCTCAACCGGAACTTATTTGGATTCGCTATACTCCCAAGGAGACTGTTCAGACAGAAAACGACGAAGACGTTCATTCGGCGCAGGCGGTGCATCCAGCATAGCCTGAAACCTAGCAAAGGCATCCGCCTCCAGCGCAAAAAACGTCTGATCTAGCAATACGTCTTCAGCCCTGTTGCATGCCGCTTCCAGCATAAAATCTGAACGCCTGCGGCCAAGGCACGCCGCTGCCTGATCGATCAAATCACGTTGTCTTGCCTTAGCACGAATATTGATTGAAACAGGCTCTGCCGACTGTATTCGTTCCATAATGACACCTCCTTCTATACTTTTTATAATACATTTGCGCATAGAATACTTCTACACAAACACAGCGAGTCTATCTTCGACTTTTTGGCCAATGTTTCCCCGTGGAATATGAAAAAACGTAATTATTGGTGAGGAGAAAGTACCAACAAGGCAGCGAGGGGCAATCGCGTAATCAGAGATTTTAAAAAAGGGAATTTCAGCCTTCAAGGACGGCTTCGCCGGTGTCTCTGTGACCAAGAATGTTACCAAGGATTGAGAACGGAACAGGAGGGAATAACTGAAAGGGGGTTTCAATGGCAGGTTGGGCTAGCACACCACAACCTAACCGACACGCCTGAAGCCGTCGTGTTCATTCAGGGGCGCAGGCTCCATGCAGCGAACTCGAAGGATCTGTCCCTCCAGTTCATGAGATTTCTCCCCTTAGTGCCAGACCAGAAGCCTACAAAATTCTGGTTATATGTCAAGTCTTCGTACTCAGTTCTTTATTCCGACAATCTTCATGATGAGAAAATGGCTCTTTTCTCATAACTCCTTACTTCCTCAATTTTACGTCCTCTTTGATTTGCCCTATTGCCCCACATTAGAATAAAAAAGTCAAACAGTTTTTCTGTAAGGAAGAGAAATGTGGCCTTAACTTTATAGACGAGATACGGTAGAGTTACTTCCAAGCACGTTGAACGCTTTTGCCCAGCGTGCCATGAAGGCAGAACATGGACAGGCGAATCTGATACAATGCCAACAGTTTTACGAGTCGGGGCGTATCGATTCTTTTTCTATGCTGGAGACCGTAATAAGCCATCGCATGTACATGTTGAACGCGATGAAAAGATTGCAAAGTTTTGGCTCGAGCCTGTGAGGTTACAACGGAGCGGTGGCTTTAATCGTGTGGACATCAAACAGATACAATCGATTGTCGTTGAGAATCAAGAACAGTTAAGGGAGGTGTGGCATGAGTACTTCCGTAATGCCTAACCCAGTCAGTCCCCGTGCTGAACATGTGACGATCACAGATGATACGTTAAGTGTCGATCTGGGAGACGGCCGTACCATTGCTGCCCCTCTGGCCTGGTTTCCACGGCTGGTGCACGCTACTCCCGATGAGAAACACAACTGGCGACTGATTGGCCAAGGCGAAGGCATTCATTGGGAAGACCTTGATGAAGATATTAGCATTGATGGACTGCTTGAAGGCCGGCCATCTAGCGAGAGTCAGACCTCGTTCAAAAAATGGTTAGACGAACGATCGGCTCGTGGCAACCAGTGTTCGTAGCGCTTTTCATACGAGAGTTGCACTCACTACCTCGCAGTTCCAATCTTTACCTTTCCTCTCTTAACCAGCTCAATGCATGGTTAGTCTCTGTTAGTTTCTTTAGGTGCAAATACATGAGGTGCTCAATTCCAAGAGATCCCTTCCGATAAGTTTGTGAGCAACCGTTCATCACCTGCCCCGTATTCGAAGACTGACGGCAGAAAATTTCTGTCTATCTCATCTCCCCCATCTTCGTCCGAACGCTCTTCCACACATTCCACTATCCTCCACAGCAGCGCAATTTTGTCAAGCTCTCCACTTCCCAGTTTCTACCTTTTGTTGCCTCGTTATGGCTGGGAAACAAGCCAAGGCTCTCTCAGAAGAACATCTGCAGGAGGCGTTGGAGTATGTTGAACAGCACACCCACCACCCTCTCCGTAATCGCGTAATGTTTTTACTTTCTCACAAAGCCGGACTTCGAGCTAAAGAAATTAGCGCCTTACAATGGACGATGGTGACAGATGAAAAAGGAAACTTACTCGATGTGTTAGAGCTCCCGGACTCGGCCACGAAAGGCCACAGCGGACGGACCATCCCACTTCATCGAGATTTGCAGACAGTTTTGACTCTCCTAAACCGCATCACTCGACCCCAAGCGGAAAATCATATCATCCGGTCATCTCGTAGTGAATCGATGACCGCCGCGAGCGTCGTGAATTGGTTTTGGTATCTCTACCGTCGGCTCGGATTCGATCGATGCAGCAGCCATTCAGGCCGACGCACATTTATCACGAAGGCTGCACGTAAAATCTCAGAGGCAGGGGGAAGCTTACGTGATGTACAACAATTGGCGGGACATGCCAACCTCACCACAACCCAACGCTATATCGAGGGAAGCGACCAGGCGAAAAGGAAGGTGGTTGATTTAATCTAACGGCTACGGACTTATGAGATTTCTCCCCATGTGTTCCTTATAGCCGCTTCAAATAATTGAGGCATATCTATTTCGTAGCGTTAGACCAAATTTCTCTACTGAACATTCATTGGATTCTCTATAATCCTTCACATTCCAAATTATTTGTCAAGTTCTACATGTTTCTTGTTTCAACACGCCGACCTCATTATGGCTAGGAAACTGGCGAGGGTTGCCCAGCAAACCAACTTGAGGAGATAAAGATACTAGTTACTCCGGATGGCAGACGCGTGGCTCGAAAGATTTCGGAAGCAGATGGAAGTTTACGTGATGTATAATGATTGACCGGTTATGCCAATCTGATTAGAAAAAGGGGATATTCCGCTTTTCTCATAAAATAAAAAAAAACATGCCCTTGAGTCCTTCTTGCTCTTCGCCATCAACCTTTGCACACAGAGCGCTGGGGTAGGTTGGAAGGTAAAAAGTGGAAGGTCACCTTTTCCAAACAGTCTTATGCCTCAAGTTTTTTCATGAGATTTTCGCAAGTGGCTTTCAGTGATGGTAAGTCTTGGGTAGCAATGTACCAAATTTGATTATGATCAATACCAAAATAGCCATGGCGGAGTTGGTTGCCAAGACTATAAATATCGGTCCATGGCTCATTTGAAGGTAGTTCAATATCGGACTGAAGAAGATGCTTCGTTCCTTCGGTTATTTTTAGGAGAGCATACGAGACGGCATTAATCAGCGCGTGATTCTGGAGAAAGTTCACCTCTTCAACATTGTGGATCGTGTCCTCAATTTCCTGGATACTGTCAAGAATATCCCCAATCCAAATCTTTGGACCCGCTTAAAAGACATCAATCAAATCCGGTCCAATGTGAGGTCTGAGACGTGATTTCACCGCCGTCGCACTTCCAAGATCAACTGAGCAATCTAGGATCTCTGAAATTTTTCGTTGAATGCCAACTACGTTCAAAAGCGATATGGCCTTAGCCTTGTCGAAGGTAGCCAACAAGTCGACATCGGAGTCCGGCCCGGCTTCATCTCTCGCAACCGATCCAAACAAAGTGAGATAATCAATTCCAAGCTCTTTAAGCTCAGCCTTATGTGCCAGAAGGGTGGAAATGGCGGTCTGTTTGTCCATGAATCCGCCTTAGCACAGAGGCTTTTAATGGCTATCTACTCTTACAAAACTCGCTGAAGTTGAGAAAAGAGAACAATCAACTTTTCTCATAAAATAAAAAACCATGTCGTTGAGTCTCTTTTGCTCATAACAATCAATCGTTGAGCATATGGCGCTGAGATTGGTTGGTGAGCCTTTCCGCTCTTCAACAAGTGCATTGTGAACGTTGCGGAACAGCTCAGAGTTCAGGAGAGAAGGATCGCAAGATAAAGAGAAACTCATGAAAGAATGAAAATTGAGAGGTCTGCACACACGAGAGTGTGAGGTTGAACGTAGTGTAATCGGGAACTTTCGATACGGCCCAGTTACTGAAACACAAAGTGACTTCGGCGATTGTGCTTCCAACACGTTGGAGAATGTTCAGAGCAAAAGGGTTTAGATTTTCCATAGCTCAGCACTTGCATGTTTTCAGGAGGTACGCCGAGATCGGCCAAATAATCTTTCACTGCTTGTGCCCGCCGTACACCAAGCACCAAATTGTACTCCTCGGTTCCGCGCTCATCACAATGACCTTGAATGAGCAGTTTTTTCTTCGGGTATCGGCCCAAGAGCACTTTCGCATTTGTTTCCAGTGCGCTCAAATCATGACCTCGTAGGATATATTGATCATAGTCAAAAAATATGTCCGATAATGTATATGGAATACCTTCCAGGTCATCGGGTTTGGCTAAGTCAGAAATCGGTGCGGATTGAGGAAGACTTGCCACAGGTTCACGCAAACCTTCCCCCGATGAGGCAAACAAATCACCCACATCTCCTGCTTCGTCCGGGGGACGAACCTGCCCCTCATCTTCTTGTTCTTGCGGCTGACCGCTGTCATCTTCCGGCGTCACAACCGGCAAAATCGGCAGCGAATCCACGATCGCGGCTTCTTCAAGTTGTGCACTCGCTGCCCCACGATCCGGCGACACACTGTTCACTCTGGTATGCTGGTGAGAACTACACCCCGTTACCACTATAATAGACAGCAAACTTACCACCAGCATGCCAAGACGGCTGCTAAAGGACTCGCTGGATCTGTAGAGCGCACAAGATGCCATCACATATTCTCCTTATCTATAACCATGAAGTCTCTTCACATTCTAATATGGGCAGAAAACAAGTTTTGACTGATTTTACCGTGGTCATTACAGGCTTGACACCTAAAATCTGGCTTTATCATACTAAAATCCTGCATCCAACGACATCTATACGAGAAAGACTTGACGGTATTTTGAGAAGGCCGGTATGATCGCATTCGTTCTTCCTTCCATATACTATACACGAACAGCGTTAACCCTTACCAAGCATTCACACGCCAAGGCCCGTTGTTACCGACTATGATTGAAGTTCAGCACGTCACAAAACGTTATGGACCGCTCACAGCCGTTCAGGATATTTCGTTTTCCGTTGCCAAAGGGGAGATTGTGGGGTTCCTGGGCCCAAATGGAGCAGGCAAAACGACGACCATGCGCATTTTGACGGGCTACATGCCGGCCACGGACGGCTCTGTTCGCGTGGCAGACTTTGACTGTCATGAATCGCCACTGGAAGTGAAGCGGCGAATCGGGTATCTCCCGGAACATCCCCCTCTATATCTGGAATTAACCGTTCGTGAATACCTCACCTTCGTGGGACGCATGAAAGGCGTGCGGATGGAACACGTAGCCAAACGAATGGAGCGGGTCATCGAACAAACCGGTCTGGGAGAGGTGAAACAACGTGTGATTGGACATTTATCCCGCGGTTTTCGACAACGAGTGGGCTTGGCGCAAGCACTCATTCACGATCCGCCAGTGCTCATCCTCGATGAACCAACGGTAGGGCTTGACCCCAATCAAATCATCGAAATCCGTGAGCTGATAAAAGGTCTGGCCGGTTCCCATACGATTATTCTCAGCACACATATTCTTCCGGAAGCCACGGCGCTATGCGAACGCGTGATTATTATTCACCGTGGGCAAATTGTCGCGATCGACACGCAGGAACAATTGGCGGCACGCCTCCGCCGTTCGGAACAACTTCGTGTCACGGTCAAAACAACGCTACCCGACATGGAAAACCGGCTTCAAACCGTTCCCGGAGTTATCAAGGTTTCCCAGGGCGAGTCAGACAACACCTATCTGATTGAAGCTGAACTTGGACATGACATACGAGAAGCCGTCACTGGATTCGTCATGACACACCAACTAGGGCTTCTTGAATTGGCCGTAGTCTCCATGTCTCTTGAAGATGTGTTCATCCAACTCACGAACCAGGATGAATCACACGCAAACCCAGGAAACGAACAGGCACGATCATGAGACCTGCCACCACTCTCCTCGCCAAAGAATTGCGCTGCTACTTTGTCTCACCCATAGTGTACGTCATTGCTGCCGTGTTTTTAGGGCTGGTGGGGTTGCTGAGTTATTGGGCAGTCGTCAATGCCAGTGGCCAAGCCTTACGGATGATGCAAATTTCAAACACCTATGCCCAAATCAACTTGAATGATTTGGTCTTTCGCCCAATGTTCTTCAGCATGAACCTGGTCCTCATGTTTGTCTTACCCCTCTTGACGATGCGAACCTTTGCAGAAGAACGAAAACTCCGAACCTTTGAATTACTGTTAACCTCTCCCATTGGCATCAATGAAATTGTCTCAGCCAAATTTCTCAGTGTTGTGGTCATCTATGTGATCCTTCTCATCCTTACTGGATTAATTCCGTTGGTACTCTCAGCCTACGTGAGTTTTAATTGGGATCCCATCTGGACTGGGTTTCTGGCTTTGCTGCTGCAAGGCGCGTTCATGCTTGCCATTGGCGTATTGGCATCAGCCATGACGGAAAATCAAATTATTGCCGCATTCTTGAGCTTTGGAATCATTTTGCTTATCTGGCTACTCGGGCTCTTCGCCACCGTCCTGGGAGACTCGACAGTAGGACATCTCTTTGCGTATCTCTCATTTACCGAACATTATGAACGCCTGGTGCGAGGCCTCGTAAGTGTCAAAGACATTGTCTATTACCTCTCAGGTATGGCGTTTATGTGGTTTGCCGCCCATCAAGTGATTGACGCGCATCGATGGAAATAGGTCGTCTCATTCCCATTCTTGGTGGTACTGGGGTCATGCTAGCCCTGGCAGGCGTGATAGCCCCACTCCTGATTCCTGAAACCCAGTGGCTCACCACAATCTGTGAAAGTCTCGCGTTGTTGTGTTTGTCCATTGTTTGTTTCTACCACATCAAAACGATTAAAAGTTTTTCACAGCAACGTTCGACTCGGCTCGGGCTGAACAGCATCGTGACGGTCATCCTGGTAGGCGCAATCCTGGTGATTATCAATTTCCTCGCCGCTCGCCACGCTCCGGAATGGGACTTTTCCGAAACACAACATTTCACCCTTTCCAGACAGACCTATCAAGTCCTACGACAGCTCGAGCAACCCGTCTCGATTAAAGTCTTTGCGCATGAGGGAAGCCCAAATTTTGCCGCCTTTCGCGATTTACTCGGAACCTATACGAAAGAAACGGAAAAGGTGACTGTCGAATTCATCGACCCGGAACGGCAGCCTGATATCGCCAAGGCCTATGCAATTTCACAGATTGATACGGCAGTCGTCGAAAGCGCAGCACAGAAACTCTACCTGACCGACACTTCGGAAAATGACGTCACCAATGCCCTGCTTCGCGTAACGCAAACAAGCAAAAAGCGCCTGGTCTTCCTCACAGGCCACGGGGAAAAAGGGCTCATCGACCAGCAATCTTCCGGCCTTTCTCGTGCGCAAGATGCCTTAGAGAAACAGGGATACCACATCGATGCCATTCCCAAAATGACGAGTGAACATATCCAGACAACATCCACGGTCATTATGGCCGCCCCTCAACACGCATTGACTGAGGGTGAACGGCGCACCCTCCTGCACTATATCGACCAAGGGGGCCGCCTCCTGTTACTCGTTGATCCGCAAAGTCACGATTCGGTCGGTATGCTCACCGAGCATTGGGGCGTGACATTAGGGGAAGGCATTGTCGTCGATCAGGAGCATCGGCTTGGACGTGGCAGTCCCACCGCGTTGCAAATTCGAACCTTCACCGGCCACGACATTACCGACGAGTTTACTGTGCCCATCCTACTGCCGGTTTCTCGATATATTGACTTTGACATGGAAAAGGGTCGAGACTGGGACTTCGTGTCACTGGCGCAAACCTCGGAAAACAGTTGGGCGGAAATGAATACGACCAATACGACACCAGAACTGAATACCGACGAGGATGTTGAAGGTCCGCTGACTATTGCCGCAGCCTTAACAACAAATGCTGACGAGCAAGACGGGCAGACTTCGGCCAAAATAGTGATCGTCGGCAACTCGGCCTTTGCAACAAATGGATACCTCACCTATCCCGGCAATACCGATTTCTTTTTAAAAACGATCGCCTGGTTAGCAGATGCGGGACATCTCGTATCCATCACTCCCAAGGAACCGGCCTTCCGTCCATTTGTTCCCAATCCGTCTCAAGAACAAGCGCTACTCTTTTTCCAAGTCTTGTTCTTGCCGTTATTTACCTTATTCCTGGGATTCTCCGTTTGGAAAAAACGCCGCCGGCTGTAACAACACATCCGCGAACCTCACAGGACAACGAGTCACTGATTCAACGCCCGATTCACGACATGTTGCCACAACACATCAGACACAAGGCCATTCGCCAAACAATGTATCAGCAAGGACTATCTCGCGACGACGCACAGGGACGCAACGCATGCATCGTCCCCCTGCGTATGGAGTATCAATAGAATGTCGAATTCGTATCGATTGACGCTCATACTGGCCGTCATCTTACTGGGGATCGGAGGCTATGTGTACTTCGTCGATGTGCCGGCATCGGAACAAGCCGTGCAGGTCAAAAAAGAAAAGCAAAAACTTATTCCGTTCGATGATCGACACATCACCCAGCTAATACTCAAAACGGCTAAGGAACACATCACGTTCGACCAGGGCGAACGGGGCAGGTGGAGTATTACCACACCGCTAATCGCTCCGGCCGATGGGCGGGAAGTCCGAAAAATTCTTCGAGCATTAACACTCGGCAAAATAGAACGGGTGATTCAAAAACAGGCAACGGACAATATAGAGCAATATGGCCTTCAGCCGCCTCATATGACCGTCACAGTTACGAATAATCAGGAAACCGTCACGCTTGACTTAGGAAACCCCGGTCCCTTTTCTTCGTCATTGTACGTGCGTAAAACCTCAGACAATAGCGTCGTCCTCACAACTCTCGATGTCCTGACATTCGCAAAGAAAAACTTGTACACATTTCGACTCAAAGATGTGCTCTTTTTTAACCATGCGCATATCACACAGGTTGAACTCAAGACTCACAATCAAAAAACCGTGCTCCACCGAGTTCCCGGCATTCATGGCATGAGTCCTAACTGGCGCTTTCAAGAGCCGATAGGAGGACCAGCCGACAAAACGACCATTGGCATACTCTTAATGGCCCTGGAAGACCTGCAAGCGGAAAAATTTGTGGATACAGAAAAGGAGAAACTTTCCCTCTTGCAAACCTTAGGAAAGCCCGTCGCCACAGCCATCATGAAAACCGAGAAACGTACGTACCCGGTCTCATTCTATCAACATGCAGGTCAAGCCTACGCGCAAACCTCCCCTGAGAACCCACTGTATCTTGTCAATTCACAAATCGTGAAAGAAGTTTCACAAGGACTCTTTGGACTACGCGACAAACGGTTATTGGGCATTCCGGTTGATGAGCTGACTATTGTACGTGTGACAACGCCGGAAGACAGGTATGGACTCATTAATCAAAATGACACGTGGCTATGGGAAGAGGACCCTGCCACTCCGCTCAATCAAAAAGCCGTGAAACTCTTGGTCAGTCGCCTTGCCGACTTACCTGCGGAACATCGTATTGATAAAGAGGAAGTGGCACTCAGCACATATGGGTTAGACCAGCCCGCGATTACAATTGTAGCAACCGATCAACATGGAAAAGAACGGGGACGCCTCCATATCGGAAACTTGGATCATGGCCTCGTCTACGCTACAGGAGCCGGACTACCCGGTGTTGTCCAAGCTCGCTCGACAATCCTCACACAAATTCCTACCATACAAGAACTCATCGAGCACACACACGATCGTCAGTAACGTCAAACGGCGAGACCAAAAACATGAACACACCCACTCCTCATGAAATACTGAAACAAGACGCATGATTTCAAACTGGTGAGAAGAGTGCTACCATCAACATAAGGAAAAGGAGACACACGCCGCCTGTCGTGTAGGCCTCTCATGTTGACGAGAAGAAATCAAGAAAACCTCGAGACTCTGAAGACCGCCGGTTCAAGCATTCCCAGGCATGAACGCTTCGTCATCATGGTGCACGCTGTATTCCTCACATGAATATCATCATTCGATTTTGGCATAGTCTGAAACGAGTGACGATCAAGTTTTTTTCCGATAACGGCCCGTTTCTCGCGTCAGGACTCTCCTTTGATCTGATTCTCTACTGTCTCCCCCTCCCCGTTCTCTTTGTTTCAGGATTGGGCTATACCCTCATCGGATCAGAGCGTGCGTTGGAATGGGCCCAGGACATTATCGAACGTCTGCTCCCGGAATTCCAAGAACCCTTTCTCGGATTACTGTCTTCGTTAATCGACAATCGCGGCATTCTCGGGTTCACAGGGTTCTTTTTATTTTTTCTGTTTAGCAGCGCCGTGTTTTCTTCAGCCCGTCATGTGCTCAATAAAGTCTTTCACGTGGAAAAGGGTCGCGGATTCCTGAAAGGCAAAGGCAATGATTTTCTACTCATGGTGGTGCTGTCCTTACTTATTATCATGATCGTGTTGGTCAACTCTGCACTGAGTCTTCTCCAATCATATGGAGAGAGCCTGCCGGCCATCGAAGGACTCTTAACGCCACTCTGGTTTGTCATTGGAAAAGTATTTGGGTTCACCTGCCTGGGAGCACTGTTCTATCTCTTTTACGGATTTTCAACACCCACGCGATTGAGTCAAACGTCCCTACTCGTAGGCTCGCTCACAGCTGCCGGCCTCTTTGAAGCTTCGAAGTGGGTCTTCTCGTGGTATGTCCACCTTGCACAAATACTGACGGCCTTTTACGGCGTGCTCAGTGGATTCATCTTCTTTTTTCTGTGGGTGTACTATGCCTCAGTGGTGTTCATCCTGGGGGCCGAAGTTGGGTGGGAGCATGAGAGAAGAAAGAACAATGTAGAAGAGCGGTAGTGTCGAACTCGACTCTGGCGCAGCACTCGCAACAGTTCGTGGGAGTGTTAGTTGCAGTGCCGGTGATGTTATCAGTATTAGGTCTAAACGAAAAACCGTTATTCCAGCTCCAGCCAAGCTCTAACTTTTCCAACACCAGAATTTTTCATTTAGTCCCACAGACGATTCCGTCTGAGCATTTCTATTTCAATAACGTAAATTCTGAAGATTTTCCTGCTGCACGATCGAATGTGACTGTCGTCAAACAACCATAAGCTTCATTAATTCGACTTAACAGGTAGTCTGCAAAATCTGCCGGCCCCTTTCGATAATCTTCCAAAGCTTTCCACACAACATGTGAAGACTCAACTCGCAACTCTGCCACACGCAACAGCTGTTCAAGGGTTTTGATGAGGTTTTCCTTGGACTGATCATAGCAGCCGTCTAAAACCCATACCGTTTCACACAAAACTAAATGATTAAGAAATCCAGGGTTCTCCCGCGTACACTCCTTCTCAATAAGGTGAGTGGCTGCTTTAGCCTGGGGTGGGTCATCTTGCACTAAATAGCGCACAAGAACATTGGTATCGATTCCCGTCACCGACGTCTGCCTCGACGACGAATAGCCGCTCGCATAGCTTCAAGCGTCACAGGTTTCTTGGGTTTGGGAATCATGCCTTTTAAGGTCTTGACATCGGAGGTCACCGGCCACACCGTAATACGTCCGTCAGATCCAACGAGAAACTCTACTCGATCTCCAGGACCAAGCTTGAGTTGGTCGCGAATTTCCTTTGGTAACGTGAGTTGCCCTTTGCTAGTCAGGGTTGCAATAGCCACAATTAGCTCCTTACTTTTCTCAATAATCCTTACATAGAGTAAGGGAAAAGTCAAATATCTTTTTAAAATTTTGACGGATCGCATGAAGTAGGCAATGAAAATCCTCTAATAGTCAATAAAACTAGACCTGACCCCTTTATCTTTATTTGAGCAGGCAGCTTAACTCCCTGTCCGATCCTGTGGGGGAGGATCAAAGTGTTCCCTAGCAACGTAAGGGTGAGCTAGGACACGGTACAGCCAAGCCTTGCTGCGCATGAGAGAACAACTTACGTGGGAACTCGACGCACCTTACGGACATCTTTATTACAGGTGTCCTAGTCTAGTACGGAAAATGCTGTTGGAAGCAGTCGGAACTACGGATGCCTAGGGACTGGTAAATTCGTAAGGTCGCTTTGGATTTATTCAAGGTGTAGAAGTGAATGCCTCTGACTTTGTTATCAATCAGATCGTGGACCTGTTCTGTCGCCCAATGTATGCCTACATGCTCAGCTTGATCATCAGTTTCGGCACGCTCCATGGCCCGAAGTAATTTGGCCGGAAATCTGGCTCCCAACGCAAGCTCTGCCATGCGACTCATTCCCTTTCGAGAAGTAATAGGCATGATGCCTGCGATGATTGGGACCTTGATGCCCGCCATTTCACACCGTTCGCAATAATCGTAAAAATCACGATTATCAAAAAATAATTGTGT
Organism: Nitrospirales bacterium; assembly: GCA_021604005.1. Lineage (GTDB taxonomy): Bacteria > Nitrospirota > Nitrospiria > Nitrospirales > UBA8639 > JAGQKC01. The sequence continues at coordinate 5,041 of BQIV01000043.1, read as the reverse complement.
GCATATGTAGTCGGCTCCGGCATCAATCTTTTTTTTCAAATGATCAATTTCAGTCAATCGGTTTGGCGTACCGGGATGGCCCTCCGGAAACCCCGCGACGCCCACACCCATCTGAGGGAATGCTGTTTTGATGTACGTGACCAAATCGGAAGCGTAGGCAAACCCATCCGGAGGGGGTTCGGCATAAACTTCCCCTTTAGGTGGATCGCCACGCAGGGCCATGATATTGCCAATGCCATGCGTGTCGTACTTGGATAAGATTTGCTTAATTTCGTCTTGGCTCGATCCTACACAGGTTAAATGCGAGACAATTGTCAGATCCGTTTCTTTTCGAAGCTTGACAACCAAATCATGCGTCCGCTCACGAGTCGTCCCTCCCGCTCCATACGTCACACTAACGTACGCCGGTTGCAACGGCATCAACATGGAAATCGTTCGAAAAAGCTCCTCTGATGCGGCTTCGGTTTTTGGGGGAAAGAATTCAAAACTGATCGCGGGATTATGCTGAGCAAACACATCCGAAATATGCATGAAGACTCATCCTTACGATAATGCGGAGGGTACGCCTTACTATTCGGCACGGTACCGAGAATATTAAGATATCATTGTACGACTGTGAGATAATGTGACATATCGACCACCAAGATACAACCCCACGCCCATAATTCCCATGACGCTGATGACGACAAGCCACGAGAGGTCACCGAGGAATGTTGGCTCTCCATTCACCGTCATCCAAATTTTTCTCACCTCTTCGCGGATGAGAACCATGAACACCATCGTCACAATCAAGCTTCCCACGCCACCCCAGACCAATCCGCGTTTTTGCGGAATCATAAGTGACGAATTGAGTAACACCAAGGACAGTAAGGTCAGGGTCAAACTGACAAAAAAGATGAGAGAAACCACACTTGTTCCATCGACCAAGTGAAATCGTACATCGGACGGTAAGGCTAAGAGGAACCATGGTCCCACGACCACTTGAGGTACGGTGCCCCCAAGAACCCACCCCACGCCATACCTGACTAACCTCGTATCATAAGGAGCCGGGTCAACCTGGGAATCTTCTCGACATTGCGGCCGAAGACTTCCATAGATTGTGAGTGTCATTCCGGTTATGGCAATCCCGCTGAATATGGAATGGAAAAATCGAGGCCAGAATGTCGCCCCACCGACATCGTGCATCTGACCAGCAACTAGAGTCCCCGCACTGCGAGGAAAAGCAAACATACCCGTGTGCGAAGAGACAAACAACCCGGTAATGGCGATCATACAGAAAAAGGTAAGACTCCCCAGCGTCCACTGCGTTCCTGAAACGTCTGGATAACTCCGTGACACACGTGTGACCCCCCAGAATCCCAGAAGCAGAAGCGCGAGCAAAGCCATCCATCCCAAGGTCACCGACCCAAACACCGGTGACAACGTCCACCCATACTGCAGCCACACACTCACCCACAGCACAAGACCAAATGCCGCTGCAAGCCCAAAGATCATGGGCGCGGCGTGACTCATCCCCTTTGCAAGTGATTCGTAATAGGTCCTGGCTTCTCCATGCCTCCCACGATGATGCGTCATCAGCAAAATGGGAATACCACCGATCACAAGGTTTTTGAGCACACTATGAATCAAAAAACTGACGACTAATACTATTTGAACGAATGTATCCACGTATAATTGAGACTTCCGTTTTCTGAAAATTCAACACGAGAGATTTGCGCCTCAGGATGTTTTCTCATACCATCCCTTCAAAGTGCAAACCAGCACGAATCGCGTGCATTCAAAGTCACTCGACACACAGTGTGAACCAACAGTATTTCGCTTGCTTCCATGAATGAACTAGACGTCGGTATTCTTCTCGTATTTATTGTCTACGCTCTGGTAAACGGGTTTCGATCCCGGTCCATAGCATCGAAAAACCTTGAAGAATACTTTCTTGCAGGACGAACCTTAAAGGGCTGGCAAGCCGGCATCAGTATGGCTGCCACTCAATTTGCCGCAGACACACCATTGCTGGTGACCGGACTTATCGCCACTGCCGGTATCTTTTCCCTCTGGAGGTTGTGGATCTACGCCATGGCGTTTTTGCTGCTGGGCTTTCTCCTCGCGCCAAGTTGGCGTCGAGTCGGCGTACTGACCGACGCCGAACTCACTGAAGTTCGCTATGACAGTCAAGCCGCGCCCTTCCTTCGAGGCCTCAAGGCAATCTATTTCGGCACCGTCGTAAATTGTACGGTCCTTGCCATGGTTCTTCTGGCTGCGACGAGACTGGCCGAACCGTTTCTCCTTTGGCATGAGTGGCTCCCACACGTACTCTACAATCCTCTTCTGCACAGTGTTCAACGGATCGGCGTGCCATTCACGATTCATACATCCTCATCGGATCATCTCTGGATTCTTTCCACCAATAATCTGCTTTCGATTGGAATCGTCGTCCTTGTCACACTGTTGTACTCTACGACAGGTGGCCTGCGAAGTGTCGTAGCCACCGATGTGGTGCAATTCATCATCGCCATGCTCGCCAGCGTTATCTTTGCAGGATATGTGCTTCACCATGTTGGTGGATTCTATTCACTCCACGAACGACTCATGACTATGTACACACCGACCGGACCGGGCAATTTGACGTTCACTCAGTTAGTCGCGTTCACACCGGCTGAAGCCAAGGACATATCCGTTGCAATCTTGCTCGTCTATGGATTGCAATGGCTCTTTCAAATGAATGCCGACGGAACCGGGTATCTGGCACAACGCTCTATGGCGTGCAGGAGCGACCATGACGCGAAACGCGCAGCGGTGATCTTTACCATTTCGCAAGTTGTCGTCCGAAGCCTGATTTGGATTCCATTAGGATTGGGACTCCTCCTACTCTTTCCTCCACCATCAGGAATCCTCGATGCCAACTATACAGCGGAAAGAGAATTCACGTTTGTACAAGGCATCGCGGAATTATTGCCACATGGCTTGCGTGGACTCATGCTGGTCGGCATGCTCGCCGCCCTCGCATCTACCATCGATACCCATTTAAATTGGGGATCGTCGTATTGGACGAACGACATATACAAACGGTTTCTTTGTCCATTATGGTTGAAACGAACCCCTTCCGATCGCTCTCTTGTCTGGATTGCCCGTGCAGCCAATCTCCTCATTCTTGCTCTTGCCCTCGTAATTGTTCCAGGCCTCGCCTCTATTCAGACAGCGTGGCAGATGAGTCTCCTGTTGGGTGCAGGAATTGGAACAACGTTGATTCTTCGTTGGATTTGGTGGCGCATGAATGCTTGGGGAGAGCTTGCCAGTATTGCCGGCTCTATGAGCCTTGCCCCACTCTTGATTTGGAACCCCGCCGACACCGACGAAGCTCAACGCATGTTGATGATGGCACTGGGCGCAACCCTTGTGAGCGTTCTCACCGCGCTACTCACGCCACCGGAAAGTCAGGCCCACTTACAGAAATTTTATCGTAGAGCTCGCCCCCCAGGTTTTTGGGGACCGATTGCCACAGCATGCGGAGTGCCACCACAGGAAACACATACAAGACTCTGGAAAGCCCTTGTGACAACAGCCCTCTCTGCCTTATCCCTATTTAGCATTCTGATAGGCGTGGGATCGTTCTTCGCTCACAGCCCAAGTCCGTCGTGGTTCCCTTGGGACACAGGGTGGAGTGCCTGTGTCTTCACAACAGGACTTGGACTTATACCCATCTGGTGGCGACTTGCGTTTGGGAAACCACACGACGCCGACGAAGGCATGGAGTAATACTGTTTGTTTACATCAAAGTCTAAAGTTTAACGTAAGGGACATTACATATTATCGATGAAATGTGAACTTTCAACTTTAAACCCTCAGACTCAACTCACTCCGGAATAGTATCGCAAGATATCAGAGACCGACACCACGCCAATAATTCGATCATTTTCCGTCACAGCCAAATGACGCGTGGCCTTTTCTTTCATTAACCGAACAGCTTCTACGATCGTATCACTGCTCTCAATCGTAATCACCGGTTCTCGCATGCAGGTTTTGACCGTAGTGGTAGTGGCATCCACCCCTCTGGCAACGACCTCTCGGGTGAGTTCGGTCTCGGTAATGTATCCAATAAATTCATCGCCACCCTGAACAAGCAACGATCCAATTTTCAAGTCTGTAAACGATTGACCGGCCTCTTTCAGTGTGGCCTCCATAGGAATAGCCCGAATCGATTTTGACATATATTCTGCGACGCGAGGACCAGACGCGCGTTTTCGTCGAGCTCCTTGTGTAGCTGCCGCACGACGAGCTTCCAAGTCCGCCACGCAACTCTCTAAAATTCGTAACCGCTGCCGGATATTTTCTCGTTCTGACTCATGCGTCATGCCTTCCGGCGCTTCATCGGGCCAGTTCATCAGTCCGGCAGCTTCTCCGACGGTGGCATACTCATATCCCTCGATCATCGGCGAAGAGCTTCCTAAAATATCACTAATCAGATCGACCGTTTGTGAATCAAACTCCAGCAGGTCCTCGGAAGATGGCTCGGTTCGTAAATAGCCTTTCAAGGTCGTCAATTGTGTTCGTAACCGCTCAATATCACGATCAAAAGGCACTCCGGTTTTCATTCGATCCATAACCGACTTTTCCATAAGGCCTCCTCCTCTGGTGATAATAATGAAGGTCAAGATAGTATCGCACCACAGGAGGCACAGGCAACATCTTTGGGCTTATAGTTTTTCAACTTTTCATGAAGACGTATAGCCGTGCTATGCCCTTCCGTCTGAACGAAGTATGTCCTCGCGTTGTGTGAGTGGTGGTGATTCGGCTGGAAGCTACGTGGTTCCGCGAGAGTCTTTGGGGATGCGATTGCGTTAGAGGACATGTGGCTCGAACCCACGGCCCACTCTACCCTTCATTGCCTATGTTCTTTGTCGTTTCAGTTTTGACTCCCTGCCGGGGTTCGTCCCGGCGGCCGAGGCCCTTTTGTTTCGGCAAAAGGACCCAAAACCATGAACGCCCAGGCCAGGCTCATCGGATGAGCTGAACCCCGGTTGGTGGGGCGGGCTAACTCGCTGCG
>BQIV01000042.1 GCA_021604005.1 Nitrospirales bacterium | reverse complement strand
TTTCGGCAAAAGGACCCAAAACCATGAACGCCCAGGCCAGGCTCATCGGATGAGCTGAACCCCGATTGGTGGGGCGGGCTAACTCGCTGCGCTCAAACAAGCCCGCTCAGCATGAGAGGCGTTCACTCAACAGACTGGACTGCAGGCGTCAGAGCATTAGGTACTAAGAAAAAGTTAAAAAACTATAGTGCGAGTATAACCTGGAAAAAGTCTACTCAAGGTAAACATGTTCACGATAGTACGATCAACGAGAAACTCTGTAGCCGCAACATAGAGACCTACGGGGTTGTTGAGTGCAATAACGTTGAACCACCGCATGCTCTGCTGGCCACGACTACGACTCAAGTGAATGCTGACAGGCCTTCAGTTCTGATTCAAGAAACGTTCGAATGGCTTGAAGGTGCTGAGGCGTGGAGGCTTCAAAGCGAAGCACCAGTGCTGGCTGCGTATTCGACGCACGAATGAGCCCCCACCCTTCATCAAATGTTACCCGAATTCCATCAATGGTCAAGAGATTTTTAATGGATAACGATGGCGTCTCAGGATGTGGGGTCTTGGCCAGGTGCGTAATGCGCTCGATAACCGCATCAACCAACTGAAACTTCTGTTCATCGGAACACTCGACTCGAATTTCTGGCGTGACGGACGTTTGCGGCACATCCGCTAACAGACTCGAAAGGGACTGCCGGGATTTTGCCAGAATTTCGATTAACCGACAGGACGCATAAATGGCATCATCATATCCGAAATACCGATCGGCAAAAAACATATGACCGGACATTTCTCCGGCAAGCGCGGCCTGCTCTTCTTTCATCTTCGCCTTAATCACGGAATGGCCGGTTTTCCACATGATGCCTCGCCCTCCGCGTTTTTCAATATCGTCATAGAGCAGCTGAGAGGCTTTGACCTCCGAGATAAAGGTACTGCCGGGGTTGACTGTCAAGACATCTCTGGCAAAGAGTAATAACAGACGATCACCCCAGAGAATATTGCCTTGCTCATCGATTGCCCCAATTCGGTCGGCATCTCCATCATATCCGATACCGACGTGCGCGCCTTGCTCTTTCACCGCATGGATCAAGTCTTGAAGATTGTCCACGACGGTGGGATCGGGGTGATGATTCGGAAAACGCCCATCTAACTCGCAATACAACCCTGTGACGGTACAACCCAATTGCTCTAACGCGTCTTTCGCAACAAGCGAGGCAGCGCCATTCCCGCAATCAATAACCACATGAATCCCGCGTCCATCCAACGAAGCAAAACTATTCTTCAGAAAGGCTAAATAGTCCGGAATGATAGGTGACTCGACGACCGCCCCACTCCCATCGACGTACTGTCCTGCATCGATGATCTGACGTAAGCGCTGGATGCCGTCTCCGTACAATGCACTTTTTCCCATACACATCTTAAACCCATTATACTCGGCGGCATTATGACTCCCTGTGATCATAATACCGCCATCCACCTCACGCTTGAATAACGAAAAATATAACAGCGGTGTCGCGCACACTCCAATATCGACGACGTTGACGCCTCCTGCCGTTAACCCTGAGATCAGACGGTCACGCAATTCAGGAGATGTCAGGCGCCCATCCCAGCCAACGGCAACAGTGCGAATACCGTTTTCCCGACCAAGTGTGGCATAGGCTCGGCCCACACGTTCCGCAACATCAATCGTCAGATCTTGCCCGACGATGCCCCGGATATCATATTCTCGAAAAATCCGCTGATTCACGACCTGCTTGCGTGGCACACTCATGTCGTTTCCCCTCGTCCAAAATCATCTTGAAATCGAACAATATCATCTTCCCCGAGGTATGGACCATTTTGCACTTCAATAATTTCTAACACGTCCGACCCGGGGTTCTCTAAACGATGCGGAGTCTCAATCGGGATCCCCGTACTTTGACCGGCATGGAGATCATACACGTCGTCGCCACACGTCACCCTCGCTCGTCCATTGATCACCACCCAATGTTCCGTTCGCTTATGATGCATCTGAAGCGATAACCTACGGCCTGGCATCACCGTGATCCGTTTAACTTTATACCCCGGGGCTTCCTCCAACACGGTATAGGCTCCCCACGGGCGCATCACCGTCACATGCTCCAAATGCTCCGGCGCATTTCGCTTTTTCAACTCCTGCACGACCTGCTTCACGTCTTGCGCTTTCGATTTCGGACAGATCAATGTCGCATCCGGAGTATCGACGACCACCATATCCGATAAACCAATGGTTGCCACCATTCGCCGGTCGGCAAACAGGACGGAATTGGTACTCCCGATATCCATAATGTTTCCACTCAAGACATTGCCCCCTCGATCTTGCGGTGCCACTTCTTCGAGGCTACTCCAACTCCCGACATCGGACCAGCCAAAATCAACGGGAATCACCGCCGCGCCTGAGGCATGCTCCATGACGCCATGGTCAATCGACACCGATTCTAAACGATGATACTGTTTCGCGATGTCCGCCTTCGCCGCACCATCGTGAAGCATAGCGTCGACCCGCTTCAATCCCTTGACAAGCTTTGGCTTCTGTCTTTCAAGTTCCCGCAATACCACGTCGGCCTTCCACATAAAAATCCCGCTATTCCAGAAGAAATTTCCTGATTGCACATATCGTTTCGCCGTGGATATATCTGGCTTTTCGACAAAACGAGCCACGCGATACCCGGTCATTTTCCCTCGATGTCCGAGACGCGACCGTCGGTTTGGTTGGATATATCCATACCCGGTCTCGGGTCTCGACGGCTGAATACCAAACGTGACAAGATTTCCCTCGGTCGCGAGTTGTACGCCAAGACTCACGGCTTGCTGAAACTTCCCAGGTTGGGCAATCACATGATCAGCCGGCAAGACCACCATCACGGCATCGGGATCGCGACGGAGTAATTGAAGCGCGGCAAGTCCAATCGCAGGTGCGGTATTCCGGCCTTCAGGTTCGAATATAATATTCCCCGATAAATCGTCTTTCCAGTTCATTAATTGCAAGGTGATGGAGTCGGCTTGCCCCTGATTGGTCACGACCATGATGCGATCCGCGGACATCGAACGAAGCAGTCGCCGAACCGTCTGCTGGATAAGCGTTTCTTCTCCAATAATCCGTAACAGTTGCTTGGGAAATCGTTCACGGCTCAACGGCCAAAAACGCGTACCGCTTCCACCGGCTAGGATCACTCCATATAAATGAGCATGTGCCATGTGTTTAAACCATTACACTTTCGTTGTGCGTAAGAGCATTGAAAAAATCTGAGCGCGTATACAGTTGTCGACTTCCTACACAAGTACCATATTCGCTGGACCTGGGCATTACCGGAACAACGGTTGCGCTCCACGGGCAGACAAAATAAGATCGGCGACTTCTCGAACAGCACCATGGCCGCCATTATGACGACAGACATAATGGACAAGGTTTCGAACCGGATCCATGCCGTCCGCTGGTGTCGCCGCAAACCCCACGTGCCGCAAGGCTTGCAAGTCGTTCACATCATCACCCATATACGCCACATCGTCGAGAGAGATGTCATACTTTGACACTAAGGCCTGGAGGACAGATAATTTATCTCGGATGCCTTGATGTACTTCTGGAATGGCGAGCTTGTGAGCCCGCCGTTTCACCATTGTCGTGTGCTCCATCGTCACGATGGCAGTAATGAGCTGTTCAGCCTGTAATAGCTTGATCCCCATGCCATCGCGCGTCTGAAATTTTTTAAATTCTTCCCCACCTTTGCCATAATACATCCCACCGTCTGTCAGCACACCATCGACATCGAAAGCGATCAAACGAATTCTCCGTAAGACCTTTCTCCGTGCGGTGGCTGTTAAGATTTTCTTCGAAGTTCGTCGACTCGATATCCCTGGCATGAAACCTCCCTGAATATATCAAGATCGTGTTGCCATATATAGGCATGTCACGTTCACAATGCAACCGACCATATCAAGACTCAGCATCGTCGCGGAAGAAAACTGTACCAGTGAAACACGCTATTGCCAAGAAAAAAATAGGCAACCACGCAATGCCGGAATTCAATAATTATTCACGTGATACTTTATTCTTTCTTGAATTCAAAAACAGTGGTATGATGAATCTAGCGCATGCATGAGAATTATGTGCCGTGGCAATGTGTCACGGTATGTAGGGCTGAAGAATTTGCCCGCTCGTATACACCAAGTGCCCTTCGTAAGAAACACGACATGAAAAAACTTTGTAGTTGGCTCTTGATAGCCGGAACACTTCTTGTCTTTGTGGGGTGTTCATCACAACAACCTCGAAACAACGTTGACACGTTTTTGTGCTGGCTCCGGCCCTCATGCGTTCCCAATCAATCGACTTCGACTCCTCACACCTCTCCCGACCCTCCCAATCGTCCCCAAGCCTCCCCTCCACGTCAACCCGTAGCGACACCTCAACCCGTGGTCACACGTCAACCACCATCGCCACCGCCTTGTATCACAACAGTCAAAGCCATCGTGACGAAACACCAGCCTTCCATCACCATTTCGTACGTAGAACCCAACACACGAATTGATGGAAGCCCATTGCGCACCCTCGCCAAAACAACCATTTACCATAATCTGGGAAACGGATTTAAGAAAACAAAAGACGTACCGGCAACGAATCCCAAAGGAGGCGGAACCATTACGGAAACATTGGCTATCGATGTCGGCCCCCGAAAACAGGTTGAAACCACAATCTGTGTCACCGCGACGAATCAATCGGGACAAGAACGGTAGCACAACCTGAAATAATGTTCGGCACGTTTGAGTAGCGTGAAGACTCTGTATCTAGGACGAAACCCATGGGGACACTTCTCTCTATTGCATCAGGAAAAGGCGGTGTTGGGAAGAGCGTCATTGCCAGCAATCTCGCCCTTCAGTTCTCACGACAAGGCCAAAAAGTTGTGCTCGTCGACCTTGATATAGGAGGGGCCAACCTCCACATTCTGTTCGGCAACCTGTCTCCCTCACCCACACTCTCGGATTTCCTTGAACGCCATACCGATTCGCTCGATGCTGTTGTGCACACTATTTCTTGGGCAAAGGGCCTAGGGTATATTCCCGGAACGGGAAATACCCTGGGAGGGGGTAATCTACTTCATAGCAAAAAACTCCGGTTGCTCCGGCACCTCAAAAACCTGGATGCCGACATTGTCATCTTAGACTGCGCTCCGGGCACGAATTATCATACGCTGGACTTCTTTCTTGCGGCAGACGTTCAGATCACCGTCGCCACTCCAGATCCCACATCGGTCATCGAAGTCTACCGATTCATCAAATTGGCGGCTATTCGAAAACTCATGACGCACCTGTCCGTTCGATTACATGGTGAGGTACGACACTCGCTTGTCAATCAGGAATTCTCCAACATCCAGGAAGTGCTTGACGCCTGTAGCCCGACACACGAGGTGCAGAAAACCGAAGCCCTGGCGATCCTCGGGACCTTTGATCCCTATTTTATTCTGAATCGTGCGAATGCCCGGCACAAGTTTTCCACGTCATCACTCCAACAAGTACTCTTGAAATTCTTGGGTACCGAATTAGTCGTACTTGGCGAAATTCCGCACGACGATGTTGTCACCCATTCCATCAGAAATTATTTACCCGTGATTGACTGGGCCCCAGATTCACCCGCATCTATTGCCTTGACACAAACCTTCTATGCCTTGCAACAACGCCTTCTCATGCCGAACCCCGACAGGCCATCACCAGCAGAAGCCATTCAGCACACAACCAATAGTTGACGACACCATACACATCACTCTTGGATAAGCCTATAGCCGTTGTCCTCCATACAACGATTGATTTCCAAACCCAACGATACGGTCTCGATCGACCACCCGTTTTCCCTATATAGTTTTTCTTCCGTACACCTTGCATGAACGACTGCCACATCTTCTTGCTCAGGTTCATCCTTTACCCACATGCCCTGCGTACAGTGCGTATACGGATGACAGATTCGTTCAGCCCTGTCGCGACCATGTTGAGGAGCTGCGTAACGCTCCCATGTGTCCGCCATACACCCATTCAATACGACGGCTCCCAACACGAACCAGAGTCCCATTCGCCACGGCATTTCCATATCCTCACCCCCAATCGCATTCTTTTTGTATGTTGCCAATTCCATCAGAAGGCTCTACCGACAGGCCTGAACATGCCTTCAATGCATGTATCGGAAAATGAGAGGAATCAATAGAGGGGAAAATGCTCACACATGCGGTTTTCTCGTCGACACCGCAAGGGTGCCACTCAACACGGAGCGTCAAATTTGCCCTTGGAGCCACGCCCATGCGATACCAAGATATTCATGCGTGGCCCTATCTGCGAGCCGCAAGCCACCAGACCCTGGAATCCAGGACCAGAACGACAACGTCCGATCAGGCTTCCAATGTCCGATCGGTGACGGGAGCGGATACAGATTGTATTTTGCAAATAACTTCATGGCCCTGGGCATATGATAGGCGGATGTCACCAGAATAAAGGGATCGTCCTTGACCAAGGCAGACACAAACCGGGGATGATCTTTTGTATCACGAGACTGGACCTCTAGCACAATATCAGACTTTTTGACTCCATACGTTTGAGCTACACGGCTCAGCACCGTGGCCTCAGGAACGGTCTGAAATCCAAGCCCACCGGTTAGAATGAGTTGGCTGCCTGGCAACAGACGATACAGACGAACCCCCTCCAATAACCGCTCTCGAGACGCATGCAAAATTTGCAAGTGAAGCGGCAGCGTAGGATCTCCGGTTAGACCACCCGCAAGCACCACAATTTGAGGACTCTTCGATGAGTTCGACGGGACCGACAATGTTTGGATCTGCGATGACGTGAGAGGACCATATTGTGATTCAAGAGTGTGAATGATTCGACCGGATATCGCTTCAGTGCTCACGGCCATCAAGACGGCAAATCCGACGCTCACCAATACCTTTCCCAACCACTTTTTGTTTGTGAACCACAACAGGACCAGCCCGATTCCCATAATTTCTAAACACAGCGGAAGCGGAAGGAGAAGCTCGCCTATAATTTTCTTCATCAAAAACATTGCAGCCTCATCCCTAATTCTGCAGTCACGATAGCTCCCTCTCTACATTTCCCTTCGCGATTCCTGAAAACGCATGATCTCCGCCCGGAAGGCTTTCGGCCTTCTGCCATTTCAACGTATCACATATTTTCCACTGTACTACAGCAAATCCACATGATTGCCTGACAGTACAGATGGGTACAGAAGTAATGCTGACGGCACATGCGTCATAGATATCCCGATAGATGCCTCCGCCATCTACCAGAGCCATTGCTGAGAGAAGCACTCCTGAGGTCAAGCCAATCTGACTCACACAACGTAAGAAGTAGAGTGAATCCAGAGAGGACTCACTCCATGCTTCTCATTGGCATCATGTCCATATATGACTCAAACAATCTCAAATACGGCAAAACAACTATAGGAAAGAAGGAAACATGACATGACTCGGCGTCTTCGGCCTGAAACACGAAAAGACTGTGGCACATGTAAGAGTTGATAGCAAGAAGGCGTTACTCAGAAAGAGAACAGGCTCGAGTCATGCCTTTGAGGCGACGTGCAAATGTTTGAGTCGCCTGCTCTAACATTCGCTGGGCCTGAATGACTTCCTTAATGGCCACTCCTCCATGAGACCGATGGGTTACGCAATGAATCGTTCCACCCGCAAACCCACGATTGCCATTTCGACAAGTTTCTAATCCATCAGGAAAAAGCTTTAACGTTAACTTTGCTTGATAGACCCGATTATGCTGCTGCACGACATCGTGTTGCGCCTGACTCAGTAAGGTCATGGCCTCGGCGCAGGCATAACTCCAAATCTCTGCACTGAGCGAAGAGGGAATACTCCATAACACCACAAGAAGCAGTATTGTCAAAATATATTTACTGGAGTAACAGGGAAGTCCCATGTTCAGACCACTTTCATGCGTAGCAATCAATTGTCACGAACACCCATAGCACATTGAAAGACATCAACAACAGGAAAAACTATTCCTCTTTTGAGGGGATACGCAAGAAAATTTAAAAGCACACAACCGCTCATAGATCCCCTTGACAAGCACATCCTCAAAATGCAACCATTGGTTGCATGAAGCCAGAAACACTCAAAAATATACGGAAGAGCTTAGGGTTGACGCAACAAGCATTAGCCGGTCACCTCAAAACAACCCGCACCACAATTGCTCGCTATGAATGCGGCGACCGGCGCATTCCAGGCATGATTGAAGTCGCACTTGCTCAACTAGACGCTCCCCGCCAACACGTACCCATGGCCGGCATTGTTGCAGCCGGCACCCCCATCGAACCCATTCCGCAAACAGAGTTCGTTGAAGTCCCTCATGCAATGTTGACCAGCGAAAAAACATTCGCGCTCCGCGTGAAGGGAGAGTCTATGAAAGACGATGGGATTCTTCCAAACGATTTAGTGATTATCCGAAAACAAGAAACGGCAAGGAATGGCCAAACGGTCGTCGCGCTCTTGAATAACGAAGCCACCATCAAAAAATACTATCAAAAAGACAATCAGATCGAACTTCGACCTGCAAATTCGACGATGACATCAATCTGGATGAAGCCGGGTGACGAGTTTCGACTGGAAGGAATCGTAATCGGTGTGATTCGGTACTGTGAATAATTTTTCAACAAAAGGTTGTCATGCTATGACGAACATCATTTCAAAAAAACTTCAACACATGTGGATGGCCAGGCTGCTCTCACGAATCGTTCAACACACGACTCCGCGCACACCCCCCAGGCCCAACATACGCCTCAACTACATTCAACTGACCTTACCCTTTCGCTGAAACAGCCACAGAGTCCGGCGACCAGCCGCCACCAAGGGCCTTATAGAGCTGGACAATGGAGACAAGGTGAAGGCGATGGGTTTCAGCGAGCGACAATTCCGCATCAAAGAGGCTGCGCTTCGCAATGAGCACATCGATGTAGCTCGTCACCCCACCCTGATAGCGGAGATTTGCCAGGCGCAAGGCCGATCGTAAAGCCTCAACTTGTTCACTCTGCGCCTGTCGTTGAATGCGAGCGGTTTGTACGGCAATTAAGGCATCTTCAACTTCCCGAAAGGCCACAAGAATCGTTTGTTGATATTGGGCAAGCACTTGTTGAGCTTGAGCTTCGGCAATGTCTTGCTGAAACCCAAGGGCTTCCGCATTGAGGAGTGGGCCGACAAGATCAAATCCGGCGGCGCCAAACTTGGATTCCGACTCAAACAGGTTTGAAAGACGAGGACTGGCCACGCCAAGAATCCCAGTAAGAGTGACTTTGGGAAAACGATCAGCTTTTGCAACACCGATTCGCGCCGTCGCCGCGATTAACTCATGTTCGGTCTTCACAATATCAGGCCGACGGCGAAGAAGTTCAGAAGGTAACCCAGCGGGAACTTCAGGTGGAAAGACTTGGTCCGTGAGCATCGTCCCTCTTTCAATTTCGGTCGGATTCCTCCCCAATAGAACACTCAACTCATTTTCTTTCTGGATCATGAGTCGTTCAAGTTCGGCTACACGTGCGGCAGCATTCGCGCGTTCAGCTTCAAATTGATCCGCATCAAGTCTTGACGTAATCCCTCTTTTCAGCCGCGCGCTCGCAATCCTCACAGACTCTTCCCAGGATTCGAGCGTCCGTCTCGCAATATCAAGTTGCATATCAAACTGTAAAAGATCGAAATAGGATTGAGCCACGCCACTCACAAGACCAAGGACCACGGCTCGTCGATTTTCCTCTTGTGCCAAGAGGTCGGCCAAGGCCGCTTCCGTCGATCTCCGAATCCGTCCCCACACATCCAACTCCCAGGCCAGATCTCCCAGTAAGGAATAACTAAACGTTCCAGGAGAACCGGGAAAACGAAATCCACCGGTTCGGCCAAGAGCCGGGAATCTCGCACTACCGGTCATCTGTGGGGCAAAATCCGTCCGCGCGGCGTAGAGACGAGCTTCAAATTCTTCGATGCTCGCGACAGCTTGCTGAAGATCCTTATTTTCCTCAAGCGCCGTCTGAACAAGTTTCTGAAGTGTGGCATCTTTCAGAAGTTCCCACCACGGAAGATTCGCCAAGGACTCCAGAGAACTTGACGTTTCAGCTTGCCGAAAGTCCTCAGGCATCGGAAGCTCAGGCTGAGAATAGTCAGGACCCACCGCACAGGCATTGAGAACTGTGAAGAAAACGACGACAATCACACGCATGTTAATACTCTTCCCGTTCTTGAAGGGTCGGTTCTGTTTTCAAAGATTGCTCATTCTGCACATCGCGTGTGTCCTTGCGAAATTTCCCGATAACCACAAAAAAGAGTGGGACAAAGAAGACGGCCAGGAATGTGGCGGCCAACATGCCTCCAAACACTCCCGTCCCGATCGAATTGCGACTCGCAGCCCCAGCTCCTGACGCGATGACGAGAGGAACCACCCCTAAAATAAAGGCCACCGATGTCATGATAATAGGTCGAAATCGAAGCCGGGCCGCCTCAAGTGCGGCATCCACCAACGAGTGGCCTTCTTCATACCGTTGATTGGCAAACTCGACAATCAAGATGGCATTCTTCGCCGCCAAGCCAATCAATGTGACAAGTCCGATTTGAAAGTAGATATCGTTGGTCAGACCCCGCATCCACACGGCACCCAACGCGCCAAGAATACTAAACGGAACAGCCAGGAGAACGGCAAATGGGATCGACCAACTTTCATACAGTGCAGCCAACACCAAAAAGACCATTAGCATGGCAAAGGCAAACACCAACACCGACTGCCCTCCAGCCTTGCGTTCTTGAAATGACATCCCACTCCAGTCAATGGCATATCCCTGAGGGGTTAACACGTCACCGGCGACCTCTTCCAAGGCATCGAGCGCTTCTTCAGAACTATAGCCTGGCGCGGCCCCACCCAAGACCAACGCGGTATTGAATCCATTAAAATGAGTCACAGGATCAGGCCCCGTCGTGAATTCGGTCGTGACAACCGTATTCAATGGAATCATGCTGCTCTCGAATCCATTCTGTGCGCGGACGTACATCTTACTGATGTCTTCAGGACTCGATCGGTACTGGGGCTGCGCTTCCGTCTGAACACGATACACACGACCAAACCTGACAAAATCGTTGATATACAGGTTTCCGAAGTAAGCTTGCATAGTATCGAAGACTTCTGAAATCGGCACACCCAAGGCCTTTGCTCGATCTCGATCAACCATGGCATTGAGGCGTGGAGCACTGATACGAAAACTGGTATTGGCGGCAGCGATCGCGGGATGCTCAGCGGCCTTCGTCACAAACTCTTGGGTCACAGCTGCAAACTTCTTGAAATCGCCTCCGCTCGGGTCTTGAAGTTGGAGCGTAAAACCACCGGTAGCCCCGACCCCTCGAATTGAAGGTGGATTGAATGCCAAGATCAGGGCTTCTGGAATTTTGGCAAACTCTTGAAACGCAGCGGCAATCAGAGAAGGCGCCTGCTCATGCTCCTCCTCTCGCTCATCCCAATGATGTAATGGGATAAACATCGTCGCCTGATTGGCTCCACGAGTATTGAAAATAAAGTTCTGACCAGCAAGGGTATCCGTCGAATGTACGGACGGAACCGACTTGAAATACCCTTCAACCTTTTCCAGAACCCGGATCGTTCGTTCTTGAGATGCTCCATCTGGCAATTGAACAATCGTAATGAAATAGCCTTGATCTTCTGGTGGAAGAAACCCACCGGGAATCGTTCGAAACAGGCCCCATACTGTGAACAACAAAATGGCAAAAATGCCCAACGACATGATGGAACGTCGAATCAACACACCCACAGCCCCTACATAGCGAATCTGCATCCAATCAAATGATCGATTGAACAGCTTCCAAAATCCTTGGGGTTCACCATGGTTCGGCTTGAGAACAAGAGCACACAGCGCAGGGCTCAACGTCAATGCTACAAGCCCTGAAATCGCAACGGACACCGCAATCGTAATGGCAAATTGTTTATAGAGTTCACCAGTAATCCCACCCAAAAATCCAACGGGAACAAACACGGCGACCAGTACAAGCACGCTGGCAATCACCGGCCCAGTGACTTCGCTCATGGCTTTTTGAGCAGCCTCCTTCGGTGAAAGACCTTGCTGGCTCATAAGACGTTCGACGTTCTCCACAACAATAATGGCATCATCCACAACGATTCCTATGGCCAACACCATGCCAAACAACGTTAAGGTATTGATGGAAAAATCCAATGCGGCCATGCCAGCAAATGTACCAATAAGCGAGACGGGAACGGCGACCGCAGGAATAAGGGTCGCACGCCAACTTTGGAGAAACAGAAACACCACCAAAATAACCAGCACCATCGCTTCCATGAGTGTCTTGACGACTTCCTGAATAGACACTTCAATAAATTGTGTGGTGTTATAGGGAATATCGTACGACACGCCTCGCGGAAAACTTGGGGCAAGTCGATCCATCTCATTCCGAACCCGTTCGATGGTATCAAGGGCATTGGCTCCAGGAGCAAGAAATGTGATGAGAAAGGTATTGGGTTTCCCATCCCATCGTCCTTGAAGATCATAGGATTGTGCGCCTAACTCAACTTGAGCGACATCCCGTAACCTCACCATTGACCCATCGGGATAGGCCCGAACGATCATATTTTCAAATTCCTTCACATCGCTCATTCGACCATGCGTGATAATAGGAATCGTTAACTCCGTTCCCTGAGGTGCAGGTTCGCGTCCAATTCGCCCTGCAGGGAAATCGCGGTTCTGCTCTCGTACGACATCGGCGATATCACTCGGGGTCAAATCAAGTTGCGCCATACTCACGGGATCAAGAATGAGGCGCATGGAATAGTTTTGACCGCCGAAAATTGACGCATCGCCGACACCAGGCAGTCGCTTGACATTGTCGAGAATACGAAGCAAGGCATAGTTTGAAAGAAAAATTGTGTCATGATTAGGATCGTTCGAGCTTAATGCGATCACCGCTAGGAGATCAGGAGAGGTCTTTTTCACCGTGACGCCCTGACGCACGACTTCATCAGGAAGCTGCGGTTCCGCGAGTCGTTGCCGATTCTGTGTCTGCACCTGTGCAATATCGACATCCGTCCCAATTTCGAACGTGAGCTTCATCGTCATGTGACCGTCATTGGTGCTTGTAGAGTCGTAGTACAAAAGATTGTCGATACCCGGAAGTTGAACTTCAATGGGACGAGCGACGGATTCAGCAACCACTTCCGCACTGGCTCCTGGATAGTCCGCATCAATTTGCACCATCGGTGGCGTGATTTGCGGAAACTGTGCAATAGGCAAAGCCTGCAATGATACAAGGCCGATGACAACAATGATGATCGACAACACGGAGGCAAAGATTGGACGATCAATAAAAAAGTGCGGACTCACGACTCCTCCACACGGTCCGCGTCTACAGGTGGGGTCACCGAAGAGTCTGCGGGGCTGTGAAACGGAACCGGACTCACCTGAGCTCCAGGCCGAACACGATGAAACCCTTCAACGACAACTTGCTCTCCTGCTTGCAAGCCCTCATCAATCAACCAGTTTTGACCGTGCCAGGCACTCGCTGTAATCGGACGAAGCTCGGCCTTATTCTCGCCATCGATGACATAGACAAACGTACCCTGAGCGCCCTGTTGGACCGCGCGTTGCGGGACTAACAAGGCGTTCATTCGCATGTATCCCTTCACGCGAATTTGAACAAATTGGCCTGGGAACAAGGCATACACCGGTCGATCATCACGATCTCCCGGAACCGATCGTTGCCGTACATTGGGAAACACAAAGCGCGATTGCAAGGAACCTGTTTCGGAACGAAACCCCGTTCCGGCAAAATCCAATGTACCTTCATGGGGATAGGTGGTCCCATCAGCCATGGTCATAATCCCTCGTAATTCAAAAAGGTCAGGACGCTCCACACGCTGTTCCGATAGTTCTCGTTGACGTCTCAGAATATAGCTTTCAGGAACATTCACGTTGACGTACATGGGGTCCATCTGACGGATACTGGTGAGCAAGTCGGTCTGAGCAGAAACCAAGCGCCCCTCATAGAGCTGGCTACGCTCAATGCGTCCCGACACAGGAGCCACGATAAGTGTATTTTTGAGATCGAATTTGGCCTTTTCAAAATCCGCCTTCGCCGAGACCAGGGCCGACTCTGCCGCCAACTCTTCGGCAATCGCGTCATCCACATCTTTTTGACTCACGGCCTGTTCGTCAAGAAGCGGCTTCACACGAGCTAGCTCCGCTCGGGCTTGCGCCAAACGGGCCACAGCTTGGCCCACTTGCCCTCGAGCACTTCCGGCCGCAGCCTTAAACGGGATAGGATCAATGAGATAGAGCCGATCACCTTTCTTGACATCACGGCCTTCAGTAAAGAAAACTTTCTTAATAATCCCCGTAACTTGCGAGCGAATTTCAACTGGCCGAAATGAATCCGTTTGACCAATAAACTCCACTTCGTCAGGAATCGTTTTAGGAACCACAGTTATGACTTTAACTTCGGGTGGAAGAGGTGCAGGCGGTGGACCAGCTTCCTGTTGACAGGCCGTGAGACCTAACAACATCAGCACAAGTAATGCGAAAGACAGGTTGGATGGACTATGGACTTTCATCACTACAGAAATTCTTTCATGGCAATTTCTCCACATCATCAGGATACATAAACGCGCCGGTACGTTGGCTTCATAACACCAGCGGCTTGCTCGGGGAAAGCACCATCATGGGATTTTCCTTCCAATCGACTCCTTGGGCATCGACATACAATTCGACTTCATTGCCGTCAGGATCGTGAAGGTACAAACTTTGACTCACGGTGTGGTCACTCATTCCCATAATGAGAACACCTGCTTGTTCAAGGTCTTTTTTAGCAGAACGAAGTTCCTCCAAGCTATCACCAATTTTAATGCCAATATGATAGAAACCACGCCGTCTGCCTGGCGGAGGTCCCGGAACATCTCCCACCTCGATTAAGAGCAATTCGTGATGCGTCCTACCGGAGGTCAAGGCTACGGCCGTGCCTTCGAACGCCCGACCGACTTCTTGAAACCTCAAAAGATCACGGTAAAAGCTCAGCGAACGCTCTAGATCTTTCACATAAAACACAACATGACCTACATACTGCGCTTTCATAGCCGTCTCCGTTCTTTCAAGAAAAAGGGGTGTGCCTATTTCCATTCACACGTCTTCTCCACGATAATCTCTTGTACGATCGCTTTGGTCATACATCCCGAAGCGATGAGCACGCCGCCTTGTCGATAGATCTGTTTCAACAATTGTTTTCCACATTCGTCCACATGGGTGACTCCTTGGAGATCTACCCGAGCTCTGTTCGATTCATTCACCACCCGGATGGATTCCCAATATTTTTCCAGCTCTTGAACCCAGGGACCGGCAAGCCTGCCTTCAAGCTTGATGACGATGCCGGTCTTGACTGTGTCCACTGTGATTTTGAGCATGGTTGCATGTCCTTTGTCAAAAACCAATCAGTTCTTAGACCACTGAAACCAATTTTTGAGACACAAGATTCTGGGCGAGAGAATCGCCAGTGATGCATCTCGCGATGACTCGATCCATCGACCATTTTCCGCCACCGTTGGTAACCAATGCCAGGGCCATGCCGATGACTAACAGGTGAAATTCAAATCCCTCGCCCGCCTGTTGGCCAAACCAATTCATGAAAAACCCATGCGGCCAGTGCACCATTGCCACGGCACCAAGCATAATGACCGCAAGGCTAGCCGCAGAAAATCGAGTGAATAAACCAAGCGCGATTGCTAGCGCCCCAACTGATTCCCCAATGATCACGAGGAACGCGATCACCCAAGGCATGCCCATTTGCTGAGTAAAAAACCCCATCGTACCTTCAAACCCATTGCCGCCAAACCATCCCAACAGCTTTTGCGCGCCATGGGGAAAAATTACGAGCGCCAACATGACTCTCAAGATCAATCCCGACCACCGATCGTCTGTTTCAAAAAATGCTTTCATGATTCTGCCTCCTGTTTGTTGTTTTGTTGTAAAGTTTGTCGTTAAATCCTACGACTAATATTTTTTGTTCTTGTCATAAGACATGGCATAAGCCGTACCAAACCACGATGGCATCAGAATGACTTATAAGTACTTGATTTATTTATATTGTTTTGTGAGTAGAAAAGATGGGAACACGATGTGTCGAAACGATACATGACGGTATATCGACGAATGACGAAGACGTGACAGCGACAGAGCAAGAGTAGTTCGATCAGGAACTAGAGGGTATTAATCTTTCACTTCAAATGTGCCTAGGAATCTTGCAGAGTCGTGTGAGAAGTCTTTTGAACACGTTGTGCTCGTGCAAGCACCACATCGAGGTAGCTCAACAAACCGACGGGCCGACCAGTGTCATCAAGAATAGGCACCTGCTTCACGGCCTTCATATAGAGTACGCGAAGAGCATCGCGGATAGACTGTGTTGACTGCACGGAGGTCACGTCTTGCGACCCAATATTGTTCAGGGTTTCAGATAATGGTTGTCGGTTGACCGTGCACCTGAATAGATCTGTTTTTGTCAAGAGACCAGTCAACTTTCCGTTTTCATCGATCACGAGCAGCATGTGTTGACGGCGTTCTGCTAATTGTTGAACCGCTTCGGCTATGGTCGCTGCCCCAGCCATAGAGACCGGCGACGTGTTCATGTGATCCGTGACCGGACTTTCAAGGAGCTCTTCTGACCATGTTGCCGGGTTTAAAAATTCTTCCAGTGGTCCCCTGGTTGCCGTGGAACTGAGCATTTCACGCAACGATTGGAACAAGTCGACGAACAGTTTGAAGTCTTTGGATGCGAAGACGAGCAGAGTCGCTTCTGTCTTTGCCGTTACCGTCACGCGACGTTCGAGGCCATACAGCAGTGACCCTTCCCCAAAATGATCTCCACGCACTAATTCATCTTTCCATAACACGTTGCCATTGGCATCGCATCGTATGACCTCGAGAATACCCTCCTCCACGACATAAAAGGCCTGCCCTTGATCACCTTGTCGAAAGACAAGGTCTCCAGGCTCGACATGGACCCGCGCGAGCTTCTGCGTTTTCCTGAGATCCCAATAATTGAGATCCGGAGGAAAAAACAGCTCAAATGTCCAATCAATCATCACCCGAAGCTTTCGGTCGATTCCTGGAAGTTTCAGTAAGTGAACAGTCCGTGTAACCCACCAAGCCAATATGCCGCTAAATTGGACTCCGAAGATCGAGCAGACACCTTTATGATGTCCAATGGTTGCCATCTGGCCAAGCATCTTGAATCGAAAGGGGTCGAGGGGCTGATTGGCCAATGCGGCATCGATATTCCTGGCGACCTGTTCGCCTAACGGTGTGGCACATTGAGCTGTGGGCGGACAACGTCCACCATACCCATCTGGATTCGACGCACCATCACCAATTGCCCAGACATCCTCATAACCCTTCACACGTAGGTATTCGTCCGTCAGGAGCTTGCCTCGTTCATATTCGGCCTCTAGATCCGCGAGTACAGGATTCGGGGCATTCCCGATCGTACAGATGACATTGTGTGTGTCGAGTCGAGTTCCATCTTTCAGTCGAAGATAGTCGCGGCTCACGGAGGTGACACGCTGGTTGACCATCACAACCATGCCGCGGCTTTCCAGAGTTTTTTGAGTAAATCGACCAAGCTTTTCTCCCAATTCCGGAAGGACATGAGAACCTGAATGCACTAAAGTCACCTGAAATTCACCGAGGTCCAGCATTGGATAAAAACGTCGAGCGTCATGGAGCAAATCTAAAATCTCTCCGGCTGTCTCGACACCGCTGTATCCCCCACCAACGACAACGAAATGCAACAAGTGCTTTCTGCTGTGTGCATGCGATTCCAAACTCGCCTCTTCAAGCCGGCGGACGATGTGTTCGCGAAGAGAAAGCGCATCGGCTAATGTCTTCAAAAAGAGCGCATGCTCCATCATCCCTGGAACTGCACGCAGATTCGTGCTGCTGCCGAGAGCCAGGATCACATGCCGGGCCTCAATATGGTCTAGATACGGGCCATCGGTGGAATCAAATTCAACTCGCCGTTCCTTGAGATGAATCCGTTTCACTTGCGCTCGCATGAGCGTGCAGCGTCGAAGCACGAATCGAATGGGGTTCGTGACATGGCGCGGTTCAATCGACGCACCGATGACTTCGGGCAAGAACGGCTGGAAAACAAAATAGTTTTCCGCGTTGACTAAGAGGACTCGGCGCGCGCAATCCGGTCCCCATAATTTCTCCAATCGCTTGGCACATGCCAATCCCGCGAACCCACCACCAAGAATGACTGCATCCCATTGACGTTTCATAGTCCCCTACAGCATCTCATGGTTCATGAATCGCATGCAGGTTTCGCCTCACTGCTCAAGCACCTGATTCACGAACTGTGGGGCAATATCCTTGACAGTGTGCCGGGCAACAATGATGGAACGCCAGACCTAAACGTAAGAGACAAGAAAAAATGACGCACATTCCTGTTGTGTAATTCCTCTTTTCACGACATAATGAATGAATCAGGTAATCTACCACGAGCATGATCCCGGCATGAAGAGTTTTGCATCCCAACACTCGGCGTCCTTGACGATCTACGGCTTTTTCTTTCTCATTTCTATTGGCTTGTCGATTTTTTTCATATCCTGGTTGCTCAATCCATCGTTCTCGGTCCCTCCAGTCAATGGATGGGCACTTGTCTGTTTTTATCTCGCCATGGGTTGTTTGAGTGTGGGCATGTTTGGGCTGCTCTCCTTCCTCTTCCATCACTCCTTACGACACAAGACGTTTTCTAAGGAATGGAAATTGGGTGTCGGAGCATTCTTGCTCACGGGCCTCACGTTTTATGTCTTTCTGACACTGCTTGATGCTGGCAATATCGATGTCTTTACGAAAAGACTCTCGTTTTTGACTTCATCGCCGTAGGCCCCACTTCCACAAGGACTGCATGAATGGTATCACGCCTTGCCACAGTGCTTATTCTGTTCTTCGGCGTAAGCTTGCCGGGATTCCTGTATTTTCAGAATCCCGTGGTGACTGATGCTTATACTCAAGAATGGGACCTCATCGAGCGACTCAGTGCCGGCATGTGGTTTATGGCATCGGTGTGGTGTGCCGCGTCAGCCATTCACGGCTGCAGTCATACCAAAGAATGGCTGAGTGGTTCTATTTTTTTCTTCTTATTGGGTTTTCGCGAACTCGATGGACACATCTGGCTGTTCGGCTGGAACCTCGATAAATTGGCATTATACTGGAATCCCTCTATTCCTATTCTTGAACGATTACTGATCGTATGTCTCAGTGGCGTCTTGATCAGCTGGCTGTATACGATATTTCCTCCTCGTAGATGGAAGACCCTTTGGGCGGCGTATCAAGCCGGTGAGCAATGGACGCGGGATGTCCTCCTTTGGCTTCTCGTCATCGTCACCACCATGCTGATCGATAAATCAGTGTATCTGCCTTTTTATCGTCACACTCCCTACCCGTTTATTGATGTACTCAGAGGCATTCTCGAAGAATCGTTAGAGTTGACGCTGGGGATCTATACGCTCATTCTGTTGTTTCCGTTGTGGACCCACGCACTACTGCTCTCCCATTCCCCCATTGCCGGCAAGTCAAGCTAAACAATCGTGAAATGTCCAACCGCAGCTTAAAGGGTCAGGACAAAATTATAGTGCCCCACAAGACCATCCGTGATCAAACTGGTTGAATCCTTTGTGTATTCAATGATAACGCTCTCCTGTTCTGCTTGAGTCATCCGGTTGCTTCGCAAGATGCCGTCTTTGGCGTTCAATTCTTGAATAAAATCATTGCCTGGAACCTGTTCCCCTTTGAAGTATAATTGTGTCACAAGCTGAGGTACGCCGGGGGCCATCACCATAAAATGCAAATGAGGCGGCCGGTACCACTGCTTTTCAAAATTGACAGGATAAAATCCAAGGACGATGGTTTTGAACGAGTAATTTCCGTCGGCATCCGTAATGCACCGTTCCCAATACTGAAAATTGTCATCGTACAACCGTTCGATCCATTCAATCAGCACAGCCCCTTGAACTGGCTTGAGAGTTCCCCAGGTATCTCTCAGCACTTTTCCTCTTATGTAGACCACTTGCCCCTTGGCCTTTCCATTCTTTCCCTGAATAGTCGTGAGATCATTGTCATTTGCCTCACTGACAGGCAGTCGAAAATCCAAGTTTTCGCATATTTCTGTCATCGGATCTCCATCATCAGGAAAAAACGGACCCAAGGTTTGCCTTGGAGTCTTTCCACTCGAAGGAAGTCCTTCACGTAAGGGAGGCTCCTGTCACTTTTCGATGTCCTTCGCTGAGCGTATCGCCTACCCAAGACTTGTGAACAGAAAAAACATGCTCACGAAAGCTGCCACCAAAATGGTGTGAATATCTACCGAACGATTCATGATATCCTCCTTATTGTTTGGTGAAATTTTCCGTCCATAAGCGGACGGATGTGGTGACTTTGTGTTTCTAACTGCTGTTTAATCTTCCTCACTTTCCTTCAATCCATCCACACTCCAAATGCCTGCACCCTGTGCTGAAATAAGCAGAAAGACAAAGCAATACAGAGCTGCCAGCTCTCCTCCATTTTCGAGAGGAAACAACGCTTTGGTTCCATGAGCCATCCAGTATGCAGCAGCCATCAGACCACTGCACAGAAATGCCGTCCAACGAGTAAAAAGTCCAATCATGACGAGAAATCCACCGAACAGTTCAATCGGCCCGGCGATGTACACGACAAAATCAGGCGCTTCCATAGGCATGGACGTCGGAAAACCAAATAACTTCTGCGTTCCATGCCACAAGAATAACAATCCAACGATGATGCGCATGAGTGCGTAGGCTTGTGGCTGCAATACGTTCATAATGTTCCTTCCTGTCGTTGATTTGAAAATATATGTGTCGATGCTCGTTGTTTTTTCTTGACGATTCAATATGGCATAAGTTGTACCAAACGCATGTGATACACAAAGAATTCATAACGCTATGATTTCATGACTAACTGTTCTGAGCAGTTAAACGAGAAACAGCGAAGTGACGATATGAGCATGATGACATTTCGACATACGACGAAATGGCGACAGCGACATGACGACAAGATTTTGCTGGACAGTACCCTGAAGCACTGACGCCCCGAGAGGAATCAAGAATGACTTCCCTCGGGGCGCCAAGATTGCGTCCGGAAGAGCTTTCGCAGACCTTTACTCAGGGCTCTTCGCTTGGACAGTCAATCGATTTACCAATAGCTATGACCTTTTTTATATCCATGCCCCTTTTTGCTTCCATGTCCTTTACCATGCACTACCTTCTTCAGTATCTGCATATCAAATGTAACTCGTTGCTCCGGAGTCAGAAATGCTGCGCATGGCAACTTTAAATGTATATTTTTTTGCATGTATTCCTTTTTCAGTTTCAGAACTTCGTCGATTTTTTTATTGATGGCCCCCTGATCAGCATTGTCTTGCGTAACCAAGATCGGCATCTCAACCTTCTTGACGGTTTTCTGAGCCTTCAACAAAGCTTTTGGTTTTCTTAAAGTCTAACTGCAGTTTGCCAATTTTGGCCTTTTGTTCAGCAGTCAGCGTTTTAGTCCAGCATGAGCTGCTGTGCCGTTTCTTCCCATACTCCATATCTCGATGATGAGATTGTTCGACATGATGGGCACTCTCTTTTCCATGCCCTCCGCTCCTTGGATACGCATACCCGAGGCTACTCATGATTAAAAACATGCTGACGAACACCGACGCAGCTACCATGGACAAATGAGTGTGGCGAGTCATGACTATCTCCTTTGTGAAAAGCGAAGAAATGCCGCCCGTAGCTGGACGGAAATGATGATTGGGCTTATCCAATTCCTTGCGTAAAAATCCTGACAAAATTATATATGTGTGCATTAGCCATCCCGTAAATATTGTACCCCTTGAAAATGTCAAATTCGTCTCAGACTCGTAATAGTTTGTAACAAATTGTAACGACCTGCCTGTCATCTCTTTTTGATGACAATGCGTTGGCGTCTCTCTGAAGCCACATATGTTCTTGAGAGCGAAAATAACACCATGGCCGTGGGGGCCTTCGAACCTTCCGGTTTGAAAGATTCGCGAAGAATTGCACTTTCGAAAATACGCCGCTAAGCCTGGCTGGCTTCGATACGAAGCTGTGAATGATAGATTTCGTTCCCGCAACGACAGACCCTTACAACACCGAAGTTCGCGAAGAGCTAAGGTCCATGTCCATCGGCACAAACGTACGTGACGTAGTTTTTTGATACTTCTGGAGTTCGGAGTAAGCCCTCATGCGTGCAGGTTCCAAGACAGACCGATTGAAGTTGGTTTTTACTAATTTGGACAAACCACTCGGTGTTAGCCGATCTAGCAGTTGTCTCCATTGCGCTTCATATGCGTGAGCATGGGAGGCTTGTCTTCTTGTCGAACGTTCAAGCTCCCACGCTTGGACACTCAACCCCGCAACGAGGACCGTCCTGGTGATAATCATCTGTCCTACTTGCTGAATGCCAATTCCCATTACCACCACCCGGTTTGAATGTTGGCTTTACACCTTGTACGGCAAGAGCCATTCCAGGAATCACGAGGCAAAACCTCACATACAAGCATATGATTTTTATTTATTTTGCCCGTTGTAAAAGGCAAGGAATGGGTGCCGTGTTGAAAGAGGGGCGACGATATATCGACGAATGATACCGGGATAACACAAAAACCATAGAGAGCGGATCTCTATAAAAGAATAACAGCCCTCTCAATCACATCTACCTCGAGAGAAAACGTAATCAATAAGAGGTACGGACAACCATACAATGGGCGTGAGGGGGCGTTAGGAAAAATTTTTCCGGCTTTACGACGATACTAAACATGCGTTATTGCCCGATATACCATCCGACACCAGTACGTTCTAGGATGCTCGTCAGCCGAACGAAAGAGTTAGAATAAAGCAGAGTCCCTACCGCGACCAATAACACTCCGCTTGTGATCGACACAGCCCTGATATATCGTCGGATTTGCTTGAAATGAGTCAAGAAGCGGTCCAGGCTCACCGCCGCAGCAAAAAGCGGTAAGCCCAACCCAAGCGAATAGAAAGCCAGGAACGTAAGCCCATCGAGATGTGTGTCCGAAGTACTGGCATACAGTAAGATGGTACCCAGAATGGGCCCCACGCATGGAGTCCAACCTGCTGCAAAGGCAACTCCGATCAAAAACGACCCCCCATACCCAAGTGGACGAGATTGAAAGTGCAGACGTTTTTCAGTTACCAACCAACCAAACTTGAGTACCCCAAGGACATTGAGCCCCAGAAGAATTATAACGACTCCCCCAACCTTTCGAAGATGCTCCTGATAGTCGAATAACCATTGTCCCACCACGCTCGCCGAAGCCCCCAAGGCAATAAAAATTGAAGAAAATCCCGTGATAAACAGCAACGAATTTAGCATAATGGATTTTCGAAACTGCTCGCGTTCCGTGAACGTTTGAAGCTGCTCAACGGATAGACCCGTGATATAGGAAATATACGACGGCACGAGAGGCAGTACGCACGGGGATAGAAACGATAGAAAGCCGGCTCCAAACGCGGCCAACAAGGTGATCTGCGGAATCTGTGCAGAAGATTCAAGCATGGAAATTTACGCCATATTTTTTATCTTACACTTTTCAGAAAGGCTTGATATTGGGGATTCTGATTAAGCCGAGCTCCAAAATGCGCCACGATTAATTCACCGTGTTCATTCATCACGACAAAGGTTGGAGTCGCCGAAACGCCAAACTTTTGTGCAAGCCGATCCTCGGTATCGTACACAGTTGGGAAGATAAATGTCTCAGGATTAGCCGTGACGTACGCTTCGACATTGGCACGTGTATCCGCAAAAGCAATGCTTACGATGCGAAGTTGTTGCGGCTTATTTTCTTGATAAAATTTGGCCAAAACCGGTAATTCCAATTGGCAAAAATGACACCATGGTGCCCAAAATGCCAGGAGTGTGGGCTGTCCGAGCAGTGATGCCTTACTGTAACGTTGCCCATCTAATGTCACCATCTCAAATTCCGGAGCGTCCACGGGGGGAGCCGCGTCGACCGCAGAAGCCAAGTGAACCAGACTGACAAGGATAACCATGAGACGTAGGGCCATTTTACAAACCCCTTTGTCTCTCGTTTTCTGGTGGGCGCCTGATTGGCACCCACGAATAAAAACGGTTTCACCTCTCATCTGATTATGCAACATAACTGCTCCTTACGGTTTAATGTACACATACCCTTCATGCTGAAGATCGGCGATACGTTTGACAGCAACCGGATGTTCAGTCGGGATAAACCCAGCCACTAACTTCTCTAACGGAGTCCCAAACAGTTTCATGGAGACCTGACACATTTCAGCCGTGGCGCCCTTGTCTAGAACCACCTTGATTTTGTCTTTCAACTCTTGATCGGCGTTGGCATTTTCAAAGAGTTTCAAGGCTGGTCCGTGCACGACCAGGACAACATCAATGTTATCGGGGCCACCTTCAGCTTCTATGTGTTTATTAATGAGAGCGAGAGCGTACTTCGCGACCGCGGGATCTGGACCATCCACATGATACACGACTTTGACTTTGTCCTTGTTATGGGATTCGCTCGCCTGGGTCAAATTCGCTCCGATAAGCAGAGAACAGACGATGGTGAAAATCAACGCAGAGAAATTCAAAAAAGATTGTTGGTGTTTGATAAACATGACGACCTCCCTTTGTTAAACATGACGGTGAACCATATGGCTGCCATCTCGCTAATCAACTATGTTGACACTATAGCCTTGAGGAAGACAGACCGTTAGGTGAGAACGCCTGGAGAATCAGAACTTTTATTCCCGTAGTTTGCTAGGGGTGAATACCCCTATTGGGGAAATCGGCGGGCGAACAGTGCGGCGGCTTGCGAGCGGCGAGTGACATTCAGTTTCTGGAAAATATTTTCGAGATAGTGGCCGACCGTTTTGTCACTCAAGTCCATAGCAACCGCGATTTCTTTGTTGGTTTTTCCCTCTGCGACGAGGGCCAACACTTTCTTTTCTTGCGGAGACAAGTTTTCACTTTTGCTTTCTGGGGTTGCCTCCGAAATGGTTTTCATTTTCGCGAGTACGCGTTGTGTCGTCGCAGGATCGAGAATCGAATGCCCTTCCGCGACAGTTTTAACCGCACGGATCAATTCATCACCTCCTATCTCCTTCAACAGAAAGCCGTCAGCCCCCGCCATGATGGTTGCCATCACAGCGTCATCATCCGCAAAAGAGGTCAAAAAAAGTATTCGTGTGTTTGGGTATGCATTCCGAATTTCACGACAAGCTTCGATACCACTGCCATCGGGTAAGCGCACGTCCATGAGGACGACATCTGGCTTGAGGCGGATGGCTTCCATTATGGCCTTCGCTTTAGTTCCGGCCTCGCCAATGACCTGGATTCCTTCCGTCTCCCCAAACAAAGTTCGCAGACCAAGACGAAGCACATCATGATCATCGACGAGTAGGAGACTGATGGACTTAGATTGACGCCGCGACATGGCTCTCCTTTTTGCGAATGTCAAAAATGATGTGAGTGCCCTTCCCTTTTTGGGACGCTAACTCGAACCGAGCCCCAAGACGCCTAGCTCGCTCCGCCATATTTCGCAACCCATACCCATGGTTCTGATCAATATCAATATCAAAGCCGCATCCGTCATCTTCAACCTCCAAGCGAACAGACTTACTTTGCATCTGCAGAGACACTGACCCTGATTTGGCTTGAGCATGCCGAAGACAATTGCTCATTGCTTCTTTCAGGATATACAACACATGGGTGGCTTCCTCTTGAGTCAGCTGCAATGCCGCAGTGGGATCAACATGCATGCGAAAATTAAAAGGAGCAGAGTGATTCATGGTATCGACCAACGAAGCGATCGCCTCTCCCAATGGCCGTTCATGCTCAGAGTCAGATTCTATTCCACTAATATAACTTCGCAGGTCTCGAATCACTAACTTAAGATCCGTGATCGCATCGCCAATCTTACTGATTGCTTCTTTTGGATGTTTGGGAATAAGCCGCTGACACCGTTCAAGACTAAGCCCGAGGGTGAAAATCGATTGGATTGCGCCATCATGAAGGTCCTGTGCCAACCGTTCCCGCTCCTCCAACATGTCGCGTAGTTGCTGCTCGCTTCGACGCACCGATTCTTCAGCCTGTTGGGTCTGAGCCAGCGATATCTGCAATTCGGAGAGAGTGCTGAGATAGCCACGCCCTACATACCACAATACCAATAGGTAGGCCATGAGACGAAGCCAGTGCCAGAACCACCATGGCCCATCCCACATAATCGAGTAGGTGAACATCAGTTCGGCAAGACCGAACATGAGTGCCAGGCCTGCAAACATGCCATCTTTTGATTTGCGAGTGCTTCGGTAATCTAATAAAAAATACAGAGCACCAGCTAGAAAGAGCATGCACGCGATACTTTTGGGTGCGATCGCGGTTGGGGTAAATTCGCCCTGGCGAATCAAGACAGGGAGCTGTTCCGGAAATCCGAATGTCCATATGCCGAACGCAAAGGTCCCCATAGCAATCAACCACAATATCGATACGTCATTCGTTCTTCTATGTTCAGATGTTCTGAGCCAGACCAAGGCAAATCCAAGTCCTCCTACGAGACTCGCCATACTGCGTAAAAGCACGAACCCATTCCCTGGTGTCGAAAGCGCGTGAAAAATTTCAAGAAGGCCCATCGTCAGAAATCCACCTGCCACCGGATAAAATTTCTTGCGAGCCTGCTCTTGAGTACTAGAGAGCAACACGATCGCCATGGCGATGGCGGTCAGCCCACCAAGAGCCTCAATAGTGGAGTGAAGTGGTTCATGTTGCCAACGCCAACCAGGAAAGAGCATGGGAAGCCCCAGACTGACTAAGAGTGCAGCAACGCTACCACTACCAATAATGAGATAAAGAGAAAACGGTCTCACGGCCTTTCTCATCGTCAAGCAACTTCCCAATCGTACGAGACTTTGTCGAGGCTCAGATCGACTTCCGGGAAAAACATGCAACACAGCAAAAGGAGTAACGCCATATTTCTTGTATTTTTGATCCCCAATCGAACCAAGCCTGGCTCACCGTAACCCAATTATCCCAATCTAGCATATGCACTGGGTATCAGGGCAGAAAAACATTTGGTATTTCGAGAGAAAGGAGAAACTGACACTCAACTTCTGCAAAGATTCAAACAGGGATGTGGCATCATGGTGAAGTTAAGATAACAGGCAATTAGAATCCTCACTCATGACTTGAAATGTATGAAAATTTTTTAGATGAGAAGAGAAGGCTAAGGTGATCTGTCAACCTTGGCGTGACGATATATCAACAATTGACGTGGAGGCAACACGAAAACTAGAGTTAGTGTTTAGTGAAATATTCTCGTAAAAAATGGCGGCCCAGCTGTGGCCGCCTCTTTCCCACCTGAAGGTATTCCAAACTTTCTGCAATCTATTGTTCCGCTCCTACCTGTGGAGCAGCACCGATACTTTCGAGGCCCACGTGGATACACACGACCTCCAGATACCCGGTCGCCGCTCAGACCAATTGCTCCAACGATGGCATCATCGATGTTGAAGCGAAACCTACAATAAGCAGGAGCATATGTAGAGTCATTTCTGACTATGTGCCTCCGGCAGATTCCAAAATTTCTACGATCTCATGAAATCCTTTTCGCCGGGCATGCTGCAAGGGTGTTACGCCTTCTTTGTCGCTAACATTGACATTTGCCCCAGCATCCACGAGCAACTGTACAATCTTCTGATGACGGGGACCACCATTACTGAGGACAATGGCCTCTAATAAAGCCGTCCATCCCAAATGATTCACATGATCGATATCGACGTTTGTGTTGACTAACAATTCCACCATATCCACGTGGCCTCGCTCAGCAGCCGGAATCAGCGGAGTCCCGCCAAAGCGGTTATACACGGTAAAATCCGGTTTGGCTTGCAAGATACGCTTCATGATATCGACCCTGCCTTCGGCTCCCGCCAAGAGGAGAGGGCTATCCTGTTTGTGATCTTGCATATTCACATCTGCGCCAGCTTCAAGTAACATGTTAGCACTTTCAAAATGGTGGTTCTCCACCGCGACGAGCAAGGCGGTACGTCCTCGAATATCCTGAGCGTTAATGTTGATGCCTTCCTTCACCAATTCCTGTACCGTGGTCAGGTCGTTTTGAGAGACGGCCTCGAGCAGGCGTTGTTCTTTGTCCGTCATAAGATTGCCGGGTTTTGCTAGGACAATCACGGAAATGAATATTCCAAATCCCAGTAGACTGAAGAAGACGATCGTCTTCATCATTCTATCTCCTGCACCAATATGTTTTCGTGCATGACCTCATAATTTGTTTGCTCTTGTTAGAAGACATCGCATAAGCCGGACATAAAAAGGAGCATACCATCTACGGAAAACTATCTGATATATATCAATCGTATTTGACCTTGAAGTTTGAGTCTAAATATCGGATCAGCCATCTTGGAAATTTTCAGGCGTTGACATCGACGACGATGCGACCCTTGATCCGACCGTTTAAAATCTCGACCCCCAGTTTCGGAACCTCGGCTAACTTCGCTGGACGGATCATGGCTTCGAGTTTATCCAACGGTAGATCAGTGGCGAGGCGTTGCCACGTTCTCAAGCGCCGGTCAAAAGGCTGTAGCATACTATCTATCCCCAATAAATTAACTCCGCGTAGCAGAAAGGGAAGCACGTTTGTTGGCAGCGCCGCTCCGCCGGCAAGTCCGACCGCCGCGACTGACGTGCCGTATTTCAACTGACCGATCACCCGCGCAAGCATCTCACCGCCGACCGCATCGACACAGCCCGCCCATGTCTCCGATTCCAGTGGCTTGGCAGATGCGGTGTTAATCTCTTGGCGAGCGACGATCCGAGTCGCACCGAGCGACTTCAAGTAATCCGCTGTCTCCGGTCGGCCCGTCACCGCTGCGACTTTGTAACCCAGATTGCCGAGAATCGCCGTCGCGATCGAACCGACTCCTCCCGCTGCTCCGGTGACGAGCACTTCTCCTTGTTCCGGCATAAGACCGTGATCTTCCAACGCAGCAATCGCAAGGAATGCGGAGAAGCCAGCTGTTCCAATGGCCATCGCTTGCTTCGTTGTCAAACCATCCGGCAATGGCACCAACCAATCGGCCTTGACGCGAGCTTTCTGTGAATAGCCGCCCCAATGGGTCTCACCGACATGCCAACCCGTCAACACGACTTTGTCGCCGGGCTTGTAACGTGAATCATCAGACGCCTCGACCGTTCCCGCAAAGTCAATTCCCGGCACATGAGGATAATGGCGAACCAGCCCGTTGTTCGCCTGCATGCACAAGCCATCTTTATAGTTGACTGTCGTGTACTCAACAGCGACCGTCACATCGCCTGGCGGCAATCGATCTTCAGTCATCTCTTGAACGCAAACAGAAACGTCTGCTTGTCCGGTTTTTTCGACCACGAGAGCATTGAAGATCATGGTCCCCTCACATCATCTCGTAAAGCTGAATCCGAGGAACGCTCGCTAGCAATTGACTGCAAGATCAGCAAAAAGATTCCACTGAGCATCCCTCAGTCTGGCATGCCACTGTAACATACAAATCTCAATTCGGACCATTTCGATCCAATCAATCCATTACCATAAGGAGTCTAACGTTTATCATTGCTCCTTGATAAACGACGATTTGTTATCGTCTCGGACAAGCAGAACCGATTTCTCGACAATACCAAGAAGCCCTTTCGGCTCTTTTACTTCGCGAATAGTATACCGGTAATGCAAAACCTGCGATTTCCACAATGACACCACGATCCATTCTTTATGCTTTACTGCGCATTCGAATGGACCGAAACAATCCTCTTCAATCCCGGCATGAAACGTCTAGCCAGCCTCATTAAGACCGTATTCATCCACCATCTTGATCGAAAAACACGCAATACTAGCTCCAGGAGTAGTCCCTTGGATCCGTAGGCTTCTTCTTTTCCATCACATCGGATTTCAGGAGATCAGAAACCTCCGGAACATCTTCGGCGGGCACCTAACCCCATGCCCTTTAAGATCTTCCCAACCAGAGAAGCTGTCTCGCGATGGAAAGACAAACCGGTAACCCCGATCATGATATTTTTTGCCATGGCTTAGCACTCCAATAGTAACGGGTGAGATTAACAAGTAACCTGTTTGTACATTACTATCTTTCGCTCTCCACAATGTCCATCTTCCCCATGCGCTGACGTGTAGGCCAATGCCCTCGTCGTTCCGAGGACCGCTAGTGAGCGTTGCGTTTGTAATGCTGTTCAAGTATCCCCGCGCCAAAGTCATTCGACTTGCTTCGCCAGACGGCATGAACGTGATTGCCGTTTTGCACATTATCGTATTCAAATACGAAGTCCGGCCCTTGCAGGCGAAAATAGTGCGGCTTCCGACGCTCCGTGCTACCCATCCACGTGAAGTGAAGGACATCAAGATTGATCGTGTCGGTGATTCCAAGAGAGATTTCTGGCCGGTAGTTGGCGATAGCCTCATCGAGGATACGGCGTATCCAAAACTGCTGCAATTCGTCAAGCGACACGACGGATATACCTTGCGGTTCGAGCGATTCCTCCCAGTCATTCCATTGCTCTCTCGGCTTGCGGAGATTGGCAGCAAAAATCTCGGCGGGCGCCTGCTCGGACAGAATCGCTGCCTTCTTCTGCGAGTCGTTCAGCGACATCACAAGCTTCCGCGCAAGATCCTCTTGAATCCCATGCACTCTCAAGCCGGCAAGAGGACCGCTTGTCACTTCGGCGGGGTTGGACCCGAGAAAGGACGGCGTGACCGATAAGCCGCTGGGGGAAACCGTGACGTTTAGTGAAACGTGATGTCCCTCAAAACGCCATCCCCAAGCGGATTCCATTGATGGGGTGCCAAAGAGCACCCATACATAGTGATCGACGCTGCGTGGCAATCCCACGTCGTCGAGTACATCGAGGATCTCTTCAAGCTGCATAATGGTCACCACTTTGAGATAGCCCGCCGAACTCAATGTGTGGGTTAAAAGATCATGCACAAGCATACGTTGTTCGGCGGACATGTATTCGAGGGACAGGCCCACGCGGGCGGTTGGCCAGAATTGCCAATTTTCCCGGTTCTGATCCGTAAACTTGAGAACCATTCGTTCTGCATGATCAACCCCCAGCAGCCCAGCAAACGGACTGCCTTCTGATACCGACTTCAAAATCTCACTGGCAATGTCGACCATTTCGGAACGCACGGCTTCCGAAAGTAATTGGACATCTTCCAACGGATTATTCCTACTGTTCGACAGCGATGAAAGAGCAGGGGCGTCATTCGACATTCCAAAAGATTGTGGTATTTCTGCAAGCAGCACCGCAGTCACTAAGACACAGGCAGCTAACACGGCTGAAAGTATAGCTGAAAGTATATCTGTTTTCATGATGTTCTCCTTTCTTAATCATGCCAACAAGCCAGCGTACCACCAGCCCCTTCAGACTGTCTCGGGTACTCACTCTCATCAGTTCCTAGATCGTGAAATCTTCAACCACACTATCGGTAACGGTCATAGAACCCTCCCACTCCTTGTTGTCTGACATTATCCGCGGATTGACGCAACGAGAATTTGGGTTGTCCGTTAGAAGCACTGAGCCTGCCATCGACAAGAATTATGGCTTCAGGTACAAAACGCGCTTCCTTGCTTACTCATTTGAAGTTACTGCCCCGACTCAAAGATCTTGTTAAGGTATTGTTTCAGAAAATTCAGCCAGAAACCTAAGAAGAATCCATTTCAACGGATCATCCTGCTGATCGTCCCTAGGAAAGGCTACGTTTAATCCAATTGGGTCATCTTAGCCAAAACCGTCTCGATCACGCGCACCATCTCTTGGGATTTCTTGGGATCAAGCGCATCGGGATGTGGCGAGGCAAACTGACCGGAATCGTTGTCGAAATACTGGCCCGACGCCGTCGCGAATTCATCTTCCAGGGCCGCGCGGGTCAGGATTTCCGCGCCGATGCGGATATCGCCGCCAGCCACTCTAAAAGCATCTTTTACCATCTTGCTCCCAAGCATCGACCCTGGATTCACGGCAATAATCGCTGGATCTTCACCCTTGAGCGAAAGCGCCATATGACGCGACCACATGGTCAGCGCCAGCTTACTTTGTGCATACGCCGCGCCGTCTGACAGACGACCCTGTCCGGCCAGCGCCTTCGGATCGACCGGAGACTGAGCCGCGGAAGACACATTAATGACCCGTCCGGACGCGCCAAGCATCGGCAAAAGGCGTTGCGTCAACAGATAGGGCGCAATCGTATTGACCGCGAACCGCACATCAAGCCCATCCGGCATGACAGGATCAGACGTGTTATAGACACCTGCATTATTGATGAGCACATCCAGTTTCGCGTGTTTGTCTGCCACAGCCTTCACAAGTGCGCCGACCCCGGCCATGCGTGAGAGATCAGCCACGTAGCGTTCAACGCGCCCACCTTCCGATAGCGCAGAAAGCATTTTTTCTGCTTTTTCCAGTTTTGACGGGTTGCGCCCGTGCAATAGAATGTGTTGGCCTAGCGAGACCAGCATCTTGGCCGTTTCCAACCCGATGCCGTCTGTCGAACCGGTAACAAGAATAATTTTTTGCATGTCGTTGTCTCCTTCACGCTGAAAAGTCTGGCAAGAGGTCATCGGCCAGTCGTTTCAACGTGGTCTCGATATCCGCCTGATTAAAGCGTAGGTTGAGCGCTACATGGTTGACGCCGATTTCTTCCCGCGATTTCAGATACGCTCGAAAATGGTGCGATCCTAGCCGGAGTCCAAGATGAATCGGTTGGGGAGGCGTGTCAGGATCTTCGGTCAGGTCAATATAAAACGGTTCCATGACCGGCTGGACGGGTCTTCCTGACGCCTCGACCTGCTCCGCCAGTTGCGAATGGTCTGTGCTTGCACCATGGTATTACGTGGATACAGCATCCAGCCATCTCCATTTTTGGCAATCCATGCGGAATCTTGTTGACTGCCTCCCGTAATCAGCAGCGGCAGTTTTCCGGATGCCGGTTTGGGCAGCATATCTATTCCGCCACCTGGAATGCCATAAGTGTTCTTGAACGCCGGTGCGACCTCGCCCATGTACCTGATATAGTCAAAGCTCTCGCGAAATCGTGCGCCGCGCTCGGCAAAGGACAGATTGAGCGCCGGATACTCCTCTGGCCAATCACCCGAAGCGACACCAAGGATGAGCCGCCCTCCCGACAGCGCATCGACGCTGGCCGCGGCCTTGACGACATGCGCCGGATGTCTCAGCGGCAGGACGATGCTAGCCACACCTAGTGCGATCCGCTCTGTCTGACCAGCCAACAGGCCCAGATAGACGAAAGGGTCGTAGATCTGACCCGCATCCCCGAAGGTCGGCACGTTGAACGGCACATCTCGCAACCAGATTGCGGAAAACCCGAGTGCTTCAGCCAGTTGAATGCGTTCCACGTGACGGGTCATCGCCGGCACCGTGCCCGGAGAGTAACTCTCCAGCGGCACCACCAATCCAAGGCTCAGCCGGTTCGTGCGGAACACGGAGTTGTACGCCCGATTGATGGATTGGAACTCGGTTGTATTGAACGTCGCAGTCATTGTCATCTCGCAAAACCTCCAAATGGTTTCAGCCGTTGCTCAATGTGCCGTTGTTTTCCGGCTTCGCCAACTTCAAAGTCACGAGCACTGAGAATATTATTTAGCACTCGTCCGAGACCAGCACGAGCCATCACATGCAGGTGACGACAGCTCGGGTAGCCGATGCCCCCAATGGTCCCTCTCACCCTTTCCGCGTTAGGACAGTTTGTCATTTTCCACAACCACTTTGCCCATAGCCTGTCCGCTCTCTAAGAGAGCGTGCGCTTGTCCGACTTCTTCAAGTGCATAACGCTGTTCATCAAGCACAGGTGTTAGTCCGCCAGACTCTACGATCTGAGTCACATTGCGCAAAATCTCTGCAAGTTCTTCGCGTTTCACGTTATGCAGCATCGGAATCAACATAAACACGACGTGCAACGACAAGCCCTTAAAGTGGGCCACCGATAAATCCATCTCACACAGCGCCACTGTCGAGGCTATGTGACCATTCAGGGCCGCTGCCTCAAATGAGTTCGCCATGTTGGCACCGCCAACAGAATCGAACACCACATCAAACCCTGTCGCACCCGTATGACTGGTGACGTACTGCTTAACCGTTTCCGTTTTATAGTTGATGGCCGTGGCCCCCAGGTGTTCGATTAACGCCAATTGTTTCTCACCGCCACCCGTCGAATACACATCGGCGCCAAAATGTTTTGCCAGTTGCAACGCCACATGACCAACGCCACCAGAGCCACCATGCACCAGAACTTTTTGGCCTGGCGTGATACCCGCGCGAGTCAACCCTTCGTAGGCCGTGATGGCAGCCATTGGCAATGCCGCAGCTTCTCGCATCGACACATTCCTTGGCTTCTGGGCAATCAAGTTGCTATCCGCCACCATGTATTCCGCCAATGTGCCGGGTAAATCTGCTAACCCACCTGCACAGCCATAGACTTCATCGCCCATTGAAAAATCTTTCACACCCTGGCCGACTGCTTCAATCGTGCCGGCAAAGTCCATTCCTAAAATGGCTGGCGTATCGGGTGATAATGGTAACTCCTTCCCCATTTTGCGAATCATGGTATCCACCGTGTTGACGCTTGATGCCGCGATCTTTACGAGAACATGACCAGCTTTGACTTTAGGTTTTTGAACTTCTGCCACTTTAAATACGGCGTCTTCGCCATAGGCATGAACAAGCATGGCTTTCATATCATTTATCCTTCCTCTCATAATTGTGAATCTCACACAATCGTCATCAATAGGACATGCTCATGGATACGTTGTCTGACCTGGGTCGATCCCTCTCCTGAACTTCGTTTTGTGATATGCCTAGGCCCAATCAGCCAGAACCACTTTCCCCGTCGAACGGCCTTGTTCTAACATGGCGTGCGCTTTGCGGAGGTTGTTTGCGTTGATAGGGCGAATCACTTCATTGAGGGTCGTCACGAGTAGACCATCATCGATGAGTGTAGCAATCGACGTGAGCAACCGTTGTTGTTCAATCATATCCGGAGTCTGATACATCGACCGCGTAAACATGAATTCCCAGACAAAGGTTGCGCTCTTACTCTTAAGCAAATCAAGATCCACAGGCTCGGGCGTCTCGACGATTGAGCAGATGCGTCCTTGCGGGGCGATCGCATTGGTCATCGCCGGCCAATGTTGCATGGTATCGTTCAGGCAGAAGATATAGTCGACCTGTTGTATGGAAATGGCGCTCAGTTCCTGATCAAGCGCGTTGCGATGATTGACCACCTGGTCGGCCCCAAGCTTCTTGACCCACGTAATCGATTCGAGGCGGGAAGCGGTGGCGATCACATTCAGCTTCGCCAGTTGCTTCGCCAGTTGAATCGCGATCGAACCGACGCCACCAGCCCCTCCAATGATCAGAATGGATTGGCCTGCATTTTCACCACGCGATGAGATCCCGAGTCGCTCGAACAATCCTTCCCAGGCGGTGATGCTCGTCAACGGAAGTGCCGCCGCTTCAGGAAACGCGAGCGATGTGGGTTTCTTTGCAACGATGCGCTCATCAACCAGTTGATACTCGCTGTTACTCCCCGGTCGGGTAATGTCACCGGCATAGTACACCTGATCGCCAACGGCAAAGTGTTTAACTTTCGATCCCACAGCCGTCACCTCACCGGCAGCATCCCACCCTAAGATGCGGGGCGTCGCTTCAATCTCGTCTCGTGGTGCGCGCACTTTATAATCGACAGGATTAACGGAAATGGCCTGAACCTGAACCTGGAGGTCTCTTCCAGTGGGTAGCGGTTGGTCAATCTGAACATCCACTAATGATTGTTCGTTCTCGATGGGTAAGTAGCGATACAAACCAACAGCTTTCATGATATGTCCTTTCCGATGCATGGAAGATAATAAAGATCGTGCTGCCCTTTTCAGAAGCGCGAGTGTATGTTATGACTAAAATACGTTATACTTAAATATTACACAAGTACATACATAAATGTATCATAGATACAGAAAGTATACTATTGAGGTGATCTATGAGATTCCAGCGCTACGATTGTTCACAAGGCTGCCCGGTCGAGGCGGCGCTAGAGATGATCGGAGGGAAGTGGAAAGGGATTGTGCTGTACCATCTGCTGGATGGGACCATGCGGTTCAATGAGCTCAAGCGTAAGACGGGAAACGTCACCCAACGTATGCTGACTAAACAACTCAGAGAATTAGAAGGCGCCGGACTAATTTCCAGACAGATCTATGCCGAAGTGCCGCCAAAGGTCGAGTACACCCTCACAAAAAAAGGCCAATCTCTTCATCCGATATTGTTGGCCCTGGAAAAGTGGGGAACGCGGCATGCGCTTCCGAAAGCATCCGGCAAGGTACGAAGTGCGTGAAGGATATTTGTACATCGTGCGTCGACTCCGTTCGTCAGATAGTATTTCGCACAAAGCCATGTTGTGAGAATAATAATGTTGCACAAAAGGTCAGTTTTGCAACGTCACGATTCTTGTCGACAGTAGATCTCAACTTACTGGAAAGAGGTGTACGAAGGTCGTAAAAAGTAGATTCCAAGCAGACTTTTTCATCTACTGAATACTGACATTCATCCCTGAATTGCAGGTATCGGCTGTGAGTTCAACTGGTCGCTGCAACACAGGCCTGAAATTTCTCTGCTGGTGTTGCGTAGTCTAATGTTTTTCTCGGCCGTTCGTTTAACTGCCGCGCGACTTTGTTGAGCTGGGCTTGCGTATACCTGGATAAGTCGG
>BQIV01000041.1 GCA_021604005.1 Nitrospirales bacterium | reverse complement strand
CCCATTCGAGCCTGGGAGGGCAGACGCCAGATCAGGTCTACTTTCAACAACTGCCGCAGTTACACGCGGCGTAATTCAACGAGGAGTGTTCCACTTATCGTTGCCCAATGAGTTGTTCAAAAAACCGGGGCCACTTCTAACCTAGGCACAGAATAATGCAACCGACTTAACAAGTCGTACAATAAAAATTCGGCATGTTGTCATGATTCATCACGTCATCATAGAGAAACCCTTATGAACAGGACAAAAATTAAAGAACGTCTTAAAGGAATGAGCTCAGAGCAATTATTTAAGATTTTAATTTTGATTTTTGGTGTTGCAACAATTGGGTTATGTGTGGTGGGGGTTTTATATTTTTTGAACTTTCAAGGACAATTGAGCTCGGAGCATGAGCGTTGGGGAACCTTTGGAGATTTTATAGGTGGAACACTTAACCCGATACTTAGTTTCTTAGCCCTAATTGCGTTACTACTAACAATCGTGCTGCAAAATAGAGAGCTTGAAGCTACTAGACAAGAGCTTTCAGAGTCAAGACAAACTGCGCAGAAACAAGTAGCTCACTTAATAAATGAAGCAAAAAAGAATGATATCTATAAAACAATTCAAGTCTTAGAAAACAGGCTTGAAAAATTATATAGAGAACCTATTTATTTTCTGAGTAATGGCGACTTAATTGATCATGAGTTGTATTTTCTATTCTTACATGCCTCAGATACTGCTCTAGA
The DNA here is from genome assembly GCA_021604005.1 of Nitrospirales bacterium. GTDB lineage: Bacteria > Nitrospirota > Nitrospiria > Nitrospirales > UBA8639 > JAGQKC01. Next base: position 37,003 of record BQIV01000041.1, on the reverse strand, counting down.
ACAAATCATTCGACCTGAAGTTGAGCCTCAGGACTATTTCAAAAAAGAATTGATCAAAACAAAAACAGTACTTACTCAGCTAAACTTGGTACTAGTAAAGTTATCTACTCAAATCAGTGAATTGGTTAAGTACGACCAAAATAATACAATCCAACTCTTTTATGAGCCAATTTTATATAATTTGACCACTAAACTTAAACTAATAGGCTATCTATCTGACACTGATGAAGAATGGTTAAAGTTGGAGAAAGAGTTTAGACAGAATAGGAATAATATGTAAAAGAAAATCAATGCAGAAAAGGGGACATTGCTACTTGCCCACCTTGGCGGACCTGACAAACAACTTGCCTTGCCGCCTCGACGACGTCTACTCCGCAATCGATGATAATTGACAAACTGAATTTTTTGGACGACTGCAATATCGGCCATCGCCCAATGTTGCACTTGCTCAGGAATGGTATGTATGTGTATAGTGACACACATCATATATAGGAGGTTACACCATGCCTACCGAAACACTAAAGCTGGTTCGAAAACAATACCTTGTTTCCCCCAAAAACGTGATAAAGCTGGATCGGATTGCCAAAAAAAAAGGGACATCGGCCACGGCCATTGTCAGAGAAGCGATTGACGCCTACGATCCTGAAGGACTTGACGCAGTTGGTGATACTGAATTGATGGGATTGGTGTCCACGAAGCTCAAAGAGGCCATTCACGACACACAGACGATGAGAAAAAAATTGAGCAAGACCTTCAAGTCTTTAGGAATTGAATAATGGCAGGCTGGAAAGATTTATTACTCGACACATTAAAGCTCACGGAGGAAGTGAAACGACTCACCCGTGATATTGAACGACTGAATGGGCATGTCATTGATGTCGACAAACGATTGGTCCGTCTTGAAACCATGGTTGAAATGGCGAAAGGCCAGAAATTACCCAAAAACGTATAACTTCAAGTGTGTGCGTACGGCATGACCTTTTCTCTCAAACCACGAAGGTATAGAATATAACTATGCCCACAGAGTATCCATCCTCACCTCCTGACTCTGGCCGCCATCCCTGCCAATCCGGCGACCGCTCCACGCAGGAAAAACTGTCAAACGCCCAACGTCTCGCTGCTGAAGCCCGATTGCTTCGCGCTCTTGAACTCTCTAATACCTCCCTTGAGTTACAACGCACGTGTTTGAAAAAGCCCTAGCACATATTGCCCATCGCCTCGACGAGGCCAAATACCAAGGACTTTTAACAGAGTATGCCCTGATTGGAGGGTTTGCCGTCTCTGCCTGGGGAATTCCGCGTGCCTCCCATGCTGTTGAATTTGCCCTGGCATTAGGGGCAGCAAGCCCCACAGCATTTTCGCAATATCTCAGCGCGGAATTTCATGTTGAGAACCAGGACGACCCAACAAGAGGCATCTATCAACTTGAATACTCGACGAATGAACTCAACATCCCCATTCAGTTAAGCCTGTTACCGTCTCAGTGGACCCGTATCATTGTGGATGACGCAGTCGAATTGTCCATTCTTGAATGCACCATTCCAGTTATTTCTTGGCAGGTCTTGATACTCTTAAAGCTTCACGATGGTGAACCACGAGACCTTCTTGACGCCCAACAAATCTTTCGTGCTCGCCAACCAAGTCCGGAAGACTTGAACGCTATGGCCACGCTGGCATCTCACGTAAAACTGTCATCCACGTGGCAGAACTTCACTGAACATTTCGCACCATGATGGATTACCCTTAAAACTTGTAAGGCATCATAAATTTGGCAAGGATTTGTCTAGTCAGCGAAACAGTTCATACATGCATCTCTCCATCATGATGTTGTTTATCTTGATGACTTCGGCAACCATGCCTCTCTTCTGATCGGACTCTACGATATCTCCTCCGAATTCGACGTCATACGATCCTCCTCGGAGCTATTCATCCAGAGTTCCTTAAGCACTGGAGCTGAACTAGCACTTGGGGGCCATAGTGGGCTTTCGACATTGCCTCCCTCGTCAATAGGGCTAAGGAGACAAGTGAATATTTAGAATGCACTCGCGTTCCGAGGAGCGGTAATGGATAGCATTGTTAGCGATCCGAATAATCTTGAAGACACAAGAATCATCTTGGAGAAAGATGATGGCCTGTTCTTGGCGACAGAATTGGCCTCTTACCATTTTGGCGAACTCGAACTCCAAGAACGAGCCCAACGACCGGATCGACTGTTGCGCCATCGCCTCATGCAGACGGCAGCCTTAGAGTACGATGGGAAGTTTGCCAGCAGAGCATGGGTGTTTACACGAGAGTTCAACAATATTCAAAGAGTCGACTCGGCAGGAACCTCTGTCACACGCAATACAATATATGGAATGTATGGATTGGCTGAATATTCGGTCGATCATGAGCCCGACGATTACCACCAAGGATTGACGGTTTTCACTCGAATCGGCTTGGCAGAGCCACGTGTGAATCAAATCGAACTCTATGCCGGAGAAGGACTTGTCTATACGGGGCTCATCCCAACACGGGAGAAGGATTAAACAGGCATTGGTATTGCCATGGCGTTGAATGGCCACAACTTCGGAAGATCCAAACGTCGAATCAATCAACCTGTTGCCAAGACTGAAATTGTCGTCGAGCTGAACCAAACCGATCAGATACCCTCGTCATTGGAGGAAGGTTAGAAGTCTACCTCGACTGGTTTCAATAGAAAGAATTTCAGATAAAGACTCCCGACCTTTTTAAGAAATATTTTTCCAAGACAGACGGAAGCGGATGTTGCCGAGCGTACGGATATCGTTGCATTGGACACTCGACAACATCCACCCACCCGTCTTCAGCCTCAAGAATTTGGCCTATTTCTTTTTCTTACAGTCCTCAAAAGCCTTGATGCACTTCTTCAGATCCTCAGCATGCTCATCGATACACTTCTTGAGTTTCTCCTTGTCACCTTTTGCTTTTTTTCGGCAATCGTCAAGTTTCTTGCCGGCTTTAATGAGACACGCGATGAATTTTGCATGACAACTTTTATCTTTTTCTGTTCCAAGTGCAAGTGCGGCTATCGTAGTGATGTATTCTGTGCCAAAAGGTTCCAGGTCGGCTCTCTCCAACAAGACATCACCGAACACACTCTCAGCAGTTGAGGCTTCGAGGGTTAAACCCTCCACAGCGGCCTTGACCTCGCTTTGGTCAAACTGCTCAAGAATCGTAGAAATTTTCTGTACGTTTTCAGGATTGAGTTCGCTTTCGATATCCATGATCCATTTCTCCTCTCATAAGCATGTAGATTGCAAACATGGGTTCCTCTCCGCAGTACGAAACAAAATGGTTCATGACAGTAGATGACCGCTTGCTTCGAATGCGTGCCCACATTTTCTTCATTGTGAAGGAATCAGCTGATTACCCGTCATCAGAATATACGAGAGGAAGAACAGAACGGATGCATGCATGAGAGCAATTTAATAAATGGAACACTTGCTCTCCATACATTCTTCAGTGTGAGTCAAACAATCTATCTGACAGTAGGCGAAAAGATGAGCTGACACAGAAGTTGGCCAAGTCACCAGACAGACATAGGCTAGAGATGCTCAGGTATTGAGCGTTCATGATGGACATGAAAGGCAGATCTCCCATGTTCACTACCATTACACCCATCACCTAGACTCATTCTAAAAATCCAAGCTCTACTGGCCGCGTACGATGCCCTAATTGGAGAATTGAGACAGTTTCTGTCTAAATTATTTTACATCTCAACCATCACATCGACTTCAGCTTCACCACGAGAGTCATTGCCAGACCGTAGACTCTACCGATTGGGTTACCTGACTTGGAGTGAACCAGCACGCACATCATGTATTTCATACTTTACATATAATTACCACCTCTGCCTGTAATGTCTTTGGAAATCTAATGTCACTTTTTTTTACTTTTCCGCTTTCAACTGCAGGCTTTTGCCTTCAGAGTATTTGGCCTTCAATAGCCGTTACCCTCATCGACGTGAACACACTCACCCACAAAACTCTTTGTCGATCAACACGTTGAGATTTGCAGAGATGCGCGATCGCTGACGAGTACAACAATTGCGTCAAATGTTCCTATATCAATACATTTTTCATCACTCATACAGGTGGCTGTTCGCCACAGAGGAGGAGGTACCATGATACGTTCTTTCTCGTTCATCCTACTTTTCCTGCTAACGTTCATTGGCAGCCAGCCTGCACTGGCAACCTCATTCACCACCATCTTCGGACCGAATACCACACCCGGGGCTCCCCCAGACCCAAGCGTGCTGAACGGCATCGATGGCTTCACATCATTTACCGGGGGAGAAACGCTTTTCTTTCAGAATGGAAATTTTTATGTAGGTGGCGCAGGCCCTGCAACAGACAACCCGCTATCGGCTCAGGGTTTGGCGAATTTTGGCGGCGCCCCACAAGTCAACAACCGGGCGTTTGGTGTTGCGGGGTCAGGCTCGGCGAATATTGATTTTACGCCTGGACTAGTTCAAGAATTAACGCTGCAGGTGCGTGGCACGGAAGATGGCCTCTCAGTTGGCCCTACAGCGCCTGGTACAACCTTCCCAAACAATACACCGCTCGCGAACGCTATTGGTACTCTAGAAGTTATTACCAACTTAGGATCACAGGCAATTATTCCCATTGCCAACGCCGATTATGCGCCTTTGACCTTGCAGCTAGGAGGTATGATCAATGGCAACTCATTTCAACAACTAATTCTCACGAATAATGGTCCTTCGAATTCTGCAATTTTACTTGGCGAATTGACAGCCGAAGCCGTTCCTGAACCGTCAACAGTCCTACTCCTTGGCTCCGGACTCATAGGACTGGCACTCTGGCGGTTACGAGAACATCGCTAATCCACACCCACTCACGCGTGTTGAGAGATCGCACAAGAGCCTGTTACCGTCTTACGGTTAGGCTCTTGTGCCCAATGTAAGGGGTCGTGCGGGGAGTCTTTATGACACACTCCGTACCCCCATTCTCTCTGTGACACACTAATCCCTCCCGCGTACTATAGTTTTTTAACTTTTTCTTAGTACCTATGCTCTGACGCCTGCAGGCCAGTCCGTTGAGTGAATACCTCTCATACCGGGCGGGTTTGTTTGAGCGCAGCGAGTTAGCCCGCCCCACCAACCGGGGTTCAGCTCATCCGATGAACCTGGCCTGGACGTCAATGGTTTTGGGTCCTTTTGCCGAAACAAAAGGGCCTCGGCCGCCGGGACGAACCCCGGCAGGGAGTCAAAACTGAGACGACAAAGAAAATAGGCAATAAACAGTGGAGTGAGCAGTGGGCTCGAGTAACATGTCCTCGCGATATTCATTTAAAATCACGCTGCATCTGCATCGCGAAAACCTTCTCCTATAGCTTTAGAATCGGTGGTAAGTCCGGCGAAACGAATCGAGGGATTCCCCAGTTCATACGCCGTGAAGTACACGGGCTTTTCGGCTTGCAGGATATGATACATGTCATCATAGCGATCCAGATTCATTTGAATCGTCGAAAAGTTCGCTCCAATACTCACCCAATCGTTTCCAGGTGCTGAATAAAATCGAATCGATACCGTATGCGCTGCCGCTGAGTCCGTCGGTTTTAAATTCAGTCGAATGGCACGAATATAATTCAACGTACTAGACTTAAAGACATCAACTTTATACGAACTCACCTCACGATTAAATAATGATGGCATGACTTGCATCCTTACTGTAAAAATGTTGTTGGGTCGTACATTCTCTTGTCAAACGTAAGCAAAAGGGAGGCCAATGGAAAGATAGAAGAGACGCACGCAAGAATGCGCTGGAGACCTCGAGGTATTTCAGCAACTTCGAATATCTTGCTCGTGACAAGAGCGCAACGAAATTCACGAAGAGGAAAAAGACAGGAACTTCACATCGTATCGGAATGGATACAAAGCGTTATCCAATCTGTATTCTGAAGATGAGATTTTTTCACACAGCAGCCTGCAATCTCATGAAGCAATCACGTACAGCGGCAATCCGTAAAAAGTGGCCAACGAAAAGAAAAAGTCACAAATCCCTATTCACAACGACTGATTGCCAACGCACAAGCACGCGTCTCAATATTACGAAAGAAAGCCATGCATGTGTTTTGGGGGTAGCAATTTGGTGCAAATACCGATACGTTGCACATTAGGGTATAGGCTCATTTATAGCCGTTTCAAATAACTTTCGCTCGTTGGAACGCGGTACCGCGCGGAGTTCGTGCTATTTTCCTGCTTGGAACTTATTTGGATTCGCTATAATACACCGAATTCCTTCATGACTGTGACTGCCAAACCTCTCTCTATAGGAATCGTGACGGCGCTAGTTGGCGTTCTTATCAGTATCACACCATTCGGATGGAAAATTGAAACAGATATCGGCTTAGCCTGGTTGTTTCAATTACGCGGAACACGACCGCCTCCACCTGAAGTGGTTGTCGTGACCACCGATCGAAAATCCGCCTTAGACCTCAACCTTCCTCAAGAACCCTGGAAGTGGCCGCGCTCCGTACACGGGAAGTTGATTCAACGACTTTCGGAAAAGGGTGCCAGAGTCATCGTCTTCGATATTTTTTTTCAAGACCCCACTGATCCGAACGAAGATCAAGCACTGGCTCAGGCGATGCAAGAAGCTGGAAACGTCGTGTTAATTGAAAAGCTAACAACAGTCGATTCGTCAGAGACTCCCGAAGATATGAACATTCATATCCGCATTCAACCAACATCCCAACTGGCCTCCTCGGCTGCGGCATTGGCGCCTAATCCGCTTCCAGCCGTTCCATTTCGAGTCAATCAATTCTGGCTCTTTGAACCCAGTCAGGAGCATGTCCCGACACTCCCGTTCATGGCGTTCAATCTCTATGGGCTCACCATAGATGATGAATTTGGCAATCTTCTTGACCAGACCAACCCATTAGCCGCACAACACATTCGCCATTGGCAATCGGAAAACCCGTCATTCCACACCACTCGACAGACCATCCAGCACCTGCACAAGCTGTTTCACGAGAACCCACCCTTCGCGGATCACCTCCTTGCCACGCTGGCTCAACAACAATCGGAATACACGATACCACAGAAAACAATCTTGACATCCCTGATTTCATCCTATCACCGCTCCACCAGCCAGTATCTGGACTTTTACGGACCACCACGAACGATCACCACCATCCCCTACTCCTGCGCTCTGGACATGTGCGGACTTCATAAATCGCAAGCGACGACAAGCGAGCCACCAATCGACTTTCGTGATAAAGCGGTATTCGTTGGATTTTCCGAACAGGTCGAGTCTGAACAACGCGACCGCTTTCATACAGTTTTCACATCGCCAAGCGGGCTCTACCTCAGTGGTGTTGAAATTTCGGCAACCGCCTTTGCCAATCTCTTTGAAAACCGTCACATAACACCACTGCCCCTTTGGATACATCTATTACTTGTCGCACTCTGGGGTGCAATTGTGAGCGGGATATTGCAATTCATACCATCAACGCTCTATCGCACTGGCACCCGATACGCCATCGTATTCACAGCAACCGGCATCGGAGCAGGCTTCGCCTATGTCACCACCGCATACCTCCTCTTTACACACGAAGCCCTGTGGCTTCCACTCGTCATTCCACTTCTTGGCCAACTGCCTCTGGCGATGTTCGGCACCATATTCTTGAGATACCGAGAAACCTATCGTGAACGACACAACATGCAAAAAGCCCTGGAGCATTACGTGCCCGGCCCCGTCGCCAATCAACTGGCCAAGAATATTGAAGAGATCAAGTACTCGGGACAATTGCTTGATGGCCTGTGCCTTGCCACCGACGCCGAACACTATACCACCCTGGCTGAAACTCTCGATCTCCAGGAATTACGCGCGTTCATGAACCGGTATTATGAAGTAGTCTTCGAACCCGTACGACGTCGAGACGGCATTGTCTCCGATGTCATCGGCGATGCGGTGCTCGCCATTTGGACCGCATCGACGCTGGATAATGCCATACGAACACAAGTTTGTATGAGCGCCCTCGAGATCGCCAATGCGGTAGAACAGTTCAACAACCAATACAAAGACATGCCCCTCCCAACGCGTATCGGACTCCATGGAGGACGGATGTGGCTGGGGCACGTCGGAGCACATGACCATTATGAATACCGGGCAATCGGCGATATCGTGAACACGGCCACGAGGATCGAAGGCTTGAACAAACAGCTCGGGACCCGCATTCTCGCCTCCGAGCTGATCATCAAAGATCTCACCACGGTCGTCACTCGCGAGCTTGGCCATTTTCTTTTCGTCGGAAAGCGTCAGCCGATTGTCATTCATGAGCTCATGGGCCGTATGCACGATTGCAATCGCGCACACGTACGAGCGATCGAAACGTTTGCGACGGCCTTACAAGCCATTTCGCGAACAGCGATGGGAAGAAGCCGAACGAGCGTTTCACGACCGTATCGAAACCTTCGGTGAAGACGGACCCAGCCGTTTTTACCTGAAACTATGTGATCACTACCGTACGTCTCCGCTGCCACCCGATTGGACCGGAGTAGTGATCCTCGATAAAAAATGATAGTATCCTCCATCGTAACGAGTGTTTTGTTAGTTTTACAGATGAGTGACAAGTTGATAGCATTCGTTCAACACGCAACCCCCCTCCTATTCATATGGTCACCGATTATGCAATACAACCGAGTTCCCCAAGAACCTGCATGGGTCAGGGATCACAAAGGAGTGGAGATCCATGGACAGACGTGCGGCATGCTTATGGATCATGGCGTTATCATGTCTTCTTCTCGCTGATGTTGTCCAAGCCGGAAATTGCGATACGTGGGTGGCGAAGCTGGTTTCGCTTGAAGGAACCATAGAAGCCAAACTTGCCAACCACACCACCTGGCAACCCGCCAGGGTTGGCGACACGTTCTGCCCGGGCGACACGATTCGCCTCGAACAGTGGCGAGCCGCGATCGTGCTCAGTAATGAGACGATTATCCGGCTCGACGAGGGCACCTACCTCACGTTCTCCAAGTTGGAAGAAGATACGCCATCCTTTCTTAATCTTCTCAAGGGCCTGGTCCATTTCATCAGCCGGGTGCCCAGAAGTTTAACGGTGACGACGCCGTTCGTGAACGCCTTTGTCGAAGGCACGGAATTTGTCATTCGTGTGACCCAGAACGAGGCCACGATTTGGGTATTTGAGGGACAGGTGCTCGCCAGGAATGAGCAAGGAAAACTTACGCTCGTCAATGGCCAGACCGCCGTCGCTAAAGCCGGTGAAGCGCCGGTGCGGCGCGTGATCGTCAAACCCCGCAATGCCGTGCAATGGGCGCTCTATTACCCTCCGCTCATCGATGATCGAGCGGTGAAGCTAAATAGCCCCAACGCGAACATGATTCAACGTGCGCTCGCGCGGTATCGAGCAGGGAATCTGCATGGAGCGTTACAACAACTTGATGCTGTCCCACCTTCAGACCGAAATGCCCAGTATTTCACAACGCGAGCGGGATTGCTGCTATCCGTTGGACGTGTCGAGACAGCGCGGGCAGACATCGCAGAAGCGCTGCGGGCGGATCCCAATAACGGGGATGCCATCGCCCTTCAGTCCGTCATTGCCGTGGTTCAAAACGAGAAAGACCGTGCCCTTCGGTTGGCCAAGCAGGCGGCGAAACACGCCCCCGATTCGCCAGTTCCACAGATCGCCCTCTCCTACGCCTACCAGGCCACCTTCAACATCGACCAGGCCTTAGACAGTGCTCAAAAAGCTACCGAACTGGCTCCGGACGATAGCTTGGCCTGGGCAAGAGTCGCAGAACTCTGGCTGTCGAAAGGGTACACCGGCGACGCACTCGAAGCAGCGGAAAAGGCGGTGTCGCTCAATCCCCACCTGGCCCGCACGCACACCATACTTGGATTTGCTCAAGTCATGCAGTCCAGTCTCATTCAATGGAATAGGCAAGAAGTCAAAGACAGCTTTCAAACGGCCATCGATTTAGATCAGGCCGATCCGTTACCCCGTCTCGGCTTGGGCTTAGCCAAGATTCGAGAAGGACACGTCGCTGAAGGCCGCCGTGAGATTGAAATCGCCGCAAGCCTGGACCCGAATAACCCGCTCATCCGCAGTTATCTCGGGAAAGCCTATTTTGAGGAACGCCGTGATGAGTTGGACGCCACGCAATTGGACATGGCCAAAGCATTGGACCCGCAAGATCCAACACCGTACTTCTATGACGCCATCCGAAAACAACTGGCAAACCGGCCAGTCGAAGCCCTGCACGATCTCCAGAAATCCATCGAACTCAACGACAATCGCGCGGTTTACCGCTCTCGCCTCTTGCTCGACGAAGACCAGGCCGCCCGGAGTGCGACGGTTGGACGAATTTATCGAGACCTGGGGTTTCAGCAGCGGGCCTTAGTGCAAGGATGGAAATCCGTGACAAGGGATCCAACCAACCACTCGGCACACCGGCTTTTAGCGGATTCGTACATTTCGCGGCCCCGCCATGAAATCGCCCGGGTCAGCGAGCTCCTTCAAGCGCAACTGTTGGGTCCGCTAAATATCAACAACCTACAGCCACAACTCGCAGAACGCAGCCTTCAAATATTGGAAGGCGCAGGCCCGTCCAGTCTTTCATTCAATGAATTCAATCCGCTGTTTATTCGCGACCGTCTGTCCCTACAACCGAACCTAGTCATCGGTAATAACGACACGCTGGGTAATGATGTGGTGTTCTCCGGTCTCTACGGCCCGGTTTCATTAAGCCTCGGGCAGTTTCACTACGAAACCGATGGGTTCAGACGAAACAATGACATCAACGACGACATCTACAACGTCTTCGCGCAAGCGGATGTGACGTCCTGGCTCAATGTGCAAACCGAATATCGAAAAAGGGATAGAAAGCAAGGAGATCTGCAACTGCGATTTGATCCAGACAATTTCTCAAACGAAAGACGAGATCTCGAGCAAGACATCATGCGGGTTGGCGCGCGCCTTACCCCACAACCCCATTCGACGTTTCTGTTTTCTTGGTTCTACACACACCGAGACGATCGCACCAATACCCCCCCGTTTCTTGAAGGTCGAACCGAGTCAGACGGCCAACAGTTTGAGGGGCAGTATCTGTTTCGGCACGACATTATCAACACGATTGTTGGAGGTGGTATTTCCAAAATCGATGATAATGCAGAAACAAAAGCGTTTGGGTTTTCTATTACGAATAAGTTTAAAAGCAGACATGACAATGGGTACGTATATACCAACATCAACTTACCAACTCCTATCACCTGGACCTTTGGGCTAACTTTAGATTCTCTTGACATACCAGAACGTAATGTCACGAAGCTTAGTCCAAAAGCAGGTTTCCAATGGAACATCTCACAGTGGGGAAGATTGCGACTCGCATACTTGCGGACATTTAAACGAGTCATTGCCGTTGATCAGACGCTTGAACCAACTCAGATTGCAGGGTTCAATCAATTCTTTGACGATATTAACGGAACTGAATCAGAACGCTATGGTATTGGCTTTGATGTCATTCCTCTTCCTAATACTTATACAGGCATAGAATATTCAAGAAGAGAAATAAAAGCACCTTTACAATTTTTCTCAGCATTTCGTGAATTCGAGCGTCGTGAACAGCTCTTACGAGGATATATTTACGTGACGCCTCACCCTGAGTGGGCATTCGGCGCAGAAATCGAGTTTGAAAGATTTAAGCGTTCGTCGCAAGATCCGACGGTAACAATACCCGTCGGGGCAGTTCCGAGAACTGTGGAGACTGTTACGGTACCCATGTCCATTCGATATTTTCATCCCAGCGGGGTCTTCGCTTTATTTGGCGGAACAGTTGTTCATCAGGAGATCGATCCTCCTCCCAGCTCCACCACCTTTAGATCCGACAATGACAGTTTTTTCTTGATCGATGCCGCTCTGGGTTATCGTCTTCCGCAGCGAACAGGAATAATCAGTCTAGAGGGGAAAAATCTATTCGACAAAGAATTTTTCTATCAGGACGCAAATATTCAAACTACACGATTGGATCTGACTCCGCGATTTTTCCCTGACCGGATCGTAATTCTGAGAATAACTTTTGCATTGAACTAATATGAGGTGCAGCCGAATTTATTTTTCATTCATTATTTAACTACAAGGAGGTCCTACCATGGACATTTTTAAAGGAGACATTCACTACCTCAGTCCGCAAGCCACACAGGAATTTGATGATGAACTTAATGGAAAGGAAAAAATTGATTTTGTACTCGCGCTCAGGAAAGACGGAACTGTCGACGTATACGGAAGAAACGACGGTAATGAGACCAAAAATATTGTATCGGAAATGGCTATGACTGATATGGCAGGAACCAAAAACCTCTACTCAGAGTTCATGGGAGATTACCAAAAAGCTGGCGAATCTCCAATGCCTGAACCAGACAAGCAAGCAAGGATTAAAAAATTGACGGAAGGGCGGGTCATCAAAACGGTTGTACCCATGACTTATGCACTTCTGGAGCCAGCCATTCCTGGTCATAACTGTGGATTCGTCTATCATGGAGGACGCTGTGTGTGGACTCCGTGAGAAGGCTGTTCTAAGTACATACTTCCATGTTAAAAATATTTACCGAATCGCCGCCGCCGATCACAGGAAGTTTCCGATCGGCGGCATTTTTTTATGTGCACATTGAGAACCTTCACAATCCATCCCCTGTATCCATTTCGATAACCAACGTATCGTTTTGTGCAATTCTTCTCCCTCGCTTCCTTCATCCCTCCAAAGTCGCAACAACCTATCCTTCACCTCTTCTAGGTTTTTTATCATTCCCCTCTGGACATTTGAACAGATTTATTTCCTCTCATTCGCACACGACATCAGGACAAGAACGGTCGTGACGGCCAATTAAATAGGGGTCAGGCATGAGTATTTATTATTAGAATATTTTAAAAAGAAGAGACAGCATTAATGTTTCACTCTTGATTCGATCGTAGAGCTTATTTCGAAAACTGTCTAGGCTTCGTGGATCTATAACAACACCATTATTGTTATTTCAGGACATCGAGCACGAGCCTATTGCAGATTGCCAACGGCATAATATTTTGAAACGGAAATTCGATTCAACGATTCAAGTCGTCATGCTGTGAACTCAAATGGGGACAGGATTGCTTTACATGATAGACCTGACAAAAACGGTGTTCTCGCATGAGGATGTACTGAGACCAACAGCTCAAAGTCAAAGATGCCTAACTCAAATAAAGAACACCAGGCGAATGACACATTCCATCCGCCTGGTGCATCGTGAGAACTACCACGGGTTTTTATCTCGCGACCAACCCCGTGACACTTGTGGGAACAGGTGACGTGCCTCGTGGTGAAATCGCGCCGGTGCGGTTTACGAAAAATCCACGAATTTGACCGTCTCCGTTATTGAGCGTCACCAGAAATTGATTATTTTGTGTCAGCACGGCATCACGCACGCCTGCCCCAGTCGTGATCGGAGTATCCTGGTTAGCCGGGAAAAAGTACTCTAACGTGCCGTCGAAATTAATCCGATACAACGACACCGTGCCATCTCCCGTATTGGTGGCATACCCAATCGTCTCATCGCTGGACAAGACCGTCCAACACGTGGCCGTACCTTGCTCAATAGAACCGACCCTGCCCGACACTTCACCGGTCTCTCGATCCACGCGGTAGGACACCGTCATTCCAGGCCCACCATTATTGGCTTCAGTAATATTCACGAAATCTCGATCACCAAATGAGAATCCGAATGGAGTGGGAATAAACGATGGGCGCTTTTCCGGTCGTCGCTGTGGAGTCCCGTTCCGCCTCATGACAAACGTGGTCAAGGTGTTCGTGGCCTTTTCGGTGATGAGCAACACGGTGCCGGATTTATTAAATCCAACCTGAGCAGGCGCGGTCAGTTGAGTTCGATCAATGATACGTGTGGAATTGGGAATGGGCACCAAGATCCCCCCTGCCGTAAAGCGGAATCCACTGATATTGTCATACCGCATACGGCGAGAATCCTGTTCATCTCCGCTCCCTTCATTCAACACGTAAACCAGCGTGCCAAACACCGTCACACTGAGCGGCCGAAACCCGCCAGACTTCACTTTATTGACGAACTCCAGCCCTGCCGGCTGCAAGCGAAAGCTCGTCAATTCGCCGCTCCCTGGACTCACCACAAACATCCAACGGTCACTCGCGTCGGTTGTTAACGCCGCCTGATTGCCAAGCGGGGTCCCGGTTCCAGTCCCCCCAGTGGGAAAACGACCTATTTCCGAAAGATTGCCCCGACTATTAATGTCAAAAGCAATGACATCATTGCCATTCACCTCGTTACTGGCTGTATACACGATGGCTTGCGCCAATCCGCTGAACCCGAACGTGGCAATGAGCACGGTTGCACTCATAAGTTTTTTTACGTTGAGGAACCTGTTGTTCATGACTACCCTCCTGGTTGATGATGATGAGTGAATAACCCAAACACTGCTCGGCAAACATGTACGTGAAAGGCTCAGACAAAAAAGATTCTCATTCTTTGTATTCGTCGAAACGGAATAGAATGTCGGCTTCACTTGCTTGATACACTTTCTAAACATTCCAGTCTCTTGTCTTGTATCGCGGCAGCCTTTAGCCTATTCCGCCTCGCGACCCCGCCAAGTAACAACAGACCTGTACCGAAAAGAAGCACGGCCGACGGCTCAGGGACGGGAGCCGCATTGGAAGGTGCGGCAGTCGAAATGTCATCGACGTTAAACCCCAAAGATGTGTCGATTTGATCCCCAAAGCTGATCAATTGTGCAGTGCTGAACCCCTGATCATTGATCAACCCTAAAAAGAACACTTCGCCTCCGTCGAATAATCGCTGTTCAGGTATTCCGGAATTGAACACGCTGCCTCCACCAGCTGTGAGCAAAAAATCGTTTGCCAGCGCCGCATCAGGACCAGCGATAACCAACAGCCCGACCGCACGAACCGGTTGGGTAAAATTCAAGGTCAATTCATCACCGAACAAGAATTCATTGGAAAACCCATCGTTGACTCCTAGATAGTTCAGTGGTGAGGTGGTGAGAAATTCTGCAGAAACCAGCAAGCCCTCCCTTCCGGGAATATTGTCAACATTACTCGTGAAACGAGTGCCTTGAAACGGCACTCCATCTTGAATTGACGTACCGGCATCTACATCATCGAAATTGATGACTGAGGTCTGCCCCGGCAACGCAGTTTGAAATGCTGAACGATCGGTAAACCCAAACGTCGCAGCGTGAACACCAGCACTGGCAAATAGCAACATCAGCCCGACAATCATGCCGAGAGTCGGCTTTGCACTTACCCGTTGGTTCATGATGCTCAACATGTTCTCTGGCCGTTGAGTATCTCCAACGGCTTCCCGCATGGTTGGCCTCTCAGCCCATGAACCCAGACAACGCTTCATGACGCCCTCCTTTGGTAATGAGTAAAAACAGTGAACAAAAAAGGAGATGAGATGATCTCCTTGGAAACGACTGGTCAGGTCAGTAGATTCCAGCTCCTCATTCCTCACGATTGGAATGAAGGCAGTGGAAAGCTGATTTGTTTACTGACTAGTAAGTAAATCATTGGCAAATAATTAACTTACTAGTAAGTAAATGTCAAGATGTTATATAGATTTATTTTTCACAAAAAACACATAGACTATGTACATTTCATGTATTATCTATACCAATACACAATATGTAGATGAACTGTCCTCTATATATCCATATATTTGCCAAGACGACAGTAAGCATGTATGCTATAAATTAATTACTGGTTAGTAATTAATTATTTAGATAAAAATATCGGCCTCGCTCGGTTTTGATCGCGACCCTAGTCAACAAAGGATTAGATGGCAGGTACTGACAGGAACAACACTCAGGTTCGAAAAACTGGCTGTCGAGTCAAAGAGCAAACCGGGAACAGCTTGGGAAGGATTGGGGTGACATGGCTTCAAAGTTGAGGGATAAGCTCGTCGACACGGCCTTAAAGCTCTTTTATGACCAGGGCTTTCATGTAGTCAGTGTCGATACAATTTTGGCAGAAGCTGGAATATCCAAACCCACACTCTATAAATATTTTCGATCCAAAAACGAATTGATCTTGGCTGCCCTACGTCGACGAGATGAGCAGTCTCGCAATTGGCTCATGCGCGAAATGGAACGCCGAGGCTCTACACCGCGAGACCAACTCCTTGCCTTGTTCGATACTCTCGGCGAGTTTTTTCTCACGGAAGATTTTCGCGGCTGCATGTTTATCAACGCCACTGTAGAGTTTCCGCAACTAGACGATCCCATCCATCAAGCGGCAACGGAGCACAAACGGATCTTTGGTCGACACGTTGGAGACCTGGTTGATAAACTGGAGGTGTTGACGCCAAATGAACTCACCGAGCAACTGCTCATCCTGATGGAAGGGGCTGTGATCACCGCTCATGTGAGTCAACCCAAGTCGACCGCTCAGCAGGCTAGGCGGTCGGCAGAGATCATGATTGACCATGCACTTCAGGAAGCCCAAGCCCAACGTACTACACAACAACACGCATCATCGTAATCACCGAGCCGAACACCATGCAGACCACTCAACCAACCCCACCGCCAACCCCGAAAGAACGTTTGGTCGAATCAGCGCTTCAACTGTTCTATGAGCGGGGATTTCATGCCACCGGCATCGACATGATTCTGACCAAGGCGAACGTCTCGAAACCAACGCTGTACAAATACTTCGATTCAAAGGACGCACTCATTTTGGCCGCACTTCATCGGCGTGATGAATCCGTCAGACAATGGCTCATTGCTGAAATGGAACAACGTGCAGCCACACCAGCGGAACGCATACTGGCATTATTCGATGTCTTGGCAGACTGGTTTCAATCACCAGACTTTCAAGGATGCATGTTTATCAACGCGACCGCGGAATATGCCCAACACGATTATCCAGTCCATCAAGCCTCGGCGGAACATAAACGTGTCTTTGGCCAATACATTCTCGGGCTTACCAGCGATGCCGGCGTAGCCAACCCAGAAGAACTCACCGCCCAAATTTTGGTGCTTATGGAAGGCGCCATTGCCACAGCACATGTTAGTGGTCCTGGCGTTGTCGCTCAGCAGGCTCGCAAAACGGTTGAATTGCTGCTCTCTCACGCCGTAGCCTAGCATGATTGCCGACGTGGACTCATGGTTCCCCAACCTTCGCTCTCCCACGATATCAAGGCATCACGCATGGCCTAGAGTTTCATCCATTACAACCCACAGTGTCTCAATCGTTGGGAGATAAGAGCTAGGACAAGACAGACACACGAAGTCTCGAGTCACGAGTAGCAACAGAGAAAAATTTCGCTGAGTACACTGCGTGGGATAATATTCACGAACTCTCCTTACCGACCTCATACAGAACTAACTTAATTTTGCTTGAATAAAACTCTAGACGGGTCACGTAATGTTCATCAAAATGCTGTTCCAACGGACCTTTGGACCGACCGTTCATCGACTGACTATAGAACACCCAAAAACGCTTGCGCCCGGCGATGATTTCCCGTAATTCCACGGGTAACTTCTTCGAGGTCAATACAGTCTCTTTTGTTCGAAACGGTCTGATCGCCATACGCCGTGGAGCTGGAAGATAGTGGAACAGATTCGCGGTCGTATGCGGAGTCATACAGATCACGACATCACCTTGAATGACATGGTCTTTCAAAAAGCGTGCGGCTCCTCGATTATCTTCCCGATGATAATGCGGATCAAAATAATATTGCTGTATTGAAAAGCTACTCACCACGAGAAGCACTCCCACGCAACACAATCGAACGAATCGGTTTTGCACATGTTGAATACCCACTGCCAGAAACACCAAGAATGGTAGCATCGAAGTGATGACGTATCGTTCGTAAAACGGGCGGTAGGTCACAAGCGCGGCAACGCTCATCCCAATGATGGGTAAAAAAAAGAACAGCACCCACACAAGACATTGCCGTTTATCGTACGTCCAAATTTCTTTCACGCCAAACCACGCGAGTCCCACAGTCAACGTGAGAATAGGGATTATATACGTGAAATGAGGAGCCAGGTATCGTAACTTTTCCAGGTTAAATAAAGAACGCAAATCTGGTCCCAGCGAATACCCTGTAGAAAACAACCAGAGAAGATTCAGAAAAGACGAAGGGTCGAACCGTTGATCAATTTTTCCGCTGACTTGAATGGTATACGTCCAATACACAGCAGGAAGCAGCAGCAAGCCCACAGCAAGAAATGTCGGAACCCAATCCCGCCATTCATTCAAGGGACGAAGAATAAGAATAGAGAGAACGAGGAACGCCAAAAACGGAATCGCAGCGGCATGACAGAGGAAGGCCAAGACCGCGACAATGACGTAACAGACTTTGAGCAGGCGACTCTGTTGATGGTCAATGCACCGTTGAAGTAGCAACAAGACGAGGAGACACAAAAACACATACATGGCATAGGGCCTGGCTTCTTGACTATAAAAAATATGAAATGGCGAGATGGCCAATAGACCGGTTGCCCATACACCTGTCTGGGCTCCGAATATGTGGCGAACGGTAGCGTAAAACAGTGGAAGCGTGAGAGAGCCGAAAATGAATGATGGCAACCGTAATGATGTTTCGAGGTCGCTCCAATATAACAACGCATGCGTAACCAGATAGTATAACGGCAGGACATTGGTTTGAACCTCTGTTTGAAACAGAACATGCGACAGACTGCCATTGGAGCTTAAATAGGTCAGGATTTCGTCATGCCACAGACTCTGGTAGCCTAACCGATAGGCTCGCAATCCTGACCCGATAACCGTAATCAAAGCCACCAACAGACAGGCCTGTCTATGTTGGGAAGGGAGACGAATCATCAGGCATGCACTATGAACACAGATTGACACCGGAAGGAGAAGGATGTGAGGAGCGAAAGTCGTGAAGAGGGTGTTTCACCGGTTTACTACGCCTGAAATGTACGCATCAGCGTCTCATGAAGCAACTGAGCCGATTCAAAATTCTCATCGACATCCATATGCGTAAACACCGCATTTCTTCCCGTGAGAAAAAGATTGGAGTACTCTTTAAGGGCCGCCTGGGCACCAGCTAACTGCTCTTCATACTGCTGAGTATAAATGGGATACCCATACGGTTCATTCAATAGTAAGGTGTCTATCACGTTCTCCCTTCGTATAAAACCGCTACGATCAAGATCATGAATCACTCGTTCTACAATGTGATCACGTGGACACGCCATTGTCACTTCCGCACACAACACCGTTTTATCTGCCGGGACGCCGTGAGTTGAAAAATTTTTAAACTCTGAAACCCGATTCATTACATAATTTTTATGCGCAAAATAGACCCAATGGTTCGGAGACACCTGCGGTAGATCGAGCAACAGATAGACCAGCGAGACAGATTGAAATTGCAATTGAATGGGAATATTGAGGAGTCGCATCAATATCGTCAACGGCAACGTTGACACGACAACATCGAAGGCTTCGGTTTTTTCGATCGTGTCCGTTTCCGACGTAATCGCGACAACCTTGTCTTTCTCAGTATGCAGCGCCTTGACCGACGTCGACAGGCGTACATCGGCATGCATATCATGATAGAGCCGTTGGCAGAACGCTCCATAGCCTCCCTCTTTGGGATAGTAAAAATAGCGAAAGTATGTTTTGCTATTCCGTTTGATCATATCGAGAATACCAGACACACGAATTTTCTGAGTGGCCCACGACGTGGAAATGTCGTGTGTCGATATGCCAAATAATTTTTCCGTGTAGGGCCGAAAGAAGAACTCCGTTAACGATTGGCCATACTTCGACAAGGCAAAGGAATCAAATGACGCTGCGGCCACATCAGATTGTGAAGCGCGAGTGAGATAATCCCATATAAAGGATAGTCCTGGTTTGGGAAAAAATTTAACCGCTAGCTCTAACGGATTGACCGGATCGGTAATCCATTTCCCCTCGATGAAAATCTTGCTTTGCCGAACGTTTCGAACCAGCGGCACAAGAGAGGAAAACCGGTCCAAGGTCTCCTGATTCGTGGTATAAAACCGGTGTGCGGCAATGTCACAATGAAATCCATGCCATTGAAACGAACGTGCCAATCCGCCAGTACACGATTGACGTTCAAAAACAGTCGGCGACCAACCGGATTGCCTCAGCAACCAGCCGACACTCAGCCCGGAAATCCCGCCTCCCAATATGGCCACCTTCATCGTTGCCCCTTGCCTGAATACGTTACATACATCATCACTCCCTCACGGATAACCAAACCGTTGATCGTACCATACTTCCCTCTGTGAAGTGTCCTCCCGCACATACTCAAGGAATCACGACCTCACATGCAAATTCGCTCAAGTTCAAACACCTCAAGACCTATACTTTTGCCTAATGGTTGGGTAGCATGACGATCGAAGAAGTCACATGAAGAAGCCACAACACAACACAAAACGCGTCAACACACAAGACACGTCCAGATCGGAGGGATCGATCGTAAATGGCATCTTGGCCATACGTCAGGCCAAGGGCTTGACTCAAATCGAGCTGGCAAACCGTGTTGGACTCACCCGTCAAGCCATGCATGCCATTGAACACAACCACTATCTTCCTAACACATTCATGGCCTTGCAATTAGCACGCGTTTTAGATTGTCAGGTTGAAGACCTCTTTTCTCTTCATCAGGACGAACAAGAGATTGAAGCCGAATTCTTGGGGACATTACCAGTCGAAGGCCAGCCCTTACGGGTGAACATGTCTCAAGTCGGTAACCGTCTCCTCGCGCGTCCCCTCTCGCAATTAGGTGATGCGCTCAATTATGTCGTACCTGCCGACGGAATCGTCACTGAGATCGTTCCACAGCCACGCAATCGAAATACTCCACGAGTCCGAGTCCGCCTTCTCCATGATCAAAAACATCTCACGCATAATATTGTGATAGCCGGGTGCGACCCATCACTCTTTTTGGCAGGAGAACATGTCCGGCAGACTGCGTTTGCGGGCGTGACCAATTGGACGATGGGCAGCGTCAATGCCGTTAACGCACTCCTCGACGGTGAAGTCCATATGGCAGGCGTTCATTTAGTCGATGCACGATCCGGAGAAAGCAACCTGCCATATCTGAAGCAACATGTCCGCGGTAAAGACTTTCTGGGCGTACGATTCGCTTCATGGATTCAAGGCTTTGTGGTCCGCCCGGAAAATCCAAAACACATTCGACATGTTGACGATTTAGCCAAACGTGGTATTCAATTGGTCAATCGGGAAGCCGGATCGGGAGCCAGAATACTCTTGGATAGCCTCCTCAAACAATCCGGCATCTCCGGAAAGCAGCTCACCGGGTATGAACGTGAAGTGTCTTCACATTTGGAAGTCGCTCGGTATATCCGGGATGGGCTCGCCGACGTTGGAGTCGGGGTGGAATCCGCAGCGCGGCAATACGGCTTAACATTCATCCCGTTACGAGAAGAGCAGTATGATCTGATCTTGCGCAAAGACTCTCTCGCATCTCACCCAACCATCAACCGTCTCTTTGATGCCATCGTTAGCCGTCCCTTTCGACAAGAATTGCTCGCGCTTGGCGGATATGATCTTTCAGAAATTGGAAAATCCCTGAACTGGTGACTGACGGCCGACGCTACATCTCATATTCTTGCCGAAACGATACCGCTTTAATTTGGGCATAGACTCGCTGCCCAGGATGAAGATCTAAAGCGACAAGCGACTTTCGGGTGATCGTCGCAAGAAGGGGCACTCCAACATCTAATTGAATATCAACAAACGGATGGTCGGCATGAATCGTTCCAATACCGGTGACCGTAGCTTCCAAGACATTGAGCACACTACTGTGAAAGTCAGGAGGACTTGTGATGATACTCACGTCTCGTGAAAGAATCTGCACGCGCAGCCCCTCACCTATCGACTGCTCCTGATGAGGCACAAAAAGATGACGCCCGCTAAATCCCAGGGTCGTCAAGCCAAACTCCGTATCATGGGATTCGACAACGGTATCGATGACCGCCCCCATGTGACGGCCTTCCATGAAATACCGTGCATCCAACTGGGTACAGACTTCGCTTAACGGCCCGAGGCGCATCACCCGGCCTTCCTTCATAATGATCAAAGTCGTGGCTAATTGAAGGATTTCTTGAAGCGAATGGCTGACGTAGATGATGGGAATAGACAATTCCGTATTCAACCGTTGAATAAACGGCACAATTTCCCGTTTACGTTGAACATCAAGCGAGCTGAGCGGTTCATCCATTAACAAGAGTTCGGGGCTTGTTAGTAAAGCCCGTCCAATGGCGACCCGTTGCTGCTCTCCACCAGAGAGCTTATGAGGCCGTCTGTCTAACAAACGCTTCAGCCCTAAAAGCTCGACAATGGCGTCTATGGTTATCCGGTGTCGCACAGCCGGAACCCGCTTTCGTCCGTATTCTAGATTCGACTGAACGGATAAGTGTGGGAACAAGCGGGGCTCTTGAAACACATAGCCAACCGGACGCGAAGAAAGAGGGACGAATGTTCCCATCTTGTCATCCTGCCACACCGTCTGATCAAGACGAACCACTCCGTTTGGCGCACGTTCAAGTCCACTCACACAACGAAGCAAGGTCGTCTTGCCGCACCCTGACGGTCCGAAAACCGCCGTGACACCCCGTAGCGGAATCTCAAGATCGACTTGGAGTGAAAAGGCCGGATAGCGCAGATCGAGTTGAGCCGTCAAGATGCTCATGAGACATGAATGGGAAGACGTCGATTGACCGTATACACAATCGTCAGTATGGCAAAACACAACAGGAGAAGAACGGCAGACAGGATGTGTGCCTGTGTATATTCCAGAACTTCGACATGATCATAAATCGCGATAGACAGGACTTTTGTGACACCTGGAATGTTCCCTCCTACCATAAGGACAACGCCGAACTCCCCGAGCGTATGAGCGAATCCCAAGACAATTGCGCTGAGAAAGCCACGTATCGCCATCGGAGAGGCAACCGTCAGAAACGCATCAAATTTAGAAGCACGTAAGGACCAGGCCGCTTCCAACGGCATTTTGCCGACAGATTCAAATGCGCCATGTAGGGGTTGCACGACGAAGGGGAGTGAGTAGAAAGAGGATGCGATGACTAAGCCGGTGAAGGTAAACGACAGAGACGATCCAGTCAGTTCTTTCCAAAATCCGCCAATTGCACCATGTGGGCCGAGTGCAACCAACAGGTAAAACCCGAGAACCGTCGGCGGAAGAACGATGGGCAGCGCCACAATCGCTTCGACCATCGTGCGTATTCGTGATTTCGTAAATGCCAACCACCACGCCACGGGAGTGCCAACAAGCAGCAACACAATGACCGTCACACCCGCCAATTGCATGGTCAACCACAGCGGCCCCCAGTCCACATCCATCGTGCTTACCTTCTCCTTTTGCGCCTATGATTGTTCAAGAAGGCTATTGAAACAGAACCGTGGCGCGTTGTTTGTGAATCGTATCCCGTTTGTCAAAAAAGACAAACGATGTTCGACACGAGTCTTCTGCGCCATGCGTTTCTGAATTATTCATTTGCATGTGGCTTTTCTTCTACTCCATACCCAAATCGTTCGATGATCTGTTGCGCCTTCGCGGCTTTGACATACTCGAGAAAGGCTACCGCGGCTTGATTGCGTTGCCCATTCACCAACAGTACAGCTTGTTGTGTAAGCGGTCTATGAAGATGCACAGGCACATCCCAGCGGCTCCCAGCCCCATTAATTTTAGGACTTAAGACTTGAGAAAGGGCAACAAACCCAAGTTGGGCATTCTGTGAGTAGACGAATTGAAACGTTTGACCGATGTTTTCTCCCTGCACAATCCGACGCTCGACTTCAGGCCATACCCCCAATCGCTCAAGCGTATGCTTTGCCGCAACACCATACGGTGCCGTCTTAGGATTGGCTATGGCCACATGCTCAAAACGTCCTTGCGATAATACGGTTTGGCCGTCACCATTGATCAACGCAGGGTTGGCACTCCACAACGTCAGACGCCCTACGGCGTAGGTAAATCGACTTTCCGGCACAGCGAGCGCTTCCTGTTCCATCAAGCGTGGCCGCTTGCTGTCGGCAGAGAAAAACACATCGAATGGAGCCCCATGTTGCACTTGCGCATACAGTTTCCCGCTCGATCCAGAACTGATCGCAAGAACATGCCCCGTATCATGCTCAAAGATTTTCGCGATTTCATGAAACGTTGCAAGAAAATTGGACGCCACCGCCGCCCGAACCTCTTCAGCACTTGCCGCGCTGGCGTGCACATAAAAAATAAGAAGAAATAATACGCAGCTCACGGTCATTACCTTGACCGGTTCCTTTTGTACGACGTATCCATCATGTTTGATATTTGGCGATTACAGCCTGATTTTCGTCAGGATATACAAATAATCGGTATCCGTGTTGCCCTCAGGTGGCAACCCTGCACTTGCAGGAAGGCGATCGAAATAACTGCCTTTAAACCAATGGAGGTAACCGGCATCAAATTCCAAGTTGTCATTGATTTTCCATTGCACTCGCAATTCAACATCATGTCCGAGGAAATTCCCCGACCTCCCGCTGGCGTCACGCAGACCGTTACTCGCAAACGCGCCACGTGAAGTTGCGAGATACCACACGCGATGTTTGAGTTGCAATTTCCAGCCTTGAGCCGGCACCACAAGCAACCGCCAACCAGGGGAACTCAGGTTGGTTCGGAAAAACGGACCAAAGTTGCCAGTAGGGGCATACTCGAAACGCCTGGCTCCAAAGAGCGTATCGAATGAGGAGTCTTGACTATCGTTCGGACTCCGATCCCCGCTCGCATAATCGTAGTACATGACAAATCGCGGTGACCAGGGAAGGTCGAAGGAATAGCCGAGGGCAAGATGTTGAAAATGTGCAAAGTGGTCGACAGTGCCTCTTTTTCCTGTCTGCCACACACTCTCGACTTCATAATCAAGTTGTCGAGAGTATGGAATTTCATAAAAACGCAACCCAAACGTGGAAAACGAACGCTGAGCACTCACTGTAGCGTTACGTTGATCATTCAACCCAAAATAATACACATTCATGCGAAGCCATGGAACCTGATTCGATTCACCATAGATCCCCCAGAACAGATTACGGTTCGATTGCTCATCGAGTCCGGTTTGATCCCGCAAAACGGGCTCCACAAGAAACATACGAATCCGCCAAACCTTGTCTTTAGCCAATTGCCAATGCATGCCATCGAATGCATTGGTGGTATTCCGGAAATCATTCCGGGCAATCAAGCGGCGATGCCCGAAATCCATTGTGATGCGCCCAATATGCAGGTCGGTTCGAAGACCAGCGCCAAAAACATTGTTTCCGGTCGCTGTGACAAACACCTGAAGAATATCCCATTCATTTCTAATACCCGCATTCACAAAATCACCTGGATCATCGAAATGCACACGAGAATCCTGCCCTTCAAACAAGAATCTGAATGCTCCACCATTTACCCCGAACCGCAAACGTGAACGTTGCTGAACCTGTGAGTCTGTTCGTCCTAGTGGCTGACTGGATCGCCATGGATGATCATAGGTCTCGAATCGAGTGCGATGCTCAAGGCCTAGATCGAGCCACTCTGGAACATGTAACGCATTTTTGAAATACCGGTTCCACTGCCATTCCTTTGTTCGAATTAACACGGCATCGGCAGATTCCTGTACAGCCGATTGCGATGACGGCGTACCCCGTATATATGCCCCCTGATGAAGAGAAGTATCCGCTCCCGCGATCCGTACGGAATATTTGGGACGTTCTGAAGAAGCCTGAGCTATTGCCGTCACGCTCCACATGAACACGGCAATTCCCATCAAGATTCTTTTCACGATTCCAATCTTCCCCTCACTGGATCTCTTGCCCGTCATCATTTTACGAATAGCATATAGTAATGTTTAAATATCATTACGTCAATTATCATTAACCTTTATGCTTTTCCGTATACACACGGACCCCGACGTCACACGGTCGACAGAAGAAGAGACGTAGCGAGGCAATCTTCTCTCGACCATGGATTTCGTTGACACATCAATAGCCATTCGCCTTTTATTTGATGGCACGTTAGAATTCAACAATCGATTTCACTTCACGAGATGGAGAATACACACGTCAATGAAGACTGACAAACATCTCACGATCCAACAAGGCCTAACATCGACCACACCAATTCCCACGCAAATCATTTCCAACGAAGAATTTTCACCGATCCCGCAAACCGGCCATCAAGATCGTGTCGACAGTGAGATTGAAACACAAAGCACGAAGCTGGCCAATCGCCTGGGAATGGATCGACGGACATTTTTGAAAACCACCGGCGGCATGGCTGTTGCGCTTCTTGCGATGAATCGTGTGTTTGGAAAATTCTTCGATGTCCTGACCGTAGAAGCCGCTGAACCTGATGCATTCCTTGCCCATCGTGGTGAAAATTTCTTTATTTTCGATGTCCAGACACACTATGTCAGTTCGACCTTTGCAACCCCTGGCTGGAGGGAGAGCTTACTGGCATTACGCAAACGGGCAAACGACATGGGGCTGAATGCTGCCCTCGCGCATGACAGCAAGACGATGGCCGACTTGAGTTGGGAAAATTTCGTCAAAGAAGTCTTTCTCGATAGCGAAACATCGTTAGCGCTTATCAGTACCCCGCCAGGGCCATATCCCTGGACTGCCGTTGTTCCGCCCAAGGAAATGACCCATATCCGAGACGAGATTAATCGCGTCACCGATTCACAGCGCATGCTGGCGCATGGATTGGTCATGCCACAACTCGGAAAAGTCGATTTGGATTTCATGGATCAACAGCACGAGGTTTTTCAAGTCGACGCATGGAAATGTTATACCGGTGCGGCCCCCAAAGGCTTCACCCATGGGTGGTGGTTACACGATGAACAGATTGCCTATCCTATGCTGGAGAAAGCACAAAAACTCGGGGTACCAACCATATGTATCCACAAAGGGTTGCCGCTTGGCTCAGTGGCCGATTATAACCATCCGAAGGATACCCTTCAGGCAGCTAAGGATTTTCCTCAACTCAATTTCTTGCTGTATCACGCCGGATTTTTAGGGGTCGACCGAATCAATCTTGAGAAAGCGCGAAACGGGGACGTGCCATGGACCAGTGAGTTTTGCCGCATGAAACGTAAACAGCCCGGCTTGAAGAATATTTACATGGAAATCGGTTCAACCTTTGCACAGCTTGTCATAACCGAACCAAAAGCGTGCGCACATCTCTTTGGACAACTGCTCGTTGCATTTGGAGAAGATCATATCTTGTGGGGAACCGACTCGATTTGGTACGGAACTCCGCAATGGCAGATCGAAGCCTTTCGACGGTTCCACATTCCCGATGAATTACAAGAGCGGCATAGCTATCCACCATTGACTCCAGACGTGAAAGCAAAAATCTTCGGGTTAACCGCTGCCCGCATCTTTCACGTCGATGTGCAGGCCACACGGCATGACCTCCCAAAGGATTATCTCAGCCGCATAAAAATGGCTTACCATGAAGAATCGCCCTTGCCAAGTCACCACGCCTATGGGTGGGTGACAGGGTAGAGCCCACACACACGCATTCACCAGAAAAACAGAGAGCAGGACATATCTTATGACCCAGGCATCACAATTTGAAATACAAGGCGCCGACTCCAAATTGATCATCGGAGACCGGATCACGGGGAAAGACCGGCAAATATTATTTATCACCGGATTCTTATCAAAACGATGGGGCAACAAAAGCCGAGCCCTGGCTCATACCTGCCAAGAACACCACTGGGGGTTTTGCTGTTTTGATTTTCGAGGAAATGGTGACTCGGAAGGCGCGTTTGGCGACTATACGTTGCATGATTGGCTTGATGATGCAAGACGGGTCGTCACCATGATCGCCGACGGTCCTCCACTCACAATTATTGGCTCATCGCTAGGCGGTTGGCTCGCATGGGTATTGGGACAACAACTGCCCTATGTCCGGCAGCTGTTACTCCTCGCTCCAGCCTTTAATATGATGGGGAAACGAGCACAGGATATCTCCCCCACTCGAAGGGACGCATGGGAACAGACGGGCTGGATGCCATGGGATGACGATGCCCTTCACCGAGACTTTCCGTTGTCGTGGAAATGGGTTAAAGAAAGTGAAGCGCTGTGGGCGGAACGCATGACGCCACCTCGGCGTGTTCCAACCACCATCCTACATGGCCTGCAAGATACCGTCATTTCACCAACTGGCAGTTGGGACATGACGGAACACCTGCTGACACAGGACTTACACTACCCTATTGAATTAATCTTGAAGACAGGCGACCATCGATTCAGTAGCGCCAGAAACTTGGAGACATTCCTGGCATTATCTACACAGAGCACCATACACGCATAACCCCATCGCCTCATTTCCATACGCATCGATCACACAGCATGGCACGTCCATTTAATCAATAAGCATGCCTGACCTCTATAATTTCAAAACTCAGTTATTCTTCTAACCGCCCACCGAAACTACCGAAGTTGCCGCCAAATCCTCCCTGGCCCGTACTCCAATACTCACCACGCCGCCAACGTTGAAAGGGATGCTTTTTCTCCGGACGGGTAAATCGCCAGAGGGCATAGAGCATCATAAGCGCCGCCGTCAGATTCATCCAAAACCCGACGTTGGAATTCTTCTTCTCCGGTTTTTCACGATAGTGTACGTTGCCCGTGGCTGCAGCCAACCGAACGGTTGCTTGATACAGCGGCTTGTCAAATTCGCGTGTTTTGAACATCGGCACGAAAAATTCAGCCGAGAGTTCATTGAGTTGCTGCCGGGTAATGACGGATAACAAACTTCGCCCTAATACGACCACCGCTTGCCGCTCCTCCATTGAGGCCAGGAGGACGAGTCCGTGCTGTTGCTGTGCCGTTCCGATACGCCACGTTTCATATAATTCCGATGCATATTTTTCAACACTCACATCCGGCCCGACTGTCGGCAATGTCACGATAATCATTTCCACACCTGTCCGTTGCTCAAGCTCCTTACACACACCTCGAATACGTTCAGACCAATGGTCAGATAACACCTTGGCATAGTCACTGACATACCCCAACGGCGTAGGAAGGTCGAGAGCAACTTTTGGCCGTGGATATTGAGCAACAGCCAGTGGAACCATGAGTCCGACACACCACGTACCAATCAGAGCAATGATCCAGAGGGTTCGCCACATAAAATTTCTCTTCACCAGGCTACGCATGTTGTCGCAATTCCCGCACCTTGTGAATAACCTGTTCCAGATTCTGTATATACCGCATAACGAGTTGCGACCACGCGTGCTTGCCGGGGCTCCGAAACCCTTGCTTAACCTCAAGGACTTCTAGAAACACGGACGCCTCAACGTGTAATGTATTGGGAAGATTTGATAAAAAAGCCTCAGACGTTCCTCCGGATGGGTGCCCCAACACCCGGCAGACACCCCGAAGACACGGAAGCAACGCCATGAGCGAAAGCGGCAATAAGGCGGCAATGGCCTCAGGGCGTCCACCGCCTTCAACAAAGCGTTGCCGGACTCTCAGGAGATTCCCATTCAATTCCTGCTGACATTGTAATTCGAGATTTTGATCATTGATATGGATGGTTACAAACGGGTCTCTGCCCTCCAACAACACATGATTATCTTTTATTTCAAAATATTCTAACGGAAAATATTCTACGGATTGCCGAAGTTCTTCCTCTGTCAACAATAAGGGTGGGACAATTCCATGCTTTCGCCATTTCTCTGTCAATTGTGCGACATGCTGTAAATTGGGTAAGGAGCATTCATGTAAGATCAGAAGTAGGTTGATATTGGAATGCCCGTCAACATATTCTCCGCGCACGAGGCTCCCATAGAGAAGCACCCCTTCGAGCTGTGGCTCGAACGATTTACGTAACTGCTTCAGGTAGTTCAGAATGACGCGCTGAACTACATCAGGCATGGAAGGCCAATCATGCTGTACACTCGACATACGCTCTATTCCTCGCAATGGCTTTAGGACAAACGTCACACGGGTAAGCCCGTGCGTTACACATGAGTGGGAATATGCTGGGACTTCGAGTCCGGCCATAAGCCTGCGGCTTTGACCCGGTCAACCCAAGTAAATGGAGGGCTCTCTCGTAACCCCGCCGTTGCGGTCAACACTTGATATTGAAGCCGTAGATTTCCGTCAATCGTCGTGAACACCCGGTCGCGCAGATACGATAACACGGGATTGCCCGTGTTCCAAAAAAAGACTTCTTCGTCGGCTAATTGCTGCAACATCGTGACCTGTTGACGACGGCGAGTTTCAAAGACCTTCAAGGCTGAGGCGGACCAATCATCCGTTTCGACACACGTGTCGATCACCTCGCTTAGCATTTCCGCATCCACCATCGCCTGCATTCTCCCTTGTGATGCATGCGGATTCATCCCATGCGCGGCATCGCCAATCAACACGGCGCCATCCGTCACCCAAGACTTGGCGCGGACTCGCCCTGTACCCATATACGCAGTTTGACTCCAATCACGTAACGTATCAAACGTCTGACGTAAGTCGGGATAAATGGAGGCCCATCGACTGGCTAACGCCTTCGTCCCTTCCTGCTTCATCGAAGCCAGCGCGCCGGAAGGGATCATATAAAATACATAAACCTTTCGTCCGGCCCCCGGGAAAATACCTAAGATTGTTCGTTTCCCGACAAAATATTGAGACTCGGTAAATTCCTCATGTCCATCAAGCATCGCCACGAGATAACTTTCTTGATATTGGTGTAATTCTGCGGGAATGTGTAAGGCTTGCCGAACGCTGGAAAACGGCCCATCCGCCCCCACAACGAGTTTGGCCCCAATCCGCACAGGCTTTCCGTCAATCTCGGCTTCGACGCCGCATACGCCTTTCTCATCTCGTAACAACCGCGTAAAGGTCGCTCCATAGTGCACGGCATCAGGACTTTCAGCTTCTAATGAGTTCAACACGGTTTGCTGAACAATATTGGGCCACATCACCAACGCTCGATTATATGGCTTGGGCAACATGTCGTAATCAACCGTGCATAATCGCTTACCTCCAACACGACGGAAGTGAAAATACCGCACAGGCTTGATCGCATGAACCGGTACGTGTTCCAACAATCCAAGTCTATCCAGTATTTGCTGGCCATTTGGTTGTAAGATTTCTCCTCGCACGCCTTGTGGGTGCCCCAACGCCTGCTCCAGCACCATGGTGCCGATGCGTTTTCTCGTTAACTGAATTCCCAGGATAGCGCCGCCGCCGCCAGCCCCAACGATGACGACGTCCTGCCTTAGGTCCATGGTAGACCTCTTGACCCGCAGCAAGAAAACGCACAACTCCAGAGGAAATAGACGTAGGATTTCGACAACAGAGACAGCATGGTCATAATGCCTGCGTAGCGGAAGGAAGCTTATGTGGTTTGGAACACATCATGAAAATGCTCATCCGCTTCTTCCCACGCCTTCGGGTAGGTCTTCATAAGCCATGCCCGTACGTACGATTTTTGACCGGCAGTGAGCATTTTCTTAATCTGATGAGATCGACCCTGAAGCGGCTGAAGAAATCCAACCTGCCTGACAGGATCGAGTGTCGCAGTGCGTACGTAGACATTGGTGAACACCGTCGGCATACGCTCGTCGCCATCCCCCTGCAGCCATACGGAAATATACTTCTCCAGCTGCAACCCCGAACTATCTAATGCAGGATTCGTTTCATGAAATAGTTCATTTTCCGTCTCAACCAGAGGCGTCGCCTCTTCTGCGCGAAATAAGATATTATGATTCCACATTACGTCCGAGACCTCATGCAAATGATCTAACCGGCGCCATACTCTCAGGCACTTCCCGAAAAAGTCAAGATGAGGAGCGCGCCATAGGCCCCTCCGCACAACCCCATACCGCCCCACTGTCGCGGATTATGGACATGCTCAATCTCACCTTTCTTGAAATAAAGTCTAGAAATAAGCATTCAATTGCATTACCCTAGGACAAACAACGCCGTTTCATGCTTGTATGATTCAGGATATCTCTGTCCTTTTTTTTCACTCAGTCTCGCGAAGAGGAGGAAGGTCTCGTGACACTTCATAAGGTCTGTATTGTTATTATTGTTGCATTATGCACAGTTACCGGATGTCAAGGCACCGGAGAGATGGTCAACTTTAATCTCCATCCCATATCATCCGGTTCTCCTGCGGGAGAAGCCTTACATGATGATACGCTTCGTATCGCCGTTTCACCGTTTCGCGACATGCGGCAAGAACAATCACGAATTGGGAAACGCACGCACTTTTGGGGTGGCACGACACAATTTAATGCGTGGGATGGACACATTGGTCAAGGTATGGCTGATCTGGCGATCGCCTATCTTCAACAACGAAAGTGGCATACGACGCAAGCCACTGAAGAGAACCTAGCGGATGTGATTCTTTCCGGAGAAGTCTTAAGGTTAGAAACGCAAGCCAAAAGTGGATTTGGATTTACCGACATTCACGTCTCGATGGACGTTCGGTTTGAGGCCAAAAATATGAGTGACGGCAGTACCGTACGCACAAGTTTAGGCGCCAATGGGTCCGATACGGTTATTTTCTTTAGCCCAGAAGACGTCGAAACATTAACCAGCGATGTCGCAAAAGAATTATTCGACCAATTATTTCGTGATCTCACGGTCAAGGATCGGGCCTTTCATTTGCGTTCAAATTTGTAACCATGGTCGAGATCCCGGATCCGGACGACATGGGGACACCATTATCGATATCGTAGCTATGCTCACGCAATCTTAGGTATTCTTCTATGCTGTGAGATTCGTCGTAACGTAATTCGTGACATGAGAGAGGTCCTGACGATTCCTGCCAGGGGAGAATCATGGCCCTCTCTCACCATTCATTACCCTAGAATTATTCATCATACAGCCCCTGGCAACTCCAGAGACCCGATGCCCCATCACACAGCTTTTATTATTCATACTTCCTCGTCTTCATCCTATTTGCACACAATCATTTGTCAGATGAAACACCAAATTGGAGAAGTTCGATGGATCCTACTGCTAGCTCCCTCCCCTCCCAACAACCTTCGATCTTAATTGTTGAAGACGAAGAAGGGCCTCGTGAATCCATTAAAATGGTGCTAGCACCATATTTCAATCTCATTACGGTCGACAGTGCGGAAGTGGCATTCGAAGTCCTCAAACGCCAACCGATTGACTTGATCACGTTAGATCTCAAACTCCCCGGGCAACAGGGCATCGACCTTCTTCAAAGTATCCGTCAGCAGGGACAAGACGTGGAAGTCATTATTATCACTGGCTATGGAACCTTACAGTCAGCCATGGATGCCATTCGCCAAGGCGTGGCTGCGTATATACTCAAGCCATTTAATGTAACTGAACTACTCGCCGTCGTGGATCAAACATTCGAACGTCGTCGTCGAATGACCTCGCTGCAAGGCGCCTTACAAGCATTTGGAAATTTATGGAGTGGAGAAGACAACCCTCAGACGGCGATCAAAAACTTTGAAACCTTGTTAGAGGCCAAAAGCCCGGAACTCGCGCAACATTCACACCGAGTAAACTTTTACTCATCTTTGTTGGCCGAACATCTCCAACTATCTCCTGAGGAAAAAGAATATATTCAATTGGGCGCCTATATTCATGATATTGGAAAATTTGGCATTCACAATCATTTGATTTCAGGAGACTTGCCGCAATCAGAACAAGACCAAGAAGTTGTGAAATGCCATCCCATCATTGGGGTAAAGATGATTCAAGCACTCCCGTTCCCTGAGCCGGTCTCTCACATTATTCATTCTCATCATGAACGGTATGATGGGACCGGCTACCCGGACGGGCTCACGGGAGAAGAAATCCCCTATCTTGCTCGAATCGTTGGCTTAGCAAATCTGTTCGACCATTTAGTGGTTGGCCATGACAATCAAGGACCATTGGCCATTCCGGAAGCCCGGGAACACATCCGTCGCGAAGCTGGAAAAGGGATTGATCCGGCCTTGGCCGACCTGTTTGCACAAGTCGTCTGGTAAGTACGGAGACACGACTCATGTTATTCCTCACTCGATTGCACGATTGCCGGAAAAATTTTCTAAGCGAGGCAAGATTCTAACCTGATACCCATATCACGAAGTCTGAAACGGTAAAGGTCATGAAAGAGGTCGATTCGCCACACGCCACTCCGCTCCACGAATCACAAGGCATGAAGACGCCCTCGACACCGCCCACTGGCTCACAGAGTCCTCTGCGGCCCGACTTCCTTCAACAGCATACCGCTGGAGAAGAATGGGAACAGGCCTTTAATGCGCTCTCCGATCACATCATCATTTTAGATCGCACCGGTATTATTTTGTGGGCCAATAAAGCCGTGACCGAGTACTTTGAACCGGTTCATCCAAATCTTATTGGATTGGATTATCGCATTCCATACTACGGAACGATCAAACTCAAGGAACTCCCACCCTGGGAAACCGTGCTCGCGGGCGCCTTGTCCGCCGTCATAGAAACATGGCTTTCGTGCCTCAAAGGCTGGTTTTTAGTGTCCTGCTATCCACTCTATGACCGGGCAGGCGAACAGTGGGGAGCGATATCGGTCGTGAAGGACATTACAGATCAAAAACGTGTGGAAGAAGCCCTGCGCGATATTGCACAAGGGGCACCTGCTGCGGGCAGCGTGGCGTTTTTCCGGTCTCTTGTCAAAGACCTTTCGAATGCCTTGGATGTTGAATATGCCATCCTCGCCGAATTTCCAGGCACAGAAAAACAGCAGGCACAGACCGTCGCCGCATGGGCTAATGGCACATTTCTAGAAAATTTCTCTTTGAATATTTCGCACACGTTCGGGAGCCGAATTCTCAAAAATAAATACTCCAATTGGACCAACACGGCACAGCAGGAGTTCCCGGACGACCCACTGCTCTCACAATGGAACATTACCAGCTATATTGGGAGTCCGCTCATCGGAACCGCAGGCCAGATTGTCGGCATTGTCATTGCGCTTGGAACGCGTCCTCTCCGTAAGATTCAAATTGCCCAGTCGATTATTCCATTATTCGCCGTTCGTGCAGCAAGTGAATTAGAACGCAAGCGTGCCGAAGAAGCGTTACGTGACAGCGAGGAACGGTATCGAGCCATTGTGGAAAATTCCTATGATTTGATCTTCGAAACCACCCCCTCAGGAACATGCCTGTACCTCAGTCCCAACTGCAGCCATGTCTTGGGCTATCAAGTGGACGAACTGATCGGAAAAAGTTTTTTTGACTTTGTCCATCCTGATGAACGCGAGCGTCTTGCCGATGAATTCGAACAAAAAGTCACAATCCTCGAATCCGGAGAAATGGTCTGTCGCCTCCGACACTACACTGAAGAATGGCGTTGGTTTGAAAGCCATACGAGGCCATTTCGCACGACGACCGGAAATATTCTCGTCGTCATTGATGCCCGGGATATTACCGAACGAAAACGTGCGGAAGAAGAACGGTTACGGGCCACAAAACTCGAGTCAGTTGGTGTGTTGGCCGGTGGCATTGCCCATGACTTTAACAATATCTTGACGTCGGTCTTTGCCAACGTGGGACTCTCAAAAATGCTCGCATCAAAACAACAGGCTCCTGTCGATGCCAGTATTGTAGAACGATTGACTGCAGCGGAAAAAGCCTGCCTGAGAGCTCGAGATTTGACGAAACAGCTACTCACCTTTGCAAAAGGTGGCGCGCCCATTAAAAATGTAGCATCAATCTCCACGTTCATTACCGACACGGTCGAATTTGCCTTACGTGGCTCCAACGTCAGATGTGAACTGCATTTACCTCATGATTTGTGGGCGGTTGAAGTCGACGAAGGCCAGATGAGCCAAGTGATCCAGAACCTGGTGATTAATGCCGACCAAGCCATGCCGAACGGCGGAGTGATTACCGTGGAAGCACGGAACGCTAAGATTGAGCCAACAACAAGTCTTCCGGTAAATCCAGGAGGCTATGTCGTGGTCTCGATACAAGATCAAGGGATTGGAATTTCTTCAGAGTATGTGAGCAAGATCTTTGATCCGTACTTTACCACCAAACAAAAAGGGAATGGGCTCGGGCTTGCCACAACGTATTCCATCATGAAACGCCATGATGGACACATTACGGTCAACTCCGAGCTTGGGGTTGGGACGACCTTCTTTTTATATATTCCGGCAGCCAAAACCATGCTCATTGAATCACAGGAAGAAGAAGAAGCATTAATTGACGGATCCGGACGCATCTTGATTATGGATGATGAAATCGAGATTCGCGATATTCTGGGGAAAATGCTCCAGCATTTGGGCTACGAGGTCACGTATGCCAATGATGGACAGGATGCGATTCAGCATTATCACACAGCACTCCAGCAACACGACCCATTTGTCCTCGCCATCATTGACTTAACCATTCCTGGTGGCATGGGAGGCAAAGAAACGGTCAGCCGTCTGCAGGAAATCGATCCCAATGTCTTAGCGATCGTATCGAGTGGATATTGCAATGATCCCGTCTTAGCCAATCCGGAAGAATTCGGGTTTAAAGGCGTCATTGCCAAGCCGTACAACCTCATTGATTTATCAAAAGTCCTTAGTCATATTCTTCTGTCTCGCGAATCCACATAAATTCTATAGTTTTTTAACTTTTCATGAAGACGTATAGCCGTGCCATGCCCTTCCGTCTGTACGAAGTGTGTCCTCGCGCTGTGTGAGTGGGGGTGGTTTGGCTGGAAGCTCTGTGATTCCGCGAGAGCCTTTGGGGAGGCGATTGCGTCAGAGGACATGTTGCTCAAGCCCACGGCTCACTCCACCGTTCATTGCCTATGCTCTTTGTCGTCTCAGTTTTGACTCCCTGCCGGGGTTCGTCCCGGCGGCCGAGGCCCTTTTGTTTCGGCAAAAGGACCCAAAACCATGAACGCCCAGGCCAGGCTCATCGGATGAGCTGAACCCCGGTTGGTGGGGCGGGCTAACTCGCTGCG
>BQIV01000040.1 GCA_021604005.1 Nitrospirales bacterium | reverse complement strand
ATCGCTCGGATCCCACATCCGTTTGTTCCCCGCGATAGTCGGCCGCCCCTGCTCCCAGGCACATTTGTACAGGCGGAGATCGAAGGACGGGAACGCCATGACATCTTTCTCTTACCCCCTGCCGCCATCAATACCACAACAGACGAAGTCATGATTGTCGATGACGCCAACCGCGTGACCCTTCACCAACTCGACATTCTCAAACAGGAACCGGATCGCGTGTTGGTCCGCGGCGGACTGCAGGCAGGGGACCGGGTCGTCCTCTCCGGTATCGATGTCCCGGTGGATGGTCTAGAAGTGCAAATCGCCTCGCCACAATCCTAGCTCCAAACGTCTTCGATTTTTTAACAATTGTTTATGGGGTTAGACCCAATTTCGTCTTGTTAATACGTTCAATATTGCGAAATAAAACTCTCCCCACCTTTTTTTAACCGATCAAGCGTGTGCACTTAGATATTCGTTTGTTTAATAGAGCTATGTCGTAGCATGTCTTTGACCGCCGTGATTGGTGCGCCGCCATCAATGGCCATGGTCGCGGCCGTGTGCCGTAGTGAATGTTCGGTAACCACGGGACGTTTCACTTATGCGGCGGTGAGCCGCCAGCGAACAAGGCCTTGCGTCGTCACCGGTTTCAGACGATTGGATTCATCACCGAGGCAGGAATTTAAATCCCACAAAATTGAAAATTTCTAAATGTTTCAATGGTTTATACGCTCTACATCTTGTGCGAATCCTAGTAGGATGGCATAGTCATAGTGTTGGATACGAAACTCCCAGTGCGCATGTTCCCATCATGAGATTAGGACCGAGCATGCGACCCAATTCCGAGATGCTTTGTGAGTTCGGCCTGCAAGGTCTGTTCGAAGAGCTGTTTGGCTAATCCTTTCAACAAGCCATGTTCTCCAAGAATATCGTCGGCGGAGGCACCGTCTTTGAGTCAGTCATCTAACAAGGCATCGGGTTTGTTGGCTGCTTTGGTCATCATGCCTCCTTCTATAGAACCCTCTGCAAAAGTCCTCTCAGTTGAGGGGCTTGGTCTCTCGAATAGTTTTTTGAGTTGGGCTTCTTGTTTCAGGTCCTCGTTTTGTTTCCTTTTACCTCCCGTTTCGGGGCTTGTTGACGTCGGTTAGCCTGGAACTCTCCTTGGTTAGGCGGTCTGAGCCAGAATTCGCCGGCAGAAAAATAGGTTTGACAGGGCACACAGCCGGGTAAACTGTGCCGCGTTTTTGGCCAAACCTTTATAGCGGAGCTTGCGGTGTCCCCACAGGTGTTTGATCACCCGGAAGGGATGTTCCACCTTCGCGCGAATACTTGAATGCCGGCGATTGCGTTTTTTTTGCGACGAGGACAAGGGATGCTTGCGGTAGCCGCGGTCCGAGAGACCGTAAGAGAAGCCGTCCTGTCTGGCTTGGCGTTTGTCGGCTTGCCTTGGTATACGCACTGTTGCCGAAGAGCGCTTGTTCGTCTCCATGTTGCAGCTCCTCCAGCAGCAGCCCATCATACACTTTGGCCGTGGTCAATGCGGTTGAATGAATAATCGGTGGCCCTTGCGCCTGTACCCCGATATGGCCTTTGGCCCCGAAATGCCACGTATTGTTCTTGCGCGTCGAACTCATTTCAGGATCCCGTTCTTTCCGGGTGTTCTGCTTGCTTACCGGCGCGGCTAGCAAGGTCGCATCAACGATTGTGCCAGCTTTGAGCACTAGCCCCTGGGCGGCTAAGTGGGTATTCACGACGGTCAGAATCTGTTGCGAGAGCCCATGCGCTTCCAAGAGATTCCGAAATCGACAGATGCTGCTCTCATCCAGAATCACGCCTCCAAAACAGTCAAACCCCAGAAAGGTCTGGAAACTGAGTTGATCCTACAACGCCTCTTCCATCAGCGGATCACTCAAATTGTGCCACAGCTGGAGAAAATGAATGCGCAGCATCACCCGCAGGGCGTGGGGCGGACGGCCCCCCGGTGCCTTTGTAATATGGGTGGATCACGTCTTCCAATTGTTGCCACGGCACAACCTGATCCATCTCGTGGAGAAAGCGCTCAATTCGCAAGGGCTCTGTTTTCATCTGGGACCTCATAGTGATTTGCATGAGGGCTATTCTACAGAATTCCGTTACTTTTGCAGAGGGTTCTATACAATAAAACCGTGAGGCTAACCAGATACGCCGTAAATCGCACAGGCCCGACTGTGTGCCGAGTGGCATAGCTGTGCGGACAGGTGGTGTACAGATGCCAACGCAGGGCGCGAAGAACGGGGAAGAACAAGTATGTGGACCTCCTTTCAGGAAATCTGGGCGTCAAAAAAACTTTGTGCCCATTATATGCGATTCTGACTACACCGGATACCTCAAGTTAGTGAGTAGACAGATTATTCGTGGGGAGCCGTGAGGGTTCTAGCTTTCGTTGTTCCGGTTGTCTGCTCAAGGCTTTCCAGCCGATTCACATGTTTCTCTGATATCTGAGCATGGATCTTTGGAGTGCGAGATTCGTATCCTCATTGAGCAAAGAGTAGGATTGACGCGGAAAGGCTAATTCTGATACTTAAATTCATTATCATTATGAGTGTGTCAAGCTGCCTACTCACGAAGAACGCCATGCATCTCTTCACTGTAACCACTTCTCTCACTGTTTGCCCTTTCATCCGATCGGAATTGTTTCGTGTCTAACCCATTGAGTTCCAGCCTCACGTGTCATGCGAGCACGCTCGTACGTGAGCATTACGACGAATTATTGACGTTTTTCACCAAACGGCTGCAGTCACGTGAGCAAGCCTTTGATGTCGTGCAAGAAACGTTTTGTCGTTACCTGTCGCGCCAACCGTCTTCGTCCATTCAGAATCCTCGTGCGTTCTTGTATAAAACGGCCACGAACATCACCATCGATCTCTTTCGCAAAGAACACCATACATCCTCGCCTCGGTTTGTGAAGCTAGACGAGGCGGAAGGCTGCCCATCGACAGCTCCAAATCAAGAGCGTATCTTGGCGGGAAAAGAAAAGGTGCAACGGTTGAGTCAGGCGATTGCCGATTTGCCTCCCAAATGTCGTCGGGTGTTTCTCCTGCACAAAGTCAGGGGAAAGTCTCACCGCGAAATCGCGAACATTCTTGACATTTCTCACGCCATGGTGGAAAAGCACATGCTGAAAGCTTTGGTGCGCTGCCGCCAGTTCCTCGACAAAGAACCTGAATAGGATTGGCCAATTAGTCAGACCCTGTTTTGGGGTGGATGCCCACACGTCATGACTGCATGTTCATGTTTCCACGCCTGGTTCTGAAGAGACTCCAAGGAGAAAAATCTTGCCGCCCTAGGTCTGGATCGTCCCCGTCCATTCGTTATATCTATTAGACCCTCTACGTGTATCTTGGTATCATTCTGCGATTTTCAATCTCCACGAACGGCTAGTGTGTGGTATGTGTGTAATTACCCGTCGCAGGCAGTTGAGAGTCGAGTCTCACGATCACTCGTCCACATATCGGACCAGATCTCTGGTCGTCAAGGAATCACTGACTGATGCTCGAAGATCTTCACCCGTCTCCCCAGTCCTCACCACGTGAGCAGGCGCTGGTCTGGATCATCCGTTTACAATCGGGAGAAATGAGTCCGGAAGATCGACGAGCGTTTGAGCAATGGCTTGATGCACATCCCGCGCATCAACAGGAATACGCACGGGCGACGGAGATGTGGGATGCACTGGATCACGTGCCGAAATTTCTTGACGAGGAATTGGCGGACGTCGATCACTATTGGGAACAAAAGGTGCGTGAAGCATCCGCACGTGGAGCGAGCTGGCTGTGGGGATGGCCCCCAACCATCACGACGATAAGTCTAGCTCTGGGAATACTAGGCTGTCTCGTGTGGCTGTGGCCTAGTTCATCAGTACACCAGGCCTCGTATCAAACAGCCAAAGGCGAACAACAAACCGTGATGTTGACGGATGGCTCGACGCTGCGGCTGAACACCGACTCGCAGGTATTGGTAGAGATATCTGATGAACGTCGTATTGTGCACCTCGAGCGAGGGGAGGCGCTCTTTACCGTGGCACCTGATCCCCAACGTCCCTTTGATGTGCATGCTGCAAACGGCATTATCCATGATATCGGGACAGAGTTTCTTGTTCGTCAGTCTTCAAACACCGTCCAGGTCGCCGTTCTGAAAGGTCGTGTCGCTGTGGAGGTATCAGCGCACACACCCGCGATATCGGAGAAGACTTCTCAACTGCTCAGGCAGGGCGAAGAAGTGTTTTACACAGCTGAAGGCGATCTCTCTGCCGTCAAACCCTTTAACGTGCCCATGACGGCGTCGTGGCGGCAAGGTCAATTGGTCTTCGTCGAAACACCCTTGCGTGATGTCCTGAATGAATGGGCACGCTATCGAACCGACGCTATTCGGCTGAGTGACCCGAGTCTCGGGCATGTCCCGATCACAGGCGCGTTTCGTCTTGATAATCCCATTGGGTTTTTTCGGTCCCTAGAAGATATGCTTTCTCTGTACCCTATCCGCCATGGCCCGAACCTTATCGTGCTGGAACGCCAAGACCATTAGTGGTTCTCCCGGTACCCTTTGCCTCCGACTCGATACTTTTTTAACATTATTTTTTCTGTGAAGGTATGGATCTGCAAAAAGGATCCGTCATACCTAACATGACGATTTTTTTAAAGGGTTCATATCGAATTCATAAATAATTGTTTCTGATCGAGGACAGAGGACGTAGATTCCCGATCCCACAATTCTTTTTGTAGTTGTGGGTTTTTTTATGCCTAGACAAAAAGGAAACACGAATGAAGCCAAAGACGTTCAAGCGGAGGAAGCGGAGCACGCAACAGCAACCGACAGCCGCACGGGTACATGCGGCGTTTCTCAAAGCAGCGGAAACAGTTAATGGACAGCATCGGCACAGTTTGGTCTGGGGGTTTATGGTTGGACTTTCGTCATTAGCACTGGGAACGTATCATCCGGCGTTGGCACAAGATACGCAGGACTCGCCGCAGCTCGGACCATCTCGTCACGAAGCCCAGGATTTGCTGATCGGCGGTCGCCATCATCCCATGCTCGCGGCACGTCAAGATGAGGACGAGTCTGCCCGGCATTCCTTGAAGATTCCTGCCGGAGCCTTGCAGCCAGCGCTCTTGGCCTTAATAGAGCAAGGCAAGGTACAGCTGGCGTATCCTTCTGAGTTAGTCGCGGGACTTCAAACAAAGGGGCTTGAAGGGCTGTATACCTCCGAAGAAGCCTTGCAACGATTGCTTCAAGGCACTGGTCTACAGTACCGCTTTTCCGATGTCGACACCGTGACGCTGTTTGCGCACGAAGATGCTGGT
Organism: Nitrospirales bacterium; assembly: GCA_021604005.1. Taxonomy (GTDB): domain Bacteria; phylum Nitrospirota; class Nitrospiria; order Nitrospirales; family UBA8639; genus JAGQKC01. Next base: position 32,941 of record BQIV01000040.1, on the reverse strand, counting down.
GAGGCAGGTGCGGGGGCATTCTCCAAATCCGACATCCCTGTCATCGAAGTCCAGCCCGTAGAAGTCACGGATACGATCACCCGCTCCAAAGTGTTCTTGCCGCCCGTCGACGGCTACAAAGCAGACAAAGCGACTGGCTCGACGCGAACAGCGCTTCCGATTACTGAAACGCCATCGTCGATAGGCGTCGTCACGCGGGATGTGATTCGGGATACGTTTTCATTGCGGCAGACGGAAGCGTTTGAACACGTGAGTGGCGTGACGCGTGCGAATCGTTCTGGTGGTCGAACGGAAGCGTTCAATCTCCGGGGATTTCGAATCGGAGGACGTAATGAATTTAGTTCACTCAGATCGAATGGGTTACCGACAGACAGTATTTTTGCGCCCGATCCTGCCCTGATTGAGCGTTACGAGATCATCAAAGGGCCAGCTTCCATTTCAGGTGGTGCCTCCAGTCCAGGAGGGTTTGTGAATCGCATTACCAAAATGCCCCAAGCCACCAACTTCGCCATTTCTCAATTCCAGGCTGGATCATTTGGTCTGTATCGCGGGGTCGTGGATGCCAATGGCGTCTTGCCACCGGCTCCGAACATTCGAGGCCGGGTGCTTTTTGCCGTCGAAGAAGGTGGCAACTTCGTAGATAACGTGCCTGTGCGGCAATACACCGTCGCGCCATCCATAGAAATCGGCCTGTTCGATGGCGCCGGCACGTTACTCCTCACCGGCCACTATCAGAAATTCGACGGCGCCAGTTTTGTAGGATTTCCTTTATTTGCCAATGGGGAACCACCCGACATTCCTCGCACGAGAAATTTCGGTAGTAGGGGCGAAAATGGCGCCAAAATGATGTTTGAAGGGCAAAATTATGAAGCCCACTATAATCATGAATTCGTGAATAATCTCACGCTGTCAATGAAAGGGAAATATTCCAATTCCGAGTTATTCGAAAAACGTCTATACGGCTATACGTTTGGTAGTGCGCTTGCGCCTGACGGAACTTCCAATATTTATTCAGCCTTACGTGAACTGGAGTTCGAAACCTATGCCGGTGAAATTTTTTTGAACAAAGAGTTCGATGGATTTGGACAACAGCATGAAGTGTTACTCGGCGTGGATCATCGCGAACAACGCCAAGATGCCATCAATGGCTATGTGTCCCTAGGCGTCGATAATATCTTTAATCCAGCGAACAATTTTCAGGCGCCATCGGATTCAGTGCTTAAGGCTGCACCATTTTTTAATGGTATCAACGATCTCAAACAAACCGGCCTATTTGGTCAAGTGGTCGTTCGACCATTCGATCGACTGACGTTAGTGGGAGCGGGGCGACACGATTGGGCAAATGGGAAGTTTGAGAACTTTGTGACTGGTATGACACTGAAGGAATCGTATTCTGAATTTACGGGTCGGCTCGGGGCGATCTATGAACTAGCTGCAGGCGTAAATGTCTACGCTGGCTATGCACAATCGTTTCAAGTTAATGCTTTTGGAGCCACCAGAAATGGTTCACTGCTGCCGCCCGAGATGGGAGAAAATTATGAAGTCGGGGTTAAATGGGATCTGTTGAACGGACGTCTTCTCGTGACGACAGCCTTGTACCGGTCCTATCGTCAGAATGTGGCGACGACAGACCCGACGGATACGCGGTTTTCCATCGCAGTGGGTGAGCAGCGGCATCAAGGTGTAGAGCTCGATGTCAATGGCGAGCTATGGCCTGGGCTCAATGTGACGGCGAATGTTTCATATTTAGATGCAGAGATTACGAAAGACAATCGCGCGGGAGTGAAGGGGAGTATCCCATTGCAAAATCCTCGTTCGTATGCTGGGCGTGTCTTTGCCACCTATGAACTGCAAACAGGTTCATTGCGAGGGGTAGGCTTTGGTGGAGGCGTCTACTTTCAGAGTGGGTTTGAGTTGGAAGTGCCCAACGATATGTCTACTGAAGCCTACGAACGTGTGGATGCGGTTGTATTCTACCGCCCACCTCAAAAAGCCTATGAGTTCACGATCAACGTACGGAATCTGCTGGATGCGACCTATATTGAAAGTCCTGGTACCCGCGTAGGGTTTAATACTTTTGGCTCGCCCGTGAGTGTCTTTGGCACCTTGCGTGTGAAATTCGATCCGGACCTGGAATGGACCCCGCCGTGGGTGGATTGAGGACGAGAAGCGTTATTCGGAAGTGTGAAGTGAACTGGGGGGAGACGATAAATGCAAAAGGCAAAGTGCAAAATGAACAGTGAAGCCAAGATTTGAAATTGAGATTTTGAATTTCATGGTTGATTGGATTTTCCTGGTTCGACTTACTGAAAGTTAAGAAAGAAATGTTCCTTTATTAATACATGAATTTTGAACGGTACGTCAGGATTATGTGAAGTGATTCGTCTTATCCTCAATAGCATTCTTAGGTTTGTGATGCCAATGCTCATGATATCGAATATGAGAATAACACTATGCAGGTGATTCTCTTCCTTCTCCGTACTTCATGGCGCAAGGTGGTGCTGGCCGGTTTGGCTGGTGTCGTCAGCGGGCTTGGTGGAGCGGGGTTGTTGGCGTTGATTAATCGGGTCTTACATACATCCGGCAACCTGACGAGTTTGGTGTTCTGGGGATTCTGCGTCGTGAGCGTGATCATCCTGTTGTCGAGAGTACTCTCGCAAATAGTGCTGGTGAGCTTAGGGCAGGAGATGATCGCCAATCTGCGAATGCAGTTAAGCCGGAAAGTCCTGGGCTCTCCTATCCGGCATATGGAAGAGTTAGGGGCCCATCGGGTGTTGGCGACGCTGACGGACGATGTTGCAGCGATGGCGACGGCCTTTGTCACGTTACCGATGTTGTGTGTGCAACTGGCGACGGTGGTAGGCTGTTTAGCTTACCTAGGATGGCTTTCCTGGCAGTTGGTTGTGGTCGTCATCATGTTTATTGCCGTGGGCGTTTTGTCTTTCCGTCTGCATGAAGCTCACGCGCTCAAGGCGTTGACTTCGGCTCGTGAAGCTGGTGATCGCTTGCATCATGTCTTTCGGGCGATGACGGACGGCATGAAGGAGTTGAAGATGCACCGTGACCGTCGGGCTGCCTTTTTCTCGCAAGGCCTACAGACGGCTGTTCATACCTATCGCCAGGCGTTTGTGTCGGGGATGACGACGTACACGATTGCGGGCGCGTGGAGTTCTCTGCTGTTGTATACGATGATCGGCCTCTTGTTGTTTGGGGTGCCGCTTATGTACGACCTCTCGGCGGAAGCGACGACAGGATATATCTTAGTGTTACTTTATCTGATGTCGCCCTTGGAATTAATCGTGGAGGCGTTGCCGGGGCTGGGGCGTGCGAGTGTGGCCCTGAAGAAAGTACAAAATCTTGGCCTGTCGTTGTCCTCAGATGTCCAGGTGCAAGATGACATGCCAGACAGCCTCTCGTCGTTACCCTCTGTATCTCACGGTGATTCAATAATCTTGGAACAGGTGGAATTAGTTGGGGTTACGCATAACTATCATCATGAACGTGAAGATCGTCCGTTCCTGCTTGGTCCGATAGATGTATCGTTTTACTCGGGCGAAGTTGTGTTTTTGATTGGCGGCAATGGGAGCGGTAAGACGACGTTAGCCATGCTCTTGCTAGGCCTCTATGTGCCAGAAAACGGGGAGATTCGTGTGAATGGCGCGCCCATCTTAGATGGTCAACGCGAAGGCTACCGGCAATATTATTCGACTGTCTTTTCGGATTTTCATTTGTTTGACTCATTTTTTGGCATTGAGACTTCTGAGTTGGAAGTCAAAGCTGCAGAATATCTTCGGCTGCTTGAACTCGACCATAAGGTCACGATTCACGAAGGAAAATTGTCAACGTTAGCGTTATCGCGTGGACAACGCAAGCGCCTGGCCTTGGTGACGGCCTTGTTGGAGGATCGTCCGTTTTATGTCTTTGATGAATGGGCGGGCGATCAAGATCCAGTCTTTAAACGTTGGTTTTACGTGAACGCGCTGCCGGAATTAAAGGCAGCCGGAAAATCCGTGCTGGTGATCACACACGATGATCAGTATTTTTCTATGGCGGATCGCTGTCTCAAAATGCATGACGGACAGCTGGTTCCAATTTCAGAGCAGCCGATGATTCCAGTATAACGTCCGCACACAGAGCGCAAGTCTTACATCGAGCCTGACCAAGGAAGGACAATCGCTCATGTTTACACAGGCTACTCCCTCGCACGTTGCAGTGAAGAATCGCACAGATTCCGAACCTCTTCGTTCTCCGAGTTATCCGTTTATATCGAATACGTATCTCGACTGTCAGGTGGCGCGTGTGTCCAATGCCCGCAGCTATCCATATCGCATTCCTAGCACGAATCAAAAAGACAAGAAGGACGAGTCTACTATGACTGTCTGACTGGATCTGGAGCCTTACCGATGAGAAATCTATTGAAAAGTCAGCTGTGTCCGTTTGAAGAGCAGTCGTCATGTATTGGTGAGGTGCGAGGCCGTGGTCTCATGAACGGGATTGCAATTATCAATCGCGAGAGTGCTCCTGATAGCTGTGGAAACTACCCTCCCGACTCAGTCATGGCACAACGGATTCAGCATGAATCGCTGCGACGCGAGTTAGTCTTGGAATTGGGGGGATGCAATAGGTGTGTCGTCCGATTTCTTCCGCCGTTAATTGTGACGGAGCAGCAAATCGATGAGATCGCAGCCGCGGGGCATGGAGGGCCCGATGCCTAGATGGAGTCCTCGTTCTCGGATCGTCTTGACGATTGCGATCAGTGGGTTTGTAGCGGTGTGCGGTGTGCATTTATGTTTGACGTTGGCATGGGCCGAGTCGGAAATTCTTCGTTCTAAAGATGATAGTTCGAAGTCATTGCCGGGGTTGTCCGCACCGGTGAAGGTGGTGTTCGATGCGTTGGGGGTTCCAACTATGAATGCGTTGACGCGGACAGATGCCATGCATGCGCTTGGGTACATCACAGCTCGTGATCGCCTGTTTCAGATGGATTGGTTGCGTCGAACAAGTGCCGGGAGGTTAGCGGAGATTGCTGGAAAGTCGGTTGTCCCAGTCGATATCCAACAGCGGGTCTTGGGTACGCAACAGATGGCTCAAGCGATCGTGAAACAGCTTCCAGCAGCACAACTTGCCGTGCTCGAGGCGTACGCCGAAGGTGTGAACGCATTTGTTTCGCAGGCCAAAGCGCTACCATTTGAATTTCATTTATTAGGATATCGACCGGACCGGTGGACCGTCGCCGATAGTGTTCTCGTTCTCTTGGGAATGTTCCATCCGCCAAAATGGATGATCGAGCATGAGCGGATGGTGACGATCATGAAAGAGGTGTTGCCTCCGGATGTCTTCAACTTTCTCACGTGGGATTTAGATCCGTACACGGCAGCACTGTTGCGTGAACGGCAAGACGTTCGCCTGCCCGATGAAATGCCTCCCATCCCCGTAGAATCATTGGCTTCGTTGAAAAAGTCTGTCACGCATCAACGCACGAGTCAGGCTCCATACCCGTTGGATAAATATTGGGGTAGGGGATCCAATGGTTGGGCGCTTGCCCCATCCAAGACGGCGACTGGGCGTGCGATGCTGGCCAGTGATATGCACCTACCGATCAGCATTCCGAATATATGGTATCGGGTCCGATTGCGTTATGGAACGAGTGAATTGAATGGTGTTGTGGTGCCAGGAATTCCCGTGGTGATCGTCGGAACCAATGGCTCCATAGCCTGGAGTTTTACGGACCCCTTTGTCGATGCGTTGGATCTGGTTATGATCGAAACCTCTCCGGATCATCCTGGTGCGTATCGGAAGGCTGACGGGTGGAAGCCGTATGGTGTTCGACATGAAGTGGTCAAGGTTAAAGGCGGACCGGATCTTCCGGTCGACGTCAAGGTAACCACATGGGGACCGATTGCTCAACGGACACTTCTAGAAAAACCCGTCGCCGTTCACTGGGTGCCGATGGATCCGCACGCTGCGGACTTTGGGCTCCTGCATATGGATCAGGCGAACACGATTCATGAGGCCATCACGGTCATGAATCAGTCTCGTGGCCCCGCGATGAGTGCCGTGCTTGCGGACAATCAAGGTCATATTGCCTGGACTTTGATGGGCCGGGTTCCACTTCGAATGGGGCTAACGGGGTTCTCCAGCGTGTCCTGGAACGATGGGGCTGTTGGGTGGCAGGGATATATTCGACCGGAAGCCTTACCACGAATTGTTGACCCTCCTTCGGGATATGTGGTGGCTGGGAATCATCGGATGGTGGGAGCCGAATATCCTCATACGATCGGTCACGACTTTCCGAATGGCTATCGAGGGCATCGCATCACGGAACGATTGAAGGCGTTAAAGGGTGTCACGGAAGCTGACATGCTGGCCTTACAATTAGATACGGTGAGCCAGCCTTCCCAATTTTATCGACAGCTCGCGCTGGATATTTTGGCGAAGCATCAGGAGCATCTGTCTCCCTCGCTTGAGGAACTTCAGGATGTTCTCGCTGAATGGAATGGCCAAGCGGATGTGGACAGTGTCGGCTTAGGGTTTCTACTTCAAATTCAACGTTCACTGAAAAATAATGTCTTTGAACCGTATTTAGCGGAATGTCGAACGCATGATCAGGATTTTTCCTATTGGGCGGGCGATACGGATATGGCACTTCGGCGGTTGTTGACCGCGAAGATTCCTTCATTGCTTCCAGATGCTGATCAATATCCGACATGGGATGCGTTCCTCTTGTCCGTGCTTCAAAAAAGCGTGAAACAGATTCTAGAAAAACACGAAATGAAATCTTTGAAAAAGTTGAAATGGGGCGACTTTAATCGACAGACCTATGGACATCCATTGATACACGTGTTCCCTGGCCTTACCGGTGTACTGGGTTTGCCCAACGAAGCCATGCCAGGTTGCGGAGAATGCGTGCGGGCAAGTTCTGGGGTAGTTGGAGCGACGGAACGGTTAGTCGTTTCTCCAGGCCATCTCTCTGATGCCCTGTTCGAGATGCCGGGTGGGCAATCGGGTGACCCCTTGTCGCCACATTACCGAGATCACCATCGCGCCTGGGTTGAAGGTTTGCCGACGCCGTTGCTTCCAGGGCCAGTGCGCCACACGCTTAGTCTTCGTCCAGAGTAAAGAGTCTGGGAAGGTTGAAGATCACATGTACATTGCAAAGTGAAAAATGAAAAGTTGGCTCGAAAAGCAGATAGGCGGAGAGGCTCTATTTTATAAATCTAAAGCCAACATGCACAAAAGGAGGAAAGGTTATGCAAGACGAGGGTGAAGATACCACGATTTACAAAGTGGTCGTGAATCACGAAGAACAGTATTCGATCTGGCCGGAGTACAAGGAGAATCCGTTAGGCTGGAGGGATGAGGGGACAAAAGGACTCAAGGCCGAGTGTTTATCGCATATCGGTGAAATCTGGACGGATATGCGGCCTCTGAGTTTACGGAAAAAGATGGAAGAGGCTGAAGCCGAACGATGTCAGTTGTAAAGCACACACTGAACGCTGCCGTAAATGTCTGGCTACCATTTCGAAGGCAAAGGGTCAGCCCTACACTGCGGCTGTTCTGCTTTCCCTATGCGGGAGGTGGGGCGTCTGTTTTTCGTCATTGGGAAGACGCTGTTCAGGAATCGGTCGAGGTCTGTGCCATTCAATATCCCGGGAGGGAGACAAGGATGCAGGAATCGCCTGTCACTCAGGTGGGGCCACTTGTGCAAGGCCTATATGATGCTCTTGTTGAGTTGACCGATGTACCGTTCGTCGTGTTCGGGCATAGTGTCGGGGCATTGATTGGTTTTGAGTTTATTCGTGAGTTGAGACGACAGGGAAATCATTTGCTGCGAGGGCTGGTGGTTTCCGGAAGTTCGGCGCCTCAGTTGAGTGATCATGATCCGCAAATTCATTCGTTGCCAGAGCCTGAGTTCATTGAGAAGCTGCGAGCCTTTGAAGGTACACCACCGGAGATTCTTGATAATCCGGAGATTCGGCAGTTGTTTTTGCCGGTGTTACGGTCAGACTTTGCACTTCGTGAACACTATACCTACGAGGTCGAACCACCACTGTCTTGTCCCATTGTGGCATTTGGTGGAGTGTCGGATCATGAGGTTTCGCAGGCTCGGCTTGAGGCATGGTGTGAACAGTCGACTGACCGGTTTACGGTGTCCATGTTTTCGGGAGGACATTTTTTTCTTCATACGGCTCGGGCTCTTGTCCTACAACAATTGCGGAACGTACTTGATGATTGTCTGCAGGAGGTGTGATGACAAAGGGAGTGCTAAAATTTGAAATCCGAAAGTTAAAGCACGAAACAATATCGAATGACAGAATGATCTAATTGCTAAAACTTAAGATAGCAAATCACTTTTGACGTATTCCTGAAGCTCGAGGCATCAGAAAGTTCCCGCTCCCCTTGTGGGAGAGGGGTAGGGTGAAAGGGGCTTCATTGAACCAGAGCCAACCCTTGAGATTAGGATTTGCTTGGAATTTTGAGCTTGGCGTTTTATATTTGATTCGTATTTTGTGATTGAAATTTTAATGTATTTCTAATTTCTTCAAAAAATGATTGTCGATATGTGGGAAGAGTAGGCCATGACTATGACCCTAATTGATGTTCTGCAGGAACACGCCAAGCAAGATCCCGATCGTTTGGCCTATACGTTCCTGACCGACGGAGAACGTGCGACGGTTGACCTGACGTATGGAGAACTCAATCGCCGGGCACGTCTCATTGCGATTGAGCTGCTAAAAACCGAAACGCCTGGTTCACGCGCGGTGTTGCTCTTTCCTCCCGGTCTTGATTTCATCGTGGCCTTCTTGGGTTGTCTCTATGCGGGAGTGGTCGCCGTTCCAGCTTATCCGCCTCAACGGCCACGAAGCTTTCCGAAATTTCTTTCTATACTACATGATGCCAGTCCAAGTATTGCGCTCTCGACAGCACGGATGCGAACGGCCATTGATCGACCGGTTCATCGGCTGCGCGATGAGCAGGGAATGGATGATGGCAGCCAGCAGACGCTCCACGCTCTGCGATGGCTGGCCATTGATCATCTTCCTTCTGAAGCGAACGAATCTTTGAATCGCGTTACTGTCTCTTTAGACTCGTTGGCATTTCTGCAATACACGTCCGGTTCAACTGGTCACCCCAAAGGCGTCATGGTAACCCATGGCAACCTTATGGCTAATCAGCGGGTCATTCAACAGGCATTTGGACATGATGACGAAACGATCGTGATAGGTTGGCTCCCACTTTACCACGACATGGGATTAATTGGGAATGTGCTCCAGCCGTTGTACTTGGGCACGCACTGCGTGCTCATGGCGCCGCACCATTTTTTACAAAAACCCATACGATGGCTTGACGCAATAACCCGTTATCGCGCCACAACCAGCGGAGGCCCCAATTTCGCCTATGACTTGTGTGTCAAGCAAATCTCCCAAGAGCAACGGGAAGGACTTGATTTGGAGTGTTGGAAGATTGCCTTTAACGGGGCGGAACCTATCCGTCCTGCTACGTTGGACAATTTTGAGTCTGCGTTCAAGCATTGTGGATTCCGTCGATCAACGTTTTATCCCTGTTATGGCTTAGCGGAGTCGACACTTATGGTATCCGGGGGTGAACCTGAAGCGGACCCAGTCCTGGAAGCGGTTCAGACCGTATTTCTGGATCAGCCTGCGGTCATCGTGTACCCAAGGAGGGAGCATGATCATCCGCAGGTGATCGGGTGTGGTCATGCGTATCCTGGCCATTACATCGTCATCGTCGAACCGGAGCGTCGAGAGATTTGCGCGGAGGGATACATTGGCGAAGTGTGGGTCCAAGGGCCGAGCGTGGCGCAAGGGTACTGGAACTGGCCGGAAGAATCGGTAGCGACCTTTCAAGCCAAGCTTTCTTCTGGAGAGTGGCCGTTTCTTCGAACCGGCGACCTGGGGTTTCTCCACCAAGGCAACCTGTTCATCACAGGTCGTCTCAAAGATCTCATGATCATCCGGGGGCGGAACCATTATCCGCATGATCTGGAATGGACCGTGAGCCGGAGTCATCCAGCGCTTCGTGATGGGAGCGGCGCGGTGTTCTCGATCGACGTTGAGGATGAGGAGCGAGCTGTCGTGGTGCAGGAAATGAACGCTCGAGTGAAGTGTGATATCCAGGAAGTTGCCACAGCGATTCGCACCGCTGTGGCTGATGCGCATGAAGTGCAAGTCTATGCGATTGCCTTGATTAAACCAGGACACCTTCCCAAAACTTCGAGCGGGAAGGTGCAGCGCTATCTGGCACGGGATCGGTTTCTGGGACGTGAATTGGACCTGATTGGCGAGTCGGTTTTGGAAGCGACGGCTGTGCGGAACTCCCCAAACGATTCATGCATCGACATCGAAGCCATGCTGGTTCGAGTCTGGCAAGAAGTTTTTGATGGTTCAACGATCGATCGAGAAAGTCATTTTTTTGCGCTCGGAGGGGATTCGCTTCGTGGGACGCAAGTGCTGGCTCGAATTCAGGAGTTGTGGTCGGTAGAGCTTTTGCTGGAAGACCTCTTTGAACATCCGACGTTGGCGGAATTGGCGACGTGTATTGCCGATGCCTCAGCTGTCACGGAAAATTCAGAAAGCCTGTCATCGATGGTCTCTGCCGCGTCGCCTGAACCACATGAGCATCTTCCCCTGTCGTTTGCGCAGCATCGCCTCTGGTTTTTGGCGGAACTCGCTCCAGAAAGTGCCTCCTATCATCTTCCGATTGCGCTTAAACTGACCGGAGATCTGAAGGTGTCAGCATTAGAAGAAAGCTTCCGAGAAATTCTTCGGCGACATGCAATCTTGCGGACGACTTTTCCCGCCGTCAACGGGATGCCGGTACAGATGATTCATGAGTCAACTCAATTGGTGATCGATATCACGGATCTGACCGGAATGAATGAAGAACAGCAGAACGCCACGCTTGAACGGATGCTGACAGAGGAGGCACGGCAACCGTTTCATCTGTCGCAAGGACCACTCTGCCGGATGAAACTGTTTCAGATAACTGATGAGGTTCATGTCCTGGTCGTGACCATGCATCATATCATCGCAGATGGATGGTCGATGGGTGTATTGGTGCGTGAATTGACTTACTTGTATACATCCCAAGTCAAGGGTCAAGCACCGTCGTTGCCAACCCTGCCGGTTCAATATGTTGATTTTGCCCGATGGCAAAGGCGGCGGGTACAGGAAGGCGTGTTGAATGCGTCGTTAGGGTATTGGCAGGAGCAGCTTCGAGGTGCCCCTGAGATTTTGAATGTGCCGACCGATTATCCTCGTCCGGTCGTACAACAGTATCGAGGGGCGAAACAAGAGTTTGCCATTCCTGCACACATGCTGACTGCTATTCGCGACATGAGCCAACGACAGGGCGTAACCATATTTATGATATTGCTCGCAGCATTCAAGATCCTACTCGCTCGTTATAGCGGACAGACAGACTTTGTGGTTGGAGCACCCGTCGCAAACCGAACACGAGTTGAACTCGAAGGCCTCATCGGGTGTTTTGTCAATACGTTGGCTCTGCGCACGGACCTGTCAGAAGATCCGATCGTCTCGGCTTTGCTTGCCCGTGTGAAAGAAACAGTCACCACTGCACAGGCCCACCAGGCTGTGCCGTTTGATCAGGTTGTCGAAGCCGTTCAACCCACACGAGTGCTGAGCCACAGTCCTCTTTTTCAAGTTATGTTAGCGTTTCAAAATATGCCGCTAAATGAACTTGATCTTCCAGGGCTGTCGGTAGAACAGCTTTCGGTCGAGAGTGGTGCGGCGCAGTGTGACCTGAATGTTGCGTTCTCGGAAACCACCGAGGGGTTGAGCAGTGTCTGGGAGTACAGCCTCGATCTTTTCGCCCCGTCAACGATCGCGCGCATGGCCGCGCATTATCAGCAAGTCTTGCACGGGATGTTGGCGAATCCCATGGAACGCATATCCGGGATCCCACTATTGACGGAACCTGAATATGCTCAAATCCTTAACCGCTGGAACTCGACGGTGCGTGTGTGGGAGGACAAGGCGCAGAGCGTCGTGGAGTTGTTTGAAGCGCAGGTCGCGCGGACGCCGGAGGAGGTGGCTGTGGTTTTTCAAGACCAACAGGTGACGTATGCGGAACTCAACGTTCGCGCTGACCAACTCGCGGAAACGTTAAGAACCAAGGGGGTGGGACCGGAAGTGCTGGTTGGGATCTATATGGAACGGTCGGTGGACATGGTTGTGGGGTTGCTCAGCGTGTGGAAAGCCGGAGGGGCCTATGTGCCGCTGGATCCTTCGTATCCAAAAGAGCGCATGGCCTTTATCCTGGAAGATGCACATCCGGTCGTACTTCTCACGCAACAGGCATTGCGACAGGTGGTGCCGCCGGTCCCGGCTTACGTGCTGTGTCTCGATGAAGACAGTGACTCTTGTCCTGAACCTTGCCATGAAGCCCGCTATCCCAGGCTCAAGACTCAGCTCCATCCTTTACAAGCGGCGTATATGATTTATACCTCTGGGTCTACGGGACGGCCCAAAGGGGTGGTCATTTCTCATGAGGCTCTCAGCAATCACATGCAATGGTATCAGGCTGCCTTGCCGTTGATCCCAGCTGATCGAGTGCCACAGAAATATTCGTTGAGCTTTGATGTAGGGACCTTGGAGATTGTAGCGCCATTACTGGCTGGTGCCCGCCTCAATATCTTTCCTTCGACGTTCCCGTTCGATGCTCAGGAACTCGCCGAATTCCTGTTTCGCCAGGATGTCACGGTCATTGACCTGGTGCCGTCTGTTCTTCGGGTGCTGCTTGATGAACCCATGTTTGTAAAGGGTCAATCCTTGCGTCGGATCATTTGTGGGGGCGAAGCGCTCTCAGTGGAGTTGCAAACGCGGGTATGGCAAACCTTCGATCAGGACTTGGAGTTGTATAACCTTTACGGACCAACGGAAACGACGATGGATTCAACGGTGTGGGCTTGCCGACGCGATGGTAATCAGTCGACGGTTCCGATTGGACAGCCGATTGCCAATACGCAGACGTATGTGTTGGATGCCTCATTTCAGCCAGTGCCGATCGGAGTGTCGGGAGAGTTGTACATCGGGGGCGAAGGGCTGGCGCGCGGGTATTGGCACCGTCCCGAGCTGACAGCCGAGCGTTTTGTGCCGAATCCCTTTACCCAGAATCCAGGCGCACGCTTGTATAAAACCGGTGACCGAGTGCGATTTCTCGCAGATGGTAATTTGGAGTATCAGGGGCGGGTAGATCAACAAGTCAAAGTTCGTGGCTTTCGCATTGAAGTCGGAGAAATCGAAGCGTCTCTTGCCCGGTATCCGAGTGTCGAAGCCTGTGCGGTCGTGGCGTCCGACGATGAAACGCTCCAAAAGCAATTAATTGCGTATGTGAAGCCTACGGCTGGAATCCCTGAAATATGGCCATCAGTGGGTGAGTATCCAGTGTACGACGCGATGATGTATTTCGCCATGACGCATGATGAACGACGGAATCGTGCGTATAGAAAGGCGATTGAACAAGTCGTACCCGGTAAGACTGTGGTGGATCTCGGCACGGGAGCCGATGTGGCGTTAGCGCGAATGTGTATCGAGGCAGGGGCCGAACGCGTCTATGCGATTGAGATGCTTGAGAATGCGTACAACCACGCACGTGATTTGATAGAGCGAACTGGGTTGACAGAAAAGATCACGTTAATACAGGGCGATGCGACTCACGTGCAGTTGCCTGAATGCGTAGATGTCTGTGTGTCGGAATTGCTCGGTCATATCGCCTCCTCAGAGGGTGTCGTCCGTATCTTGAATGATGCCAGGCGGTTTCTAAAAAAGGATGGCGTCATGATTCCCCACTGGAGCGCGACAAACATTGCAGCCGTGACGTTGCCGGAGTCTCTTGCCACGCAGCCGCGGTTTTCGGAGTTGACATGGCCCTATGTAGAGCGGATTTTTGAATGGATCGGAGCGCCATTTGATGTCCGGGTTGGCATTAAGAATTTTCCCCGCACGCATGTGCTGTCGGATATCCGTCTGTTTGAAGATTTAGTCTTCACCGGACCAATCGATCTCCGATCAGAAACGAAGTTCACTCTTACCATACAGCGTGAGGGGAGAGTCGATGGTTTCTTGCTCTGGTTGGCATTCAGCACGATTGAGGGACAAGTCAACGACATTTTGAGCTGGGGAAATAATCAGGGAAATTGGATCCCCATCTTTTTCCCAGCCTTCTCCCCCGGAGTCGAAGTGCAAAAAGGGGATAGGATCGAAGCGGTGGGATACCGGCTTGCGGAAGAGCACGCTATGTATCCGAACTACCGATTGGAAGGACGATTGATCAGAAAATCCGGCTCACAGATCGTATTCGAGTACGATTCATTCTACCAGGCGCCTGTTTTTAGACACACGCCGTTTTACCAACAGCTTTTTCCCGAGGAACTGTCCAAGGTAGACCTCATGCCAGTAGCGAAGGATCTTCGAGGAGAATTAAAGGGCTATCTTGAGCAGCGGTTGCCGGAGTACATGGTCCCCACTCACTTTTTTATTCTTGACTATCTGCCCTTGACCCCGAGTGGAAAGGTAGATCGCCAGGCGTTGCCAGCTTATGACGTGTCTCAGCGAGCGTCCGCTGTTGAGCACGTTGTCCCTCGAACGAACGTCGAACAGGTCATAGCCGAAGTCTGGCGTGACCTATTGCATGTGCGTGATATCGGGATCCATGACAATTTCTTTGATCTGGGCGGTAATTCACTTCTATTGACGCAGGTCAAGAGCCAGCTACAGCGCGTGTTGCATCGGGACATCGCTGTTATGAATTTCTTTCAATACCCGACAATTTCTGGGTTGGCAGAATTCCTGACGAAGTCAGACGTTCAACGGTCGAGTGAAAAGGATCATGATGACGTTGCCCAGCGGATCGACAGCGGCAAACATCGTTTAATGCAACAACGAACGCGGCGGCAGACACAGTCGTTGCGTGAACAAGAGGGTAGCGTACGATGAGTAAGCCGGATGATTTAAAGAGTCAAAGTTCGCGAAGTGGTTTGGAAGTTGCCGTCATTGGTATGGCGGGACGGTTCCCTGGAGGGTCAACTATCGAGAGTTTTTGGGCCAATCTGTGCGATGGCGTGGAATCGGTCTCGTCCTTGAGTGAGGAGGATCTTCGGCAATCCGGAGTCCTGGAGGGCTTGCTCGATGACGCCAACTACGTTCGTGCGCGCGCCATTCTGGACGATATCGATCTGTTCGATGCTGATTTTTTCGGGATCACGCCCAAAGAAGCACGATTGTTGGATCCGCAACAACGGCTGGTCCTGGAATGTGCGTGGGAGGCTCTTGAGCACGCGGGCTATGATCCTGAACGATATCCTCTTCCGATAGGTGTGTATGCCGGGTCGAGTACCAGCGGCTATATCTTTCAGATTTTTCCTCGTGGTGTGGCCATGCAATCGGCTGCCGATATGGCAGCGTTGTTAGGAGTTGAAAAGGACTCGTTGCCAACTCGCATCTCCTACAAACTCAACTTGGAAGGTCCCAGCCTTGCTGTGCAAACAGCCTGTTCAACCTCGTTGGTGGCCGTACATTTGGCCTGTCAGGGGCTCGTGAGTGGCGAATGTGATATGGCGTTGGCGGGAGGCGCATCTATCTCGATTCCGCAAAAAGTCGGGTATCTGTACCAGGATGGCGGAATCGCCTCGCCGGATGGACATTGTCGGGCATTTGACATTCAGGCACGCGGTACTGTCGGTGGGAGTGGCGTCGGGATGGTGCTGTTGAAGCGGCTGGAGGATGCGATCGCAGAAGGCGATCATATTCTGGCTGTGATTCGGGGGTCAGCGATCAACAATGACGGGGCTTCGAAAATTGGGTACACCGCTCCGCGAATTGATGGCCAAGCGAAAGTCATTCAGGCGGCGCATCTTGCGGCCAACATCGAGGCCGATTCCATCACCTATGTTGAAGCCCATGGCACCGGCACGTCGTTGGGCGATCCGATCGAAATCACCGCTCTGACAAAGGCATTCAGGTTGAGCACGGCACGTCGAGGGTATTGCGCGTTAGGTTCGGTAAAAACCAATATCGGACACCTCGATGCCGCCGCTGGCATCGCCGGGTTCATCAAAGCCGTCTTGGCGCTTTACTATGAACAAATTCCACCAAGTTTGCATTTTACCGAAGCCAATACCGAGATCGACTTTCCCACGACGCCGTTTTATGTGAACACACAATTACAGGAATGGCGGAGTAATGGGCAACCGCGTCGTGCCGGCGTCAGCTCATTCGGTCTTGGCGGAACGAATGCCCATCTCGTCTTGGAAGAAGCGCCGACCTTGCCTCCCCCGCCTGATTCACGGCCCTGGTATCTGCTCCCGCTCTCAGCCAGGACGCCCGAGGCGCGAGACCGGATGCTCGCCCGTCTTCTGACATACGTCAAGCAACATGAGCATCTGCGTATGAGTGATGTCGCGCACACGCTTCAACTAGGTCGTCGGCATTTCGAGCATCGTGCGATAGCGGTATGTCGGGATAGACGAGAGGCCTGCCGGATCCTTGACTCGCGAGATCCGACACGACTGTTCACCGATCGTGCGAATTTAGAACAACGTCCGTTCATCACCTTTTTGTTCCCCGGACAGGGCGCGCAACATGTTCAGATGGCCGCTGATCTCTATCGCCAGGAACCGGTGTTTCGTGAGGAAGTGGATCGTTGCGTCTCTGTTCTCAAGCCGCACATTGCATGTGACCTGACAGCGATTCTCTATCCGCCAGAAGAGAATCACGTCCAGGCGTCGGCACAACTTCAGCAAACCGCCATGACGCAATCGGCATTGTTTGTCATTGAATATGCTTTGGCTAAATTATGGATGCATTGGGGTGTTCACCCGCAGGCCATGCTTGGGCACAGTATCGGCGAATATGTCGCGGCTTGTCTTGCGGGTGTCTTTTCATTGAAAGATGCCATGTTCCTCGTGGCGGTTCGTGGGCAGCTGCTCCAACGTCTTCCGCAGGGGAGTATGTTGGCCGTGGCAACAGCCGAGTCTCAGATCCGTTCAGCGATGAGTCCTGACTGTGATCTTGCAGCCGTCAACGGAGAGGCGACTTGTGTCGTCTCCGGAACGACGCAGGCAATCGAAGCCCTTGAGAGGTGGTTCGAGAACGACGGAATCGCAACGAGGCGTCTGCATGTGTCGCATGCGTTTCATTCACGTATGGTCGAACCAATACTGCCGGAGTTTTTTGAAACATGCAAGAAAGTCTCATTCAAGACGCCCCACATGCCGTTCATCTCAAACGTGACAGGAACCTGGATAACCAACGATGATGCGGTGGATCCCCACTACTGGGTACGCCATATGCGTCAGACCGTGCGGTTTGCCGATGGAGTCCGAGTGCTGCTGAGCGAGTTACCCACGGTGATCTTAGAAGTGGGGCCGGGCGAAACACTCAGTCTGCTAGCCCGGAGAGAGCACTCGTTGGGAGAATGGTCTCGTGAGAGCTGTACGGACTCTTCTATCGGATCGCACGTCTTTGCTTCGTCATTGCCCCATCCCCGAAAGTGCGACGATTCCGCACTGCACCTGTGGAAGACTGTCGGGAGATTGTGGCTGGCCGGTGTGCCGGTCGATTGGAGCCGTTTGTATGACCATACGCCGTGTCGCCGAGTGCCGCTTCCCACGTACCCATTCGAGCGACAACGGTACTGGTTCGATGCACAGCAGGATAGAACGTGGATGCGAGCCATGCGCGGGAACGATGAGGAATCCGAAGAAACGGTTCCTTCGTCCGATGCCAGTCGTCAGAAAACGCCTGAAACGCAAGTGCACAGGTCGACTTTGGCAATGTCGAGCGCCGATAGCAATGATGAGATGGAGCAACGAATCCTGGCCATCTGGCACGAGCTGTTCGGGATTGCCCGGATTGGTCCGCATGATTCGTTTTTTGAGTTGGGAGGCGAATCCCTGTTGGCGGTTCAATTGCTGTCGCACGTTCGTACGGCGTTCAACGTGGAGCTGTCGTTAGCGGATTTTTTCAAGACTCCGACTGTCTCCGGGCTCAGTCAGTACATTCGGGCTGCACAAGGCGAATCGGCACGCGCGGTTATGCCGCCGCTTCGTCCCCGTGCCTCCCTGACACAGATTCCGCTTTCGTTCGCGCAAGAGCGCCTTTGGTTTGTCGATCAATTGGAAGAGGGCAGTCCCTTCTATCATCTGTCGATGGCGCTTCGGATACGAGGGCAACTGGCCTCAGGCCTCGTTGAGGATATTTTCAACCGCATCGTCTCCCGCCACGAATCGTTGCGCACAACCTTTTTGGTAGCCGATGGCCAGCCGCGTCAGGACATTCGCCTTGAATCGCATCTGGTCCTTTCCGTGACGGATCTTCGAACCTGTTCCGGTCCGGAGCAAAATACTCGGATTCATCGCATGATCCAGGAAGAGGCTCAACGGCCTTTTAACCTTCAACAGGCACCGCCTATCCGTATTCATTTGCTGCGATGTACCGGGGAAGAGCAGGTGTTTGTGATTACACTCCATCATATCATCGCGGATGGATGGTCGTTCGGAATCTTTATGCGAGAGTTTGCCGCGTACTATGACGAGGCCGTCAATCAAGAGCCTTCACATCTGCCAGCATTAACGGTTCAGTATGCGGATTATGCCTGTTGGCAACGGGAATGGCTTTCGGGTGACGCGTTGGCGGGATTGCTGAGCTATTGGAAAACGCAACTACACGGCATTCCGGCCACGCTGGATCTGCCGACTGATTTTCCCAGACCGGCGGTACAAACCTATCAAGGGAAGACCTACAGCTTTACGGTGGCTCCCGGTTTGACACACAACCTGAGAAAATTAAGCCGGGGACAGCATATGACACTGTTTACGACCCTGCTCGGGGCGTTTCAGGTGCTCATGAGTCGCTACAGCGGGCAAAACGATTTCTGTGTGGGAACCCCGGTTGCGAACCGCCATCGGTCGGAGGTCGAACCGTTGATCGGGTTCTTTGCCAACACGTTGGTGTTGCGAGCGGACGTATCCGGTGATCCTACCTTTTTAGAACTCGCAGCTCGTGTACACAAGGTGGTGCGGGACGCGCAATCGCATGCCGAGCTGCCATTCGAAAAACTCGTGGACGAGCTTCAACCTGTTCGGAACTTAAGCGCGAATCCGCTTTTTCAAGTCATGTTTTCATTGCAGCCCGCTCGACTCGACTTAGTGAACGTGCCTGGGTTGGAGTGGACACAGTTCGATATCGACACTCATCATGCGAGATTCGATATCACATTCGATATGATGGAGTCCGAGGACGAAATTCGTGGCCATATCGAGTATCGGACTGATTTGTTCGATCGCCAAACGATCATGCGAATGGCGGAGCAGTACCAGACCTTGTTGAACAATATTGTCACAAAGCCCGAGGCTCCTCTCTCCCGGCTTTCTGTTTTACCGCCATCGGAAGAACAGCGGATCGTCCTGGAGTGGAATGCCACCCCACCTGCCCGCCCTGAACGTGTCTGTCTTCATCAGCTGTTTGAAGTTCAAGCCTCTGAATCTCCCGATCGTCTGGCCATTCAGTATGATCGTGAGTCCTTGACATATCGGGAGCTGAACACACGAGCCGATCAATTGTCTCGAACGTTACAACAGGTCGGGGTCGGTCCTGATCAAACGGTGGCGCTCTGCGTTGACCGTTCTTTGGACATGGTGGTTGGCCTGTTAGCCATTCTCAAGGCCGGTGGCGCCTATGTGCCCATCGATCCGAGTTACCCTGAAGAACGGATTGCGTTCATGCTGACGGATGCCCAGGTAACCGTATTGCTGTCGCAAGAACGTCTGCAGACGGCGTGCTCTGCGTTTCATGGTGCGGTGGTCCACGTCGATAGCGGCGCAGTCGTTCGAACCGATGAGTCGGTCGGATGTGTGCATGACCGGGTGATGCCTGAAAACTTAGCCTATATGATCTATACGTCGGGGTCCACCGGACGTCCCAAAGGCGTCATGGTCTCGCATCGAAATGCCTGTCAATTTCTTGCAGCGATGGAGCAGCAACTGTTGCTTTCTCCAGACGATGTGTTGCTCGCCGAGACCTCGCTGTCCTTCGACATTGCGCTATTGGAATTGTTCCTGCCGTTGATGGTCGGTGCGAAAGTCGTGTTGGCGGACAAAGAGGCCATGCAAGACGGCTTTCGGCTTCGAGACCTTCTTGAATCCTCGAACGCGACTGTTATGCAGGGCACACCGGCGACTTGGCGCATGCTCCAAAGTGCCGGGTGGACAGGTTCTCCAACGTTGACCGTGTTGTGCGGAGGCGAAAGTCTGCCTTTTGATCTTGCGGAGTGGCTGGAGGCACGCAACGCCAAGCTCTGGAACCTGTATGGTCCGACTGAAACGACCGTATGGTCGACGAGTCATCGTGTCGAGCCGGTCAACAGCCCTATTTCGATCGGGCGTGCGATCGCGAATGCTGTCATCTATCTTCTTTCTCCGTCGCTCGATGTTGTGCCGATTGGCGTGCCGGGAGAAATCTATATTGGCGGAGAGGGGGTTGCGAGAGGATATTGGCATCGCCCGGAGCTAACGGCGGAACGCTTTGTTCCTGATCCTCTGTTCCGGTGCGCGGGTCAACGGTTGTACCGGACGGGAGATAGAGGGCGATGGCGTGCGGATGGCACGATCGAGTTTCTGGGCCGAGCCGATCGTCAGGTCAAGGTTCGAGGCTATCGAATTGAACTAGAAGAGATTGAACGACATTTGGTGGCCTGCCCTTCGGTTGCGCAGGCCGTCGTGGACGTTCGTGATGACGTTGCCGGTCGGCAGCAGTTAATCGGGTATGTGGTCCTGCGTGATCCCATGTCTGGTCACGGCCTGAGCGAATTTCTCAAAACAACACTGCCTGACTATATGGTGCCTTCTGGATTCGTCGTGCTGGAAGCCTTGCCCCTGACGCCGAACGGTAAGGTAGATCGGCAGGCGTTGTCACAGGCGGAAATGCGTCAAGTGAATGTGATGAACGGGTCCACGCCGCAGACCGCAACACAACGTCTTCTTGCCGACGTCTGGCGCGACGTGTTGGGGGTGCCACATGTGGGGCTCCATGACAACTTCTTTGCGTTAGGCGGTGATTCGATCCTTAGTATCCAAGTGATTTCTCGTCTCCGACAGCAAGGGGTCAGAGTCTCTCCACGTCAATTATTTCAACATCAGACGATCGCCGAACTCGCGACGGTCGCAGACGCAATGCCCGCCGATGGTTCCGGAGACCAGGAACCCGTGGAAGGTGAGGTTCCTCTCAGCCCCATTCAACATTGGTTTTTCGAACAGGATGTTCCCAATCCCCATCATTGGAATCAGTCTCTTCTGCTGGACCTCAAACGTCCGCTTGATCCTGCCATCATCGAACAGGCTGTGACGTCGTGGGTGGCTTGTCATCCTGCGCTCCGTCTGCGATTCGTGAACCATGAAGGTGAATGGCGACAGTGGTATGGTGAGCATTCCGACCAGTCGATCTTTCATCTCGTGGATTTGTCCATGCTTGCGCAGGATCAACAGGCGACCCGAGTCGAAGAAGAAGTCGCGCGATGGGAAGCCAGTCTCGACCTGACGAATGGACCAGTGTTGCGTGTGGTGTTGTTTCTGCATGGTGGTGTCCAGCCCGATCGTCTGTTGTTCGTCGTGCACCACTTGGTGACGGATGGGATCTCATGGCGGGTGTTGATGGAAGATTTTCATGTTGTCTATGAACAGGTCGCGTCGGGAAAGATGGTTGCGATGCCTGCGTCAACCGCTTCGTATGCCAGTTGGAGCGTACGGCTTCACGAATTCGTTGAACGTGGGTCTTTGGAGCAGGAAGCGTCGTATTGGTTGGATCCCGCTAGACGCGACGTGCCGCCGCTTCCAGTGGATATCCCGGCGGGAAGCCGTAAAGAAGTCGATTCGGAAATTCTTCATTTTTGGCTTGCTGAGAACGAGACTCACTCTCTTATTCATGACATTCATGCGGCGTACCGAACACGAATCAATGACATCTTGGTCACGGCGCTCAGTCTCACGCTAAGTCGGTGGAGCAATCAGGAATCTGTGTTAATCGACCTGGAAGGTCATTGGCGGGAAGATCTGTTTCCGGATCTTGATCTTTCACGGACTGTCGGATGGTTTGCCGGGGTCTATCCCGTATTGTTACGCGCGAGCGTGTCAAGGCCAATCGAGGAGTCTCTCAAAAGCGTCAAGGAGCAACTGCGTCAAATTCCACGTGGGGGTTTGGGCTATGGAATGCTGCGCTATCTTCCTTGCCGAACTACACAGGATGTTCGGGAACGGCTTCGGGCGTCTCCGCCTGCTAAGGTTCGGTTTAACTATCTGGGACAGATGGATCACGTGTTGCCGGACCATTCTCCATTCGTCCCGTCGATCGATGCTGCCGGGGTGGATCGCGATCCGCAATCTGCACTGCCCTATGATTTGGACGTAAATTGTGATGTTTTAGGAGGTCGGTTGCATGTCTCGTGGACCGCGAGCCGTTGTCGGTACGAGCGAGCGACGATCGAACAATTAGGCCAGCAGTTCCAGCAACATCTCGCTGCCTTGATCCGGCATTGTCTCGAGTGTGGAGCAGGAGGCTTCACGCCATCGGATTTTCCTCTCAGTGGATTGGATCAACCCACGATCGATCGTCTCTTATCCGGACAACACGATGTCGAAGATATCTATGTCCTTTCACCATTACAACAAGGCCTGTTGTTTCATAGCCTCTATACTCCGCAGACCGGGGTCTACTTCGAACAGCTCTGTTGCACCTTAAAAGGCAATGTCGATGTTGAGCTGTTTCAACAAGCCATGCAAGACACACTTCATCGGCATCCGGCTCTCCGAACCTCGTTTATGTGGGAGGGCCTTCAAGATCCGATTCAGATTGTTCATACACAGGTTTCTCTTTCGGTCGCTTGCGAAGATTGGCGCACGCATTCAGAGGATACGCAGCAGGCTCAGCTTGCCGACTACCTGGCTACTGATCGTCAATGTGGCTTCGACTTTTCCCGCGCTCCCTTGATTCGCCTCGCTCTTTTTCGGGCATCCGATGTCAGCTATCGCTTTGTGTGGACCCATCATCATATTCTGCTGGACGGATGGTGCGTGTCGCTGATTTTGGAGGAATTCTTCTCTCGATATGCGGCACTTCAACAGGGGGAACGACCTGTTTGTGCCCCAGGTCCGGCCTACTGCGACTATATTGCTTGGCAGAAGGCGCAAGATTTGGCTGCGGCAAAGCGCTATTGGCGATCAGACCTTCAGGGATTTCTCGCCCCGACGCCCTTGGGTTTTGTCACCGGCGAGAGTATAGCTCAGCAGGAAGCTTCTGCGGACTATGGGGAGCAATCCTTACGTCTTTCTGAAGACCTGGCATCAAGCCTGTCAACATTGGTCAATCAAGCTCAGATTACTCTCAATACCGTGATACAAGGCGCGTGGACGCTGCTGTTAAGCAGGTATAGTGGAGACGATGATGTGGTGTTTGGGATTACGGTGTCCGGGCGTCCACCGGAATTGCCGAATGTGGAGTCCATGATTGGGCTATTTCTCAATACTCTTCCACTTCGTGTTCAATTGGATCCTGCGCTTTCAGTATTGGAATGGCTTCAGATCTTGTTTACGAAAAATATTGATATTCGCGAGTACGAATATGCCCCGCTGTCCCACATTCAACGGTGGAGTGACGTAAAGAACGGACAACCACTATTCGAGAGTTTGCTGCTCTTCGAAAATTATCCTATGGAACATGGGTTTGAGGGGGTGCAGCAGACCTTAACGCTCAGTGATGTCACGATCAATAGTCAAACGCATTATCCGCTGACGGTTGATGTAAATCCAGGCCCTCCTTTGCAGGTAACTGTGTCCTATGCCCGAGGACGTTTTAGTGACAGGACCATAACACAAATTCTCCAACATTATCGGATGTTATTAGAAACAATCGTTCGTGAACCAACCCAATGTTTGGGTGATGTGTGCATGCTGACAAAAAAGGAAGCCCAGTGTCTTCTTACGGACTGGAACGCCACTACACGGCAGTGGGACGAGAGGGCGCAGAGCGTCGTGGAGTTATTTGAGGCACAGGTGGCACAGACCCCAGAGGCGGTGGCCGTGGTCTGTGAACATGAAAGTGTGACGTATGCGGAACTCAATGCCCGAGCTGATCGACTGGCGCACCAACTTCAGAATTTGGGTGTCGGTCCAGAGGTGTTCGTCGGCCTATGTCTCGAGCGCTCCGTCGAGATGGTGGTGGGGCTCTTGGGAATCTGGAAAGCCGGAGGAGCCTATGTGCCGCTGGACCCTGCCTACCCGCAAGCGCGGCTGGCTTTCATCCTCGAAGATGCCCAACCAGCTGTTGTTCTGACACAGCCGTCGCCAGGTCAAGTCTTGCCTCAAGCTGACGTTCAAATGGTGTATCTCGACCAAAATGGCGTGCGTGTGACTGATGGGGCTGGAAAGCACATGAGTCAGCCTCTCGGGCTTGAACGCCATGCCGGGTACACGGCCTATGTGATCTATACCTCAGGGTCAACCGGGCAGCCCAAAGGGGTCATGATTTCACATCATAATGCTCTCAATTTTTTAGCCGCCATGCAGGAGCAGTTGCAAGCAAGCGAAACTGATTGCGTATTGGCGGTGACCTCACTCTCATTCGATATTTCTCTCCTTGAACTGCTATTGCCATTGGTGGTGGGTGCGCGGGTGAGCCTCGCGGATACCGCGACAACGCATGATGGGCTGCGATTGCGCGACAGGGTAGAAGAGGGCGGGATCACGATGATGCAGGCGACGCCGGCCACGTGGCGGATGCTGGTGGACGTGGGGTGGCAGGGTGGTTCAGGCTTACACGTCTTATGTGGAGGCGAAGCGCTCACGGCCGAATTGGCTGCAGACTTGCTCAGACGGAGCGACGTGGTGTGGAACCTGTATGGCCCGACGGAGACGACGGTATGGTCGACGATGACTCGTGTAACGGGTAACGGCGAGGTAATTTCCATTGGTCGATCAATTGCGAATACGCAGACGTATGTGCTGGATGCCTCATTTCAGCCAGTGCCGATCGGAGTGTCGGGAGAGTTGTACATCGGGGGCGAGGGGCTGGCGCGTGGGTATTGGCACCGTCCCGAGCTGACAGCCGAGCGTTTTGTGCCGAATCCGTTCAGTCCGAAGGGAGGCGAGCGATTGTATCGGACGGGAGACTCGGTGCTCTATCGGGCTGATGGAGCGATTGAGTTTCTAGGCCGGCTAGATCATCAAGTGAAGCTCCGCGGGTATCGGATCGAACTGGGGGAGATTGAAGCGCAGATCAGACAGCAAGAGGGGATACACGACGCGGTGGTGATGGCTCGCGAAGGGCACACGGGAGGGAAAGAGTTGGTTGGCTATATCGTGCCGGCGGTGAATGGTTCCTTCGATTTGCATGCGGTGAAAGAGGCGTTGGCCACGCGGCTGCCAGAGTACATGGTTCCCAAGCAGTGGGTGGAGTTAGAGCAATGGCCGTTGACGTCGAATGGCAAGGTGGATCGTCATGCATTACCGGATCCAGAGAGAACGGAACAGGTGATCGGTGAGTATGTCCCACCACGAACGACGACTGAGAGGTCACTCGTAGACATTTGGGCGGAGGTGTTGGGCGTGGAACAGGTTGGCATCCACGATAACTTTTTTGAATTGGGTGGGCATTCGCTCCTGGCGACACGAATAATGGTCCAAGTACGAATGGTTTGTGGAGTGGAATTGCCGTTACGTTGGCTTTTTGAAGCCCCGACGGTGGCGGCGTTGGCCCAGGCCGTTGAGACAGCGCTATA
The DNA here is from genome assembly GCA_021604005.1 of Nitrospirales bacterium. Taxonomy (GTDB): domain Bacteria; phylum Nitrospirota; class Nitrospiria; order Nitrospirales; family UBA8639; genus JAGQKC01. The sequence goes on along the minus strand of BQIV01000040.1, from coordinate 7,135 downwards.
TGAGCAATCGAAGTTAGAGCGTCCGCCGTTAATTTCAATCCCCCGCGAAGGCCCCATGCTGTTATCGTTTGCACAAGAACGGTTGTGGGTCCTTGCTCAGTTAAATCCTAAGAGCACAGCGTATAACAACCTTATTGCCCTGAGGTTGTTAGGAAACTTAAATGCAGCAGCGTTGCAGTGGAGTTTGAACGAAGTCCTTCAGCGACACGAGGTTTTACGAACGACGTTTGAGATGGTCGGAGAGGAACCTGTGCAAACTATCCGGTCTCATCGTGAGTTCACATTGGCTGTGGAAGATTTGAGCGGAATCGAGGACGGTCAGCGAGAAAACGAGATAGCCCGTTTGGTGATGGAAGAAGGAAAGCAAGCTTTTGATTTGTCTGATTACCCGCTAGTACGCATCAAATTGTTCCGGATGAAGGATCAGCAGTATGTCATGTGCGTGACGATGCATCATATTGTTTCGGATGGGTGGTCGGATGCCATTTGGGTCCGTGAAATTCAGATGTTGTATGAAGCAGCTTGTTCCGGACAACAATCACCGTTACCGGCTCTGCCGATTCAATATGCTGATTATGCGCAATGGCAGCGGAATTGGCTTCAAGGGCAGGTATTGGACGATCAGGTAGGGTACTGGCGACAACAACTGCGTGGGGCTCCAGAGGTGCTGGACTTGCTATCGTCGAACCCACGGCCGTCGATACAGAGTTTTCAAGGGGCATCATATTCATTCGTGATAAAAAGTTCGGTGGTAGAAAAGTTAAAGAAGTTAAGCCGGAAATCTGGTGCAACGTTATTTATGACGTTACTGGCTGCGTTCAAGATTTTGTTAGCACGATATAGTGATCGTGAAGATATCGTAGTGGGGACGGATGTGGCGAATCGATCGCACCGTGAACTTGAAGGGCTCATTGGTTTCTTTGTCAATCTTTTGGCATTGCGAACAGACTTGAGCGGAAACCCGACATTTGAGGAACTCCTCGCTCGAGTGCGCGAGATAACGTTGGGTGCCTATGCGCACCAAGAACTACCTTTTGAAAAAATCGTTGAAGCGTTACGGATTCCTCGAACATTGGCTTACAACCCCGTGGTCCAAGTGTTGCTCGTGTTACAGAATACGCCTGAGTATTCCTTCACGTTGCCTGGTCTTCAATTACAAGAATTTACAATGGACGACAAACCTTCCCGTTTTGATATGGCCCTTTTTGTGAGTGAACAAGAGAATGAACTGTTCATGTCCTGGAACTACTCCACAGACCTTTTTGATGCGCAGACAATTAAGCGTATGGGGATTCAGTATTCGACATTACTTGAAAGTATTGTGGCGCAGCCTACGGCCCGATTGGATGCCTTAGAAATGTTTCAAGCGAGGGGGCAAGCGATGTCCAGCATAAAACAACCACCACAGAGAAAAACGGGTTTTAAGAAATTCAAGAATCGGAAACCACAAGTTATGCAGGTAACCTCACAATCATTGGTTTCGAAGGTGCCGCTGAGTCCGGGATCGAGCCTGCCATTGGTGATCCAACCTGCTGTGCCGGATGTCGACCTTGTTGAATGGGTTCAAACTCACAAAGATGACATCGAAACCGATGTGCAAACACAGGGGGCCATACTCTTTCGAGGATTTTCCGTCAATACCGTCGAACAGTTTGAATGTGTGGCTCAGGCGATGTGTCCTGATTTATTCGGCCAATATGGGGACTTGCCCCGTGAGGTAAAGGGAGAGAACGTGTATGGATCAACGCCCTATCCTGCCGACCACTCCATTTTGTTTCACAATGAAAGCTCACACATGAGTCGGTGGCCTCTAAAACAGTGGTTTTGTTGTCTGGTCGCGCCGCAAGAGGGAGGAGCCACGCCGATTGTGGATTGTCGGAATGTTTATCAGAACCTTTCTTCTGAACTCCAGAAGCGGTTTGAAGAAAAGCACCTCATGTATGTTCGTCATTTTCTCCCAGGCTTTGATGTCCGTTGGCAAGATTTTTTTCAGACGACGGAGCGTACGGAGGTTGAGCGCTACTGTCATCAACATGGGCTGGAATGCACCTGGCTGGACGAAGATGCCTTGCAAACCCGACAAGTCTGTCCGGCGGTCACTACTCACCCCAAGACGGGCGAACGAGTCTTCTTCAACCAAATTCAGTTGCATCATGTGTCGTGCTTAGATCCGAACGTTCGTGGGTCATTGCAGACAATGGTAGGAGAAGATCGATTACCTCGAAACGTGTATTACGGAGATGGTTCTCCTCTTGAAGATGATGTCGTACAAGAAATTTGCGCTCTGTATACGCACAATGCCGTCCGTTTCCCCTGGCAGACAGGAGATTTGTTGATGGTCGACAATATGTTAGTCGCACATGGTCGTGATCCGTTTGTGGGGTCACGCAAGATCGTGGTGGCGATGGGTGAAATGATTTCTCACAAGAATTCGAAGACTGTGGAGGTGTGAGCAGGATGCCGACGCAAAAGAGCCTGCAAGGGATACGTCTTTCTCCACAACAAAAACACCTATGGGTTCTGCAACAGAATTGTCGCGGCTATACCGCATGGTGTTCCGTGCGACTCACAGGTCCACTCGACGTGAGCGTGCTGAAAAAAGCTGTGTCTGCGGTTGTGAGACAGCATGAAATCTTGAGGACGACCTTTCCTCGTGAATCAGGCCTCAAGATGCCGTTTCAGATGATTAACGACCAAGAAAGCTTCTCTTGGCAGTACCGGGATCTTCGGAGTCAGGATCACACAGATCAAGTACGAGCCATCCACCATTTTTGTGATGAGCTGCGATTGTCTGTGGTCGACCTGGAGGTCTTGCCGCTCTTACGTGTGTGCCTATTGGCATGTTCAGAGAACCAGCATGAGATGGTGATTGTGTTGCCAGCCCTGTGTGCGGATAGTCGGACGCTCCAGAATGTCGTCAACGCTATTCGTGCGAATTACCAAGCATGTCTCGACGGGACACCACCTGTGTCCGATCCCGTTCAATATGTACAATTTTCTGAATGGCAGAATGCCTTGATATTTGAGGGTGATGAGGATCTGGGGGCGGGGCGAGCTTATTGGCATCGTCAATATGCGACGACGATGCCTCGCATCGTTTTGCCTTTCGAGCAGATGCAAGTCAAAGAGTTGGACCGACAGATTGAGGTCTATGCGCACACACTCCCATCGACTTTTGTGGCAACAGTAGAAACGTTAGCGGAACGTTTCGCCGTTTCGGTAGAGCTGATCTTGTTGTCAAGTTGGTCTGTACTGTTGTGGAAGCTTGGTAGGCAGAATGAATTGGTGGTAGCCACGCTCTGCGATGGCCGTTCAGACGAAGAGTTGCAGTCGGCAATGGGCCTCTTAGCTAAGTGGGTACCGTTTCGTCAACGCTTAACCTCTCACAGCCGCTTTCGTGACCTGCTCGATCGAATCCAGACGTCCCTTAATGAGATCTCTGACTGGCACGAGTATTTTATCTGGAATGATGAAGATGAGAATACCCAAGCCATAGAGACTCATTTGTTTGGATTCGAGTATGAACAGTATCCCGATCCAATCATGGCAGGTGGGGTGTCATTCACTATACAGAATCACTCTTCAACTTTTGACCGATTCAAGCTGAAGTTGTCGTGTGTTCGCAGGGAGCAAACACTCCGTCTTACGTGGACATACGACAGTCAGTATTTTTCTGACCATGTCATCGAGTGTCTTGCGGATCAGTATGAGGCCGTTTTGAAGTCTGTCATCGGGCAACCGGATATGCGCTTGGAACATATAAATATCTTGAGCGAGGATGTAAGACAAAAGATCATCGTTGAGTGGAATCAGACGAGGCGGTCTAGCTCGTCTCAGTTATGCCTACATGAGTTATTTGAAATGCAAGCTCTCCAACAGCCAAATCAGATTGCGGTTGTGTGTCAAGATAAGTTTCTGACCTATGCTGAGTTGAATCAACGTGCGAATCAACTTGCGTGGTGCCTACATGATCATGGTGTCGGTCCACTGACATGTGTCGGGTTATGGATGAACCGCTCTGTGGAGATGGTGGTGGGCCTATTGGGGATCCTCAAAGCCGGGGCTGCGTATGTGCCATTAGATCACACAGCACCAATCGCACGGCTTCAGGGGCAACTGATACAGACGGGGGCGACTTGTCTTGTGACCCAAGAAACGTTGTTATCGGAAGAGTTAGATTTTTCCGGATCAATCCTTTGTTTGGATCGTGACCGCTCCATGCTTGAGCATGAATCCATAAAAAATCCTGACTCTTCTCTTCCACCCGACTCTCTGGCGTATGTGATGTTTACCTCTGGTTCAACCGGCATGCCCAAGGGAGTGGCCACAACTCACCGCAACATCGTGAATTATACAGCAAGTGTGTGTGAAGCCTTTTCAATTGGTGAAGGGTGGAAATTTGCCACGGTGTCGACCCTGAGCGCGGACCTCGGCAATACCGGGGTGTTTGCGGCCTTAGTTTCTGGAGGAACACTTCATATCGTCACATACGAGATGGCGATGAATGGAGCATTATTTGCCGAGTATGTTTCTATGCAACAGATCGATGTGCTCAAGATTGTGCCTTCCCACCTCCAAGCTCTTCTGCGATCAACTGACAAGAATGAGCTTGTGCCACGCAAATATCTTATCTTCGGTGGAGAGGCACTCTCTCCTGACTTGGCTACTGATGTCATGTCATGTGCCAAAGATTGTCAGGTGGTCAATCACTATGGCCCAACGGAAACGACGATCGGCTCTGTGATGTTACCGTTAAAGCAGGAACTAAATAGTGGGTACGAATGGCAAGCGAGTGTTCCTATCGGTCGCCCTCTCACCAATACAGAAGCTTTGATCCTGGATGCCAATCTGAATCCAGTCGCAATAGGTTTGACTGGAGAATTATATATCGGTGGTCGTGGTTTGTCCTGGGGATATCTCAATCAACCGGCCCAAACCGCTGAGCGGTTTCTGCCGAATCCGTTTAGTCCGCAAGGTGGAGAGCGGATGTATCGGACGGGAGACTTGGCGCGGTATCAACCAGATGGCGCGATCGAATTCCTGGGACGGTTGGATTACCAAGTGAAGATTCGCGGCTACCGCATTGAACTCGGAGAGGTTGAAGCTTTGCTTCTAATGCATTGCTCTGTGCGGGAAGCTGTGGTGTTGGCTCGACCGAGCAATACAGGAGAGACACAACTCGTGGCCTATATCATACACAACGATAAGGAGCAAACAATTACTGGGTTGCGAGAATTTTTAGCGGAACATCTTCCGGAATACATGATCCCGACGCAGTGGGTGGAGCTCGACAAACTACCTCTCACCCCAAATGGGAAGGTAGACCGACAGGCGTTGCCTGACCCGGATCATACGGGCCAAATCATCGAGCAATATGTGACGCCGCGGACGCCGACAGAGGAATTACTTGCAGGGATCTGGGCAGACCTCTTAAAGCGAGAGCGGGTGGGGATTCATGACAACTTCTTCGACCTGGGTGGTCACTCGTTGTTGGCGACACAAGTGATGGCACGCGTGCGAACGATTTGCAGAGTGGAGGTGCCATTACGAACGCTCTTTGAAGTGCCGACCGTGGCGGCGTTGGCCAAAGCGGTGGAGACCACGCAACAGGAGGCATCAGGGGCGATAGGTCTACCTTTACGCTCGATTTCTCGTGAAGGCCCCATGCCGTTATCGTTCGCGCAAGAACGATTGTGGGTGTTATGGCAAATGGCGCCGGATGATCCTTCTTACAACATTCCCGTGGCCTTACGATTCACGGGGCCCCTCAATGTCACCGCCTTAGAGCAGAGCTTCCAGGAATTGGTTCGGCGCCATGAGGTCTTGCGGACCACTCTGCCACTGATTGACGACGGGCCACGACAAGTGATCGCCCCAGTGCAGACGCTATCATGCGCCATGAAGGACTTGCGTTATTTGCCGGAAGCCGAGCGGGAAGCTGAAGCACGGCGATTAGCGATTGCGGAGGCGTCGCAAGGGTTTGATTTGGTGCAAGGCCCGTTGCTGCGCGTGACTGTGCTCCAGTTGTGTGAGGAAGAGCATGTCTTGCTGCTAACGCTCCACCATAGTGTATCGGATGGGTGGTCGACGCATCTATTGGTTCGCGAACTCACCGCTATATATACCGCGTATTGTGAAGGACAACCTTCACCGTTGCTGGAACTCTCCCTCCAGTATGCGGATTATGCGCAGTGGCAACGGCAGTGGTTGACGGGCGAGGTGCTGGCCTGGCAGATGGCATATTGGGAAGACCGATTGGGCGGAAATTTACCGGTTTTAGCTCTGCCGACGGATCATCCCCGGCCAACGCTGCAAAGCTCGCGTGGTGCGGTGGTAACGGCGGAGATTCCCGTCGCGCTATCGGAACAACTCAAGAGGTTGAGCTTACGCGAAGGCGTGACGCTGTTCATGACACTGCTGACGGGGTTTGATCTGGTGCTGGCGCGGTATACGGGGCAGACTGATCTGATTGTGGGAACACCCATTGCCAACCGCACGCGAGAAGAAATTGAAGGCTTGATCGGGTTTTTCGTGAATACGCTGGCGATTCGAGTTGAGGTCAGGGGAACCGCAACAGTACAGGAGTTGTTTGCACGCGTCCGCGACGCCTGTCTGGAGGCGTATGCCCATCAAGATGTGCCGTTTGAGCAGGTGGTGGAGGCGCTCCAGCCGGTACGAGCGCTGAGTCATTCGCCGATTTTTCAAGTTATGTTTGACCTGCAGAATGCGTCGGAAGTGGAGCTCGAGATTCCAGGCCTAGAGATTACAACCTTAGAGGTTGAACAGACGACGGCGAAATTTGATTTGAGTCTATCGCTGCGTGAAACGGATCAGGGGCTGGTGAGTACCTTGGAATACAATACGGATCTGTTTGAAGCGAACACCATGACACGGCTCCTAACACACTACAACCACGTGTTGCACGCGATGGTGGTGGACCCGGCGCAGGGGGTTGCCACCCTGCCTTTGCTGACGGAAAAGGAAGCTCAGTGTCTTCTCACAGACTGGAATGCGACAGAACAGGAGTGGGATGAGGAAGCGCAGAGTGTGGTGGAGTTATTTGAGGCACAGGTGGCACAGACCCCAGAGGCGGTGGCGGTGGTCTTTGAGGAAGAGACTGTGACCTATGCGGAAC
>BQIV01000039.1 GCA_021604005.1 Nitrospirales bacterium | reverse complement strand
TCCTTCGTGACACTTGGGCGATACGTCTTACGGCGAGGGACTGACGTCCTCTCCAAACGGCACGTTCGCCTAGCCTGCGTTCAACTTCGACAGCAACTCAAGAAAATTCATGCAGGGTGATTTTGTGGGGAGTCGTCAGGGGCCGTCTCGTCCTTCTAATCGATTGTAAAACTGGGTATAGAGCCCATTTATATGCCGCATTATTCGTTGGAGGTTGGCTTCTGGAGTCCGTACCAACAGATGGTAGTGCTTGTCCATGAGACAATAGGCATGCCATTCGGCGTTGAAGCGGTCGGAGGTCTCAGCCAATAAGTCCAGGAAGTATTTGCGCTGTTCATTATTGGTAAAGACCGACCTGCACCCAGCTCCGCGGTTCATCACGTGGTATCATGCCCCGTCAAATGTTATTCGTAACGGTCTAGCCATAACGCGTTATGTATACCTTTTCTCTATACGATGAAACTAGATTTGACCCTATTTACTGCCGGAAAGGGCAGGGAGCTCTCGAATTGTGCAGTGAAGTTAGACTCGATTGACGAACTTTCGGTCCAAGCAAAGACAGAGATGTGCTCGCCTGTTTGTCCGACCGGCAACCACTCGCAGAAGACATCGTCATATTTGTTATTGCCTGTTCACTATCATTTCTACTGAATAGTGCTAGGGTCCCTCTCTCCAAGCAGCAAGCCCTACTGTGAAGACTCAGCTGCTGGCAATCGCAACTTCACTGGTGGTGTTTGGGTCTTTCGCATTTTCGTGTTCAACAGTTCAACACAACAGGAAAAGGCCATAGCAAAGTAGATGTAGCCTTTGGGTATATGCATATCCAGTCCCTCACCCATTAACATCACACCGATGAGCAGAAGAAAACTCAGTGCCAACATTTTAATCGTAGGATGTCGTTCAATGAATGAACTGATGGCATTGGCCGACAGCATCATCACGATGACGGCGATCACGATAGCCAGGGCCATAATGACCAGACGATTCGCCATGCCTATGGCCGTAATGACGGAGTCGAGCGAAAAGACGATATCGATCAGGCCAATTTGCAACACGACTCCGGCGAACGAAGCAGCCGCGCGGGTGGAATTCCCTTGTTCTTCACCTTCTAGTTTGTCATGAATTTCTAGTGTGCTCTTCACTATCAAGAACAATCCTCCGGCTAACAAGATGAGATCGCGCCCCGACAGTTCTTGGCCTATCAGTGTGAATACAGGAGTTGTTAACTTCATCAACCAAGATAGGGAAAAGAGAAGGAGGATTCTTGTCACCATGGCCACGAGGAGACCGATAAAGCGTGCACGGCTCTGTTGGTGTGCGGGAAGCTTGCCGGCCAGGATGGAAATGAAAATAATATTGTCGATCCCCAGAACTACTTCTAACGCGGTAAGCGTCGCTAAGGCGATCCATGCTTGCGGGTCTAAAATCCAATCCATCTGATCCTCCTCATAACACCAGAATGCTGAAATTGATAGTGAGCTTGAAACATCGTCTCATCAGTCGTGAGAAAGTATTTAAACACATGTTTGTTCATTTTCTCCCTCTTATCGACAAGACCCAATTGCCCATTCGTTAATGTATGATAAAACTAGAAGTGATGCCTACACGAACACCCTCTCTTAACTCTCAAGGAGGCCACCATGCGTTTCGCACTCATGACATTCATGTGTTTCTGTTTCATCATGTCTACCTCTCTCGGTGAGGCAGCAGAACAGCGTTATGACAAAGGAATGGACATGCAGGCCATGATGGAAGCTTATCAGAAACTCTCCATCTCCGGCGCTCCTCACGAGCAATTAGCCAGCCTGGAAGGGAGTTGGGCCACCCAAACCAAAGAGTGGATGGAGCCGGGCAAGCATCCCAGGCAATCAACCGGCTCTTGTGAAATGAAGATGTTGAAGATCATGGAGATCCGAAAGCAGTGATTGATGCGACCATGACTGAGAGGAAAAGTATCGGGCATGTTGCGTGTGTGATGATTTAGCTCTTAAACCTCCGGTAGCACCTATTGAATAAGAGCCGTCATGAGTAAGGTCTTATCATTGAAGCTTGATGATACGGCATATCAGGAAACCGAAAGAATTCGAAAACGGTTGAAACTCCCTCGCAATACGTATATCCGCAAGGCCCTGAATCACTTTAATGCTTTGTACTCGAGGAAAGCTCTTGGAAGGAGTATCAGATGATAATGATTGTCCATCAGACAATAGGCATGCCATTCGGCGTTGAAGCGGTCGGAGGCATCGGCCAATAGGGCCACGAAGTACTGACATTGCTTATCAGTGGTGAACACGGTTCGACGGTTGTCCCCCTGGTTCATCACGTGGTACCAGGCTCCCTCGAATTATATGCGTAACGGTCTAACCATGCCTCAGAGGTCTACCAGCAATAATTGTAAATAAAGTAGATTTGGCCCTGACTGCTACTAGCTGCCATCTATCCCCGTTTCCGGCATTTCTAAAGAGGAATTCCCTTCAAAGAATCCATTCTCCTCTCTTTCTTCGTATTAAGTTACAGATAATGAGTAGGCCAAATTTGGTATGGATGTCCTAAACAACCATGCATGCTATAGGCCAAACCACTAGCTGGGAAGAAGGAGAATCCCGATGCTTCACGCTTCTATGAACAGGATTGTTAGTGCAGCCGAACGTTCGAAGGCATAGGGACTCCCCAGCGCCATATCCCCAAACTATTAACAGGCGTAGAGGAGGTTACCATGGCTAAAGAAGAACACAACACGTTGCCTGAACCGCACAATGAGTTTGACTTCGAAAACTTCCCGAACTCAGCTCAATACCAGTACCGATATACGGAAACGCCTTTGTCGAGGTCCGCCTCGGACGTATTTTGGACTGCGGTTGCATTGGCAGAATGGGACGGAGACGCGACGGTGGATTTCGAGGGTTTGTCTCTGTCGTTTCGTACGCCGGGTGATGAAAACAAAACGCAGTATAGCGTCTCTGTGCAATGTTTCCCCAGTGGAGCCGAAGAATGTATTCTTGCCGTTCACGCACACGGTCTCGATGAAAGAGAGAAGTTCTCTGTCGCAAGCGACGTAGTTTATGAAAACACGTACTCGCGCGAAATTGGCGAAGCGTTGGAGTGGGATCTCGAGACGTGGCGGGAACGTTTGCTTCTTGATTCTGAGTATGTTGACTTGCCAGCGAGACTGGAAATAACGACGTCGCCGAATGATGCTCTGGTTACTGTTAATGGTATTGAGTCTGCCAGAGAAGGTTGCTCAGCGTTGGCGAACCTCCGCCCAGGGTACTATCTGACAATCGCCGAAGCCGAGGGTTTCCTATCTGAGGGCTTGGGTCTCTACTACGCTCGTGTCGATGGGCCACTTCCAAGCCTCTTTACTTACGCAGAGGGAATTGCTCCTCTCGAGCCCGAAGAGCTATCTATCTCTGGCAAGCCAGTTTTGCCTGCACTTCCCCGTCCTCTCGAGTCTCGTGAAATAATCACCTCGGGTGGAACGGCCCTGTCACCACCGCCAAAAACCATGCCTAAACCGGTCCGCCCGCCTGGCGCGCCTCGGTTGCTAGGCGGTGCCGGCAAGACCGGGGCCAAGACAGTTACGAAGACAGGAAAAAAGGTCGTGAAAGGTGCGGTGAATGGCGTCGTCAAGAAGATTGCGAAGAAAGCTGCACTGAAAGTTCTTGGCAAAGCCCTCGTTCCGGTTGGTGTTGCTCTAGACATCTACGCGGTTGGAGTCGTGATAAAGCATACAGTGGATCTTACACTTATCAACAAGGAGATCACCGAAGAAAAGAACGCTTGTTGCTGTGCTTGGACGCGACGGGATACTGTAATAGGGCCTATGGAGGAGGTGCCGGGGAAACCAGGTGATAGGATGGTGAGAATAGAAACCTTCTCTCGAACTTTTTACCGAACGGCTCCCAAGGTTGGTGGCAAATGTGAGTGCGGTAATCCTCCTACGTTCGCTCGAGTACCTGCTTTTAGCGAGCATGTGGCTCCCGGGCAGTTTATTGTGTTGCCAGCAGGCCCTCCAACCCAAAGCCAAAGGACTTTTCCGTGTATACACTGTCCTGCTACGGGAGAAAGTACTCCGAGCAGCATCAATTCAGTCACCCAGTACTTCAATATTAACCAACAAGGGGGTGGAGGAGGGCCAAAGAATAACTAGATGGTTGAGGAGAGAGGGTCTGGTTAGGGATCACATCTTTCATTGACCAGAAGAAGAACATTCGTATCAATGAGACGTGGCTTCTTTGGCTGCGGCAACAGCCACCTTCCGTTTTATGTTCTCTCGGATATTTTTATTCGAGTGCATTTCTTTAGCATAAACACTCAATGATCCAGCTAAGGTCCTGGCTTGGTGTTGAGATACTTTCTTAAGATTCACATGGGATTGTTTCACGCTAAATTCTCCGTTCTGACTTGTTTAACATTAAGAGGAGTTCTTTTATCTGATTCAGGATTGTGCTCTGTCTCTTGAAAGATAGACGTGCAAGCTATATCTCTAATCATCAATTCATTAAGTAAGCTGTTTAGCGAAGCTTTGCAGCTTGGGCAAGGTCGTATGTGACCTGGAGATTCATCCACAGCTTGGCGGAAGTCCCCAATGCCTTGGCAAGATCTAACGCCGAATCGGCGGTAATCCCTCGTTTGCCCTTAATGAGCTCGTTGAGCCGGGTGCGGGTCCACCCCAGTTTATGAGCAAATTGGGATTGATTGATACCTGCGGGCTCAAGAAATTCTTCTAGCAGCATCTCTCCAGGATGAAATGGATTTTGGGGTTGCTTCATACGTTTCCTCCGTTCACTGAGTATTCAGTGATAATCCACAATCTGTCCATGACTCGCATTTCCTCCCTCCCACTGAAATACCACACGCCATTGATCATTAATTCGAATAGAAGACAGTCCTTTCGAAGTTCCTTTGAGTGCTTCTAGCCTGTTACTAGGAGGAACACGCAAATCTTTCAACTCGGCTGCTTCATGTAAGTACAATAATTTCCTTCGTGCAGCGCGTTGTAACTCTTGAGGAAATTGCTGTATTTGTCGGAACATGATAACAGTTTCAAGGACCCTATCAACATGATATGGCCTCTGTTTCTCCTCTCCCAAGGCGTTGTGCCAATCGGTTGATTATTAATCTATCTGTCTGTCGGTGTTTTCTTGGTAAGCCAATCGGCCTTATGAACAGTAAATGCTCCAGGCTTATTCTTTCCTGAAGTGACGATTTCTTGATAAACCCTGGACATGATTATTGTTTGTTTGGCTAAGTTTTGAAGAAGTGGAAGTTGGCTTATACGTGCGAGTGTGATGAGTGGCTGGAATCAAGAACCAGCATCACTGAGGAGATTTTTCTTGGGTCCTTAATGTCTGTTCATCTTCAAAAACAAAAATACAAAAATTATATAGAGTGAAGTCTGAAGTCCAAGGTCTCGAGCGGCGAGAATGCCTAAAAGAGCGAGATGGCGGGATAATCTACGGGTTGCTCGTCAGACAGACCCACTGATCATCAGTCAGTGGGCCTATGATGGAGAAACGCAAGAATCTCAAATATCTGAGCATTCACTACGCAGGATAAAACCTGCTTTAGGAACTGTTTGAGGTGTCAGAGGTGTCAGAGGTGTCTACCACGTTTCACGTTTTTTCCCTTTACGAGCAACGCCTTCCCCCTGTTACTTATGCATGAGGTAGATCCGCATCACATTTGATCCCGTGTTATATTTCACTCGACCGCGAAGCTGGCGTTCTGTGGGCGTCGCTCCAATACCTCGGTCAAGAATGTTATCAACTCTTTCAAAGTCTTTTAGACCAACATCTGTAATACGTAGGAATGCAAGATACGCATTCGTTGGAATGTCACTGTTTCCATCATTATTAAAGTCGTAGGTCCCATTGCTTGCGTTCGTTGCCGTTCCATATGGGTTGGGGGTTCGAGTTTTCATTTGCACCGCGGAGCCCAATCCCGGAGGAGAATTTGTTGAAAATTTCACTAAATAAGGCCCATTGAATTTCACCCAACTATTGGTTTCTGTGTTCAAGGGGTCAGATTTATCCAAGGTAAGACGGGCGGGCAATGATAGGGGATTCGCACTATCGCCACCTTGTTCAACAACTGGAGTACCTCCCACATCCAGTGGAAGGATGGATCCAATATCAGCATAATAATCCACGATGGCCGTCTCATACGTCCTGACGGCCGCGACCAAGGAATTGGCTTTGGATTCCGCTATGATCTCAAACACCTTGGGAAGCAACAGCGCCACGAGAATCGCAATCACCGCCAACACCCCGATCATTTCGATCAGAGTAAACCCGTGGTTTGTCTCTCGAATCTGGTATCTCGAAAAAGAAAGGCCAGTAGGCTTGTTGCCCAGGCAATATTTCACGAACAACGGACGACGAGATCCATCTGTTTCGAGATATGCTTCACGATTCACGAGAGACCCTTCACGAGCTAGGGTTCGAGATAGACTTCTGTAGATTATTTCGGTGGTTAGATGGAGGTTCTTTAAGAAAGGCATCACCTAGAGGAGGAAATATCTAGGCTGGCACAGCTTCGAAATGAGTTTATGGAGAGAAGGTCCTTAAGATTAACGGCAAATGCAAGACAAACCAACCATCCTGATGTTTCTATTGGAAACCAAACTGTGGCCCGCTAACCATAGCGAACCCAAGTTGTTTCTAGCTGAACCAATCATTAAATATATCATAAAACTAGACTTGACCCCAAAGACAAGAAGCACGCCCCGACCTCATGAGAAAGCCTGAAGAGAAAAAACCCGCCAAAGAATTACCCTACGCCTTACGCCCCCACTCAACAACCGAATCAACAGCTTTATAGAAATATGACTATTGTATGTTTTGCTATTCTTTTAGCTACAGTGCATAAAAGTTTGTCCTCAGGTATTAGTTAACCAAAGACTTGACTCTCTCTTAATCGAAAAAATCTGGCAAAGTAATGCGTTTTGTAAATCTTTGTTGTATTTTCGCGAAGGTAGATCTGTCACCTGGAGTTTGGCTTCTCGGCATGACATATGACTGGCTGAACCTCTAAAGGGTGCTTTGGATATACTCCATCTGATTCAAAGAAATTCAGTGTAAGTTTGTTAGGACGGTTATCTATATGCTCAATCGTATACTCATAGTTTTCCTTGAGGACATAGGAAAAGTCTTTCTTGTGCGTGCTGGCACTCCTTGGCATATTTTGTCGGAGATGTGCAACTCGGAAGTATACCCGCGTATTTGCTGGGACAAACACAGTTTTTGTTGGATCCTTCAAGGTGAGTGCGACACGTCCTTTGGGAGTAAATGCACACTCTGGACTATGGTCATAGATATATAACTCGAGGATGACTCCGAAACTTGCCCCGTGCAATTGTGGAGAAGAAAAAATTACTTTAGCTCTTGGGGCATCTATCACGGACTGATAAGCCGGAACGGGAATCTTTAGGCATCCTGCGAAAGAGGCACACAAGAGCAGAACACTTACTAGCAGTGCTTTATACTTCATATACTTGTAAATATTATGTTTAGTTTCCACACCCTTTTATATATTCAATTTCCCACTCATTCTTCTTTCCTCGCTCGGTGTATTCCCAATACTCAAGGTTAAAGTTCTTACTTGATGCTTCAAGGTCGTAACCGAGATCAATGTACTCGATTTGGTACTCCCAGTTTTCTTGAGGGACAAACGAAAACATCTCCGAGGATGTGCCATAAGACCTAAATAACTCTGGTTCGTGGAAGATCGCGAGGCCAATATTTATCCTCGAACCGGCAGGGAGAAAAACGGACTTATTTTTTTCTCCGTGCGCGATTTTGACAGTACCGAGTTCCCGAGAACGACAGCGGCCAGTATTGGCGTCGGCTTCCGGTTTAAATACAGAAAATAACATTTTACTCTGATGTGACATCAGCGTGACTTTGGCACGTGATCCTGTTGTCACAGATTTGTAGGGAGTAATACAGCCAAAGAGAGACATAGAGAACAATGCAATTACAAGCTTCATTTTTAAATTACTCATTAGATAAAAGACCCTCCTTCCACACTGGACAATAGTTAAACATAAATGTTTGGAGCTATATTCGAAAGTGGTGTCTGAAGAGAGTTGAAAAGACGCGGCGTCTCGGGTTGAAATGGGTGTTACCACACATCCACAGCTCAACCATGAAAGGAGAGACGCCACGATGAGCAAGCGTACCAAACCAGAGGCCGAAGAGCGAGCGAAGGGAGATACGTTGACTGAAGTACTCCGCGTGGGTGCCAGGAAATTGTTGACACAAGCGCTAGAAGCCGAAGTGGCCGAGTTACTCGAGATGTATGCAGAAGAACGGGATGAGCCGGGCCGGGCCGTGGTCGTTCGCAATGGGCACCAACCCGAACGGGAGATTCAGACCAGGATTGGTCCTGTGACGGTTCAGGTCCCCAAAGTCCGGAGTCGGCAGGGGAAGCCGGTCTCCTTCCGTTCTACGCTCGTGCCACCCTATGTGCGCAAGACGGCCAGCCTCGAAGCCGCGATACCGTGGTTGTATTGAAAAGGGATCTCGACGGGGGAGATGCAGACTGCCCGAGAAGCCTTAGTGGGTTCTGAGGCCAAGGGCCTCTCCGCCAGTACCGTAGCCCGCTTGAAACAGACCTGGCGGGACGAGTACCACACCTGGCGGCAATGCCAATTGGATGAAGAGGACTGGGTGTATATCTGGAGTGATGGCATTTACAGTGGGCTCCGAGGGGAGAGACCCCGGTTGTGTGCATTGGTTGTGATTGGAGTCACGAGCAAAGGAGAGAAACAGCTCTTGGCCATTGACGACGGCGTGCGCGAGTCGACGCAGAGTTGGCGAGAAGTGCTGCTTTATCTGAAAGCCCGAGGAAGGAATGCCCCAGCTTTGGCGATTGGCGATGGAGCGTTGGGCTTTTGGGGAGCCTTGGAGGAAATCTATCCCACCACCCGCCAGCAACGCTGTTGGGTGCACAAGACCCGTAACGTGCTCAATGCATTACCGAAGAGCGTGCAGCCCAAAGCGAAGCAAGCCTTGCACGAGATTTGGCAAGCCGAGACCAAAGGCGCAGCCGACCGAGCATTCGACGTGTTTCTGAAAACCTACGAAGCCAAGTACCCGAAAGCCACCGCGTGCTTAGAGAAAGATCGGGAGGAACTGCTCACGTTCTACGCGTTTCCGGCCCCCCATTGGCAGAGTCTGCGGACCACGAATCCGATTGAATTGACGTTTGGGACCATTCGCCATCGGACGAAGCAGACCAACGGCTCTCTGACGCGAGATAGTATGCTGCACATGATGTTCAAGCTCGGCCGGTGTGCAGAAAAGACCTGGCGCCGACTTCGCGGGTTTCGCCAGCTCGCACAAGTGATCAGCGAAATTCAGTTTATCGATGGAATCGAGGAAACCATGCAAGACCCTGTCGCCGCGTAATCAACGACTCAGACACTACATTTGATAATAGCTCGCTATAACCCAATAACGTGGGATAGGTCTCCCTCGTTGACCAATGAAAAATTGGTTTTAATGGTGTTTTAGACTTGTGCCCCAGATTAAGAGAAACAGGTCCGAAACAGGTTTTTGGCCAGAGAAACCAGTCTTGCCCGAAAGCAATCAACTGTAGTTCACAAATTGATAATAAATTTTATCTCAGTTTAAATTCTGCAATTATTGCTGGCCTACTGGCCAGTAAACGCTCAAGCCGGCTCTCTGGCCACATTTCAATAGTCAAAGCACTATCGGATTGGTTGTGTTTTTCAACTAGATCGATTGCATCTGAAGTAAATCGCCCTGTAGTACCGATAATATGAATTTCAACCCTGGGTGGTTCCCACAATTTCATTTGCTCCTTAGATAAAGTAACTTCCCCTGGTCCTACGCTCTTACTTAGCCAGTGCTTACATTGAATAATCACACGCTGCCTCAGAGTCCCTCCTAAAGGGTCAGTATATACACGGTATACTGAAAGATCTCTTCCACGATCAGGAGCATTAGTCTTCGTTAACCATTCCGGGTCTTCATATCCTTTTTCAGAGGAAATTAATGTAAAGATTAGTCTTTCAAACTCTTCTGCTGAAAGGCGTTCCCAATCTAGCTTTGTTGTTATTGGGCCGTGAGGTTTGCTTGAAACAAGTAACGAAAGATCTTCTACTCCCACAGGCACAGGGTCACTTTCACCATAGAGAAATTTACGAAGTCCTGGCTTGATTGAAGGCCAGTCATGATCAACGATATCCCGCAAATCAGCTACTAGACCAAAGTGTATGTGCCGAGCCATATCAGACCATCTTGGTGGTCGTGAAACGCTGCTCCCTAAAAGAATGTCAATTTGAGCGAAATGTTTTTTTTAGATCCCCAAATCTTGGACCTGCAAAAGCTTTATTACTTTCCGCTTCCATTTGAAGTACCTTTGAAATTTCACGAAGGTCACTATCAATTATATTTATCAGTTCAATGAGCGAATCTTTGATGAGCTCCCTTCGCTTCTTGTTAAATCGAAAACGGTATTCTCTCAATATCCTTCCCGGTTCGTTAATTTCCTGCTCCACGCTAACAAGGCAATTCACCTCGCCTACATCTTGAGCGTCCAACCTATTTTGAGCAATTGCATCCAAGTCCATTAAATGAATTTCTGGTTTCCATCCATCAATTTTAGGAATTGCTTCCAAGAGTTCATCAAAATTTCTGCACTTGTCATCGAAATCTGGGCTTTCGCCAGAGTAAAAAGAAATGCCGTCAGGAATGGACTCCCTTATTTCCTTCCATAACTTTTCCAGTTTTAAAAGATTGGCTTCAGTTGCCCCAAAATGTCTGAGTGCAGTGTCTAGTGGGCTTTTATCCATATGGGTCTTTTAGAAGGGTCAGAAGGTTTTAGTCTGTAACTTTGATTGGCTCTTAGTTTTAACAATTCTTAATGGGATATCTTAAACATTACTATAATGAGAATTTAAAAGCTCGCCCACTGAATTGACGTTAGTTTACTAATTTGGACCCAAGAGTGGGATAGGATCTGGAAGAAAAGGTTACTTCCAAATAACATGGAATGATCTGAACTTCAATTTTGGGAAAGCCCAACCCAGGAAAACAGGTCTAAAACAGGTTTTGTGGAAAAGGGGCTAGCGGCGGGGCACGCGTAAGTGCTTGAAAAATATGGTGGGTCGTACAGGGATCGAACCTGTGGCCCGCTGATTATGGCGAACCCAAGTAGTGCCTTGCTGAGCCCTCTACCTGGCACAGCGTGATACACCACACCAGGCACCTGATGTTTACTAGCTCGGCCATAGGAGTCAGCTACATATTTAACGACTTGTGGTCATGCGAGTTGGTTTCTTATGGCTGGTCTTTTGCGAATTCTTGACCCTTTTACGAGATCGCGGAGATTTTCCGGTCGCATCAGTGGCAGTCTCAAGTAATAGTCGAAGTGCTCGATTGACGGACTCGTCGTTGGGAAATACCTTGGCAAGATCGGGGTCGATAAGTACGAGATTCGTGCCTGCTTTCGCTTTTGAGTAGTACTTCCCTCTGACAGCACCCTTTAATTGAGTAAAGTCATCATATTCGGCTCGCATTTCATCATCCGATCGTTTCGCCATACTGTATTTTCTCCCTTTTAGTTGCCCTTCGAGCACTAATTATCCGAAGACGCTCACTGCGCAAACAATGCGAGACAAATAGAGTCCGTTCTTTATTGGAGATTCCGATGGTGATTTCACGGTTTTCCTCTCCGGAATGGTCGGGGTCGTCGAATGTCAAAGCTAGAGGATCAAGAAAAACGGAAGCAGCCTCAGTAAATGATACTTTATGCTTTCGAAGATTGGCGGAAGCTTTGGCCGAATCCCATTCAAATGTCACTACATTTTCCTAGCGGCCCAATAACTTCGATTATGAATTTTAATGATTCCGAATAAAGATGGTGGGTCGTACAGGGATCGAACCTGTGGCCCGCTGATTAAGAGTCAGCTGCTCTACCAGCTGAGCTAACGACCCACCGAGTCTTGCAATTCGTATCTCGTCGTTCGTGAAGCGTATTTCGTGAAAAGCAAAGAGAGTTTTTACGAGATACGAGCAACAAGCGACGTTTCACGTTTTTGTGGTGCGCCTGGCAGGATTTGAACCTGCGGCACCTGGCTCCGGAGGCCAGTGCTCTATCCACTGAGCTACAGGCGCAGAATCCTTTAACAAGCAAAAATTGAAGCTAGCATGGATTAAATATCGAAGTCTAGCTAGTACGGAAGGTAGGGTAAAGCCGTACCAGTAGTCTTTGAACGTTCCTCGTATTACCTGCGCTGTGTCGGACAGTATTTTTTTGCATGGTATTATTGGGTTTCGCTTTACTCACAAGATGGTGGTGCTTCGCCCCTTTTCTGGGCTTCTTCCGTGACGGTGGTCGAGGCTCGGACAACTGCTGACGGCAATTTGAGAATATCCGTCAGGATTCGTTCGACGTCTTGTGCGGTCATGCCATTCGACGGGGCGATGAATCGTTTTCGAGCCACACGTCGTTCTTCTGGGTCGTCTGGTTCGTAATAGCCTAAAAGTTCTCCACTTTGCGAAGCTTGGGTTAGTCGTTGAGTCCATTCGTCTACCGCCTCAGGGTTCCATGTTGCGTTGGTCATATCACCTTTGTGAATTTCCAGTTTACTCCATACGGCCCACCCGACAAAGACGGCCCATGTTTCGTTAAGGACTTCCCAGGCGTCTTCTTTGGAGAGAAAGCGTAATTCGGTAGCCGCTTTTCGTTGGCGAATGGGATTGATCCGGACAAAGCGGTAGTGGCAGCGTAACTGGTCATTCGCGAGGTTGAGTATTGCTTGGCCCGTTGAGCTTAGTGTCTGGGGATCAGACGCAGAAAAGAGAAAGTCCAGATAGGCATGAAATAATTCATGATAGAGCAGGCCGAGATCGTGGTGGGTCATGCGATTCAGTTCGGCTAAGACTCCGCCGGCTTTGTTGAACGAAAGACGCATATTGAGGATCATTCGATGGTCTTCGGGATGATATTCCGCAGCATACGTCCGGAGGTCTTCGAAAACGACGGTGACAAACGTGGGGTCGATTTCTTTAAGGAACTCCGTCGGCAGGCCATGGGCTTCGGCTTGCTCGATCAGTGCCGGCCATGGGTGCTGGGCTGGTGTCGGTGGCGTCTGATCGTTGGCGGCCCATATTGGCTGAGACGCAAACGTTATGAGGAGGTTTACCGTGAGTGTGAGGAGGGTGATTGCGGCTTTGAGTCGGCTCCACGTCATCTTGTTAACTCCAATGATATGTTTGATCTTCTTCGATAAGATTCCAGGTTTCCATGAATGATGAGGGGATGTCATCGAGAAATCGTGAGGGTTTTGATAAAACCGATCCGGTCATTTTGTCATAGACATTAATGGGATAGGTGAGAAACAATTCTTGTTTGGCGCGAGTGATCGCGACATAGAGGAGCCGCCGTTCTTCTTCGAGTTCATCGTCCTCGGCGAAGGCATAGGCGGAAGGAAATCGTCCATCAACCAACCAGATGACAAACACGCAGCGCCATTCCAGGCCTTTGGCCGAGTGGATGGTTGAGAGCACAAGACGTTCGTTGTCGCGGTCTGGGGCTTCGATGTCGATGATGCTTTCGTTCGGCGGCTCGAGCGTGAGATCGGCCAAAAAGTCGCTCAGTTGATGATACCGTTCGGCCATGACGCCTAAATGCTCTAAGTCGCGAATGCGTTTAGGATAGTCATCATATTGATCTTTGAGAATAGGGAGATAATATTCCATGGTTTCGCTGATGAGTTCGGCTGGAGGCAACGTGTCATGTTCCGCGGCGCCTTCGAGCAGTGCTGCCAAGTGCCGAAGGCCATGGGCTGACCGCCCCGTTCCGCTTTTTAGGATTTCATACGGCTGCGCCGTATTGAGCAGTGCGGCCAGAACATCTTTAGCCTTTTTCGGACCGACGCCTTCAATTAAGAGCAAAATGCGATTCCAGCTAACGGTGTCGAGCGGATTATGCATGACTCGCAAGTGCGCCAAGAGGTCTTTGACATGGGCGGTTTCAATAAACTTAAACCCTCCTCGCTTTATAAAGGGAAGATCGCAACGAGTGAGTTCTAACTCAAGATCGAAGGCATTAAAGCTGGACCGGAACAACACGGCGACCTCATTCAGTGCGATGCCTTCTTCTCTCAGTTCCAAAATTTTTTGCGCAATAAATCGCGATTGCGCATTCTCTCCCGTCGCTTGCACGAGGACTGGAAGGGGGCCTTCCAGTTTTTTCGTAAAGAGTTCTTTGGTATATTTTTCTGGGGCCTGTTCGATCAAGCGATTGGCGAGTTGGAGCACGGGTTGTGTGCTGCGGTAATTTTCTTCGAGTTTGTAGATTGTGGTATCGGGAAACAATGTGGGGAATTCCATAATATTTCGGAATGTAGCCCCTCTAAAGGCATAGATAGACTGCGAGTCGTCGCCGACCACCATCACATTGTCGTGGGTGGCCGCCAGTTGTCGCACCACATCAGCTTGTAGCCGGTTCGTGTCTTGATATTCGTCGACTAAGATATATCGAAAGATTTGAGAGATATTGTGACGAGCGGTTTCATCAGTATGGAGTAGTTCACGAAGTTTGACGAGTAAATCATCATAATCCACCAGTTGACGCTGGCGCTTGGTGGTTTCATAGGCCTGCTGGAGTTTGGTGAGTTCCTCTAAAAATTCACCAAAATGGGCATAGTCATTCAAGAGAATATCTTCTGGGCTTTGTAAGGTATTGGCACTTTTGCTGTAAATATCGGCAATGGTGCGTTTTCGGGGAAACCGTTTTCCGACATCATTCAGGCCCATTTGGTTGCGCAAGAGATTAATCAGATCTTCGGAGTCTCCACGGTCGAGAATCGTAAACCCAGGCTCTAGGCCAACGGAACGACCATGGCGCCGCAAGAGGATATTGGCGACGGAGTGGAAGGTGCCTCCAGCGACCTGTTCGCTTCGGCTTCCAATCAAATACCCTACGCGGTCGAGCATTTCTTGTGCTGACTTTCGCGTGAAGGTGAGCAGGAGGATGGAAGCGGGGGGAATGCCTAAATCAATAAGGCGAGCGACTCGATAGACAAGCGTACGAGTTTTGCCGCTTCCAGCTCCAGCAATGACGAGTGCGGGGCCATTCACCGCTTCGACAGCGGCTAATTGTTGAGGATTCAACTCTTCCGCATAGTTGAGGGAGAGTGTCGGTGTCGCTGGTTCGGCCGCAGGTCGTTTTAATACGTAGATTTTGGGGTCAGGGTGGAGTGAATCCATAATAGCGCGTGAAACCGTCGTTCGTCTTTTGTTTCCCGTCTTGCACTTCACGCTTCACGAATGACGCTTCACGTTTTCCCCAGACGAGATACGTTTTTCTAGCACACGGGTTCCGGGGTTGCAATGTATGGGCGTGAATCGTCAGTGGCCTTGGACAGGTCTGGAAAGTATGCGGTATACTTTTCTTTTATTATCCTCCATGTAAGGCGGCCTTATGAAATCGACAGACACGTTTGGACCGATATTGCACGATCTGGCTTCTACCATGCTTGGCGTTGCCCGTGAATCCGTCGGGTTGATGAAACGCAGTGACCAGCAATTGTCGTTAAAACTTAATCGTACGCAAGAATGGGAAGTGTATTTAGAGTTTCTCCGGGTCCAGTTTAATTTAGTTGATCGGTTGTCGGCGTTCCACATCCCAATTCAGGATCAACGCGAGTTTATGAACAGCCTTGAAGATACCGTGACGGCGCAATTGCGAACGGCCTTGGCTCCGACGATGAGCGCATCGGAAGTTGACGAAATGGAAGTGACCTTAGCGATTGGAAAGACTGTCTCCGAAAGTCGGCAAATTTATGAGCGGTATAAATTTGTCGTGACCGAAGAAAGCAAAGAACGTGATGAATTTTTCCAAGCGTTTGCGATACGTGTTACCGGGAAAATGGGGGCATCAGGGAATAAGGGACTGACTTCTTCGGCCATTTTATGCGCGAGTTCCGTTATTCCAGCCTTAACCAAGCTTTTTGAGGATGCGACAACGGCATCATCGCAGTCCACGAGTGAAGAGCCTGTAGCGCAGGAAGCCCAGAAGGTCTCCGATTCATCTGAGGCAGCCTCTCAGGAAAGTTCAGGAAAGGCTCAGGTCATTACCCTCGTTCGTGTAATGTCAAAAATCTCTGGAGAAGAAATTGACTCATGGTGGGGGATTCATCCGCAGTTCCAGCGTGACCTTCAACCACAGGAAGCCAAGGAGTTGGCTCAACATATGAATCGCGTCACTCGCATTATCGGTGAACGGTTTGCGGTTGTTGCATCGCTGGCGCAAGCAAGCGGGGATCAACCCGTTGGGCATGCGTAACGCTCCGAACGAAATCTATCTGTCTCACGCATGCCGTGAACCCACACATTCTGTGACCGTTCCCAACACAGTTCCTCTCAAAATTTCATGCGAACGCTAACTCACGTGCGTGTCACATGGAGCGTCATGATGTTACGCTTCTCTAATGTCCTGTAATGCGGGGGTGCCTTGTGAAGATATTGTTGTTCTTGGTCGCGTTTGCCGTCGTCTTTAGTCTGGGGTACTACACGGGGCAGCGTCCCGATGAGATAAAGCAGAAGATTCGGGAATTGTCTGGCGATGTGATTGAGCAGACGATTGGTTTGGATCAGAAGCTTTCGTTACGTCGCGAATTCCTGCAAGCAAAGGCGCGGCTCATCGAAGGGAAATCGAAGTTACTCGACCATCAATATACAAGTGCCGCTGAGGAGTTAGGGCACGCGTTTGAACATTTAGGGAAGGCCAAAGCGGCTGAGGGAGATGGACAGGTTGGAAAACGCGTTGAAGAACTGATGTACGAAATACTTGAAGCGCAGCAGCGCCTGACGAAAGGGGAGGGTATCTCGCGAGATACTCTTGACCTGGCTCAGGCCAAGCTTGACGCCCTACTTCCTTAGTTTATTACAGGGCAGACAGAATGCCTGCCCGTCATCTCTTTCTTCAGCCTTCGCTGCTGCTGTTAACACTCAGCCTTGTTTTACGCATTCACCGATTGTTTTTTCCACGAACTCAGCATTCGTTCAATTCGCATTTGCACGACGACATCCGGGTCTTTGAGTAATGGTTTAATGGCCTCGCGTCCCCGTTCGTCACCAATCTTTTCTAGTGCGGCCGCAGAGGTCAGGCGAATCCACCAATCATCACTTTTGAGATTTTCAATGAGGGGGTCAACCGCTGCGGCATCTTTGATTTCTCCCAGTGCAATCACCGCCTGTTTTCTGACAAATTCATCTTTATCATTGAGTCCGTCAATGAGTTTTTCTACCGCAGGCTGTCCAAGGTCAGCGAGTGCTTGAGTCGCGTCGTCTTTAAATTCATCATTCTTCAGCATGGAAATTAGCGGATCCAGAACGCGTTCATCGTTTATCTTGCCCAGGGCCTTGATCGCATGCTTTCGTGCATCCCAATCCCGCAAATATCTCAGTAACATGTCCACCGCTGGTGACCCAATCAACGCCACGGCTTCGACCGCGGCTTCCCGGACCTGCCAATCTCCATCTCGCAAGCATCGGACGAGCGGTTCGATGCAGCGCTCATCACCCATTTCGCCCAAGGTAATGACCGCTTCTTGGCGAACGACCCACTCAGTGTCTTGCAGCAGGTCAATCTGGATATCAATTTCATCTTTAACTTTCTCTTCTTCAAATTCCTCTTCGGCTTCTTCCGCGGTTTCTTCTTCCGTCGCGCTGGCTTCGACGGGTGGGGTCTCGTCCTCAGCGGTTACGGCGTCAGCGACTTCGTCAACAAATTCGTCACTCACATCACTCTCTATGTGGTCTGTCCGAACGTCTGTTGTTTCTAGTTCGTCTTGTGAATCTTTTGCTTCGTCACTCATTGAACATTCCTTCCTTCACGCTGTCGGTTTCAAGCATTCAAGGTTGTGTGATTTCCTGGTGAGGGGAACCTCGATAGGGTTCCAACGCAGAAGCCACGTTATGTGTACTCGACTTGTAGGCGCCCTCTCAAGTAAATCAAGGAATGGACGTGAAGTCGTTAAGCCCGAATCGAGCAGGTATCCCGTATTACGATTCTGCCGCAGGTGTTTTGGCAGCAGCCGCTTTGGCTTCTCTTGCCTTTACGCCTCGAACCTTTCGTTGAATACGCTTTAAGCGTTTTCGAAGAGATCGAATTGTTCGATCCCCCTGAGAACTCTGATCGTGTGTTCTCCGCTCTTGAACCTTTGTCTGTAAAATTTTCCTATCTTCATCCAGCGAGCGTGTCTTGGATTTAGTCATACGAAAGTTGTGCTCCCTTTTCACTGTAAGATTATAGCGAATCTAGATACATTTCAAACAGGAAGGTACCACAAGCTTCGCGCGGTACCATGTTTGAATCAGCGGAAATTATTTGAAACGGCTATAACTACAAAAAAAATATTGTAAACAGTGTAGTCAAGAAATTCGAGACCTGTCAATATTGACAGGTGAGCAGGCGTTTCTTGAGCTCAGATAAAAAAACCCTGTCCAGCTGTTCTGGACAGGGTTTTTTTAAGTGTTTCGTAAAGAATAATCAATCGAGAATCGTATCAGTCGCTCTATTCTCGATGAAAAATTCGATTACTTTTTGCAAAGGCTTCGCTCGTACGCAATGACTTTCCAGGTTTCTTCGTCATTGATGGCGCTTGGGTTCAGGGAGACCATTCCGGTTCCAGGACTGCCGTTCTTAATGACCCAGAACATTTCGCCATCTTTCCGTTTCTTGTGGAACTTGCAATTCGTGAAGTTCCGAGGACCTGGAGTCAGGACTGCTCCGGCTGGCCCGTCCCCTGCGCCGGATTTACCGTGACAGTTGACGCATGTGCCTTTTCCTTCATAAATCTTCTTTCCCTCGGCAATGATTTCAGGCGAGGCTTTCTTGGCCTTCTTGTACAGATCTGTTTTCATTTTTTTGGCCTTACCCCGTTCAGCGGCTGGAACGCGAGGTTTAAGCGGATCCTTTTCCGGTCCAGCTACGGCCATACCTGCGGAGAGAAACAGCACAGCAGTTAAGAGCACAGTCGCACGCAAAAATAGCTTCATGAAGGCCTCCTTACACTTAACATTAAAAAATAGAAACCACGTTGGCAATAAGATGATCTTACTTCACTACAAAGTCTGTTCTTAGAGGGATAGACTTCGTAAGTTGTGAGAAAATCACAGGCTTTGCAATATATCAACCATATTTTCTTGCTGTCAAGGTAAGAACCCATGACAACGTGCATATGAAGAATAAAGATTGAATTAATTTGAGAAGGTAAATATAGCTAGGTAATTAAATTGAGGGATATTGGCCACCCTACTTTTTACAGAATGTTCGCAGGTACGGAATCACTGTCCAAGCTTCGTCTTCGGTTATTGTCGGAACCATGGGGGGCATAGGCCAACTCCCAAATTTAATGACATAAAATAATTCGCCATCTGTTCGCTTATGTTGAAAGAGGCAATTGGTGAAGTCGCGAGGGAGAATTGGGAGAAATCCGGACGAAATTCCGTTGCCTTTGCCGCTTTCTCCATGACAATTCACGCAAATACGCTGATAAATGCTTGCTCCGGCCTCAAGCAATTCACTCGAGACATTTTTGGAATCTTGATACATCGGAGCCTGGAGGCTTCGGTAGTAGGCGCGATGCTGGATCGGGACTCGAGGTTTAAGGGGTTTGTGCTCCGGGGGTAAGGCGAAGGCAGGGCTAAAAGCAAATAATGTGCAGTATAGACAAAACGTGCTGATGCTGAGATTCGTTCGCTGACTCGTCATTTAGGGTTTTAAGACAACTTCTCGTACAACTTGACCGGGTTTGCCGAATGGTCCGCGAGGTTCTCCATTAAGCTTGACGATGGATCCGGCTGCATTGCCCAAGGTGAGGGTGAATTGCTGTTGTGCTTCCCACGTAGCTGTTTGGCCAGGTTGCAAGAGGGCTTCTTGCGGACTGTCGCTATCGGATTTGACGACAACCCAGGTGAGTTGGGTCGCTTGGATTTCAAGGCGAATCGGATCAGTTGCTGTTGTCTCTGGCTCAGCCGGGACCGCCTCCGTTGGCGTCGTTTCTGGATCGGCGGCCGGTGGGCTGACAGGTTCTGAGCTGAGAGTGGATTGCGGCTCTTGGGCCGGGGAAGATGTCTCTGTCAGACGCGTAGGCTCAGGTTCCGTATCTTCTGTCTGTGCATCGGGTGTTTCCAAGGTTGGTTGCGCAGGAGGTGTGAAATCCGCACGTTCCTCCTCAGGCGGTGAGGTGGGTGGTTGAGGGTGTTCCTGTTGATTGGGGAGCAAGAATCCTAAGGCCACCAGGATAATGATGGAAATAATAATAACCAGATTCCGGTTGAGCTTCCCACGCTTTTCTTCTTGAATTTGGAGCTGCGCTTGATGTTGGGCTTTTTGTCCTTGCTGATAATAGTCGTTTGAACTGTCCGAGAATCGACGGAGGGCGTCTTCTTCACTAATACCCAATGACCGCGCATAGGTTCGAACAAATCCCCGCGTAAAGACGCGTTCGGGTAATTGCTCAAATACTTCATCTTCTAAGGCTTGCAGAAACTTGGGTTGAATTCTTGTGAGTGAGGCAACCTGATCAAGGCTCAGTCCTTGAGCTTCTCGAATTTTCTTAAGATAGACCCCAATCGAGTCGGACGAGGCCATCGTGGGTTCATCAAGGTTGCTCATCTTGAGACTTTACGGTGTGTATATGAAACAGTATATGTGGCCGATTCCTCGAGGGGAGGAGCAGGCGAGTCATACCTGAACGGGTTAATGCATTTATGAAAGGTCGTCAAAATGAGTTAGTTGTTTGAATTCTCGAAACCGCTCGTCAATCTGTTTCCGGTCTAAATGGCGAAGACGATCCAAACTAAAGGCTTCGACATTGAAAGAGGCCATGACGCTGCCAAAGATAATGGCCCGTCGTAACCCTTCGTCCGTTACGTCTCCGGTTGAAGCCACGTGCCCCATAAACCCGCCGGCAAATGTATCGCCAGCACCTGTTGGGTCTTTCACTTGCTCAAGTGGAAACGCCGGAGCCCCAAACACCTGCTTGCCGGTAAACATCAAGACGCCGTACTCACCGCGTTTGATAATGAGGTGCTTAGGCCCCTTCGCTAAAATACGTTTAGCGACTTGAACGAGATTCGAATCCTCTCCGAGCGCGCGGGCCTCCCCATCATTGATGATTAGAATATCAATCTTTTCTAAAACTTTCCAGAGTGCATCACGTTTCCCGTCAATCCAAAAGTTCATGGTATCACAGGCGACGATCGATGGCCGTGTCACTTTATTGAGGACATCCATTTGAAGGTCTGGGTCGATATTCCCAAGAAACAGCATGTTGGGTTGGCAATATTGTTCCGGAATTTTCGGCCGAAACGTTTCCAGCACATTGAGATGCGTTTCGAGTGTGTGTGCTTCATTCAGTTGGTAGGTGTATTCACCTTTCCAGCGAAAGGTTTTTCCGTCACGTCGTTCTAAGCCATCCAGATTAATGCCACGCTCTCGTAAAAAAGCCAGATGCTCTTCCGGAAAGTCTTCCCCCACAACGGCAATCAAGTCCACGTCTGTAAAAAAGCTTGCAGATGTTGAAAAATAGGTTGCGGACCCTCCTAGGACATCATTGGCTTCACCAAATGGTGTACGGACTGTATCGAATGCCATTGAACCGACTACTAACAACTTTCCCATGATAGTCTTACTCCTTCATCAGTGTGTTATGTGCTCCATTGTCGAGCAAGCAAGAGTTGGTATCGTTTTTTTATGGTTGCCGTCATAGATTTCGGTGCCGTGACGAGTGCATGCGCTAACGCCGTTTGACATGCACAGTGTGGCGTCTCCTGCACGAGTCTGATCGAGGCTTTCAGGACGTGCTGAGCGACCTCCACATTCTTGTGCATGATGTCAAGAATCGCGCCGACAGACACGGCGTCTTCAGTCTCATGCCAGCAGTCATAGTCTGTGACTAACGCCAGGGTGGCATAACATAATTCGGCTTCCCGTGCCAATTTGGCTTCTGGAATATTGGTCATGCCGATAATGTCCACTCCCCATTGTCGATAGAGCTTCGATTCCGCTTTCGTCGAAAACTGCGGGCCTTCAATGCACACGTACGTTCCGCCGCGGTGAACGGTCGAGCCATTCTCTTTTGCGGCTTTCTCCAGCGTGGACGAGAGTGTGGAACATATGGGGTCGGCGAACGATACATGCGCGATAAGTCCTTGCTCAAAGAAGGTGCTTGAGCGCTGCGTGGTTCGGTCAATGAATTGATCCGGCAAGACCAGGTCCCCAGGCTTAATCGTTTCTTTCATACTGCCAACGGCACTGATAGAGAACACTTGCGAGACTCCTAATGACTTCAGTGCGTAAATATTCGCTCGATAATTGATAGCGGTTGGTGAGAGGGAGTGCCCGCGACCATGCCGGGCTAAAAAGGCCACACGTCGGCCTTCAAGGGTGCCAAGGACAATGCGGTCCGAAGGTCGTCCAAACGGTGTTTTGACTTGGACCTCACGAATATTCCGAAGTCCTTTCATACGATAGAGTCCACTTCCACCAATAACGGCGATTTCTGCGTGAGATTTGCGAGGCATAATGATGAAAGACTACCTTCCCAACTGCCAGGTACTAGTTTGCGAATGACGTGGCCGAGTGCGTGGGATTGTGGGCCTCTCCATGGTTGAGTGTGGATAAAAATGTATGGACATGTTCGAGAACACGGTCGGCGATGTCTCTGGGAAATTCCTGTTTTTCCCGTTGAATCCATGTGATATTCGGCTCTTTTCGAAACCACGTCATCTGACGCTTGGCAAAGTGCCGCGTGTCGCGTTTGAGGATGCGAACGGCTTCCTCATAGGCACAGTCGCCGGCGATGAATGCGGCTATTTGCCGATAGCCCAAGCTCTTCATGGAACTCAGGTCACGATGAAATCCTTGATCGAGTAATTGCCGGGTTTCTTGAATGAGCCCCTTTTCAATTTCCAGCTCCACGCGCGCATTAATACGTTGATAGAGACATTCGCGTTCCATGTTCAGTCCAATAATGAGTGCGTGATACGGTGTGTCCTGAAAGCCGTGCCTGTGATGTGCCTCCGAAAGAGGGACGCCCAGTGCGTGATAGACTTCGAGTCCTCGCTGTACCTTCACATAGTCATTCGGGTGCAAACGTTTGGCCAATTCCGGGTCAACGCGAGACAGTCGCTGATGGACATACGCGACCCCTTTTTCTTGCGCCTCGCTATCTAATTGTTTTCGTAATTCCCAATTCGCTGCCGGCCCAGACCAGAGGCCGTGAAGTAACGCCCGAATATAAAGGCCTGTCCCTCCTGCAATCAAGGGGACTTTCCCTTGTTGGTGTAGTCGGTCGATGGTTGCTGTTGCCAGTTGTCGATAATCGCCGACAGTAAAATGTTCATCGGGATTGACCAGGTCAAGCATTTGATGCGGAACGCCCTGGCGTTCCGTCATTGTGGGTTTATCTGTACCAATATCCATTCCCCGATAGACCTGTCGAGAGTCTGCCGTGAGTATTTCGGTCTCAAGAGCGGTGGCAACTTCGATTGCAATCCGGCTTTTGCCGATGGCCGTCGGGCCTGTCAGGACGATGACGGGTGAGGATGTTGACGGTGATGAAACCGAGCGCATTATCGTTTGTAACACATGTAAGGGAGGATTCTCATGCGCGCCCAAAAATTTTATCGAGTTCGTGCGGAGAAAAGCGTAAGGCTATGCGTCGCCCGTGGGGACACGTCATTGGATATCCTTCTCTGGCCCAGTCGACGATCAAGGTCTGTATTTCGGGTTCGTTCATTGGACGTCCGGCTTGCACGGCACTTTGGCAAGCCATCGAGGCTAAGACTGCCCGAACTTTGGTGTCCATGGAGTCGTGAGACTTCCATTCAGCGAGATCGTCAAGTACGTCGTGAATGAATGCGCTGTACGATGTGGTGGTGAAAAGGGTGGGAACGGCTCGGATGACAAACGACCGGCTTCCAAATTGCTCGATATCCAAGCCCAACTTTGCCAGCTCCGGAAGATGTTCGGCGAGGAGCTCACTCTGATGAGGCGGAAGGTCGATGGGTTCCGGAATTAACAATGGTTGGGTGTCTATCTGGCGATGATGCCAGGCCTCCCACAACCGTTCGAATAACACCCGTTCGTGCGCGGTGTGTTGGTCGATGATTTGCAGCTCGCCATTGACCTGCGCGATAAGAAATGTGTGATGGATTTGGCCAAGCGATATCACGTGTAGGGCATCTGGATCTGATGCGTAGCCATGAGAAGTTTCCTGCGACGTCGGCGATTGGAGGACATCGCGGCTCGTTCCTATGGGTTGAGTCATGTCCGGCATAAATAGGGACGCTGTGGATTCTGTGCTTGATGTTTTTTCGGGCTTTCGGTACGAAGGCGGTGCCATGGCGTGCGAAGCTGGCGAGGCTGGGGTTTGAGAGGGGTCGGCAGGTTCGAATCCGATATGGACATTGGTCTGTGTTGTGAGCGGTTGTCGAATAGCGGCTTTCATGACGGCATGGACCACATCGCCTTGCGAAAACCTGACTTCGCGTTTGGCCGGGTGAACATTGACGTCGACGGCAGCATGAGAGATATCAAGGAAAAGACAAAAGACGGGATGCCGGCCTTTTGGTAAAAATGATCCATACGCTTCATAGGCGGCATGCGTAATGGTGGTATTTTTAATCGCGCGTCGATTGACAAATATTTCTTGGGGCGTACGGCTGGACCGGGTATGGTAGGGGCTGACGGTCAAGCCGGTGACCCGAATCCCTGCATCTTCATAGTCAAGGGAGAGCATGTGGTCGATGAACCGGGTGCCGTAAATTTGGGTTAACCGGTCCAAGCGAGTACGAGTTGCAGGAAAATCAACGACCGTATGCGCATTATGCATCAAGCGGAAATGCACCGTGTGATGAACCATAGCTGCCTGGTGAACGACAAGGCTGATTCTCGAAAATTCGGTTCCGACAGATTTCAGAAATTTCAACCGGCCAGGGGTGTTAAAGAACAGATCTTTGACTTCTACCTGCGTGCCTTGCGGGGCGGGTTTTTCTTGGGTTGTCCATGCGAGAGCTCCGTCTGATTGAATTTCCGTTCCGACGTTGGATTCTGCTGATTGCGTGAGAATGCGAAATCGTGAGACAGACGCAATGCTGGGGAGAGCTTCTCCGCGAAACCCCAACGTGTGAATGTTCAGCAAGTCGGATTCATGACGAAGCTTGCTTGTGGCAAATCTGTGACAGGCGAGTTGTGCATCGCGTGCACTCATGCCCGTGCCATTATCTGTGACACGGATCAATTGTCGCCCTCCTTGCTCGATGTGAATGGAAATCATGCTGCTGCCGGCATCGAGACTGTTGTCAACAAGTTCTTTAACGACGGCCGATGGCCGTTCGATAATTTCACCAGCCGCAATTTGACTGGACACGGTTTCGGGGAGAATCTGAATGTGACAAGAGGATGTCGTATTCACAATGTGAGATTTCGCAATGAAGAGTCGAGATTCGATACGGCAATAGACGTGTGGCGGCCTTGAGATTCAGCGGATTTTCTCAATTTGCTCTTTGGCTAATGCGGCTTCCGATGAATCGGGAAATTCGCGGATAACACGGCTCCATAATTCTTTGGCTTGTGCTTTTTGGTCGCTTTCCTTCATGACCAATCCTAACTTCAATAAGGCGATTGATACATACTTACTCTCTGGATATTCCTTAAGCAGATGCCGCAGGGCTGTCGAAGCAGCATCATAGTTTTTTCGGATATAGTGTGAATCTCCGAGATAATAATAGGCCTGCGGGGTCAACACGGCCGTCGGGTATTGTTTTAGAAATCGACTAAACTCTACGGTCGCCCGTTCATATTGTCCATTCAAATACACTTTGTATGCGGAACGAAACACCGAGGCCTGGCTATTGGGACCCTGTTTCGTTTGTCCATTGACATGGTTTCGGGTTTTTTCTTGATTGGCTTGCTGGTCAGACGTCGTATTCTTCTTGCCAGGCAGAATAACAGGTTTGGCTGAAACACTACGTCGCTGTTGAAGGATGTTGTCGATCCTGGATTCCAGGGCTTTCGCACGGATGGACAGATCCTGATCGCGTCGTTGAGCCGATGCACGAGATTGTTCGATTTGTTCGCGGAGGCTTGAACTTGTCCGTTCAAGTTTATCAAGGAGATTTCGGGTATCGACGCTCGCTTCTTCTTCAGTTTTGATCAGTTCTCCAACCAGAAAGTCATGCTCGTCGACTTGTGACTCAAGGGTTTCGATGCGATTGAGATATTGCCGTTCACGTTTTTTGAGTTCCCCTTGTTGGGTCTCTAAAATTTCGACTTGTTTTCTGATGTCAGATAGGTTGAGCTCGGCCGCACACCCGCTGAGCCCAAGTACGAAGCAGAGTGTACCGGTTAGTACTGTGAGACAACGAACGATACGTAGGTCGCGCCGATGATCCATCCGCTCACCATTTGTGGAATGAAAGCATGGTGGCCTTACGGAGCAAGGCCTCTCTCATAGAAATTTTACCAGGAGAATGGCGAAAGAGAAAGGCCTCACGCATGCCTCTCAACAGGGTCGCCGGCTTGAGTGTCCTCAGGAATGGAGGTCGTTATGACACAACACGATAGAACTGAAGGCAGCTTCCTATCTTTTCCCTCGACTAGTCAAGAGATTCACGCGTTTCGCTAGCTCAGATAACCGGGACTCGTGTTGGTCAACGCGTCCGCCCAACTTTGTGCCAATGGTATTGACCACATCGCGAAGTTGATTGAGGCTCTTTGTTAACTGATTTAAATGAGCGATATTGGCTTGAGAGTCTTCCGATGAGCCTTGCGTATTTTGGAAGGCTGTCATGGCTTGGTTGAGTTTTTTGCTTTGCGCATTGATTTTTGATCTGAGCGTACTATCCACTTGCTCCAGCGCTGCGGCAACCGACTTGATGCCGGCATTGACTTCAGCCAGGTGGTTGTTCATGGCCTGGCCGTCTGCGTCGAGTTTACCGACTAACCCTGATTGATGGACTTCAAGGTCTTGGAGTCGGGTATTCAAATTTTTCAGCGCTTTTCGCATTTCGTTTGAGGATTGAGAGGTCGTTTTGAGCGTGGAGAGATTTGACTCAAGATCGCCTTTGACTTTCTGGAGTGAGTCGATGGTCTTGGAAAGGTTGTTGATCTTCTGTTCTTGGTTCTCGAGTCGTGAGAGCAGGTCGGTATTGGTCTGTTCTAGAGCTTGCGTGACGGAGGCGACGCTCGTATTGACTTCCGAGAGATGATTAGACACGCTTTGCGTATTGCTCTCCATTTTTTGAGTAAGGTCTGCTTGATGAGATTCCACAAGATTCAGCCGTTCGTTTAACCGTCCGGACTCTTGCATGAATTTGTCACCCCGTTCGCCTAGTAGTCCTCCGACAAATTCCTGTTTTTCTTTCAGAGAGCGCACGGCTTGGGTTAATTCATCAACTTGGGTTGAGTTGCTATGTGTCTGAGTCTCGATGGCTTCAACTTGACTTTGAACCGTCTGGTTCAGGGATTGGATGCTTGCTTGCACGTCTTTCTCTAAATACCCTCGTAATGCTTGCGTGTCAGCGTTCAATTTTTCCGTGAGCGAGTTCACATGTGTTTCGAGCTGTTTCAGGCTCGTTTCCAACGTCGTGACTTGTCCGCCCACAAGTGTTCCCGATTTTTCTAGTGCGCCTCGGATTTGTTCGACCGATCCTGATACACCTTGAAGGTTCGCCTGTTGCGTGTGCACTTCGGTCTCTAAGGAGGTGAATTTATTATCCAGTTCAGTCACCGCACCGTTGAGTCCATCGATTTTTAGTTCCAACTCGTTTCGCAATTCTGCATTAGCCTGATTGGCCCGTTCCGTTTCTTGAACCAGTTGACTTCCCAGACCTTCCATCGATTCCTTGAAGGACGAAAGAGAGTTTTGAAAGTCAGAGGCTTGTTGGTTCCGTGTTTGACTATCTTCGTCGATTTGTTTGATCAATGAGGTTAATTGGCTCTCGGTTGAGACGGTTTTAGAGTCAAGAGTCGTTTCATGTTCATCGACTTGTGTTTCGAGCGTTTGAAATCGAGTATTGGTCTCAGATCCTTGTGCATCGAGATCCTGCCGGATGTTCTTTAGTCGAAAGTTGATTTCCTCAATATCTCCAGTCAAGGTTGTGAGGTCAGCTTCCCGTAGGGCTTTGAGTTCCTGCCGTATTTCCGCGCGTGCACGAAACAAATCTTTCATGGCTGCGCTTTGTTGCGCTTGTAAGGTTTCGGCTTCTTCCCTATTCGTGGAGATGATTTCCTCGAGTTCTTGCTTATCGCGGTTCAACTGTGTGATTTGATCTTCCAAGTCTTTCTGGACTCGTGCGAGGTCGGCCTTTTGGGCCACGCATCCGGAAAACACAAGCGCCCAACAAATAAGGGCAAGACCGAGAAGGCCGGAAGACAGTGTGGGGAATGATCGGCACGAGTGCGCAGGTATCTGTCTCGAGTTCATCATAAGTGCAAATTACTCCACGTACAGGCTCGAAGAAATCATTTATGGGTTTTGAACGAGTAAGTGACCCCGACGGTTGAGTTGATAGCAGACTTCCGTGGGATCCGAACAGAATGGTTTATCTTGTCCATATGAAATAATGGACACCCGTTCCGGGGTGATGCCGAGCTCAACGAGATAGTCACGAATGGCGCCAGCCCGTTTTTTTCCCAATACAAGGTTGTAGGCTTGGGTCCCTCGGGTGTCACAGTGTCCTTCAACCAAGAGTTTGGCTGCATGCTTTTTATGAAGCCATTCGGCTCCTTGTTCCAACGCGTGCCGGCCTTCCGACGTCAGGTTCCAGCTATCAAATTCAAAAAACACGTCAGTGAGGCCAGCTGCCAAGGTTGCCGCTTCTTCTTCTTTGATTTTATCAAATTGTTCTCCAAAGGTATCGGATGGATCGGCTTTGGCCACAGCGATATTTCCAGGCATTTCTTCGATCGGCAAGTCCGATGCTCCGTTGCCGTTTTGATTACCAAACTCTGAGGATATGGAGTCTTGTGGAGTATCAAACGCGACAAGGGGGGGGAGATCGTCAGTGCTGGCATCGTCAAGGCTTGTTCCACCAAATCTATCTTCGAATGATGGTGATTGCGATTGAATGCCCTGTTCAGTGTTTTCGAGTCCTTCCGCTTGATTGTCGAATGGGGGTGTTCCCTCGTCGAGTCCGGCAAATAGATCGTTGTCCGATTGAGCGTCTCCCGGTTGCGATTCGACGGCTTGGTTATCTGAGAATTGTTCGAGTGGAGGGACCGCATGGGTAAAGTTGAGAGGTTCTAGGTCTTCTGGCGGCGCCTCAACGTCCTGATTATCGAGTCCCGCCTCATCAAGCCCTGAAGTTCCGAGTCCACTCTGGTCATCGGAGGCATCCAGGTCCATGGCCAATTCTTCTTCGCCTGGCGAACCTGACATAGTTGAGACGTGGAGGTGTTTTTTTCCGCACCCAGCACTGACCAATATCAGAATGCTTAAAATAAGTATCATCGATGATGTGTGATATGTTGGACGCATAATCTTGTGCTCCTTTTGCTGAAGATCGCTTTATGGCTGAATGTCGGTCATAATGGTGACCACGCCGGAGAACTATGGTGAGTCCCTCCCGATGTTATCTGTTCTAAGTCGGTCCCGTCACTATTGATAAGGTAAATATGGCTTTTTCCTCTTCGTATCGAACTGAACGCTAAGTGCCGTCCGTTCGGGGACCACGATGGGGAATCGTCAATGCTTGGCCCGGACGTGATCTGAACGTGTCGACTGCCATCGGGGGTAATCCGGCATAGCTTAAACCCTTCTCCTGAAATTCTACACACAAATGCAATCCAATCGCCACGGGGGGACCAAGTTGGGGCCGCATTGTAGTCGCCTTTAAAGGTTAATCGCCGTATATTTGAGCCATCTGCATTCATGATATAGATTTGAGGACGTCCACCGCGGTCGGAGGTAAATGCGAGTTTTTTCCCGTCTGGAGACCAAGACGGCGAAAGATCGGCGCTTCGATGTGATGTAATCTGTTGAGTTTCCATGGTGTCGAGGTTCAGGGTAAAAATATCTGAATTGCCTTCCTGGGCCGAGGCATAGCTGAGATGCTTCCCATTTGGCGAAAAGACCGGTGTAATATTTAGACTCGCAGGCTCAACTAAGACTTTTTCTTTCCCTGAGGATAAGGTTCTCTGGATAATTTGCTGCTTTCGTTGCCGATAAGCCGTATAGACTAAGGATTTTCGATCAGGAGCCCACGTGGGCATTAAGTTTAAAAACCCATCTGCCGTGACTTGCTGCGGGCCATATCCATCGTAATCCATGACGAAGAGTTCCCGTCCGTTTCCCAGTTCCGAGACATAGGAAATCTTGGTTCTCGCGATTCCTGGTTCGCCGGTATATCGATATACCAGTTCATCGGCCCACCGATGGGCCATGAGCCGGACGAGGGGATCTGTGACTTTCAGTGAAAAGTACCGTTTCCCAAGAAGAAATTCTTTGGTTCCCGAATCATGGGCGCACGCGTCAAAGACCAGCCCCATTCCTCCATTCTCTGTTCGACCGACCCCAACTCGTCCCCATGTCGAAACGGTCACTCCCTGGTTTGTGGTTTCAGTCGTATGTGTCGGGCTTACGCATTGACTCTCAGAAAATTTCCCTGGGGTAAGCGGGAGATCGACTGGGGAAAAA
Source organism: Nitrospirales bacterium (assembly GCA_021604005.1). Classification (GTDB taxonomy): domain Bacteria; phylum Nitrospirota; class Nitrospiria; order Nitrospirales; family UBA8639; genus JAGQKC01. The sequence goes on along the minus strand of BQIV01000039.1, from coordinate 8,437 downwards.
ATTTGAGATCGCGTGAGGTCGGCTTTGAGTACAGGCACGACCTGTTCATGGATTGTAGGGGATGTTGCGCCGTCTGAACTCCCGCTGCCAAATTGCATGACCCAGATAGGGATACGTTGAAAGTCCGGTCTCGAGGCTTCAAGGAGCGCATCTTGTGCAAGAGAGGCAGGGGTCATCCATATTTTTCCAACAGTCAATACGGTAAACATGATGACGAGACTGATGAGCATTCGAGTCATGAGAGAGACTCCCCTATTCTAAATTTGTAAAGAAGATCGAGATGTGATGAGTTCATATCTTTGGGGAACGGCGGTAACGGGCTTGCGGCTTTGACGGCGCGTTTGGCCGCTGCGTCGTAATATCCGTTTCCGGACCCCTGTTTAATGCCAAGATTGATGACTTCGCCTGATGGTAGGACTCGAAAACGTAAAATAACTTGAGGATGATCTTCGTTGAGCGACACGCGAGGGGCCACCCATTTTTGTTCAATTTTGGCTTCAATCAAGGCTAAATACCGATTCTGGCCGGACGAATTTTTGGGTGTGCCTGATCCCCCAGACGAAGAATCCGGTTCTGGGGCCGCTTCGATTTTGACCTGTAGCCGTTCCTTGAGAGATTCAATCGGGGCGACATCTGGAATAGTCAGTTTGGCGAGTTGCTGGTCGATTTCAGACTGTAACGATTGAGACCTTGTCGTGTCGGGTTTACGGCGCGACGCTTGCCGTTGTGGCTTAATGGGTTGTGTCGGTTGCGGCGGTTTTTTGGTCGGGGTCGAACGTAACTTTGGAATTTTCACGGTTCCGAGGACTTGTTTGAGCGAATCGGCTAGACGTTCTTTTTTGACAGGAGGTTCGTCAATTTTTTTCTTGGCCGGATCGGTTGCATCAAACGGCGTATGAGCTGGAGGCGCGGCCAGGTTCAGTTCTTTTGGCGATTTTTTGGTGATCGGCTTCTTCCGAAGCTTCGGAACTTTGACTGACTGAATGGTTTTCCGGAAAGAATCTGAAAGTTTTTCAGTCTGTGGTTCTGGATTCTCTTTTCGTGGTGCCCGTGTAAATGGCAGTATTGGTTTTAATATCGGGGCTTCGGGTGGTGCCTTGAGCGATTGACCCGTTTTCGTATTATTCGATGGCGTACTTCGTGGTGCCGGTGTTTTTGGTTGAGGCGTGGGGGGCTCCTCTTGTCGAGTTGTTGGCGGTGGCGTTGGGTCAGGAACTGCCACGTAGGGTTTCGGGGTGAGCCGTTGTGCGCGTGAGAGTTTTGGTGCTGTTGTCGGGAGCTTAATAGATTCTAGCGCATTTGGGGGCTCAGGTTCGGCTTCGGTCGGTGGGGGGGGCGGTGTTTCGGTTGGGACGGGGGCCGATCGTTCACTGGGAACCACAACAGACTTCACGGCTCCCGAGAATGAATCTGACAGTCGTTCAGATGCCGATTGTGTCGGGAGCGGTGTTAGGGGTTCGCCTTTAGGTTCAGGAGGCCGTGTTTTCGCTGTTGGCTGTGCTGTTGGGGGTGCCTTTGGCTGTGCTTTTGGTGGTGGAGCTGGAGGTACTTGACGTGGCCTGGGCTTGGGCTTCGATCTGGTTTTTGCTGGAGATTTGGCTGGAGGGGCTTCTAATTCAGATGGATTGATGAGCGACACCTCATATGAATGGAGAGGCTGTTCAAGGGTTGGCGCAAACCTCAAGGTAGTCAGAAAAATAATGATGAGCGCATGCAGGGCGAACGAGCCGACGAGCCACCATCGAATCGACGAGTGTTCGTCAACAATACTTGACGAGACCCCCAATGAAATGAGATTGGCTGAACCGGCATGCGTCATTGGTGAGAGGGCGATTATGAGGCGTTTCTAACCGCTTGTCTTTCAATCTGCTCTGATGACTTTGGTCCTGTGACCATCCCAAGCCTCTCAATCTTCGCGCCCTTGATTTCATCCATGACTTGAACGACTGTTCCGTAGGGAACTGTTTGGTCGGCTCGAAGATAGACGGAGACCAGAGGGTTGGCTGCTTTCGCTTCACGGAGCTTTGCTCCCAGTTCGATTGGACTGATGGTCTCATTTCCAAGATAGAGCGTTTGGTCTGGTTTAATCGTCACCACCAATCGTTCTTGGGCTTTAATATTATTGGACGATGACGTGGGCAGCGTAATGTCTAATCCTCGATGCAGCATAGGAGCTGTTACCATAAAAATGACAAGAAGGACCAATACCACATCAACGAGTGGAATGACATTGATTTCTGAAAGAAATCGACGATTGCGTGATTCGGATATCATTGTGCTATTTCGGCCGGTTCTTTGGTTTCTTGATTGAGCTCTTGGACAGAATTGAGAAACTCGATGCCAAAGGCTTCAACACGAAAAATCGTCTTTCGAATTTTAGCAAGGAAATAGTTGTAGGCAATGACGGCCGGGATGGCGGCAAATAACCCAGCTGCCGTTGCAATCAGCGCTTCTGCAACGCCTGGCGCAACGGAGGCAATACTTGCCGATCCCTGCACGCCAATTTCGCGGAACGCACTGATAATGCCAAGAACCGTTCCCAATAATCCGATAAACGGGGTGAGGTTCCCTGTGGTGGCAAGAAAGGGAAGGTAGGCCTCTTGGTGACTTATCTGATTTTGAATGATGTGTTGAGACACTTTTTCCAGATACTGATGTTCAGGAAATCGATAGGGTTGAGCAGGTTCTAGTTGATGGCTGGTATTCAAAAGATCTGAAGGAGCGGGGAGGCGATCGATGATGCCTAAGTAGACAGCGGCACTCGGACTTGCCTCTAGGTCTTGAGCTTGGATCCGAAGTTCGTTGACTTCCTGTTGCCGGACCTCATAGGCTCGTAAAAACTGCAGGTCTTCTTCTTCAATAGTTTTGAAACGTTTCCATTTGTGAACAATAATGGCCCAGGATACGACGGAAAAGATCGCGAGTGTGAGCAGAATCACGATAGAAAGGGACCCGAGGGAGCTAAGCAATTCCATAGGATCTGCAAATAACATAATCGGTATCTCTGCCTCCTACTTCCGATAGGTCGTTGATGAATCTATCCAGAAAAGCTGGAGCTTTCTAGGCAAGGTAGTCTCAAATGTGGAATGGATGGCGGGGCCGACGGGATTTGAACCCGCGACTTCCAGATTGACAATCTGGCGTCCTAACCTGGCTGAACGACGGCCCCGTTTAATCCTTGGCAGGGCAACATGCCCCTTCATTCGTCACCGAGGAAGCATAGTTGATACGTAGTCTAGTTGCTCGTTGGGATTACCACGATGTTAGAATTACAACATCCGTAAGCATTCACACGCATCGGCTGGTAGGCGGAACAGGGATCGAACCTGTGACCTCTGCCGTGTAAAGGCAGCGCTCTCCCAACTGAGCTATCCGCCTAATTTTCAATGAGAATACTCAACGCCTTCACAATTATATCAGTCACTAGGTCGTTGTCAACTCACGAGACCATATGTAGAGAAACATTTGACATGTACCGTAAGGGCAAGTATAAGCACGACCAGTCGTAAAGGTCGTCACAGGACTTTCTGCCAAGTATGTAAACCTTCTGATTAGGACCAGAAATCATGAGCTATAAGATAAAAACGCACACCTCTGAAGGCGGAATCATAGATGAAACGGAACTCCTGAGTCGAAAAGATCATATGTTGCTTTTCGTTGAACAGAATCGAAAGCTTGTCTTGGGAGGGGTGTTTTTTATTGTCATGGCAGCCGGTATAGGCGGAGGCGTGGCGTGGTATGAGCATAATCAGACTCAAGAAGCGTGGGAGTTGGAGGGGAAAGCCCAGGTACAATATCTAGACCGGTCGCTTGATGATGCCGAGCAATCGAAGAAAAACGTGAGCAAGGCCGCAGAATTGTATCGACAAATTCTCAATGAGTATCCTAGAACCGAACCAGCGAGAAATGCTGTCTATTTATTAGGGAACAGCCTGATGGAGCAGGGAGACTATAGCGGTGCAATCGAGGCCTATCAACAGTTCATCGCTCAATATGGTCGAAATTCGATGTTGCTGGGTCTTGTTCGTCAGCGATTAGCGTATGCGCACTTACTCAATGGAGACAAGGAGAAAGCCTTGCAAGAGTTTACAGGCATCTTGTCTGCTCAAAATGTGTACAACAAAGATCAAGTCTTGTTTGAGTTGGCAAAACTAGACGAGGCTGATGGTGCAATGGAAAAGGCCCTGAAACGCTACCAAGAGTTATTAGAGCAATATCCTACTTCTCCCTATGCCAGTGAAGCATCACTTCGTGTACAGGTCTTATCTCCAGAAGAGGATGAATCTGAGCCGACTGAGCCTGCAGAGCCGGTCAACAGTGAATCGACGGACGAAGAGGGTAAAAAGACCGAAGGCGAGTGACAGGCAAGGTGTTGATAAGAAACGCAGGGAGGCCTATTGGCTGACGAGCAAGAGTTTTCCGGCTCTGATTACACTTGTAGTCAGATTGTTCAAGACTTTTAAGTCTGTCACGCTTACTCGAAACCGTTGGGCAATTGTCCAGAGACTGTCTCCACGACGAACGCGATACCACTTTGTTTCATTACTGCGCGGAGTTGACGACGGAGCTTTTCCCCGTACCTGTAATTTATCTCCGACGTGAATGAGGTGTCCGGACAAATTATTGAGATTTTTTAGCGAGCGTGTCGTTGTTCCAAATCTTTTAGCAATCTTTGATAGATTGTCCCCCCGTCGGACTATATACCATCGAGATTTCAAGTCAATCGGGGCGTCTTTCTCTCTGACTCGGAGACGGTCCCCAACACGGATAAGATTCCCGGAAAGCCTATTCAGGTTTTTGAGAGCCCTCACCTTCATCCCAAATCGTTTAGCCACTACGGAAAGGCTATCGCCGTAGCGGACGCGATACCATGTTGTGGCCGGCGGTGGAGGTTGGGTCCATGGCTTGATCCGGTCATGTTGTTTTTTGACCAACGGCCCCGCGCCCGCGGGAACCTTCAGTGGGTAGCCCTTCCGAAGAGCCGGGACAATGCTGCGACGAAGTTCGGGGTTTAACTCTCTCAGATCCTCAAATGAAATTCCCGTTGTCTTGGCAACAGCCTTGAGGTGTACGCGTTTATGAATCAACACTTCATCATACGAATAGGGGGCAACCTGTTTGACCGTAAATCCGTAATCAGTCGGGTGTGAGGCGATTAACGTGGCTGCGACAAAGCGTGGGACATATTCTTTGGTTTCCCGTCTAATGTACCAAGTTTTACGAATTTTCCAGAAGTCACGACTTCCGGTTCTCCGTATGGCTCGATTAATTTTTCCACCTCCGGCATTATAGGCCCCGAGTGCCAATGGCCAAGACCCAAACCGATCGTACAGGTCACGCAGGTGATGGGCGGCGGCGATGGTCGACTTCACAGGATCTCGGCGTTCATCCACATACCATGTGACATTCAGTCCGTACATTCGGCCAGTGGCTTTCATGAACTGCCAGGGTCCCGAAGCTCGTGCCCGGGAGTACGCCCGTGGGTTAAAACCGCTTTCGACAAGTGAAAGATGTCCGAGTTCCGTTGGCAAGCCAAATTCCTTGAAAATTTGTTCAACCAGATCTTGATACTTCGCGTATCGATCTAGGTAGCTTTGAAATCGCTCAGGGATCCCATTTTGAAAATAATGAAGATTGCGTTCGACGTGGCGGTTGAGCACGAGCGGCACGGTGCCATAGGGATGGGTGAGGGCGGCAGGTGCATACGATCTATTCCGTTGAAATAATGGCTCGTAGCGCTGTAGCGGCTTGGCCAAAGAGCGTGTCGGCGATTTCTCGGTCTCTAGTTCAAGGCGCGTCCATGTTTGGGGAGACCAGTCTACCAACGTGGGTAAGGTTGGCATCGTGACTTCAGCATTAAAGTCCCGGCTCACAGCGTCGGTGGTCTCGGGATATGCCTTACCAGACTCTTGCTGGACTTGTTGTCCTCTGAGCGTGGAATTGACGTGTGTCTGCGCGGACATCGGTTGAAAATCTTGAGCGTGAGAATGTTCTTCACTACTTTGCGTCCAAGGCGTTGGAAGCCCTGGTAGTGGAGTAAATGACGATGATTCTCGTGTGTGTGCCGGCTCGGTTTCAGCGTCTTTGGCCATTCGATACGTTGGAAGGTCCTGGAATGACCCCCCGTTTTGCGTATGGCCAAAATTTGGCTGATCAAGACGTTCATGTGTTGCCGCATGAGCGTGAGAGCGATGATCCAGATTTTGAAGTGGTTGTGCGAAGCCAGCCGTGGCAATACATAACCCACATCCGAATGCGGCAGTCAGGGATGTTAAAGACAGTCCACGGCCCTTCGGAAAAATTTTTTCTAACTTAGTCATGTTGTGAGACTTTTCGGTTATTTCGTGTACAACTTTACAGCGTACTAAGCATAAGAAAAATTGTCAACGTAAACAATGAATGAATGGCTGTTTTGACTTCGTTTTATGCCCTTTGTGCGACATTAGCGTTTGTTGTTTCTGCTTCATGCCCGAAATGCTCAATGTATTTGAAGAATTCGATTTCAGGTTCGCCAAGTATTTGAAAAGTATTTTCATGGGTCGACTGACATCGGGTCAGCCGTCAATTGCTTTTCGGCAAAAGAAAAGTGATCGAAAATACGGAAGCCTTGAGCATGCGTGATACTTAGTGCGTCATTGTTCGCTACTGGCCTGATAGGCGCGATCGGCTTTGGCCGCCATAAAAAAATCGCTTTCTGTTAATCCCTTAATCTTATGTGTCCAGATTTCAACCGTACACTTTCCCCAGGCAAGATGAAGGTCGGGGTGATGTCCTTCAGCTTCAGCCACTGCGCCTAGGCGATTCACAAACGCGAGCGCTTCCGCAAAATTCTTGAACGTATACATACGTTCAATGTGACCATCTTGATTCAATTCCCACCCTTTTTCTAATTGGCCTAACAGTTCCTGAGCCTTCGTGGCCTCTAATGGCGGGACTCCGCCTCTGCAGGGTACACAGGTGTTATCTGCCAGACTCATGGTGATTTCTCCTTGTATCAGAAAATGATGAAAGCCGGGATGAAATTATAAATGGATCGACATCTCTACACAATTCCATTGACGGTAAGTTTTTCACTGTGAATGCCTGGAGTCTATGTTGTCTTACCCCCTCGAATGGGGAATTGAGAAAGAAAAAATATACAAGTACACCTGCATAGGGGCTACAGGTAAGTCATTTTCAACTATTGGTTAACCATAAAGGAGAAACCATTTTCATGAAAAAAGTCATTATGTTGCTTGGTCTTTGCGTTATCGGTCTCAGTGCATCAATAGCATTTGCTGAAGAGTCTTCAGATTTTGCTCGAAAAGGGTTGTATATTGGCGCGGGTGGTATGTACGCAATAGAAAAATTCAATAGGACCAACTCACTTTCCTTCGATGATGTCGCGGGGTTCAATCTGCGAGCGGGCTATCGGCTTCATCCACATATTGCAATTGAAGCGCAAGGAGAGCGGACGACGGGTTTTGACGTGAAGCAATTCAAGGGAGATATAGAAACCTGGACAGCGACGCTTAATAGTAAATTTTTCGCCCTCACCGGACGAGTCCAACCCTATGGGTTACTAGGAGTTGGTGCGATGAATGCCACAACAGACGGATTCTTAGTATTCGTCAACTCTAATGGCAGATTATCAAGGAATGAGACGGATGTCGTCTTTCGGTATGGTGGGGGAGTGGATTTCTATCTTACGGAAAATTGGGTGATTGATATTGAAGGGGCCTATGTCGATCCTCGCGGGGACATCAATTCCCTCAACTATATTTCGGTGGGTGGAGGTCTTCAGTATCGCTTCTGATTCATAGACGTTGTGCCGGTAGAGTCATTCAGTAAGATAGAAAATTTCCAATATCTACAGAAATTCTCGTCGTAGTGTTTGGGCTGTTGTCTCCATATCTATTCGCTGCAGTAGCCATTGTCGATGTTATCTGCATTCTCATCGGTTGAGGGCAAGGTCGGATGAAGGCGCTGGCATGCATAGACGCTTGCTGAAGGTGAAGATGCCTGAAGAGCCGAAACACGATGACTCTTACCGAAAACCTGAAGAAACGGCCCCGCCGCACTATAGCGAATCCAAATACGTTCCATACGGAAAAATACAAGGAACTCCGCGCAGTACAACGTTTGACTCCGCGGAAGTTATAGCCGCACCTTTGCTCGTACGCCGTGTGTATTTGCGCTGTGCCTGGCCAGTCAATTCGGCTGAACGTTTTGCGGTTTCGCTATACTTGAAACGGCTACAGCGGGGTTTTCTTTTGGGGCTGACGTAGATTGGAAAGCTTATCGATGATGGCGTATGGGCTGTGAGTTCAATTGATCAACGCAACACTTTATCTTATCTTCGAGAGATGGGGTGTGTGAAACACCGAACCCGCATTTACTTTAACGCGGAACAACGAGCAGACATTTGGGATCGCTGGCAGCGGGGCGAATCCATGAG
>BQIV01000038.1 GCA_021604005.1 Nitrospirales bacterium | reverse complement strand
TGGGCGGGCTTGTTTGAGCGCAGCGAGTTAGCCCGCCCCACCAACCGGGGTTCAGCTCATCCGACGAGCCTGGCCTGGGCGTTCATGGTTTTGGGTCCTTTTGCCGAAACAAAAGGGCCTCGGCCGCCGGGACGAACCCCGGCAGAATGCAAAAACCTAGGACCATAAGAAATGCATACGAATAAAGGAATGGGCATGAGGAATGTTCTTGAGCAAAAGCTCTTCTGACACCACGACTTCCCAGATGAATAGGTCTTCATGAAAAGTTAAAAAACTGTAGGAAAGCCTACATTACGTAATTGGTAAATGGAATTTCTATCGTTCGACAAAAACCGTTTAGGCAAAGTGAGGGCTGAGATAGGAGGGAATTAACGGAAGTACATGAGACAACACAGTGCGACCGCGTGCCGTTAGGAATGAAATAAACTGACCTGACTAAAGTGAGACCCTTCGCCAATGAACACTCCGCCATTAGCCTGAATCTTATCCATACTCAGATTCCTTGAGAACGTGGCACCAACAATAGCTAATCGCCCCAGCACCTGGGCTCCGTCAAGCTTCACGGAACCAAAGTCATCATTATCATACAAATTCAAACTACCTCCGATCTGAATCGACTCCATATTCAGTTCGCCAAGCACATTGGAGTCAATAAATAAGACCGGTCCACCGACATGAGCCTGCGAGAGATTCACCGCTTGCAGGAGCGTATGGGCACCAAAGATAATTTCTCCAAAAACATGGGCATGCGTCAAATTCACAATTCCGGATATGTGGGCATCCACACACGTCAAATTCTGAGCAATAGACAACTCACCAAAGTTCAGCTCTTTACATACGACATGTCCACCAAGAAAAAGCGAGCCTTTAATATGCCCACCTTCAAGATTGATCAAGCGACCGATCTGCGCACCAAGAACCGTCACCTGAGCCTGACAATACGCTCCACGAAGATCAATGGTTTCGCATTTCAGGCCATACCGGAGAAAGACGCTTCCATGCACCGTCATCTCACGCATCGTCAACGCACTAAAAATCACTGACTCCTTCAGGGAAACATGACCGTGAACGGTTGACTGTTCCAACGATAGCGAGGCAAGTATTTCCGTGCCTTCCACATAGACATTCCCCCCTATTTCTGTTTGTTCAAGATTCACCTGTCCATACACGGTGACGCCAGAGATCGTGAGCCCGCGATCCAAACGACTGCCTTGGAGGTTGATTGAAGTAAAACTACCAGCTGTCCCTGCCCACAATAATCCACTGACATGCAGTTGCGTCATATCCAACGGGGTCGAGATCGTACAGCCATCGAACACAAGATCTCCATCAATGGCGGCTCTACTCAAGACTAATTCCTGAGCAAATGCCGATCCATCAAACGACAGGGTCCCAGTCATCCGTATATCTTGAAACTGCACCGCATGTTCAAAGCGGCAGGCATGCAGCCAAAGGTCATGGACAATCTTGCCCGTTGGACAGCATAGCTTCTCCTCCCACCATGCGCCCTTGATTCGAACCCCGTGAGCCGGAATGGCGCTCGCATAGGGTTCTTCCAATAACATTTTCCAGAGAAACGAGGAACGGAGCATCCGCGCTGCAGGCCATTGCATCGGTTGTGTTGGATCAAGAACCTTCCCGCTCCCATCATAATAATTCAGATCGGCCAACTGCCCTTTGCAAATCCGCTCCCACACCCATTTCTCTTGTGGCGTCCACGACACCCATCCTGGTACCTGAGGTTTCACAGGCAATTCTAAAGTTTGACAGTCCATGGGTACCCCCTATACGACACCCCAGTGAGCCATAGTGTAGATTAGAAACATTCCTCCATCCCAACTCGCAACACAGCCCGCAGGCTCATCCTCTACTTCGTCGGACAAATCGAGAACGTTATTGAGTCCTGATGGGATAGAAAAAAGAGGCGAGGAGTATCACGAGTTCAACGAATCAGGCGACTGCCGAGAAAACATTGCGGACACAAGACCCAGCCATCGCGGCGTCGGAAATATCGATCGCCAAGGACCGCTCGACACCCGGGATCGTCACAATGTGTCGGATGAGCAAGTCTTGGCCTGCCAGAAATCTGCCTCATTCGATTTCGACCGCCAACACGCGAAACCGTCACACCAGGCATCGCCAAAACATAGGGACGCGATTCACGAACCAAACATGTTACCCGGTAAAAAAACGTCGAATCTCTTCCACCAGCCTTCCCCCATGTACTATCCCTGAATGTCCGATTCATCTCTTTCTCTCTACCACACAACATACGTAAAGAACAGAGAGCAGCAGGCCGCAACAACGTCAACATGCACCCTATACACAGTATCGACCTCCAACCTCAAGAATCATTCGAAATATTCCGAAAAGGAACCGTGAAAACACAGAACACTCAAGAATCTCGCGTTGTGCAAAATGCGCCTCACTCACCTGGAACGAATACATGCTCAACATCCTTGTCATTGACGACAACATTGCCGATGTCCACCTCACGCATGAGATGCTGAAAGAAGGGCTTGGGACTCAATTTACATTTTCACATGCCTCTGAAGTTTGCATCGCACGCACGTACATGCAGAACCAGACATTCGATATTATTCTTCTCGATCTCAACTTGCCTGATTCGATTGCACTCGACACCCTACGCGAACTCCGGCAAACACATGCACGCGCAGCCACGCTCATTATGAGTGGCCTACAAGACGAAGCCCTGGCCGTACAAGCCGTCCAAAGCGGCGCACAGGACTATCTGATCAAAGGCCAAATCAATAGCCAGGCATTGAGCCGTGCGATTCGGTATGCCGTCGAACGGCATCGAGCCCAAGAACAGGTCACCCATCAAGCCCACTATGATCATCTGACAGGTCTCGCTAATAGAGGCTTATTTTATGAGCGACTGCATTACGCATTAGCCCGTTGTCATCGTAATGATGCGGCCATTGCGCTTCTCTTTCTCGACCTCGATCACTTTAAAACCATCAATGATACCTTTGGGCATGAATCTGGCGATCAGGTCTTGAAAACCGTCGCCGGCCGCCTCCGGAAATGCATTCGCGAAGTCGACACGGGCGTACGGATGGGAGGTGATGAGTTTGCTGTTCTGCTTGATGAAGTCGTGTCGGTCGACGATGTTGGCACCATTGCGGAACGCATACTGAATCTCATCGCGCAACCAATGGTCGTGCTCGAACGCGAACTCCATATTACCGGAAGCGTGGGAGTGACGATTTATCCTTGGGACTGCGCTACAGCACAAGATCTTTTGAAACATAGCGACACAGCCATGTACCGCGCGAAAGCCCAAGGCGGCAACAACTTCCAATTCTACACAGCGGGTATGCAGTCCTCTCCCCTTGATCGAACCACCATTAACGTCGAACTCCGCCGCGCGCTCACAAAGGGAGAGTTTCTCTTGCACTATCAGCCTCAAATGGATCTTCGTACGCAACACATTGTCGGGATGGAAGCGTTGCTTCGCTGGCAACACCCCTACCAAGGCATGATCAGTCCAATGCATTTTATTCCGAAAGCTGAGGAATCCGGTATTATCGTGCCTATTGGGGAGTGGGCCTTGCAAACCGCAAGCAAACAGGCCAAGCAATGGGAGCGTGAAGGACTGCCGGTTCCGCCCATCTCAGTGAATCTTTCAGCACGACAGGTTCACCAACGAAATCTTCCCGCAGTGATCGAACAGATCCTTCAGACCACGCAACTGGCCCCACACGCTCTTCAAGTGGAACTGACGGAAAGTTTTCTGATTCATGAAACACCGAGTACGCTTGCCATGTTACGAGACTTGAAAGCCATGGGCGTGCAAATTTACATTGACGACTTTGGCGTTGGCTATGCCTCGCTCCGCTACCTCAAGACCTTTCCACTTGACGGACTCAAACTGGATCAGTCATTAATCACAGACCTCGATACCGACATGAATAATGCAGCCATCGTCAAAGCCATTCTCGCACTGGCGCATACACTGGGGCTCAAGGTGATCGCCGAAGGCGTTGAAACGCAAACCCAAGCAGACTTTCTCGCTGAACATGCCTGCGATGCCATTCAAGGGTTTTGGGTCACGCCGCCCATCCCTGCTCACGAAAGCCGGCAATGGCTCACCGCAGCCTGAACATCGGCTCAGTAGCTGGACTGAAGACACACACACTTTGCCTGGCATGCATGTGGTTCGTTTCAGGGCTTCTCTTTTCCGAGCAACGACCCCAACTGTATAGCTTCATCCCCAAAACGCAAGCGAATGGTATCCACGGCCTGCGACAAGGTACCACGTTGCCCACAGGTCGACTCGAACAACGTCAATTGCTCTTGTGCTTCAAGAGGCGTCAGTCTTGTCGCGGATAAACCAAGTAACCGCACCTTTTGCCCACCAATACCAACACGTCCGAGAAGCGTCAGGGCATGCCGCCAGATATCACCGGATTGATTAATAGGCTCTGACCAAGCCTGTGAACGCGTTATCGTATCGAATGCCGCATTTCGAAACTTCAGCGTAAGCCCTCGAGCCCCGTGCTGCTCGGCTCGCAATCTCTCGCCAACACGTTCAGACAATGCCAGTAGTGTTCGTCGAATACGCTCCCCATCATCAGTATCATAGGAAAATGTCGTCTCAGCACCAATGGATTTCGCACTGGAGCGTGATTCCACAAGACGATCATCCAACCCATTGGCTAATTGCCATACATGCACACCGCGTTTGCCAAAACACGCTCGAAGGGCTTCTTGCGATTGCTGTGCGATGTCCCCGATGGTTTGATAGCCCATATGCTGTAAGGATCGTGCCGTCTTGGGACCTACGCCCCATAAACGGGTCAAGGGCAAACCTCGCAAAAATTCACGTATCTTCTGATGCGGCACCACGACAAAACCTTGGGGTTTTTCAAGGTCTGAGGCAACTTTTGCAACAAACTTATTAGTGGCAACCCCGACCGAAGCGTACAAATGTTCCTCTTTTAAAATCCTTGCTTGAATACGGCGACCAATCGTTTCTGCGGAACCGAATAGGGCATAGCTTCCCGTTACATCTAAAAATGCCTCGTCTAAACTCAAGGGTTCCACTAAATCCGTGTATCGGGAAAAAATTTCAAAAATCCGTTTGGACACCTCTTCATATCGCGCCATACGGACAGGAAGGAAAATCGCAGACGGACAGCGTCGATACGCTTGCCCAATAGGCATGGCGGAGTGAATGCCAAACGTTCGAGCTTCATACGATGCCGCCGAGACAACCCCACGCCCCTTTCCATGCTGTGGATTCGCCCCAACCACAACTGGCTTTCCGCGATAGGCGGGATTGTCCTGTTGTTCAATGGAGGCGTAAAACGCATCCATATCGACATGAAGAATAGATCGCATAGTTAGTGACTGTACCGATAGCCCCCACTTATATGCCGTTCAAACGTCGAGGTGAGACCAAGATGATTCCGGTAGATCGATGACTGCACGATACTGTCGTTGTGTGGAGCTAACTCACCTGCCTTTCGAAAATACTCGGTGGCCTGTTGATGGTCTTCACGTTTATGCAAGGTCAACGCGAGGTTAAAATACACCTCAGGCAGTTGATCATCGGCATGCAGCGCTTCTTCAAAACGTTGTTGGGCAAGCTCCCACTTGCCATCGTTGTAAGCCTCAATGCCAGCTAAATTCAACTCTGACGCCGTTGGACTCACAATGGGTAATGTCGCGAGTGGCCCGCTGGTTTTGACGCAACCCACACCAATCAAACACCACAGCAAGACAAACGGAAAACTCCATGCTATCTTCATGTCTATCAACTCCTATTCGCGGACACGTCATTCATCACTTGCGTCAGAAGGTCTGACCGTCGCGTACAATCATCAAGGAGAAAAGCCCAAACCATGTCTACCGAGCATTACGACGTGATTATTATTGGCGGCGGCTCTGCCGGGTATGCTGCCGCTCGCACCGCACGAGATGAAGGAGCTAATGTGGCCATCATCGACCACGGGCCATTAGGAGGCCTCTGTATTCTTCGCGGTTGCATGCCCACCAAAACCATCCTGCGCTCTTCCGATATCATATCACTGATGCGCAGAGCAGAGGAATTCGGGCTAAACCCCGTAGCGGCAGGGGCAAACCTCTCTGCCATTATTGACCGGAAGGCACAGCTCATTCAAGAATTTGCCGATTACCGGATTGAGGCACTTCATGATCCACGATTCACCCTCTATCAAGAACGCGCAGCATTTCTCTCACCAACCGAAATTCAAGCCGGCCCGCACCGCTTGACCGGCAAGACTTTTATTATTTCAACCGGATCTATTGTCTCTCGAATTCCAATTCCCGGGCTTGAAGAAGTGGGGTACATCACCAGCGACGAAGCCTTGAAGCTACGGACACTGCCGAAATCACTGATGGTCTTAGGTGGAGGGGCTGTGGCGCTAGAATTTGCACAATTCTTTGCACGATTAGGTACGAAGGTGACTCTCATCCAGCGAAGTCACCACATCATGTCCGAAGGCGACGAAGACCTGGCTCGTCCGGTCGAAGCGCGGTTTCGCGAAGAAGGCATGGACGTCTTCACGTCTACCCAACTTCAACAGTTCAGTCAATCCGGAAACCTCAAGACTGCCCACTTCCTGCACCATGGCAAAGAGCAAACCGTTTCAGCAGAACACATACTCCAAGCGCTAGGTCGTCGGCCCAATATCGACCGCCTGAATGTAGAAAAGGCAAACGTGGACACCAAGAATGGAGCGATTACGGTGTCGAGCGACATGCGAACATCAACACCACACATTTTTGCCGTCGGCGACGTGAACGGCCTCCATGAAATTGTGCACATCGCGATTCAACAAGGAGAAATCGCCGGCTGGAATGCGGTTCACTCAGATAAGCCGCCTCGCCAACAGGACGATCGCCTGAAGGCCCAAGTCGTCTTTACCGATCCGCAAGTGGCGAATGTCGGATTGTCGGAACGCGAATGTACCCAACAAGGCAGCAACTATCTCGTCGCATCATACCCGTTTAGTGATCACGGGAAATCCATGACATTGGGTGAAACACATGGACATGTCAAAATATTGTGTCATCCAAAAACCGGCGAACTCATTGGAGGACATATTGTTGGTCCTGAAGCCTCAGAGCTGATTCATGAACTCATTACGATTATGTATTACCACGGTACCGTCCATGACATGCTCCGCATCCCACACTATCATCCTACTCTAGCGGAGATCTTGACCTATCCTGCAGAGGAACTGGCTAACCAACTTGGTACACCACTGAATTAATATAGCGAATCCAAATAAGTTCCAGCTGAGGTCGATCAACTAACCCCGCGCAACTACTCACTTCAAGCATGTGGAAGTTATTTGAAACGGCTATATGCCAATACCCAATTCCCCTTGTATTTTAAGCTAGCGTTCCTACTTACCCTCAAACATCAATTATTCAATATTGAACGTCTAGCACATGCATGGCAACATGTTACTACACATCAAGTTATACAGGAGAGAAGTATGGCGATCCATACACCCAAACCCCCATATAAGAAAATGCAGGATTACCGGAAACGGCTAAGAGCGACAGGACTGCGCCCTGTTCAGATTTGGGTACCGGACACACGATCAACTCAATTAGCCAAGGAAGCCCGTCGACAATCATTACTCGTCAGTCGACATGAATCGGCACAGGAAACCCTAGAGTTCATTGAAGCAGTCGCCGATTTGTCACCATCTCAATGAAACGCGGCGACCTCGTGATCGTATCAGCCCCTGGGGATTACGGGAAACCACGTCCAGCCCTAGCGATTCAGTCCTATTTTTTCAATGAAGTCCATGCCAGCATTCTCGTGTGTTTGGTGACAAGCGACTGACAGAACGCACCACTCTTTCGGATTGATATTCCACCGGCAAAACCAACCGGCCTCAAGAAAAACTCGCAAATCATGGTAGATAAAACTGTTGCGTTGCGGCGAGAACGCATAACACAGCAGATTGGGCGGGTTGATGAGGATACCCTCATTCGCTTGAATCGCAGCTTGGCATTATTTATTGGCGTAGTTCCATGGTCGAGCCGTAAGGCATGATGTCTCCTGCTCCCTTCGCAACCACGGCAACCCATAAAAGACTCATGCCCCGTCAACGTTCTTTCCAGGGGTTAACGACGGAGACAGAGAGGCCTTGAAAGTCTTTTGTATTCCGTGTGGCAATACCACTTCGCTTCGCAATGGCAATTCCTGCAATTTGCGTATCGCGCATGTCAACGGTGATGCCTCGGCGTCGTCTGCCTGCAGCTAACTCTCCTGCCGCTATTGCCGCATCTTCATCAAAGGGAAGTATTCGTCCTTCAAGTACTTTTTCTAGCATCTGCTGAAATGCCGCCTCAAGTTTAACGCGTCGCTTGCCTTTCGTAAGAGATGAGAGGCCTAAGCGAATTTCAAATACCGTGATCGAGGTGGTCCAGATTGATTCCCAAGCCTGCCTGTCGAGCCACGACACGATGAGAGGATCACCCTGCTCCTGCATCACCGCAGAGAGGATATTCGTATCGAGGATAATCATGGTTCGAAGTCCGTAGAGTGAGGAGACGTTCCTTTGAGTTCAGGAATGTCTTCTTGGAACCCAATACCTTGAAACAGACGGCTCATTGCTGAGCCAACCCCACCCTGTCGTTTCCCTTCATTCTTTGTGGCATTCCGAAGAATATCGCGCACCTCTTCTTCTACACTTCGGCCATGCCGGGAAGCTCGTTGACGTAAGCGCAGCTTCACGTCTTCTTCTATATTTCGAACAATTAATTGCCCCATGGTCAACCTCCCATTATGATATCACGATATCATAATGGCGATATTCGGACAACTCTAAAAGCGTGGAATAGGATGAAAAAGACTGTAGGGCACCTCTAAAAATCAGGGTTTGTGAGGGCAAGAGAAGGAAATGGTGTTCGCAGGTTACTTTTATACAGGCTTACGACTTCCCAGATAAGAAGTCGAGTCTGAAATTATTACCCTTTCTGCATTTCGAGTTGCTCTAATCTCTTTTTCATTCTCAACATTTCATTTTCCAGTGTACCAATTCGTTGATCGAGTTCAGCAAAAGAAAACTTGATCACCGCACGTACTTCTCTAAATTCTTCTCGAACCTCCTTTCGAAATTCCTTCACTTGCGTTAATACGATTTCATGACCTTCAGCCACTTGTTGAATATCGTGGCGAAGCCCCTCAGCCACCACACCAAAATATCGTTTAATGTCTTCGGATTCTTCTGAATTCATTACAGATATACCTCTCGTCGCGATGTCGTAACTTAGTTAAGGAGATTTGAACGTAAGCAACTGATGGATTATGCCAAAAATTGATGAGTATTTGCGAGAGACTTTCTCCCTGTAATATTTCAATAACTATTTCTTCCCCCTCCATTTCATCAAACTTGCTCCTTCGTCCCACACCACGAACACTGGGATGATGACTCGGATGACAACATTGGTGCCAGGGTAGATACGTGTTCCCCTTCTACTTCCGGTTTCTTCCCCTGAATCATCCGAACCCACCATGCCGACTGATGTCGCATAATCAATTTTGGCAGGATGATAAAAAACCCTACCAAGATGACTCCCAAGAGCATCACAATCCAATCGACTGCGAGCGTACTACTGCCAAAATAGACGAGGGCAAAGGTGGGTGGCACCATTCCAAGAAACGTGGCAACTGCGAAAGCTTTCAGGCTCATCGTGGTCAATCCCGCTCCATAACTGACAAGATCAAATGAAAAAACTGGAAGTAGACGGGATATTACGATAAACCCAAACAGATGATGATCAGAACATTTCTCACAAAACACCACGTCGTTTTTGAGAATGCGAGCGATAACGTCTCGTCCGAGCAATCTCCCAATAAGAAAACTCACAATGGCACCAATCTCTGCACCAATGACGGCATACAGCGTCCCAAGCCATGGTCCAAACGCCACGCCCGCTGCGAGATCTAAAGGAATGCTGGGAATCGGACTGACCACCACGGCAAGTGCCATGATGCCAACAAACACAACGGGAGCTATCACGCCAAACGACTGAATAAACTCGACGAGTCTGTTAGGCTGTACAAAGTCTGTGAACTCAGAATTGTTGAAGGCCCAGTACGCACAGGCTAAGATAATCACGAAACCGAACAAACTTAGCCATTGTTTGAAACCGACATGTACTTTCGTTTGCTTGAAGTCAGTCATTCGCTTTTTATTTCCTGATGAATCATTTCCGGCCGCGATACATAAATTGCTCTATTCAGTTCTTGCCTGTTGTAGAACCTAACAAGAGTATAAATCTCAATTCTCTTTGATCATGATCTGAGGCACAAAACCTTCAACGCAGTTGTAACAACTTTCAACTTCACGAGACTCCTTTTCAGCCAGGCGCATCACGGCACAGAATCTTCAATCAGCATGACACGAAGACACAATAATGGAAAGGGAGCATTCAATGAGGACTCACCATGTGGAGCTGACCATGCATAATGCCACAGAAACGGATGAAACGAGTTCTTCGAGTTCTCTGGGGAAAATTGTCATCGCACTCATATTGATGACCGGCATTGGAGCCTTTTTCTTCTTCGACTTGGGAACATACCTCTCTTTAGAATCACTCAAAGCCAATCGCGATAATCTTCTTGCCTATACGGAAAAGAACTTGAGTCTTGCCGTATCAATTTTCATTCTTGTCTATATTGTTCAAACAGCCTTTTCCCTTCCCGGAGGCGCGATTCTAACACTCGCGGGAGGGTTTCTCTTTGGAAGCATTTGGGGGACGCTCTTCGTGAATCTTGGAGCGACAACTGGCGCTACGCTCGCGTTTCTGGCTGCTCGCTATCTCCTGCGAGATTGGGTTGAAAGCAAATTTGGAGACCGGCTTGGTCCTATTCAAGCTGGGTTTGCCAAAAACGCCTTTAGTTATCTCATGACACTCCGGCTCATCCCGGCTTTTCCATTTTTTTTAGTCAACTTAGTTTCAGGGCTTACTCGGGTTAATCTCGGCACCTATGTGGTTGCAACGGCCTTAGGCATTATTCCCGGCAGCTTCGTCTTTGCCTTTGCCGGGCGGCAACTCGGGACAATTAACTCATTATCTGAAATTGCATCGCCGCCGGTGTTACTGGCTTTTACCTTTCTCGGACTCCTGGCCATCATGCCCATTGTGTACCGAAAGGTAACCGGAAAGAGTCGCCCGGGGGCATAGAGGAATCACTGTGCGAAACATTCAACTACACAACATAACGACCCGCATATTTTTTCCACTCTCTTAATTTGAGGACACGATGATTCACACATCGACAACCAATCATGCCGTTGAGATCCATCCCATGGATGAATTCAATCAAGAATTAGTCAACAATGTGCATCCGCCTCAATGGACGAACCCCGAACCACATGGAACATATAATCTAGTCATTATTGGTGCCGGAACAGCGGGACTGATTACGGCCGCGGTCGCAACAGCGCTCGGCGCGAAAGTGGCCTTGATTGAACGACACCTCATGGGAGGAGATTGTCTGAATGTAGGCTGTGTCCCATCAAAAGGCCTCATTCGTGCGTCTCGCACCTGGGCGGAGCTCAAACATGCCGAGGAATTTGGATTGAATGTTTCCGGCAACGTCAACGGTGACTTCAGCGCGGCCATGGCTCGCATGAGAAAGCTTCGCGCTCGAATCAGCCATGTCGATTCAGCTCATCGATACAAAAAGCTTGGAGTTGATGTTTATATCGGAGAAGGACGTTTCTCAAGAGATGGCACAATCACCGTTGGGGAAAAGACCTTACACTACGCGAAAGCGGTCATCTGTACTGGAGCACGAGCCATTGCCCTACCAATACCAGGTCTTGAAGAAGCAGGATTTTTAACAAATGAAAGTATCTTTAATCTGACCACACTCCCCACCAGATTGGCGGTGATCGGAGCAGGCCCTATCGGATGTGAATTGGCTCAGGCGTTTGCAAGGTTTGGCAGCCAAGTGTTGGTCTTCGAACAAGAGTGCCGGATACTCCCGCGGGAAGATCCCGAAGCGGCAGAGGTCGTGAAACAGGCCATGGTTCAGGACGGCGTTCAATTTACCTGCCAAGCCAACATCACCCACATTTCTCAACATCATTCTGAAAAAATCATTCACTACGAAGTGGACGGGCATACCAAGGAGTTAGCTGTCGACGAAATATTGATTGGAATCGGACGTGCCCCAAACGTGGAAGGCTTGGGACTGGAGACCGTCAATGTCGAATACCATACACGCTCCGGTGTAACAGTGAACGACAAGCTGCAAACCACCAATCCAAAAATTTATGCAGCAGGCGATATTTGCTCTCCCTTTAAATTTACCCACACCGCTGACGCGATGGCACAAATCGTCATTCAAAATGCGCTATTCCCCCACCCTCTCGGACTTGGGTATGCCAGTACCGACTCACTCATCATTCCATGGTGTACATTTACCGAACCGGAAATTGCGCACGTCGGCCTCTACGAATCAGACGCAAAAGCCAAGAACATTGCTATCGACACATTTACATTTCCTCTCAACGAAGTAGACCGGGCCATTCTGGATGGAGAAGACGAAGGGTTTGCAAGAGTGCATGTGAAAAAAGGAACTGATACAATCTTAGGCGCAACCATTGTTGCTTCACATGCGGGAGATATGATCAGTGAATTTACCTTAGCCATGAATGCCAAGGTCGGACTCAGCACAATCACCGGCACTATTCACCCTTACCCTACCCAGGCAGAAGTCATGAAAAAAGTCGCCAATGCCTGGAGAAAAACGACCTTTACCGATGGAAAAAAACGATTCCTTCAAAGACTCTTTGCCTGGACACGATAACAACCATCACTCAGAACATGCGGACAGACTCAGACTGACCGCCCTGCGGGTCATCCCGACTTCTCGACAGCCCACCATCTGCCTCACCATAGGTCTTTGGCTCATACTTGGCATGCTGCCACCCTTCAGCCTTGCACAAACATCTTCTCCCGAAACCCTTGAGGTTGGAGCCTTTTCACGGAGTCAGGTAGGAGAGACCTTTCCTAAAGAATGGCAGCCACTGACGTTTGAAAAAATCAAAGAACATACGCGCTATGAATTAATCAAAGACAAGGATCAGGTTGTCGTCAAAGCCACAAGTGTGGAAAGCTCGTCAGGACTCACACGGGCCATTACGATCGATCCGAAAACGTATCCGATTATAACCTGGCGATGGAAAGTGGAGAATGTCTTCAAAAATGGAGACGTGACACGAAAGGAAGGCGATGACTATCCGGCAAGAATTTACATTACCTTTGCCTACGATAGCCAGAAGGTTGGGTTTTTTGAACAAGCAAAATATGAGACGGCAAAATTACTCTACGGACAATACCCTCCCCTCGGCGCGATTAACTACATTTGGGAAAGCAAAAGCCCAATTGGGACCATGGTCCCAAATCCCTATACCGACCGGGTACGAATGTTCGTGACACAAAGCGGGACAAAAAAACTCGGCCAATGGGTCACGGAAGAACGCAATGTCTATGAAGATTATCTACGAGCATTCGGCGAAGAACCGCCGATGATTTCCGGTGTAGCGATTATGACGGATACCGACAATACCAAAGAAGCAGCTATTGCGTACTTTGGAGATATTGTCTTTAAAAAGAAACCGTGAACGTGAGACGAGAAGTGTGAAGAAAGACGCAAAGACCATCCTTCATCCCTATCCATTGCTTCACCCTTTTCGCTTCACGTCCTGACTACGCATAATCAGGTTCATTTCCAGATTTCCACTTAATATTACAACCTGCACTCGGCCGTTGCATGTGGGGGACATCTTTCCCGCTCAAGGCCGCGTCGATAGCGTCACGTAGGTCTTTTCCCGTCACGGGCGTTCCATTGCCCGGACGGCTGTCATCGAGTTGCCCTCGATACACAAGCTGTTGCTTCTGGTCAAAAAGGAAAAAATCCGGAGTGCAGGCCGCGGTAAAGGCTTTCGCCGTTTCCTGGCTTTCGTCGTAACACAGTGGAAACACAAACCCTACTTGTTCAGCCATACGCTTCAATGAATCCGGTGAATCATCGGAATACGAACTGGCATCGTTACTACTAATCGCCACCATGCCAAGCCCGGATTGCCGATAATCCTTTCCAAGGCGAGCTAATTCGTCTTTGACATGCACGACATAGGGACAGTGTTTACAGATAAACATCACTAAAATTCCGTGAGACAGGTCAAACGTTTCAGGTGAAATCATCTCTCCCGATATGACATCTGGTAACGAAAACGAAGGTATCACAGTCCCAAGCGGCAACATCGTTGAGTTTTTTAGCGCCATGACAAGCACTCCTTGCTAGAAGACGATATACAGACGACTATTGATGGAAATCTTCGTGATTCTCAAAGATTGGCATACAGAGAATAATCCACGCCCGTCACACGAAGATCAAGAGAGATCAGGGGTTATCCTTTTTCCAATGACGAAACCGACGAAGGAGTTCTTCACGAATTTCCGGTGCGATAGGTTCCGTGGGAAGTTTCCCCAGCGTTTGAATCGTATACTTCATTTGCTTTAAGTAATTTCTGCATGAAAAGCATAAACCTAAGTGCAGGTGAAACCGAAGTCGCGTCGAAAACGGCATGGCGTCTTCGAGATATTCGGTGATAATACTGGCCACTTCTTGACATGTTAGGTTGCCGGCCATGTACGTCATGGCTTGTTGTTTCAAGTTATAGTTCATTGAAGAGACTCGGAATCCTCTTTGGCAAATGAGGCAAGTGTTTTGCGAACCCGGGTACGTGCCCGATGTAACAAGACTCGTTGATTAGTCTCGGTCACGCCCATAATGTTACACACCTCTTCGGAACTCACCCCCTCAAGATCTCGCAGCGTAATCACTTGTCGTTGAGTGTGCGGAAGCGCTGCAATCGCCCGTTCAATCTGCTCCCCTATTTCCTTCGATAACGCGAATCGTTCAGGCGTGCCATGATCCCAGGCATGAGGAGGCTCAATCCAATGTCCTGCCCTTGTGCCGGCTTGAATAAATAAATCAAGGTCAACCCCTGTCCCTGCATCATCATCGTCCATCCCGGTCTTCTCGGCCAAACCGACATACCGGCTTTCGCGTTGCCCTCTGGTTTTCGCCCGATTCGTTAAGATCGTAAACAACCAGGTTTTAAAGGACGAACGTCCTTCAAATCTCGCCAACCCTTCGAAGACGCCGAGCCATGTTTCTTGCACCACCTCTTCAGCCACCGCTCGACTGGGGACATAGGCCATCGCCAACCGGAGCAATGACCCTGAATACTGATCAACAACTTGTGCAAACGTCGCCTCATCTCCGTTTCGCAATAACTCCAGCACTTGCGATTCATCAAGATTTTCAAATGCATTCGGCATTGCGAACGCTATGTAAACAAGTCGTAGGAGAACCATTATTTTTTAACGATCTCACGAAAAGTATGGCCAGGAATCAGGCTGGAGATCGAATGAGGATTATCTACGCCTTTGCTCAGGAGAATCAAGATGGAAGTTGTGCATTGATTCTCTCTGGCTACTGTTCTCAGGAGAAGAGACAGAACCTTTATCGGTTAGGGATCCTGATAGATTTGCGCAAGTATAGCTGTTCGGGTAGAAGACTTGGTTTTTTTGAGAAGATGTCTAACGTGTTCTTTCACCGTATGCTCACTAATCGAGAGCGCATTGGCAATATCCTTATTCGTCCGGCCATCAGCGATATGCTGCACAATTTCCTGCTCTCGTTCCGTCAAATGGAATCGTTCCGTGGCTTGAACTGGAATCACGCGACTCTCCCGACCAATTTTTTCCATGAGAATCAAGATCCGGGTATCGTGTCCGCGATGAGGATCTGGCAACAAAAACCCACGTAGGAGAATTGGCAGCTCTGCATTCCCAGTCACGCGTCGAATTTCAAGATGTTCATAGTCTTCGAGATTCAATTGTTCTTGCAAGGATTTCTGAAGTTCTGTGCACAAATCCAAAACTTCCAATGGCAAGTGATCAGGTGTCTTGTCGCCCGCACGGCTTCCAAGAATTTGACGACTCACCGTTTCCGCTTCGGCGTTCATATACAACACCTCTCCCGTTGCGGAAAAGGAAAGAACGCCCGGGACAGACCGACGATCTGCAATGGTTTCCAAATACGACATCAATGGACGTGCATGTCCATCTTCATGTGAATTCACGTGAGAGAGATTTTTCTGCGTAACAGCCACACGTCCCCTTTACTCAGCACGTAAGAATGAACACGTTTTCTCATCCATGCAAAACGGACATTCATTTCTAGCTGGTTCCGCCACGATCAAGAAAATTCCGTTAGGATTTTGCTGCTATGGTTTCAATCTTCTATTCTCGGTCTTTTGTAAGCGAGACTTGATTGCAAGAGATAGGCTTGTCGACTCGTGGCGACAAAGAGCTAGGCAATGCTCGCAAAGAGAAGAATTGTCAAGAAAAATCCGAATGTGTTGAGGCAGTGGTTACCTGACCGCATACCACGTATTGAACAGTTATATGGCTCGGTACATCTTGCATCACTCGCAGGATGTTCGTGTTATTCGACCACGACTGCCGTCCCACTCACACTGACCATCAGCATACTCCCCTTCTCACCAAGCACCTCATAATCTAAATCAATCCCCACGATCGCATTGGCACCAACGTCCCTGGCATCTTCTTCAATTTCTTGAAACGCAATGTGACGAGCACGTGCCAATTCTTTTTCATAGGCGCCTGATCGGCCACCAACAATATCCCGGATATTGGCAAAAAAATCACGAAAGAAATTCGCCCCCATGATGGCTTCCCCGGTGACCACGCCTAAATACTCTCGAATGCGACGGCCTTCGATGACTGATGTCGTAGTTAAGATCATCCTATCCTCCTACATTGGATTTTCCACATAACCGGACGTGTCCGTTCTTATCCCCATTTTATCCCCACCTCGAATACTCACGAATCTTTTCTTCCCATTGAAACGGGAATAAATGATACAATTTGAAGTTCATTGACTTCCCCTGAAACCCTTGTTAAACAATTTCCTTGCGAAGGGACTGTTGCGTGGCCTCCCAATTTGTTCATCTCCATCTCCATACCCAATATAGCCTGCTAGACGGCGCAAACCAACTCGATCCCCTGTTCAAACAGGTGAGTGAGTTCGGCATGCCTGCAGTAGCGATGACCGACCATGGCAATATGTTTGGTGCTATTGATTTCTTTCAAAAAGGCCAAACCCATGGAGTCAAGCCCATTATCGGCTGTGAAGCCTATATGGCACCGGGAAGTCGTCGACAAAAGCGTGATGGCCATCTGGCACATAACGACTATTACCACCTCATTCTCCTTGCAACCAATCTCACCGGGTACCAAAATCTTATGAAGCTCTCCAGCAAAGCCTATCTCGAAGGCTTCTACTATAAACCACGGATGGATAAGGAGTTATTGGCTGAGCATCACGAAGGCATTATTGCCTTATCCGGATGTTTAAGTGGAGAGATTCCCTATTTAATTGGACAGAATGAGATGGACGAGGCCCTGCGAGTGGCTGATGAATACCGATCGATTTTTGGTAAAGACCACTATTACCTGGAAGTGCAAGCCAATGGACTCGACCATCAAGTGATTGCCAATCGGGGACTCGTTGACATTCACAAGAAACTCGGCATTCCGTTAGTCGGAACCAATGACTGCCACTATCTCCAAAAACGCGATGCCCGCCCACATGAAATCATGCTCTGCCTCCAGACCGGCAAGACCCTCAAAGACCCGTCACGTATGAAGTTTGATACTGATCAACTCTATGTCAAATCCACAGATGAAATGGTGGCCGACTTTTCAGAACTGCCGTCAGCCGTCTTGAATACCTGTCAAGTTGCGGAACTCTGCGACCTCAAGCTGTCATTTGGCGATACCTATCTCCCCCATTACCCGGTACCGGACGGTCAAACCCGTGAGAGTTACCTCCAAAAGCTTACGGAAGACGGACTTGCCGCAAGACTGCGGGAACGGCCAACCGGCATCGCAAGCGACGCCTATGAATTACGGCTTAAGGCCGAGCTCGGAATTTTAACGTCTATGGGCTATGCCGGCTATTTCCTGGTTGTCTGGGACATTATCAATTTTGCACGGTCACGTGGCATTCCGGTTGGTCCTGGACGCGGCTCTGCGGCAGGGAGTCTTGTCGCCTATGCCCTTCGAATCACCGATCTCGATCCCCTGTCATACAATCTCTTGTTTGAACGGTTCTTGAACCCTGAACGCGTCACGATGCCAGATATCGACATGGATTTCTGCATGGACCGTCGCGGCGAAGTCATCAATTACGTCATCGAAAAATATGGCGAAGAGCACGTCTGCCAAATCATCACATTTGGGACTCTCGGCGCAAAGGCGGCGATTCGTGACGTGGGACGGGTCATGGATATTCCCTATGCCGAAGTGGATCGCGTGGCTAAACTGGTTCCCACACAATTGAATATTACCTTGCAAGAGGCCTTAACCCAAGAGCCTCGCTTGGAAGAGCTCATCGAGAGCGATGCACGCATGAAGGACTTGATGGATACGGCCCAAGCCTTGGAGGGTCTTGCCCGGCATGCCTCCACGCATGCCGCCGGCGTGGTGATTTCTCAAAAACCCTTGATGGAACATGTCCCGTTGTACAAAACCAGCAACGACGAAATTGTCACCCAATACACCATGACCGATGTAGAAAAAGTCGGATTGGTGAAGTTTGACTTTCTTGGACTTAAAACACTTACGATGATCCATCGCGCCGTGCAGCTCATCAATGCCAACACACCTGAATCGGCGCACCTCGACATCAATCATATTTCCCTCACCGACGCCAAGACCTACGCGTTACTGGCGACGGGAAAAACTACCGGCATCTTCCAACTTGAAAGTTCGGGCATGCGGAACTTACTCGTGAAGATTAAACCGGAAAGTTTTGAAGATCTCATTGCTATTCTGGCGCTGTACCGCCCGGGTCCATTGGAAAGCGGCATGGTTGATGACTTTATCGCACGAAAGCGAGACCCATCGAAAACGACATACGATCCGCCTCAGCTTGAATCAATCCTCAAAGAAACCTATGGTGTCATCGTCTATCAAGAACAGGTTATGGCTGTAGCTAACCAGCTTGCCGGGTTTAGCCTCGGACAAGCGGATCTGCTCCGGCGAGCCATGGGGAAGAA
Organism: Nitrospirales bacterium; assembly: GCA_021604005.1. Taxonomy (GTDB): domain Bacteria; phylum Nitrospirota; class Nitrospiria; order Nitrospirales; family UBA8639; genus JAGQKC01. The sequence continues at coordinate 25,534 of BQIV01000038.1, read as the reverse complement.
AAAACACGAAGAAATGGCCAAACAGAAAGCCTTATTCATCGAAGGCGCGAAACAGAAACGTATTCCAGAGAAAAAGGCCGAAAAGCTGTTTGATCAAATGGCCTTTTTTGCAGGGTACGGATTCAATAAATCGCATTCTGCGGCCTATGCCCTCGTGACATATCAGACCGCCTACCTCAAGACACATTATCCGACGGAATTCATGGCGGCCTTACTGACCACGGAAATGGGCAATACCGACAAAATGGTCGGCTATTTCACGGAATGCCGCGAACGGGGACTGAAAATTCTCCCCCCTGATGTCAATCAAAGCGGAAAGGATTTTTCCGTAGTTCCGGACGGTATACGATTCGGGTTGGCGGCGATTAAGAACGTAGGTGGCGGAGCCGTTGAAAGTATTTTAGCGACACGCGAAGACAACGGCCTCTTTCGCTCATTTTATGACTTTTGCTGTCAGATCGATTTACAGAAAGTCAATAAACGCGTGATTGAGGGATTAATCAAAGTCGGAGCCTTCGATTCCATGAAACTCACCCGGTCTCAATTGATGGCGATACTGGAAAAAGCGTTAGAAGAAGCCAACACCGTTCAACGCCGGAAACGACATGGTCAAACTAGCCTCTTTGAAGCGATAGAGGAAGACAGCACCCAAGACTCCGCGACACCACTAGAATTTTCCTTGCCCAATCTGAGCGAATGGCCGCAACCGGAGCTCTTGAAATACGAACGGGAATTGACGGGATTTTATATCACCGCTCATCCACTCAATAGACATGCGGCCGCCATCAAACAATTTTCTACCAGTACGACGGCGACATTGACCGACGTCCGGGAAGGGAAAGATATCAAACTCTGTGGCGTCGTCTCTTCAATCAAACACCATACAACCAAACGTGGGGATCCCATGGCCTATATCCAGCTTGAAGATCTCTACGGAACGGTTGAGATTATTGTCTTCCCCGAACTCTACAAGGCCAGTGCCGAGCACGTGGTTCCCGAGTCGATTATCCAGATCACCGGAACCGTCGATCAGATGGACAGTGGCACACGCATCAAAGCGACGGCAATCCGGCCCATTCATGAACTCCTGTCACATAACATCAAATCGTTGACCCTCAACATTGACGAATCGGTTACCCAAGACAACAGCTTGGATCATTTGCACGGTATTTTCCTCCGGCACCCGGGACCAGTCTCAGTCTCGATTCATTTTTCTCTTCAAAGTCAGATATGCGCGAAGACCTCTCCACTCCCTAACATCGGCGTCCTTCCCAACGCCGAATTCATGGAAGAGGTTGAGCATATCCTGGGCAAGTCGACCGTCACGCTTCACGATTAACCGCAGAGAATAGGGAGAACCTTGTGAGAGAATATCTCGACTTCGAAAAACCGCTACGTGAACTTGAAGAGCGCATTCATCGCCTCCAAAAATCCAATTCTCAAAAACAGTCGGTACTCGACCAGATTGAAAAACAAACCGTACGGTTGAATGAACTTGAGAAAGAGCTCTACGGGAATCTCACCCCATGGCAGCATAGTCAAATTGCCAGACATCCCCAACGTCCATCCATCTCAAACTATCTAGACGTGATGACTCAAGATTTCCTTGAACTCCACGGTGATCGTCTCTTTGGCGACGATCATGCCATCCTTGGAGGTTTTGCTACCCTAAAGGATCGGACCGTTATGGTCATTGGACAAGAAAAAGGCAAAACCTTGAAAGAACGCATGCGACGCAATTTTGGCATGCCAAACCCTGAAGGGTATCGAAAAGCCCTTCGCCTCATGAAAATGGCGGAAAAGTTTGGCCGTCCGATTGTCACGTTTATCGACACCCCTGGGGCCTATCCCGGGATCGATGCGGAACAACGGGGACAAGCCGAAGCCATTGCCAGAAATTTGATGACCATGGCACGGCTACATGTCCCAATCATCGCCATCATTACCGGCGAAGGTGGAAGCGGCGGGGCCTTAGCCTTAGGCGTGGCCGACCGAATCTGTATTCTGGAACATTCGATTTATTCCGTCATTTCCCCTGAAGGATGTGCAGCTATTTTATGGGATGATGCGTCAAAAGCCGCGCAAGCTGCCTCGGCGCTGAAACTCACGGCTCCAGAACTTCTCAAGCTTGGCATCGTCGATCATGTGATTCCCGAGCCATTGGGAGGAGCCCATCGTGACATCGAAACCACCGCACAACAGCTTGGCCAAACTCTCGACTCAATACTCGAACAGCTCGGCACACTCTCAGTGACAACGCTCTTGCGTGAGCGAGACGAAAAATTCAGAAAAATGGAAGCCATTTGCGAGACCCAACACGATCATCAAGTCAATACGGCCACTTGAACTTCATCATATCCAGAATCCCCCTCAAGCCTCTTTTTCATTGACTCAAACGGCACAAACATCAAGTTTGTGCGATTCACCACCCTCTACCCTTACACTGCAGAGACTGACGGCACCGGACATCCAACCCATACCCAATTCGGACAACACTTAATTGGTGATAGCCGATTCAGTTATACCAAGGGGTCACTGAACCACCGTGTTCAAGCACACCTGTAATTAAGACAATAGTAACAGCAAGATCAAGACAACGATTACCCGTCAGGCTCTGTTGATTCACGCAACGACCGTGTCCAGGTATATCTTCTTGTATCAATATGGATACACTATCGAGATACATGCCAAAACCTAACGGTCTTGACAGGAATTGACTCTCACCAAAGATATGGGCACTATGCACTCGCAACGTCATATTGAATTCATCCACATACCCTCTTTAGGTTCATTATGAATATCAATGACGACCTCTTTGGAATCAACGATGATTGCGACGTTCAAGTCCAATATGTTGGAGAAGGTAAGCACAAAGTCGTTACGGCCGATCACTTCTATCGGCACCCAGAGAAAATCCTCACCTACGCACTAGAACTTCCATATACCAACCGATTCGAAATCATCGGAAATTTCCCAGGGGTTCGTGCTGCAGCCAACAGAGATACTCAACCGCTTATCCACATCATTAGCAAGCTTTGGGATGCCCCACTGCATTCAGCATTCAACCCGCAACCAATTGTCTTTTCTGGAATAACGAACAAGAGCTATCGTCTCAATATCGGACAACGTCAACCACACATAGATCAAGATATCACGGCCATGATTTGGCTTAATCCTCAAGAATCCTGCGCAGGAGGCACCGGCCTGTTTCGACACAAACCCACAAACCTAGAGCGGTTGCCCAGAATCCCGGATCAGGAGATTCGCGCCCTCGCAAACCGCTTGGAACTGAGTGATGAATTTTTAAAAAATGAGGAGGGTTATGAAAACTTTCAAAACAGTATGATTTTCAACCCGCTATTTGCCTGTCGAGAAAATCGGTACATTAATGATGGGAACGAATATTGGGAGCTCTTACATCTTATTGAGATGAAACCTAACCGGCTTATGATTTTTGATGGACGGTGTTTTCATTCACAATATATCCAGCCAATACACTATACGAACAAATTCAGAATCAACCAAATCCTGTATTTAAGCCAGGACTAAAACTGCCCGCCAATTGACTATGATGTACCTCGCTTGAATACGCTCATCTCGTATCAACCGCCTACCCAGGGAACGCGACCTGATTACTACCTAGGCATTCAATCTTAATGGACTTATCCCCTAGCAATTCACAGACGAAAAATCAAGATATTTTCACAGAAACATTCATACGGGTTCGAGAAAAAACCGTCACACGTTCCAAAAACATCAACATTCAATAAATATAAATATTTCAATAGCTTATGAGATATTCATTTCAAATAAATGGCAATTTCAGGAGAAAATATTATTGAGAACGCTTTCCCCCTTTCCTGTCAAGCCGTTTAACATATCTCACAGGTTATCCACATGAAAATAATGCTTGTCTTTAGAAGATATTTTGATAGGGTACTTTTTGATTTTTTACCAAACCAGGCAGGGCGTTAGCCGTTTCGGATACCTGTCGCTGGATGAAACGTTATCCCGCGCCGTGTTAATTGAATGTTTCTGATTGGACAGTATGTGGCTCCACTCTATCCTCCCCATGTAGATAAACCTCCTCCCGGTAATTCTTCGCCACAAAAATAAAGAGTATCGAGACAAGCAGCATGATGCAGGAGAAGAAATAATAGTAACTGGCCCCCTGAAGCCATGTGGTTCCGTCCGGGTTTTGGATGAAATAGTTGACAAACGACGTAAACGCATTTCCCAGGGAGACCGAGAGGAGAAAGAGGGACATAATGACAGACTTCAACTTCAGCGGCGCTTGCGTATATGAAAACTCCAAGCAGGTAATTGAGACCATCACCTCGGCTCCGGTCATGACCATATAGGCCAGAAGCTGCCACACAATATTCGGACGAAGCCCAGCCTCAATATCCTGTTCGATAGATGCCGAGATGAGAAAGGCCAGCATGGTGACAAAGAACCCGATTGAAATTTTTCGCAACGGTGTGAGTGGAAATATCCGATTGATTGCGGGATAAATCCCATAGGTAAAGACTGGGATAAATATCATAATGAGGACAGGATTCACAGCTTGCACCTGAGACGGTAACCATTCGATCCCAAGCCAGTGCCGATCCATTTGTTTTGCCTGTAATACCCAGGCAGAAGAGGTCTGATCGTAGAGAGACCAAAAGAAGGCCACAAAAAGGAAAATCCCAGCCAATTTAAGGATTGCCTGCCATACCGCGGCACTTCTCAACTCTGTCAAAAACTGACGAGCCTCAGGTCTGACATGCACATAGGAATACCGGCCCATCCAGAACACAAACGTCGCACACAACATCAGCACACCAGGGACACCAAAGGCCACATCCGGACCATAGCGTTTAAGTAACCATGGCGTCAGCAACGTTGAGATAAAGGCTCCAAAGTTGATGGCGAAATAGAACCAAGAAAAGGCTTGAGAGAGACGGTGCTGATTCCGCACACCAAATTGATCGCCTAGTACAGCCGACACACAGGGTTTAATCCCGCCAGATCCGATCGCAATGAGCGTGAGACCAATCAAAAGCCCCACACGCGTTTGATCAAGGGCTAACGCAAAATGTCCAGCGCAGTACACGAGAGACAGAGGAATAATGGTGTTGTATTTCCCCAACCATCCATCTGCGAGTAACGCCCCCAGGAACGGAAAAAAATACACAGCTGAGGTAAACAAATGAAAATGGGCTCGGGCCTCGGCATCGGTCATGACGTCGAGCACACCATCCTGATTCAATAACAGGTCCGTCATAAAGACGATCAAAATGGCACGCATCCCGTAAAAACTAAATCGTTCAGCCCCCTCATTCACGACTAGATGATACACACCAGGCGGCATGCCATCAGTGGCCACTGGTGTGGTTCGGAAAGGTCGGTTAGTCATGGGAGCAAGTCGAAAAACCTAAGAAAATTATCCGCCATGCGGTGATAACGTTCGGCATTCTAGCAAACTTCGGTAAGCAGCATGTGCTTGGTCAACGTTGTGGCGACTGGCCAAAAAGAGAACACCCGGAATGAGACTGAAAGTAAAGCCGTGCCCTCCCGCAGATGACAGGCATGTCAGTAAGAGGACGAGCACACAGCCAATAGCAAATCTTTCGGGAACAGACCGCTTCACGAACAGACATGTGAGCCGCGACATCAACTTTGGCCACATGATCGAGAACGAGTCGCAGTAGTGCAGCGTAAGATTTTACGGTCATGAACCGACAACAGACATTCCAGGATATGAAACGTAATTAGAAGTCAATATGGGGACTAACGCTCCATCTCACCGTGCTTTTCTTGTTCCAGTTTGTTAAAAAATCGATTGGCATCATTTCGAATGTCTTCTTTTGTTGGTTCTGGTGCCGTTTCGGCCGGCGTACTGCACCCGAAAACACCAAGACACGTCAACAATACCAACAGACCTCTCGCAATTCCGCCAATCATCGAACCCATACCTCCCATCACGACGTGTGGCTTTTGTCCACACCATCGACCGAAAAATTGCGTATTCATCATTGCCTCCTCCTTGTCTACGCCTTTCGATTCATTCATAAAAAACGTGTATGGTAACACACAACCTCTCTCCCATATGCATATACGCTCAATTATCACATGACACAATATATAGTTATTCAAGGTGGTAAGACCATCACGGAACTACGAGAATCCACAAATTGACTGGATAGGAAGCGTCTGTTACCGTAACTCACCTATAGCCGTTCCATATTCCTTCAGCATCTGCGAAATGTCACCAAGTGAGTCAGTCTGATCCGCACTGTTGAAGATAATGAAGGTTTTCTATCGTCACATCGAGGGGCTATAACGTCCATTCCATTTCACCAAACAATTGGAGTCTATCGTGTCACCTACTGTTTCTGGCCAGTCAATGCAATCGCTGCAACATTACGCAACGCAATTACGAATTCATAGTATTCAGGGAACGACCGAGGCGGGAAGCGGGCATCCGACTAGTTGTTGTTCTGCTGCCGACATCGTCGCAACCCTCTTCTTTGGCATTATGCGGTATGATCCCAGCGATCCGAAACATCCTGGGAATGATCGATTTATTTTATCGAAGGGGCATGCCGCCCCCCTACTCTATGCTGCCTGGGCTGAAGCGGGGTTGATTCAACGGAACGACCTCGTCAATTTACGAAAACTTCATTCGGATTTAGAAGGGCATCCAACTCCTCGACTGCCATTTGTGGACATGGCGACAGGCTCACTCGGTCAAGGCCTGTGTGGCGGAGTGGGCATTGCCCTCAATCATAAATATTTAGATCAAAACGATGCACGTGTGTATGTTCTGATGGGTGATGGAGAATCAGTGGAAGGATCGGTCTGGGAAGCTGCGGAAATTGCGCAATACCAACAGCTCGACAACCTCTGCGCCATTGTCGATATCAATCGGCTGGGGCAATCCGATCCAACGCTGCTCCAACATGACATCAACGCGTATCAAGCACGGTGGAAGGGATTCGGGTGGCATACGATACCTGTCGACGGACATGACCACACAGCCTTACATGAGGCCTTTCACGAAGCGGCCAATACCCACGATCGACCAACCGTCCTCTTAGCCAAAACATTAAAAGGCAAAGGCATTTCTTTTGCCGAAGATAAAATGAACTGGCATGGAAAACCGCTCAACCGCGAGGATTCGGAAAAAGCGATCCACGAGCTCTCCGCTTTGTTGAATACGGCAGAGCCATCTCCGACCATTCCTGGACCAACTCCTCACGAATCCGCTCCACCCAAAATCTTACCCGTTGCTCCACCGGCATATGATGCGCAAAAGTCTGTGGCCACGCGTGAAGCATTTGGAGAAGCACTTGTGCATCTAGGCGAAGCCAACTCGCTCGTTGTCACCCTCGATGCCGATGTTAAAAATTCCACGTTTACCGACAAGTTCGGCCAACGATTTCCAACACGATTCTTTGAGAATTTTATTGCCGAACAAAACATGGTCGGCGCCGCGGCAGGCCTTGCGGCATGCGGTAAAATTCCGTTTGCGGCAACCTTTGCGTGCTTCCTCACTCGCGCCTACGATTTCATTCGAATGTCGGCTATCAGCCACGCCAATATCAAACTTATGGGATCGCATGCAGGAGTCAGCATCGGCGAAGATGGACCGTCGCAAATGGGGCTTGAAGATTTAGCCATGATGTCGGTCCAGCCGGGAGTTACCGTCTTATACCCGTCGGATGCCGTTTGTGCGTATCATTTGGTACAGGCCGCCGCTTCCCATGAAGGCATGGTCTATATGCGGACCAGCCGACCCAAAACCCCAATCCTCTATGGCAATGATGATATTTTCCATATTGGAGGGTCGAAAGTTCTTCGACAAAGCGATCAAGACCGCTTAACGATTGTCGCCGCTGGCGTCACGCTGTTCGAAGCCTTAAAAGCCTATGACGAACTCGCCGAGGCCGGCATTCATGTTCGTATTGTCGATCTGTACAGTATCGTCCCGATCGATCGGGCAACACTCTTAGAATGCGCGCGCGCCACGTCCAACACATTCCTCACCGTCGAAGACCACTACGCACATGGTGGGCTGGGCGATGCCGTGCTCAGCGCATTATCAGGAGAAGGCATTCGGCTTCATAAGCTGGCGGTCAGAGAAATCCCGCATAGCGGAAAATCCAATGAATTATTGGATCGGTATGGCATCAGCGCCCGCGTCATCGTCGAGACCGCCAAACGTCTCGTGTGATCACTCATGTCCAATCAAAGCGTTTTTGAGACCTTGCCGCTCTTCAACTGTCTGAGCAATGCCGACCGTGAAGAACTCGAGAGGCAGTCTATCGAACTGTCTTGTCGAAAAGATGAATTTATTTTTCGAGAAGGCGATGCCGTGGAGTGGTTTCATATCCTCAAGGAAGGCTCCGTCAAATGCGTTCAGTCTACACCAGAAGGCAGAGAAGTCACACTGAAAGTTCTCATGCCGGGAGATCTGTTTTGTTGCGAAGGCTCTGTCTTCAATGGAGCCTTACACCCCGGATGTGCTCAGGCCATGGACAATGCCAAGGTCATCAAGATCAGCCGCAAGGTATTACTTGACATAATTCAGCGAAACCCTGAAACGGCTATTCAAATCATTCGGTATTTAGGGGATCGCCTTTGTGAAGCTCAGGATAGTGCTAAAGCTTTTGCCCTTGATTCTGCAGAACGTCGATTAGCCTCCCTGTTGGTCAATCTCGCCACCAAAGTTGGCACTCGCGAGCCCGAAGGGCTGCGACTCAATATACGCCTCACCCGTCAAGACTTTGCCGATATGGCGGGGCTCACTCTTGAGACGACCAGCCGCATTATGAGCCGATTTAAAAAGGAAAATCTTATTGTGGGAACGGCCTGTCACTTGATTGTCCGTGACTTAGGTCACCTGAAAACCCTCTCGAGTGAATCGTTGACGTAGGAAGTTCTGAACGTGTAAAAACCTGGGACTCCTCTCTCAGAAACTGTTTGCGCAGCTCTTCGTAACACACACACGACGAACCGGTATCCATCGTATCATTCCAGAGAAAGCGAATCTCTCAATCAACAGTACGACGTCTGGATATCCGTTAGATACAGCGCAGGCATGTACGAAAGATTCTTTTCAACAGAACGGCTCCTCACTCAATTCGAGACGGTCCATCAAGGAAGTGTTGAATATTGAGAAGATCATCAGCCGTAAATACCCAGGAAGACGTTGACTATCAGAAGCCTTGGGTCGGTTCAAAAAAGTCCGTCCAGCAAGGCCGCAGCCGTTTTGACGCGCGCAGCGTACTGGCATTACGTGAGCACGGCAAAAGGGCGAGAACGCCGCTGGCGGCTTTTTTCAACAGACCCATCAAATGAAACCCAACTCTTTACATCTATCCTAAATAGTGCTTCTGTACCCACTCGCGAGCACCTTCCACGGAATCGAATTTTCCTTCTAATTGCGCTTCAAACGCAGCTTTCAGAATTTCACCCATCTTGGGACCGGGTGGCATGTTCATCTCTAATAAATGCCTTCCCATGAGCAGAGGCCTCGGTGCTTGATCCTGGATGGCTAAATCATGAGCCACATACAACATTTGACGCATAGCATCAGGAAGTTCTTGTGGGAGCGGTGGACGACCACTGTGATCAGCTTCCACGAGTCGCGCCAGCATTTGCAGCGTTTCTCCCACCTCCCCGAGTGCGACCGCCACCCTACGAACATGCCGCGGTGAACCCATAAAATCGATATGGGTCAGATGATACTGGCATAGATACATCACGCGGTTCATCAAACCGATTGGCATGCCAATTTGACCAAGAAATGTTCGAAAAGTTTCGACGGTTCCGGTATGTCCATAAGACCGAATCCGATTACTCAACACTTCAGTCGTTTCAGGCTTTCCAAGATCATGACACAGAGCTGAAAAAACCAGTACCACACGATCTTCTGAATTGAGATAATCTCGTTCAGCAATTCGGGCAGCTTGATCGACCACGTGTAGCGTATGAACCCACACATCCCCTTCGGGATGATACCGGGAATCCTGCGGACAACCTTGAAGTGCGGCAAGTTCCGGATACAATCGAAGCCACTGACATTGCTGAAGAAATTTTAACCCGGCGGAAGGCAGCCGAGATTGTGCAGCCCACTTGTACCATTCTCCCCACACGCGTTCGATGGCCAAGACGTCATATTCAACTACCAGGTCTTGGCATAATCGTAGAGTTTCTGGTGTTGCCTGTAAGGAAAATCGTCCGGCAAATTGATGTCCACGAAGGACTCGAAGCGGATCTTCTGAAAATTGTGCGCCGACGTGTCGCAGAATATGATCTTTGAGATCCTGAAATCCCGAAAAAGGATCAATCAGTTCTTGAGTCACTGGGTCATAGGCCATAGCATTCATCGTAAAGTCTCGACGCACCGCCGCTTCTCTTGGTGTCATCGTGGGATCAGAAAGAATGTCAAATGCCTTATGGCCTAATCCAATCTTGGATTCACGCCGAGGAATGGATATATCGATTGGCAAATCATGGATTTTGATGATTCCAAACGCCTCACCAACGCAATCAGTCTTGAAACGGGTCGCTAAGAGTCGCTTCAATGCTTCAGGAGTCATTCCATAGACTTCGATGTCCAGGTCTTTGGCTTGATCGTCAAGAATCGCATCACGTACGCATCCCCCCACGAATAAGGCTCGTCCTCCCGCTCGTCGAACCTCTTGAAAAATCGTGTTCAATGCTCCATTTGTGGAGTCATCTCCTATGTGCAAGGCGAGTCGTTCCATCCAACTTAGTTACAGAGTGAGTCTGTTAAAAATCCGCTGACCTTCGCTAACGCCATAGGCTGCAACACTGAGACGTTCCGTTCTCCTGACTCGTCGCTCGTGAATCGTATCTCGTATTTCGAAAAAAGCAAAGTAAGGTTTTACAAATTTGGCCTTGGTGATCACCCGCAAAACTTAGGATAGGTTTTGAGCAAGCCTTGCCTACCATACTGGCATGGATTAGAGAGATATTGGCTGATTTCTGGCTATTCATGAATTATTCAACACCCACTAGACTTTGAAATATTCCTTGAACATTGATCTAGATCATAGTTTTCCAGTCAATCCTCCCATATGATTTTTACGGCCACTTTATAAAGTAATCTTCTCAATAGGAGGCCCACATGAAAACCCTCGGTCGCCATCATGTACACACACACATGTTAGCCTTTTTCTTCAGCCTACTCCTGCTTTTCTCTTCCACAGGCACTGCCAAGAACTCTATTACCGCAGAACTGACCACGTTACCAAAAGTACCGGCGCCAACCAACCGTTCGGAACCTGCCCACGTTATGGTCAATCTTGAAGCCAAAGAGTTTGTTGGTACTTTAGCAGATGGCGTACAGTATAAATTCTGGAGTTTTAACGGAACGGTCCCAGGTCCCATGATGCGTATTCGTGTGGGAGATACAGTTGAGCTTCATCTCAAAAACTCCAAAGACAGTAAGTTCCCTCACAATATGGACCTGCATGCCGTCAACGGACCCGGTGGTGGAGCTGGGGCCAACTTAGCAGCCCCAGGACAAGAAGGCGTTGTCTCCTTTAAGGCATTAAATCCGGGACTGTATATGTATCATTGCGCGTCACCCGTTCCCAATATACCTGCGCACATTGCCAACGGCATGTATGGCATGATCCTCGTCGAGCCCGAGGAAGGACTCCCAAAGGTCGACCAGGAATATGCCATCGTACAAAGCGAGTTTTTCACGATGCCCAGTCAAGAGAACGGTGTGTTTGAACTCTCGATGGAGAAAGGTCTTGCGGAACACCCTGATCATGTCGTGTTTAACGGAAAGACTGGGGCGCTAACCGGCGAAGGCGAATTGACATCCAAGGCCGGTGAAAGTGTGCGCTTGTATTTTGGCAACATCGGCCCGAATAGCGTTTCCTCGTTTCACGTCATTGGAGAAATCTTTGACACAGTCTATGTTGATGGAGCCATTGGCGGTACATTGAATCATAACGTGCAAACTGTCCTCGTCCCTTCTGCTGGTACTGTCATCGCCGAATTTAAGGTCGACGTGCCAGGAGCCTACCTTCTCGTCGACCACAGTATCTTTCGCGTCGCGAAAGGCGCGTTGGGAATTCTTTCGGCTACAGGAGAAGATAACCCCTCAATCTTCGATGCACATCAGCCGGAATGATCAACCATTCGGACTAATTCATGTAAGTCATATTCGGAAAACGGAAGACGGGAAATGTGAGACGAACACGACAAGTACATGTTGTTTTTCCCAATCGTCTTCCGTTTCACGTTTACCGTTTTTCAAGAGGGATTCGGTGCCATAAACGCTAAGACTCGAAGCCGTTGATCCGTATGATTGAGAACTCCGTGCTCCTCCCCAGCGGGGGCCATCGTTCCCTGCCCTAGTCCAAGCACTTGGCATTCCTCACCAACGCGAAACGTGCCAGACCCTTCTATGACAAGATACACTTTATCTTGATCGCCATGCACATGACCTTTTTGTTCCTGTCTCGGCTCAAGACAATACACGTCACAAAAAAATCGCGTTGACTGAAACAGGTTGTGTTTTTTCATTTTCTCAGAAGAAAACTCTTGAAAATCAGCAAGATTGACAACCTTCATCCACTTACCCTCCTTATAGAAATTATGTCCAACATGCCACGATGTGAACGGGGCACGCCGCTCATCTCCGCTCTGGCTTTCTCTCACAAGCGCGCTGGATCGATCAGGTTGAACCCCTGCGTCTATCATGGTAGCCTGAAGCAAGATTGCGCATAAAGCAGGTCATATCGCTGATCGCATAGTATGAAAGGGACTACGATGCACACCGTTCGTTTATTCTTCGCTTGGTTCATCAGCATCATTATGGTTTCTCTGGTTCTTTCCCCATCACTTTGGGCTGCAAGTTCCACAATTCAAGGTGAATTCGAACTGCTTGATGAACCATCTAAACATGAAAAAGGTAAAGTTATTCTCTTTGAATTTGCAGATTTTTATTGCCCGCATTGCCACATGTTCGAGCGAATTGTCGTGACCAAACTCAAAGAAGAATTCGGTGATCAATTCGAAGCCCGCCTCGTCGGATTTCCCGTTATGCCGGGGAAACTACCCACGGCTTTTGAAATGTATGAACAGGCGGTCACCATGGGCAAGGGTCCGGAAATGAAAAAGGAACTGTTCAGCTCCATCCATGGAAAAAAAATTGAAGTCTTCGATAAAACCATACGACGACTGTTGCTCAAAAAGCTAGAACTCGATGTTGAGACATTTGAACAAGGATTAGCCAGCGGCGTTCCCTACCGGACGCTTGAAAAAGGTAAAGCCTGGGGCGAACGCATCAAAGTCACGCATACCCCCACCATTGTCATCGACGGAAATATTCGAGTCGCAAACTTGACGGAAGACAACCTAAAGACAATCATTCAAAGTATCCTCGATCAAGACAAACATTCATAACAACTAGGTTATTACCACTGACTGTTCAATCAAACAAAGGGTTCAGCACATGGGGAAAAAAAGCAAATCAGATCTCCCGTTTCCAGAAATGAACGATTTGGTCGCAGGCATGGAAGATCTCATGCGAGATGAGAATGGCCAACCATTGACTCCAGATCACCCACAATATAAGAAACTTTCAGCATTGATGGAAACCATGGTGAATACCATGAACAATAACGATAATAATCTCCCATTTAACGGCCCACAAGGTCAGGCATAATCCTGCCACCAGCATGCCGTTCGTATCAGATGAGAATCAGACAGACCACAAGCAACCATGCAATAAGAATCTCTTTCCCAGGACGAAACAAAACGACATTACACGATTACCGTTCTTCCGGGACTATAGCGAATCCAAATACGTTTCAGCTGAAGTCGATCAACTAACCCCGCGCGATTACTCACTTCAAGCACGTGGAAGTTATTTGAAACGGCTATAGCCAAATGTCTTGCCAACGAACTGAAAAATACCATTACGCACCACAGTCGTCATGGAATAGATTGACAAATACTCCGATAACGACTAAAACATCATCAGCTGGAACACAAAAAACGCGGAGAGGTGGGTGAGTTTGGCTGAAACCAACGGTTTGCTAAACCGTCGTAGGGTAACACCTACCGCGGGTTCAAATCCCGCCCTCTCCGCCAATTCTTCATTTATAACCACATGATTTCTTGATATTCCTCAATTGACTCTCCATCCAGCATATCCAGGTAATCGGTCGGCACCACGACCACGGTTCTTGGTGCCAAACTGCTGTCAACTAGCTTTTCTTTTCTGTGGTATTCTGCTGCAAGCCACACTCCATATGAGGTGTAGCCCGTGGCGTCCATCCACCTCGAATAATGCGTGAACATCGCTGGGAAACGCCACCATTTCTCTCCTTTGATGATATTCTGCAGACGACGCAACAACTCCAACAAGCAGGCCTGACCCCAGCTCATATTGAAAAAGATATAATTTGCTACATCGAAGAATGGAGCGTATCTGGGCCACAAGGGATACACGCGCTTGATCCCTGGCCATTGGAAGACGTCACACTCATTCATATTTTAGATAATTGGACAGGTGACTTTTTCTTACTGGCTGGGCAATACCATACGCTCGTTCAACAGTACCAGTCCGTGAACACCTATTGTTCAATTTGCCACCCGTGGCGCATTGACGAACACATGGTGACGTTACTCCCGGAAGCGATGTTTTGGTTAGGATTTCGACATGCGCATGCGTTTATTCGAGTTCGGGTCCATACGACTGAAATCGTCGCACCTGGCGAAACATGGGCAGATCATCAACGCCCCATGTGGTTAACCGAACGTCAAACCGCATTTCAAGCCGCGATTAAGACGCTGGACTTACCGCTAGAAGCCGTGGCTGACCAGAGACAAGTCCAACTCCTCACTCCCCGGCAGGACACTCCACTTTTTTGTTCATGGCCGGATGCCTTTGGACCTTGCCAATTTGAATTAAACTCTCCTGACGTATTTGAATTTCTCGTTCCAGCCAGTCAACTGGCAGCAACATGGCAGGGAGCACCCCAGCCGGTACGAGCCTATCTTACCGGATTTACCGAAGAAGAACTGCTTCACTTTGACTCCTTTGATCTCCAGAAACATTCGGTGTATCGATGTTCCGTCCATTGTGTCATGAATGAACTGCCGGAACTGCTGACCATTCTTGGGAACACCGGTCGTCTCTATTCCACACTCTGCGAATTTCAAACATCGTCGATCCTCCCGAACGGAGAGGATTCCGCTGCCATTATCGGTCTTGTTGGTCATCAGGGCAAATTCCAAATCGAAGTCCGATTAAATCGATATCCGGTTAACCCACAAGACACGACGGATTGGTTGGAATCTGTCATCGGGAGACCGGTAACCTATGCTCCCCTCTCGGCCTTTCCTTAGGACCCCACAAGTGTAATGTTTAACGTCTAACGTTCAAAGTCAAGATCAGCAGCTCAAACTGTCACCGCAAACCTTATTCTCTCTTCACAGCACCCCCGTCATATCTTTAAGCAATTCAAGTGACGCTGTATACACCTCCTCGACTGAAATCTGTTTCATACAGTTGTCTTCTCCACGAAAACATCCTGGGTGAAAACATGCGCGGCAATCAAGTTCCTTATAGATAACCTTGGTGTTATGTCCCCTTGGCCCCCAGGTTTGAGGATTGGTCGGACCGAATAATCCCAGCACTGGACACCCAACGGCGGAGGCCATATGCATGAGACCGGTATCATTCCCGATAAACAATGTCGCATATTGCATCAACGCGGCGAGCTCCAAGAGCGTCGTTTTTCCCATGAGCGAGTCAATAGATACCTGAGCATGCTCTTGAATAGCCGATGCAATGGCGTGATCGTGAGCATCCCCCACAAGCACGACTCGCAGCGATGCTTCAACCAGCCGATCACTTAATCGCGCAAACCGTTCCAAAGGCCAGGCTTTAAACCAGTATCGTGCCGTCGGGTGAATCATCACCCAACGCTGGTCAATAAGGCCAAGCTCCTCTAAAATGGCCTGAGCACGCAGGTCGTGTTCTGTTCCAACATGCACCGTCGGCATATGCGCCTCGGCATGCACATCAATCAACGTAAGGGTTTGCGTATGATACTCAATCATATGACGCCCCTCAGGTCCGCATGACAGGCAATGTGAGTACAATCGGCCTCTCCATCGATGTTCGTGATTCAAGCCAATTCGAACAGACGAACCAGTCACCCAAGTCAGCAAAGCTGAACGATCGCCATCAGTTAAATCAATGACGCAATCAAATTGTCGACGACGCACAGCAAGCCAGAACCCAACTTGCTCGATGATGCTTCCTCGCGAAAGGACCAGCACGTCATCGATATGGGGATTATGCCGAAGTACCTCTTCCGTTCCAGGGTTCACCAGGCACACCACATTGGCCTCAGGAAATTGCTGTCGCAAGAGTGAAAGAACCGGAGTCGAGAGAATCACATCTCCGATATACCGCAATTTAATCACAAGGATATTCTTCATCGCGAGGGTACATGACTCTCATTACACCAAAAAATGAAGTCGGTTCATCAGCAAAGATAGTTCATGCGTATTAGATTGACCAATGGCTCATGACGTGGGGAATCACATCCAGCACGTCTTCAACAGAAATTTCCAATAACCGTTGATAATCTTGCTCGTAATCGACCCGATGCCAATAGGCATCTTCGGTGCTGCCTTTTGTGAGCATCTTTGCACGACTCCCCCAGGGTGCATATTGAACCGTATCCGCCACTCCGTACAGTCCAATCACGTGAGGCTTCGTTAAGGCCGAGGCAATATGCATCGGCCCAGTGACATTGGCAATGACTAAATCAAGCTGCGCGAGTACCGCGATTGCCTCTCGCAGACTTGTCTGTCCAGCCAAATTCACTGGTGAAACGCGCATCATCTCAGCAATGCGTTGGCACACCCCACGATCATCATCCCCACCCACTAAGACAATGTTGACATGATAGCGCTCCGCAAGAATATCCGCTAACTGAACAAACCGATCCGACGGCCATATTCTCCACGGTGACCCGGCACCAGGCACGAGACCGACCAGCCGTTGAGAGTCCCCAGTGTTGACTCCAAGCAATCCCAACGCATGTTGCGTCTCATCAGAAGTAAGAAACAGTTCTAACGGTGCCTCATGAGTATCAATGTTTCCCACTAGAGGACGAATCAAGTCCAACTTTTGTTCAACCAAATGTCGATGATCACGAGATACCTGTATGCAATGACTATACAGAAATCCGCGTATCCTCTTTCGATAATCTTCACCATATCGACGAGAGGCGCCGGACAACCATCCCAACATCGCGCTTCGTGGTCCACTAAATACGTCGACAACCGTATCAAATCGTTCTTCTCGGATTTCAGCAATGAGCTGCCGCCACTGCCTGAATTGTGAAAATTTGGATAGGCGTTTGGTCCCACGACGATCAAGAACAAATACTCGGTCGAGATGTGGGTTGTTTTGAAGAATGTTTGCGCTTGCGCCATCAGCAAGCGCCGCAAGGTACATAGTGGGATAGACCATTCGAAGTTGGCGAATGATAGGTGTAATGAGCACCACATCGCCAATCGCCCGTATCGTTAAGAGTAAGAGTCGTGTAGGCCTCGCGCTCGACATAAAGACACGGTTCTCAAGGATTACGGTCCGATTCTTCTTTCACTCATGATCAGTGCCCCACAACACGTTCATAGAGTTCAACTGTGCGAGTTGCCGTTTGATTCCAAGAAAACTGTTTGGCTCGTTGCAGACCGGCCTCTCGCATTCGGTGCCGAAGCGTTGAATCACTGAGGACTTGCCGCATCGCATATTCCAAGGCCGTAATATCTAAGGGACCGACCATCATTGCGGCCTCACCAACGACTTCAGGCAATGAGGATGTATTCGAACAGACAACCGGACAGCCGCAAGCCATGGCCTCCAGCACAGGCAGCCCGAACCCTTCATAGAGGGAAGGAAAGACGAAGACCTCCGCATATTGATAATACCGAACCAATTGCTGATCCGACACAATGCCGGCAAACACCGTTTGCGTCTCAATTCCTTTTTCCTTTACCAATCGAAGAAGGTCATCCTGTTTTTTAAGATCTCCAACAAGCATTAATTGATGATCGTGCCGAAGTTTTTCCGGCAACAACGAAAAGGCAAGAATAAGCGACTGAATATTTTTTGTCGGATCAGCCCCAGCCACACACAACACGTATGGCGCCTCCGGCTGTTCTTGAGCAACATCAGTCGGTAACGGCATAAAAATATTCGGTTCAACCCCTTGCGGAATAACCGTCACCCGATCTTCTGACACACCAAGGTTCTTCACAATATCGTTCCGCGAACAGTCTGACACGGTAATGACATGATCGATCGTCTCGAAAGGACGAGGAAGATACAAGCGCTTCATCAGACTGTAGAAATTGACATGTTTCTTCGGCTTTGGATACAGCAACGGCTTGACATCATGAATGGTAACAATAAACTTTCCCCGCTTGAGGGCAATACACGAATCATAGGGAAAATGCAGGAGATCGTAACGTCCCACACCCATCGTTGCAAATTGTTCCCAAAATCGTCTTTTAAACACAGGGTAACGACAGAACCAGTAATGGACGTTTGGATAGGAAGGAAAATTCGAGGCCTTGACGGGCATGAGAATATCATATTCATTGTTCCGATCAACGCGACCAAGAGCTTCAATCAAATTACGCGTATATCGTCCAAGACCAACATTGACATCGTTCAAATGCCACGCAGCAATCACAATCTTCATACGTGGTTAATCTTTATGTGTTGCTGCATGCCAGTTCATTCGCTTCATCCCCGTGACCGATACGCACGTCGATTCAAATACTGTCGCATCGTTTCGTTATTTTTTTACTACGTGGGTTTCTAGAAGTTTTGTATATTTGACAAAGGTATACATGCTGGCAAATACGGCAAAAATGACTCCTCGCGTCCCATCTCGATAGCCTTTTTTTACAACATACGTCTTGAAAAAAATCACCAATGGGTTACACACCAAATGATACCAAGCGACAGATTGTTGTGATTTGCCTTTCTCCGAAGCTGCCAACGTCGTATAGAGATTAAACTTCCTGAAATGATCCGTAATCTGTCTTTCCGTATGGTGATCCAAATGAGCGGAGAGAGTTCCAATCTGGCCATCAACGAGTAAATTTTCATGAACAGCCACGTCATTATACTGCGCCTTGCCTCTCCGAACGAGACGAATTTGATAGTCAGGGTACGCGCCACCCCATCGAACCCATTGGCCGTAGAAGTAATTTCGCCGTGGAACACGAAAAGCCGCACGGTCATCCGAAACCGTCGTAAGAGTTTCTTGGATTTCCTTGGCCAATTCCACACTCACGCGCTCATCGGCATCTACGATCACAATCCAGTCAGAGGTGACGTGCTCCATACCAAAATTCTTTTGCGGCCCAAATCCAGGCCACGGTCGAATGAACACACAATCCGTAAACCTTTTGGCAATCGCAACGGTACCATCCGTACTTTGTGCATCAACAAGAATAATCTCATCGACCCAAGTCACGCTTTCTAGACATTCAGCAATATGTCGTTCCTCATTTTTTGTAATGACCAAAGCTGCGATAGTTGGGCGTGCGTGCATGGCTACCCTTTAAATCCATGCTGCATGATTTCACGATAAAACTTCCAATTCAACCAACGATTGTGTCTTGGGCGTAATTTCTGCGCACGAGCAAGCCGCGGGTGCATGACGCATGGATGATTCCCATGAAAATCCTTGAGAATTGAATAATTCGGAAATTGCGCTTGCAGCACCGCTTCCCGGTCCAATTCTTCAGGTGTACGCGTATTTCCATGCCACCAGGACTCCATAACCCGTTTTTTGGCACGAAACGTCTCGTGATCCTTCACCCACCCATAATGAAAGACGCGCGCGGCAATCATCTGTCCGGATGAACATGACTTGATCATTCGTGACGACTGGTCGGTTCGAAAATCACACCCGTCCGCGGAAGAGTAAAGATTTCTGTTTGTGCGAATAATTCTTGTGGCCTTCCGATACATCCATGGATCGACAGACCAATAGTCTCCCTTAAAATGAATCACACGAAAGACCAGCCCGAGAATATGCTCGTGAGACATGTATGTCGTCATCGCCTCTTGAATGGCCGGCAGGTCATCTTCATGAATCACTTCATCACCTTGAACGAGAAAGGCCCAGTCCCCTGAGCAATGTGAAAGCGCAATATCCTGTTGCTGCCCTAAGATTTTCCCATCGTGTTTCAAGGTGTCATCCCACACACTTTCAACAATCTTGATGCGCACATCGTCGAGAGACCGGATTAAGCCCAATGTATCATCGTCCGAATTTCCAACATTTACAATAAATTCGTCGACAACAGGCAAGACGGATTGAATCGCTTCAATAATCGGAAAATCATATTGAATGGCGTTTCGAATAAAAGTAAATCCGCTGACTTTCATCGACTACTCTCGTTTATGCCTGCTAACGCCCGTTGCTCAAGAAACTCCCGATAGACGGATTCGGTTCGCGCAAGCATGCCCGTAAAGCTATAGGCCCGCTCAATATGTGTTCTGGCCGCTTGCCCTAAGTCATCTCGAAGCTGTTGATTCGTGACAAGACGAATCATGGCTTGAGCGAGTGCGTCACTGTTTCTGGCCTCCACCAAAAGTCCAGTTGCTTCATGCTGGACAACCTCTCGAATACTCCCCACGTCTGTCGCAATGGCCGCAATCCCCATCGCCATCGCTTGCGTCAAACTTTGCGGGACGCCTTCAGCCTCAATCGATGGCAAGACAAACACATCCATCGTCGCTAACTGTGACGCGACATCCTCTCGATACCCGGTCAACACGACACGATCTTGCATTCCCAGCTCATCCCGTTTACGGACGATCGACGCATAGTCCGGCCCATCACCAACAATATGCAAAACGAGATCTGGCACTTGAGACAACACCATGTGAAATGCCTCTAAGAGATACGATAATCCTTTATACGTCCTGAAAAACGTCACGGTTCCGATCACAACAGTCCGCTCAGCTATGGAGGACTGAGTCTTACGACTGTGCTCTTCCAGATTACACCGAAATATCTCCAAGTCGACCCCGGTTGGAATGGAGATGACTCGCTCACCCGGGACATCCGTCTGCCGCATCACGAGATCCTTGACTGCCTCTCCAGTCGTCACGACAGCGTGAGGCAAGTGTTGATACAACACATGATGACGCCATGTCTTGGCAATCATCGTGGACTTATGGCGAGTGCGGATGATCAGCGGGCGGCAATGGGAAATACGGCCCGCAATGGCCGCCGTCCAACTGTCAATCGATCCATGGGTATTCACGACTTGAATATGATGCCGTGCAATGAGCTTGAGAAAGACCACAATGAGCCACACCCATCTGACACGACTCATGGTCACTTCTTCGACAACAAGACCCTGTTGCTTCGCACGCATGGCCAGTTGACTGCGTGGTTGCACGGCGAGAACGACATAATGGCCTTGCTTTACCATGCCACGCACTTCATGAAGAATACGAAATTCCTGACCACCAAGCTCCATAGAGGATTCAGAATGCAAAATTCGTAATGGACGATTCGATGGTCTTGAGCTCCCCGAAATACCTGATCTCATTGACCCCATCCGGGCAGGCGTTCTTGCATCAACAGGAAGACTCACGATGAGTCAGTTCCCACAATTTGGCGTATTTGACAAACGTATAGTAGGCATACAGCCCGGACAATACGAGGCCAGGTTTTCCATCAAGAAACCCCAAACGCAACACATACATTTTAAAAAATGTGAACAGCGGATGAGAAATCAGTTGGTGACGATGGAATTCACGGCCACGCTTTCGCATCTCTTCGGACATTAAGGACGAATATCGATCCATTTTCATAAAATACTGATCGATATTACGAAAGGGATATTGCCGCACATGATTCGTAAAGTAGCCGGTTTGCCCGGTTACGGTATAGCTCTCGTGCACAAGATCATCGTGATACCGCATATGAGATTTGTGAAAAAATTGTGGTTGTCGATAATCAGGGTACCACCCACAATGCGTAACCCACCGGCCAAGAAAGTGATTGAGTCGTGGGACAAAATATGCTTGCGCCTTCGGACCTTCCGCTAAATAACGGCGAACTTCGTCACGGACTTCCGGCGTTGCACGTTCATCGGTGTCGAGGCTAAATACCCAATCATACGTCGCATGCGACATGGCTTCGTTTCGTAACCGTCCAAACCCCTGAAAGGTATGCTGATAGACCTTATCTGTATATTCGAGACTAATGTTCGTTGTCTGGTCTGTACTATAAGAATCCACAACGATGATTTCATCAGCCCAGTCCAAACTCTCTAAACAGTCACGCATGTTTGCTTCATCATTGAAGGCAATCACGACGGCAGAAACTTTGGGACGATTCGTCATCGATCACACATTCTTTCCTCCAGACTTCATTTTTCTCCTACCCCACACAGCCAACCAATTATGAGTGATGTTGTTCAGTAACCTGCGTGTTGCTCGCGCTGGTCTCAGCCAGAATGGATTCGACCGCACTCATGACTTCAGCAACGGAAATCATCGTCAGGCATTCTTTTTCCTTGGCATGATGACAGGTGGTTTGTCCGCAGGGACGACAAGCGAGGGCCGTTTGCGTATGCAATGACCGATGTACACTTATCCTGTACGGTCCAGTCGCACCAGCATGAGTCGGACCGTACAGCCCGACAACTGGAACCCCTACGGCCACGGCAAGATGGACGGGAGCCGAATCGTTCGCAATCAGTACATCCACCTCACGCATGAGACTCCCAATTTGACGTAGACGAAGCGTCCCTACCATATCAATGCACTGCTCTTTCGTCACGCGAGAAAATTTCTCCATGATCCAGTGCTGAGCAGATGAACCAAGCACCACGACCTTACAATTCGGCCACTGCACCAGTTTGTGCGTCAGATCCACATAGCGATCCAATGGCCAATTTTTAATATCTTCTCGAGATAATGGCGCGAGCGCAATGAGTCGATCGTCCATTTTCACTCCAGCTTCATCCAACTGTTGACGAATACTGCGCCGATCATCTTCGATATCAGGGAGCCGAAAAGTCGGAGTGTCTGTCTCTGCTCCAAGATACCGAGCAATCGCTAAATTTCTATCGACTGCATGCATGTCAAGAAGACGCCATGCACGATCCATCGGCAAGGGTAATTTCACCCGTTGTGTATAAAACCATGGACTCGCTTCTCGTCCCGCAGCAAATCCAACTCGTTCAGACGCACCGGAAAGACCGGCAAGGAGTCCCGTTCGAAATAGTCCTTGAAGGTCAATAACCATATCGTATTTCCCCTGGCGAACCCGACGAACTAACGAAGGCCAGTACCGCAAACGAAAATTCACAGGAATGATTTCATCAACATCTGGATTGCCTTCCAACAGTTCAGCCCACTCCTCTTTGATCAACCACGTAATTCTTGCCAAAGGATAGCGTCGACGTAATGACGCAAGCGTTGGAAGAGCGTGTACGATATCTCCTAGAGAACTGGGCTTCAAAAGCAGTATTCGCTTCGGCTCAGGAATCATACACAGACCAGTCTACAGTGAAATCCATTAGTTAATGTAGCGGTTTAGAATTATGAGTAAATGAAAAAGATTAAGAGACACGGTGCTACACAGACCTATCCATTACTCCACTGTCTCGTCTGTGCATCCTGAAGAATCCATTCAGCTGCCTCATGAAAAGTTAAAGTAATGCATTCGATTCTTAGCTCTCCTCGCCTCTTCGCATCTATCGCGTCTTGACTCACGGAACTCGTATTCACCAAGACACCAATCGCTCCAATATTATTGGCTAACTCCATATCACTCCGCTTATCACCAACCATATAGCTACGAGTCACTGAAACCTGTAACGACTCAACGGCCTGATGGATAAGCCCGGGGTTCGGCTTACGACACTCACAACCTGCGTCAGGAAGATGAGGACAGAAAAAAATTCCATCCAAGCCCCCTCCCCCTTCACGCAACAAACGTTCAAGCTTATCATGAATAGCCCGCAAGTCGACTTGGCTGAAATACCCTCGACCGATTCCAGATTGATTCGTGACGAGTATCACAGCACACTCCGCCTGCTTTAATCTGGCAACGGCTTCAACCACACCGGGATACAATACTAGCGCATCGGGATTCGACAAGTACCCGGGATCTTCGTTTAAGGTTCCGTCACGATCGACAAATACCGTAATGCCCTGATGCTTCACGATTTGCTCCCACCTGCTTTTGCAAGTTGACGAAGAGCCATCTCATAGGCTTGCTGAACCGTTATTTGTGTCATACAGCGATGGTCAATCGGGCAGGAGCGCAAGAAACATGGTGCACACCTGACGGTCTCCTGGACCACCACATCCTCCAAACCGAACGGAGCCGTATACCCAGGATCCGTTGATCCAAAAATGGCCACAAGGGGAACATTCAATGCCGCGGCAATGTGCATCGGACCTGTATCGTTAGTAATAAAAAGCGAACACCGTTTAATAATCACCATGAGTTCGCGCAACGTGGTTTTTCCGGATAGGACGATTGGCGTGGCCTGCATCAACGAGGCAATGCTATTCGCCAGTGACTCCTCTCCAGCTCCCCCGACAAGCACACATTTCACTGTTACCGCAGAGCCAGCAAACTGTCGAATGTGATCCAGCACGCGGTCAGCCAACTCGGCAAATCGTTCAGGCAACCATCGTTTCGATGAACCATAGACGGAGCCGGGATTGAGGCCAATCAAATACTCTCCATTCCGAACGACAACTTCCGGAAAATGTTGATTCACAGAATCTTCATCATGATCACATGCCACGAGTTGCATGCGACGTGGGAACGTACGTCCTAATGCTTGCTGAATGAAGCGCTGATAATACCGGACTTGATGCAGATCTTTTTTGCCGCGTTCCACCGGCACCGCTTTAGTAAGCAACACACTTCGCCCATCAGTGCCATAGCCCCACCGATGGGGAATGCCGGCACACAGAGAAAGAAAGGCTGCCTCAAAGGCATTCTGCAGAAGAATGGCGACCTGAAATTCTTGCGCCCGCAGCTCTTGAATGAGACGTACCTTCCCCCTCATTCCTGCATGGGCATTCTGATGCTGATACAACAACACCGCATTGATGCTAGGATGATCTCGTAATAACTCTGCAATGGCAGGCCTTGCCCATAAGGTAATCTTGGCATGCGGGTAGTATTCCCGTATATCCATAAGAGCCGGTGTACACATGACCGCATCACCGATCCAATTAGGCGCTCGGACGACAATGTGTGAAATGCTCTGATCAGCCATTGATATCCAGACTCACGAGCATATGACAAACATACATATAGTATTTTAACTTTTCATGAAGACCTATTCATCTGGGAAGTCGTGGTGTCAGAAGAGCTTTTGCTCAAGAACATTACTCATTCCCATTCCCTTATTCGTATGCATTTCTTATGGTCCTAGATTTTTGCATTCTGCCGGGGTTCGT
>BQIV01000037.1 GCA_021604005.1 Nitrospirales bacterium | reverse complement strand
ATGCATTTCTTATGGTCCTAGGTTTTTGCATTCTGCCGGGGTTCGTCCCGGCGGCCGCGGCCCTTTTGTTTTGGCAAAAGGACCCAAAACCATGAACGCCCAGGCCAGGCTCATCGGATGAGCTGAATCCCGGTTGGTGGGGCGGGCTAACTCGCTGCGCTCAAACAAGCCCGCCCAGTATGAGAGGTGTTCACTCAACGGACTGGCCTGCAGGCGTCAGATCATAGGTACTGAGAAAAAGTTAAAAAACTATAATTACTATGAATGGCTCGATTCGATATGCAAGGTCTGTGCGTCTCACTGTATGCTAATTCCGGATGATTTTCCACTATTATTACTCTCATCTCGTTTATAGAAATGTGTGAAAGAGTCGGTAGGCATGGAATGGCAAAGAAGAAAAAATGGAACGACAAGTCCGAGTGACAAGAAGACGGTGAGAGGTGAAAATCCTGGACTGAGATTGATTTCCTGGGAGGGGGAATGAACTACAGTTGCTTGATGACGTACCCTTTTTCTTTCAGCCGTGCGAGCAACCCGTGTTCTCCAATCAGGTGGAGAGTCCCGACTACAATCATAGTGGTTTCATTGTTCTGTAGGTATGATTCGACCTGCGGAAGCCAATTATTGTTTCGACGGATAATCAGGGCGTCGTACACGTCTGGAAGTATCTTCATGTTGTCTAACGTTGCTTGTAACCCTTCAATCTCCCCGTTGGTCCAAGAGTCGATCAAAGACTGCGTGCGTTGCTTGATACTGTCGATTTCGGCAAGTGTGTGAAGTAGATACTGTTCCTGTGAGTGAGATGCCAACCCATCAAAGAGATTGAGTTGGTCGTCAATGGTTTCAAGCCCTTCGATGGTTTTCCCTTGGGCCTTAGCCTGCTGAAAGATATGCTGATCGACACCAAGACCTGTCTCAAACCCAAGTTTTTGTAATTCCAATAGCGTGATTGTTGTGGCCAACATCCAGGGTTTCATGCGGCCAAATAGTTCAATGCCATACCCAAGCTTTTTAAGCTGGGTTTTGGTAAAGGCAAAATTTTCCGGCGTGAGGACTTCCTGTAGTGTACGGCCATCGGTAAATAGTCCTTTGGTGAGGGAATTTCTCTGCGCGACAGGAGACGAGATTTCATCAAGGTTCACCTCGAAAACAAGATGTGACGCTGCGCGGAACGCTTGATAAATTGCGTTGTGCAACGGGTAATGTTCTTCTTTGAGCACATGAATGGATCCCAAAAGATATATCGTAGTATCTCCTGCCGTAATGCTCCATAAGCAACTCGTTGCCTTGTCCTGTTCTACGTTTTGTGCCAGGAGAAACTGTGGAACAAGGAGTTGAAGCGAGAGCGTGAGCAAGGCGAGTCTGACTAAAAAAGCCGTGCGTTGTGAGCATCGCATATGTAATCCTTCTTTCAAGTTGTCGGACGAATCGGGTGTTGTGACATGAGGTGGGAGTTGCAATTTAATTGAATAGAGAGATGGCGTTTTCCGCTGTTGTTATACAAGTCGGTTGAATTCTTTGATACTTGATGAAGTGGGAGAAAGAATGTGACGTAGCTTGGCGTACGCGTTATGTGATAACAAAAGCATACGTAAAACTACTATGCAGACATACATGGAATGCTGTATTGAATACGCGTGAGCGTTTGCTGCGTAGGAATGTGTTGAGAGCAATTACTACAAGAATGCCGAAGACTGTCCCCATTGCCCGGTAAAAACAAAGTCAGATAATGGGTGCCTGGTTCGCTGTGCGAGTTCTCGTTCTCGTAGTTCATCGGGTAATTGCTGTGGGTCTCCAATGTAGCCGATGGCAAGCCCCGTTACCGCTTCATGATCGTCGGGAATGTTGTATAACGACTTCGCCTTGTCCGGAAGAATCCCGGCCATTTGATGCACGCTTAATCCGAGGGCCGTTGCCTGCGTCACCAAATTTCCGACGGCGAGTCCAACGTCATGAAAAGCATGGCGATTGGATTTCCCGTTGTGCGCAAAGTTCAGTTTGGCCACGGTAAGCATGAGAACGGGGGCATGCTTGGCCCAAATTTGATTCGCATCGGCCAAACACGTCAGCATGTTATCGTGTGCGTCTGTTTGCTGTTTGGTCGCCACTAAAAACCCCCATGGTTGTTCATTGAAGCATGATGCGGCCCATCGTGCGGCTTCTAACAGGCTTTGAAGTTTTTGTTCTTCGACTGGTTCGTTGGCAAAGGCCCTTGGGCTCCACCGTTCTTGCACGAGAGCATGAATGGGAAACTGGGTGTGTGCGGGTTTGTTCATGCCGAGATGATCCTTCGTATGATGAATGAATATTAACGGAGGTTAGGGTCTTGATACGAGTGTGTATAAAAGTGCTCATTGTGCTCTGAGACTCTCCACATTGGGTCGGTCATTGGGGTGAGGCGGAGATACCGAGGATGTGGGCGAAGATCTGTTGTCACATAACTGGAATCGTTGTTGTGCAAACAAGAAAGGCCCAGGTCAAACTCATGTGGAGGCAGGGTGCCGGATAGAAATAAACAGTCGATATCCCAAAAATACACATCAATCGTGTCTTGAAAGTCTATGGCATGACGTCGATATTCTGGCATGGTCATGTGCTGGAGGTCAGGCTCTTGAACCAGGTCGTCATGGAGTGCGCAGTAATTTTTAAGACATTCATAGATCAAGAGATAATGATAGTCATTCAGTCGGTAGACCGTCTCTTGTGAACTGGCCAGGAGCAGTTGTTCGATGGTGACCAGCGCACTGTAGGGTGAGAAGTGTTCGGACACCGCGCCATAGCCCGCTTCCCACACATCACAATCTTTTTCCACTGAAATACGTGAAATCTCCTGACGTTCTAATTCCAGAGCGTCATGGAGAAGAGCTTGAAACGCCGGGTTTGGTTTCGTTTGAAAGTACAGCATTGTCTGTTTCAATGACGGATCAGAAAATGTTGACTTCCGTGATACACGTCAACGTGATCGTTGTTCGTCAATCGTGAATCATGTTGATGATTCTGTCAACAGTGAAGCGGCGAATTCAACGAAGTCGCTAATTTTAAATGGCTTTGTGAATGTGTGATTTGCTCCGACCTGCTTTGCCCGGTCAAGGAGATTTACATGAGCATGGTCCCCGCCGCCTGAAATCGCGATGATTTTAATGGAGGGAAAGTCACGACGTAGCTCACGGATAGTTTCAAATCCTTCTTTTCCCGGCATTAAGATATCCAATATGACGAGATCTGACGGAGACGTTCGATACTGTGCGATGCCTTTATGTCCATCGTACGCAATGTTGACGTGATAGCCGGCGACTTCAAAGGCTTCTCGAAGAACGCCGCAGACCTGCTGATCATCGTCAATAACTAAGATGGACGGCATGAGTACAGTGTGTAAAATTCGGAAAAATTCTGGTGAATAATGTGAGTAGATTGTAGCGTGTTATGGATTAAAATGGAAATAAAAGATTTATTAAAAGGAACGCATTTGTATCAGACTGCAAAATGTGGAAAAGGTATGTTGATGGCTGGAATCAAGCCTGATTCACGCGCGAGAGGATTGCCTCCTCCCGGGCGTTGCGACCTGAAGGGGGATATGATTGAGCGATGGTCACGCGAGGCGGTGTAGATGTTGTCAGAAAGACTCCTCGTTGCGGACTTGTCGTCTTTCACTCATGCTGTAGGGGTTTTTTCTTTATGGTGGGAGTAGTACGGTTGTTCGTCAAGTACGTGCCGTACGATTGGAGCCAAATCCCGTATGGCGAGCGGCTTCATTAAATAGCCGCGAATGCCCATTGACTTGGCTTTTTCCGCAGAGACCACGTGGCTAAATCCTGTGCAGAGGATAATCGGGAGTTCAGGTCTGATGCGGAGCAGTTCCCGCGCCAGTGCATCGCCGGGCATGGTGGGCATCGTCTGGTCTGTGATCACTAAATCGAATCGATGGGGATCGCTGCGAAATAAATCTAAGGCCTCCACACTACTTGTTCGAATGGTGACCGAGTATCCTAGGTGCGTCAGGAGTTCTTGGCCAAGCCGGACGATGGTTTCTTCGTCGTCGACAAAGAGAATACTTTCCTTTCCATTCGGGATAGATGCTTTGGTAGAAAAGACATCCCATATAGCCGTTTGAATAGTCGGAATATACACGTCGATTTTTGTGCCGATACCAGGAGCGCTTTCAACCATAATGGTCCCACCATGTGTCGTGATAATGCCATGCACCACAGCTAACCCCATCCCAGACCCTTCTCCGGTCGGCTTGGTCGTAAAAAAAGGATCGAACATTCTCTCCACGACTTCAGGCGTCATGCCCGGTCCACTGTCTTTCACGGTTAATCGGACATACGGGCCTGGCTTGAGGTCAAGATGGTCGGATGACTGGGAATTGTGAATTTCTGTGTCTTCTAAGGTGAGATCTAAGAGTCCGCCACATTCTCGCATGGCATATTCCGCATTGGTGCAGAGGTTAACGATCACTTGGTGGATTTGTGTAGCATCGGCCAAAACCGTAGATTGCGAATAAATATTCTGCCGGATTTCCACGGTAGAAGGAATTGTGGCACGAAGCAGCTTGAGAGCCTCCTGCACGACTTGATGAATGTCGATGGATTTCCGTTCCTGTCCGCTTTGCCGGCTAAACGTGAGAATCTGTTGGACAAGATGTTTCGCCCGGTGCCCGGCCGTCAATACCTCTTGAAGATTTCGATTGGTTCGGCTTTCTTTGGGTACGGTGGCAATCGCTAATTCGGTATAGCCAAGAATCGCTGTCAGGATATTGTTGAAATCGTGCGCAATGCCTCCGGCGAGTGTCCCAATGGCTTCCATTTTGCTCGATTGGCGGTATGTTCGCTCTGTTTTTTGAAGCGCTTCTTCAACTCGTTTTCGGTCTGTGACGTCTTCTTCTATGCCGGCAATCCGATAAATTTCGCCTTCTTCATTTTTGATGGGAAAGGCACGGGATTCGATCCATCGTATCGAACCATCCGGTCGAACCACGCGGTAGCATTCATGGTACGTCCCTTGAATTTGGGATGGAATGGCTAGTTGGACACGTTCTCGATCCTCAGGATGAACGGCTTCAAGGAAGCTAGCCGGATCCTCACAGAGACTGGCGCATGTTCTTCCCCAAATGGTCTCGTAGGCTGGACTCACGTAATAGATTTGGGTTTTGTCGGCAGATGATAGCCAAAAAACCTCATGGATGTGCTCTGCGAGCTGCCGAAAACGCTCTTCCCGTTCTTGAAGCGTGGCCGTACGTTCGGCAACCGATTCTTCCAATTCTCTGGCATATTGGTCTAACTGGCTACGCATGGCACGGTCGACCTGACGCAGGAGTTCTCCTGGGCGCTGTCCCTTTTCGATATAGGCGAATGCGCCGAGATTGACGGCATCTTTCGCCGAGTCCAAGGAACTGTGCTCCGTATAGATGATCACGCGAATGCCTACGGCGGCAGTCTTGAGGTCTTCGAGCAGCTGAACCCCGTTCCGGTCGGGCAGACGGAGTTCAATAATGGCTACGCCAAAATTTTCTTGTCTGGCTTGTTCAAGGGCTTCTCGAGCCGTTTCTGCTCCGATGACGTCATACCCTTCATCCTTTAACTGCGCGATAAGCGCCGTTCGTTGGGCTGGGTCCTGTTCTACAATAAGGATGCGGGCCAGGCGAATACGCTTTGTCATGGAATAGTTCCTTCCATATATTTCATGTCGTGACCAATGATCTCGAGGTTGCTCGTGTCGACAATCTTAGAATCATAGCAGCCTTATGAAGATGAGTCACCCTTTTTTCTCACTCGAGGCCACGGGGGAATATCACTCTTGCTCCTGAAGGAGAGTCAGCCAAATTCCTGAAACGCCATTCGCCACCTATATAGTTTTTTAACTTTTCATTAAGACCTATTCATCTGGGAAGTCGTTGTGTCAGAAGAGTTTTTGCTCAAGAACATTCCTCATGCCTATTCCCTTATTCATCGTATGCACGTCTTATCGTCCTAGGTTTTTGCTCTCTGCCGGGGTTCGTCCCGGCGGCCGAGGCCCTTTTGTTTCGGCAAAGCGAAACCTCATCCTTTCTTACAGAATGCACATGCCCAGTCGAACGCAAGCACACACGTCAACCATATGAAAGAGTCGTGGCACGGCTAGAGCCTGCAGATGTCAGATCATAGGTACTGAGAAAAAGTTAAAATACAATAGGTGAAAAATGTACCTCGTAAATCGCCGTTTGCCTTTCGAAACGTGTCTCTCGTCGCTCGTATGTTGTGGAAAAAATCCTTCAGTTTTTTGCGAGCGACGATTCATGGGTAACCCGGCAGAGCATTACTGTTGGTCATAAGAAAGCCAACGAAGGCAAGTTATTTCTTGGTCCAGGAATGACTATTGAGTATGAAGGGCGCGTACGGGATCAATAGATGCGGCATATCGAGCCGGAATGAATCCTGAGCAGATGCCAGCTAGGGTGCTGACACACAGGGCGGCAAGGACGTAATGTATGTGGGGATGCACTGGGATACCTGGAATGAGCGTTGGGAGGATTTGAACGATACTCAACCCCACGGCTAACCCTACGCCCCCTCCAATTGTGGCGAGGATCACCGACTCACAGAGGAACAATTGGTAGATTTGTCCCGAAGTGGCTCCTGTGGCCTTTAAGAGCCCGATTTCGGCCGTTCGTTCGCGAACGACCATCCACATGACCGTCATGATGCCGATGGCTCCCACAATCATTGAAATGCCGGCGATGACGGCAACGGCGACCGTAATGACCTGCATGATGTTGTCCATCGTCTCAAGCATGGCAGCTTGCGTCACGATTGTGAAATCTTCCTCTCCCCGATGTCGCTCCATGAGCCGTTCTCGAATGCGTTGAATGATGGTCTCTAATTGATGTCCGAAGCCAAATGCCACCTGTATCTCCATGAGTTCGTCCATATTAAATATCGTCATGGCGGAGGCGACCGGCACATAAATCGCATCATCAATGTCAAATCCCAGAAGATTACCCTTCGGAGCCATGACGCCGATGATCCGGAATCGATATCCCGCAATACGCACAAAACTCCCCAATGGTGAAGCGTTGCCAAAGAGTTCGGTTTTGAGTTTTGGTCCTAGGACGGCGACGGATTGCCGGCGAAATGGATCTCCCGGTGGGAGGAATCGGCCTGAACGCACGGTGAATTTCCAATGTTCAGGCATATCCGCGGTTATGCCAAACACGGACACACTCCGACCTTTGCCCTCGGCCTCGACTCTCGCATTGCCGACCGACACTGGAACGACTCGAATGATTCCGTCAAGCTGTCGAATGGCTTGCGCGTCCTGGATTGTCAATTTGTGCGTCGTGCCACCGAGGACACCTGGGATGCCGACCGTTTGCGTTTTGCCTCGAGTAATGGTCAGGAGGTTGGTGCCGAACTGGGTAAATTGAGAAAGCACGTAGCGGCGTGTTCCCTCGCCAATGGAGGTGAGCAAAATGACGGTGATGACGCCGATCGCGATTCCAAGCAAGGATAAGGCAGTACGGGTTGGGCGTGTGGTGATGGTACCCATTGCTAGGCGCATGAGGTCGCTGACTCTCATGATGCATGTCGCTCCAGGGCGTGGACGGGGTCAAGACGTCCAGCGCGGTGTGCCGGAAGTAATCCAAACACCACGCCGACGGCGAATGAGACTAAGACGGCAGACACGGATGCCCACAGGGGAGTCGAGGCTGGAATAGCTGGGTACAGCGTGGTCAATCCTTGTACAATCGTCCATCCCAAGGTGAGCCCGATCATCCCTCCGGCTAAAGACAGGATGACGGCTTCGATCAGAAATAGTAATAAAATTTGCCGGCTTCTTGCCCCAAGCGCTTTCAAGAGTCCAATTTCTTCGGTACGGTCGGCGACGGCGACGAACATAACATTCATGATGCCAATCCCGGCAACGGTGAGGGAAATGAATCCGATGGCCGCCAAACTAACTGTCAGAGCATTGAGGATGGAGGAAAAGGTTCCGACGACCGAACCCTGCGTAATACAGGTGGTGTCATCTTCGCCATGACGTTCAGTGAGTAATGCCACAATGCGGCCACACGTTGTTTCCAAGTCTGAAACGTTCCGCACTCCAAGAAGAATTCGGTATAAGGAGTGTCGGTTGAGAAGCTGCATGCCTGTCGCGACAGGGACCAAAACTAAGTCGTCCATATCCATGCTTAATTGCGTGCCGCGGGGTGCGAGGATGCCGATAACGCGCATGCGCCAGTTTCCCACGCGAATCAATTGTCCGAGCGGCGACGTGTCGGGGAACAGCTCTTGGGCAACGCGGTGCCCTAAGACCACAAGTGGAGCTCCTCGCTGAGGATCGCCTCTGGGCAGAAATTGTCCTCGTGCCATGCGAAGGTGGCGGATCTCGAGAAAGTCAGCCGTGGTTCCGACAATGGGAACTTGCCGTCGTCGTTCGCCATAGCGAACCGTTTCCGTACCCATGGAAATTGGGGCGAGTCGTTGAATCGAGCGAATGTTTCGGCGAATGGCTTGGCTGTCCATAATCGTCAAGTCATGCGGGGCGCCAGCAAACCCGGGAATGGCGCCAGTGGTCTCGGTTTTCCCCGGCACCACAAGAAGCAAGTTGCTTCCGATCGACATGAACTGGTTCACGACATACCGTCGTGCCCCTTCCCCTAACGCGGTCAAAACCACAATGGCCATGATGCCAATGGCAATGCCGGTGACGCACAAACTAACGCGAATGGGCTGGCCCTTGAGTGCATTAAAGGCGAAATCGACACAATCTCTAAGGGACATGGGTTATCCGGATGACGGAGGAGGCCGTCCAATTCATAACGATTCAGGTGTGAGGTTGCAGGAACTGGTACGTTGGACAATGTGTCCATCACTGATCACGAGAACGCGCTCCGCACGGTGAGCCACATTGATGTCGTGCGTGACGATGATGAGCGTATGGCCAAGCGCATAGAGCTGATCCAGAAGCCCGAGTATCTGTTTCCCTGACTCACTATCCAGGTTCCCGGTAGGCTCATCGGCCAAAATGAGTCGAGGATTCATGACGGTAGCTCGTGCGATCACGACACGTTGACGTTGTCCGACAGACAGCTGATCGGGGCGATGGTGAGATCGTGCGGTCAGGCCAACCGCTTCAAGGGCCTGTGTGACTCGCTGTTGACGGACCTGAGGAGCGATGCCGGCAAAGATCATCGGCAATTCTACATTGCCGGCCGCAGTCAATCGTGGAATAAGATGAAATGATTGAAAAATAAACCCAATGACTGATTGGCGTAATTTCGATAATTCACTGTCGTTGAGTGTGTTGATTTCTTGACCGTTGAGTTGATACGACCCTTCCGTTGGACGGAGCAGGCAACCCAATACATTGAGTAGCGTCGACTTTCCGGACCCTGACGGGCCCATAATGGCGACGTATTCTCCAGGCTTAATGTGTTCCGTGATATTGGCAAGCGCATAAACCGGTTGATCGCCAACTTGATAAATCTTCGAAACGTTCTTGAGCTTAATCACTTGTGCACCTGTCATAAAGCCATCGATTATCAATTCCCCTGTCATGTATGAGTCATGTCATATCCTTGAGGACTGAGACCTATCGTGCACAAGAACACCTGTCATAACACGTCAATAAACAGTTCCCTAGGCATGGTTAGAGCTATGTCGTGTGCTTGAAGACTGAAACCGATCGTGTTTGAGCACACCTTTAATAGAGCCATCGATTATCAATTCCCCTGCCACGTATGAGTCGTGTCATACCCTTGAGGACTGAGACCTATCGTGCACAAGAACACCTGTCATAACACGTTCGAGTTACTAGTTCCCTGGCCATAGTCTGAGTATTACCTCGCACTTGAAGACTGAGAATTTTCAGCTACCGTACATGATCGTTTTCCGTAATTCGTGCAGGGAGACCAACGTGGAGATCGGCTTGATCTAACGAGGTGATCACCAGATCTCCTTCTGCTAGTCCTTCCTGGATTTCCACATAATCCCAATTCTTTAGACCCATTTGGATAGACCGTTCCGTAATAGTGTTTTGTTCCACGGTCCACACTTTGTCACCTTCAAGCACCGCCGTTCTTGGAATTCTCAGAACACGTTCCTTTTGTGAAAGAATGATTTCAACATCTGCCGACGTGCCGGGCAGCAGGGTGGTGGCAAACTCGCGGTCATCAAGTTCCACATCGATCTCCACGGTGCGGTTTTGCTCTTCAATATCTTCTACATACGGGGCGACGCGTACGACCCGGCCCATAAACGATTGTTTAGGGTAGGGGTCCAGGGTAATCCGTGCCACAAGCTCAGGATGAATTGTTGATGAATCCACCTCATCCATGGGAGCGCTAATATAAATCGATGTCGGATCGATGAGGTCGAGTACTGCAGGAATGGGGACTCCGGGGGGCGCTGGGGTTGTCCACTCTCCGACTTCAACTTTGACGTCAGCGAGAATGCCGGAAAATGGTGCATAGAGAGCCATTTTTTGTAGTTGAGCGTGGGCTTCTTGAATGCGTGTCCGTGCCCTCTCTACGCTGGCATCCGCAGCTTGGCAAGCGGCGGCACTGGCTTGAGCCATGCTATGGACTTTGTCGAGTTCATCCGTCGAAACCAATTCTTTGTGTGAGAGATCTTGAAACCGTGCGTATTCGCGTTGTGCACGGCTGGCTTCGAGACACGAACGCGTACGATTGGCTTGACTGACAACCAGTTCACGTTGAGCCATCTCAAGGTTTGATGCCTCGGCTGCATCGTTGAGCCGTAACAAGAGATCGCCTTTTTGGACATGGTCACCTTTGTTGTATGGGACAGAGACCACGCGTCCGCCAACTTCCGAAGACAGGTGCGCGCGTTGCCGGGCTTTGACGGTTCCGGCACGAGAATTTGTGATAGTTTCTTCAACGAGTCCCGTCTCGACACGTACGACTGTGACATCAATAGGGTCAGGGCTCAACAGCCACGCGTTGAGGACAAAGACCGTCATCGTGAGGCCAATGAAGATCAAAAGTCCAGATACCCATCGTTTCATAGACAGAAGTGTATCATATCGTTTTAGGCCCCGTGCTTTTAGTATCTATCCTCTAGCTAAAACCATGGGTGAATATTACGTAATCGAGGGGTGAAGAGGAAGTTGTCGAATTCCATCAAGTAGGACTCTCGTGGCAATGCAGTCGTCTTCGTTATAATCGAGAATCCGTTGCCGGATAGCCTGATCGTCACTTTCAACCAAACGGTGAAACCATTCGATTGAGGCAGCACCGGAGGGATGGGTATCCCGCCACAGAAATCCTAAATATTTCGCAAGCGATTTAATCGAGTAATCCCTTGTGGGCCATTCGGTGGCTTTGAGGACGACATCAAAGTACAAGTCGATGGCCCGTTCTTGGGAAAAGAGTGTTTCAATGTCTTCGGCTGAACAGACTTCAGGATATTTCGTTTGAAGTTTCCGGTACATCGTCCGTTCATATTTGGAGTAATAGTACACTTTGGAATGGGCATGCTGCTGAAGGTACCTAACGGCTTGAGCGAACGCGGCTTGTTCTGATTCCGGAGTGGGTTGCTCGGCAAAGAATGCGACATACTGTTCAGTGGAGTTGTCGTGATTGCGGCGTTCAATAAACCCATGCAGGTAGGTGTGGTCGCGAAGTGGGTCGACTTCAATGTCAAAGAACACTTCTGATTGATGAACAGGTAAGTCAACGGCTTTCCGAAGGTAGGGACGTGCCTGTTTCCCTGCAGAGACTAATTTGGCGCGGGCGTGGAGTTTTTGAAGTGTTCCGACGCCAATGCCGGGGATATCCGTGTTTTTGCCGTGGATCAGCGTGTCGAGTTGAGATGTCGCAAAACCGTGAATTGTCGAAAAGTAAGTCCGTAGCGCGTCACGTTTGGAGCGACCTAATTCAGGCAAGAGGGTCAGGTCCTGCTGTTTTTGAAGATTGAGTAAGCAGGGGCGGTACCAATGGCAGAGTTTACAGATTCCACTACTGTACGCTGGTTGCGTCGTGTGGGCTTGCTCGAGAATATCGCGAGCGCGTTGTCGAAACGTGTTGTAGAGTTCCCACCAAGTTTGCGGGGTGCGTGTGCCTTGGGGTTGTGAAAAATCATAGCGTATTTCGTTGTCATGTATATCCCAAATAAATGACCAGCGGCCGGCGGAGTATTGTATCCGTTCGAGAATATCCGTATACAATCCCAACTGGACGGCATAGGTTTTCTTGAGTTTGCCTTTGCCCTCATCGCCTTCCTCCCCTGAGCCGGATTTGATATCCCCAGCTACATATCCAGTGCCTTCGTGCCGGAGAAGATCGGGTTCGCCCAACAAGTCATCCACCGACAATCTTCCACTATAAATGAGTGGAATACGCTCGTTCATCGCGTTACGAGTACGCTGCTCCTTTTCCTCTCCTCGATAACATGAAAGATCCAGAAATGGAGTTTCGAGCTTCCGGATGACTTCCTGTTCAAACAGGGTGCCTTTTTCCCATAAGAGCTGAATAAAAGCGTTGGGTTCGTCGCGCAGGGATGTATCGCCAAATGTATCGAGATATAATCGATGCTCACAACTGACAAGGTTGTAGAGCATTGAGGCGGTAATGAAATGTGAGGGCATCGTGCAATTCTATGTGCAAGTGTAGCAAAGTTTAGTGAAAAGAAAGAGGGACATGGGTTTTCTAACCGTACAAAGGTTCATATCACCCTAAAACATCACCGGCCTCAATTATTCAGGTATCGTCAGCGTTAGGGGGAATCGCGATGTGTCAAGGAAACCATGGTAACGTCGAGCAGTCTCGAACGTTGCACTTCGTATCCCTATTGCCCTATAAAGATCGTATGGAATTCATTATAGCGAATTCAAATAAGTTCCGGTTATAACCGTTTCATATAACTTCCGTTTTTCTTACTACGATTTGTATAGAGATGGAGGAACCACGTATGACGCAACGCTTTGTTGTCTGGGGAAGTGTGGTAGCTCTGCTGTTGTGTGTTGAGTCCATTGGATATGCACAGGCAACGTCCGACGCGCGAGAGAAAGACGTCGTGGCCGCTGAACGTGTTGCAGAATTTATTCACACCGTTCTTGAGGCGGATCGAACGATATACACAACGCATGCCGTCGAGCGTATGACGGAGCATGATGTCGTGAGTGCCGAGGAGGAATGGGAAAAAGAAACGGCGCTTCCATTGCCGGCTCAAATGCTGATGTTGTCCAGCCGGCTTGTCAAAAGCAAGGAGATCGGTCTTGAGTATCGCTTGATGAGTTTATGGCCGATCTACGAAAAAAACCGACCGGCTACCTGGTTTGAACGAACTGGCTTGGAGGCGGTTGAAGGGGATCCGAGTAAGCCGTTTACGGGTGTGATCGAGAAAGATGGCCGTCGGTACTTTACGGCTATCTATGCCGATAGAGCGGTGTCTTCTTCCTGCGTGACCTGTCATAATGCTCACCCGTTGAGCCCTAAGAAAAATTATAAACTTCATGATGTGATGGGCGGTGTGGTCATTTCGTTTCCCTTATCCGAAGGTCCGTAACGACCGGTCACTGTCACCGATGCCGTCCGGAGGGTTGCGTGTGAACCGAAGCGTTCTTCTCCTTTCTATGAGAGGTCTGCCAAATTATCTCCTCGCGGACTTGCCTTTTTCCTGTTCTGATTGTCCCAGTTCCGAGCCAATTCCTGTGCTTGCATAATTTGTTCATATGTCATACTCGAAGCCAGTCCGGCCAGACGGGATTGCGCTTCTTGGTGTCCATTGGCCGCGCAAAGATTGAACCACATGTGCGCGTGGATGTAATCTTCTCGCAAGGCATAGAGATTCCCAAGCTTGAATTGTGCGTCCATGTGCCTTTGGTTTGCTGCATGCGTGTACCATTCCATCGCTTTCAGGTAATCCTGCGGAACTCCGTGCCCATCCTCGTACATGAGACCCAAGTGGAATTGTGCGAGCGGGTTATCCTGTGTGGCCGCGAGGGTATACCAATGACTGGCTTCCGTAAGATCCTGTTCCACGCCCCTTCCTTCTTCATACATTTGCCCAAGGAGTAATTGGGCAGCGGCATTGCCCTGTTCTGCTGCTAAGCGATACCAGCGGACACCTTCTGCGTGATTCTCCGGCATACCCTGTCCGCGAATACACATGTTGGCCATTCTGATTTGCGCAATGGGGTCGCCCTGTTCGGCAGCCATGCGATACCATCGCCCGGCTTCTTGGTCATCTTGTTGAACGCCGTGGCCATGTTCAAACATTTCTCCCAGGCGTAGTTGCGCTTGAGTTTCCCTTCGGTAAGCAGCCATTTCGTACCAACGCCTGGCTTCCGTGTAATTTTGGGGAATTCCACGACCGTGTTCGAACATGTCTCCCAGACGTAATTGAGCCTGTGCATCGCCTTGGTTGGCGGCCATGCGGTACCATAGACTTGCCTCGTGATAATCCTGCGGGACGCCATGACCGTGTTCGAACATTTCTCCCAGGCGTAATTGAGCCTGCGCATCGCCTTGGTTGGCAGCCATGTGATACCAGTGGCTCGCTTCTTGATAATTTGGCGGGACGCCATTGCTCTGATCATACATTCGGCCAAGCCGTAATTGGGCTAACGCGTCTCCTTGACTGGCGGCAAGCCGATACCAGTGACTGGCTTTGTCATGATCTTGTGATACACCGTGACCCATCATATACATTTCGCCTAAACGCAACTGGGCGGTGAGATCACCCTGATCTGCGGCGAGTTGATACCAATAACTGGCTTTTTCGTAGTTTTGAGGAACATCGTGCCCAATCACGTAGAGTTCACCCAACTGCACTTGTGCCTTCACATCTCCATGGTCCGTCGCCAGCTTATAGAGGCGTTGCTCTTCTATCGATGTGAATTGTGTGTGTGCTTGTTCCCCATTGACGACATCTAAATAGGCGCATGCCTGAAGCGACAGTAGGGCGCATGCGCAGAGCCAGGTTGCGTTTCTGGACGTATGTCGTGTTGACAACAGACTCATGAGGAGTGTGAATAAATTGAACATATGAATGCTCCTTATAATATATGAATCTTTCATCCTCACATATAGAACGACGTGCTGATATCTGAGGTGTGGCACAATTATGAAAGTGTTCGCATTCAGTAGTATTCAGCTGAAACTCTGGCCTGTACCGACTGCCTACGTGTCTATTCGGTCTCGCCATGTTCCCATAGCCGTTAACGGCATTGTGTGACGAACGAGGGGGAGGATATTTCTGCGGCTTTATTCATGACAATACATAAGTGATTGACAAAACTC
Source organism: Nitrospirales bacterium (assembly GCA_021604005.1). Taxonomy (GTDB): domain Bacteria; phylum Nitrospirota; class Nitrospiria; order Nitrospirales; family UBA8639; genus JAGQKC01. The sequence continues at coordinate 30,494 of BQIV01000037.1, read as the reverse complement.
CGTAAATCGAGGTTAACGCTAGTATACTGAGACGACAATGTCAATTTTATGGAATTCAGATATAAGCCGTTTGCCGAGCTATCACGGTGGGATTTCTTCAGTTATGCGAGCGGGTGATAGACGCTTCATTTGTCATCCGACAGTTGTTGTATGCAAGTGTGTCGCGGAAGCAGGTAGAAGGAAATCTTTGTTGAAAACGCTCCGAGTTCCGTTTATGTGTGACCTCTCATTCAGCGAAGTTCACATCGGCCTGTGCTGAATTGAATCGTACGCATAGGACAACCCGGGCCCAGGACTTTCCACGAGATGAATATGTTCCGTTGAATGGCGGGTGTCCGTCATCGGAAAGAGAATACGTGCTTGGGTGGGTCAAACGACCATGAACACGACCTGCGAGGCGTCGCGTGTCATGGCCGTAGAGGTTCCGGACTGTGAGCGTCGGGAGTTTGATTTCTTACGTTGGACTGATGCTCAGCTCATAGTCTGGCGAAGAGATATCTTCCTGCACAAGTCGGGGGCACAAAATTTTGTTGACTTCAACCATGAGCTCATAGTCTGCGAAGGGTTTGAGCAAGACAGCCCTGGCTCCGGCGTTTGTGGCTGCCTGGTGTAATGTGTCATGAAGCTGACCGGTAATGAAAATAGTCGGTGGTTGTTGCAGGTCAGGCATTTTCGCTACACGTGTGAGGAGTTCGAGTCCAGTCATGACGGGCATGTCATGATCGGTGATGAGAAGGTCGTAATGTCTGCGTTGTATGGCCGCGAGAGCCTCGGCCCCATTCTTGACTTCCTGACAAAAATACCCCCGCATCTCCAGTCTAATGCGAAGTATATCCCGTGTGCTTGCATAATCATCAGCAATGAGAATTCTTTTCATAAGATTCCCTGCCTCCTCTCATCTGATTTCTGTATCGAAGCGACTCGATGCAGGGCCATACATGGATTGATACCCAAAAACCTTAGAATATGTATGTGTAAAAAATGGGAATCTCATCTACCTTATTTCAAGGTGACTTCAAAAAACTATAGTGTACGTGTGCATGACATAAAGGTACTATTCTTAACTCGACAGTATTGCATAAAAACTTCATAAAGATTGCCCAGGATGACCGTCTTGTGCTCTAAAGACGCATATGTCTGACCGTTATGGGGTCTTGTGATCTTGACTCGGCCTTAAGAGGCGGAAGCGTGCATACAGCAAGGAGGGAGCCATGCTGGAACGTGTTGCGGGAAGCGTAAGAGTGCCGAAATGTGTGTGGAAAAGGAACGCCTTTTATGATTGAGGTTCTTGCGGGTCGTGAGCGAAACGATACCCTACGCCTGGATCTGTCAAAATATATTGTGGCCGTGCTGTGTTGCGTTCGATTTTTTTTCTGAGTTGTCCAATGAATACCCGAAGGTATTGGGCTTGATTGGCATAGGCATCACCCCAGATTGCGGTGAGGAGCGTTCGGTGCGTCAGTACTTTGCCCGTGTACTGAATCATATATTTGAGTAGGTCGTATTCTGTCGGTGTCAGCTTGACGGGTCTATCATTCAATAGTACTTCACGGCGTTCAAAATTGACCGTAAGAGTTCCGCTTTTGAAGACTGGTTCGGTTCCAGGAACCATGACCGTTCTGCGAAGTGCTGATCTGATCCGTGCCGTCAATTCGTCCATGCCGAATGGTTTCGTGACATAATCGTCTGCCCCGGATTCAAGAGCTTCTACCTTTTTGGATTCATTTCCAATGGCTGAGAGCACAATGATCGGCACAGGAGAATGCCGACGGATTCGGCGGGTCAGTTCAATCCCGCTTATTGAAGGGAGGATGAGATCGATGATCACAACATCCGGCTGTCGACTTGCAATCGCGTCTAACGCCTCTTCTCCAGATTCGGCTGTCATGACAAGATAGTCTTTGTTTTCCAAGTTGACTTGTAGCGAACGACGGATTTGTGGCTCATCGTCTACCACAAGTATTCGGGCACCGTGTTTCATTATGTCTTTACACCTTGTGTCGTCCTTCAAGCGTAAAACTGACCATGGATTCGGTGATGGGAAGGGTAAAGGTCATGGTGACGTCCGTTCCCGTTGACTGGGCCCAAATTCGACCACCATGGGCCTCTATGATTCCTTTACATATCGCTAGCCCCAGGCCGGTGCCTCGGATGGGTACGGTGTGTGCGGTGCGTCGTCGATAAAAGCGTTCGAAGATTCGCTCCGCATCCTGTGCTTCTAGGGGCTCTCCTGTATTGGAAACCGTGACTGCGATATGTTGATGCTCCGCGCAGACGACCATATGAATCGGTGAGTTTGGAGTCGAATATTTGATGGCATTATCGAGTAAATTAATAAGAACTTGTTGTATTTCCACAGCATCAACAAATACGGGGGGAAGATCATCAGGAATAGAGAGTTTGATATCCCGGGCTTCCAATGTCAACTCTGTGCGACGGAGTGCGCCTTCTATGAGGTCTTCCAGTAGATGCCATTCCTGATGGGGAGTGAGTGTGCCAGCTTCAATCTGTGACATATCTAACAGGTTATCAACTAGCCGGCTCATATAATTGATTTCTTTATCGACTCCTGTAAGAAACTCTTCTTGAATGGAGTTCATCCCATTTGGAGTATTGCCTATAATTGTGGATACCGATGTTTTCATCGCGGTGAGGGGTGTTCGTAATTCATGAGACACTGAGGAGAGCAGGGCTGATTTCAGTGCATCGCTTTGGCGAAGGGCGTCGAGTCGTTTGGCCTCACTTTCCCGAAGGCGTTCTTCTGCAAACGTCCGTTCGGTGATATCATCTGAAATCCCAACGATCTTCACAACGTGATTGTTGCTGTCCCGAAGAGGAATAAAGCTTTTTGAAAAGACCTTGACATGGCCTTGTGTCGTCATCTTGAACTCGAAGTCTACCGGTTTGCCTTGCACGGCTTGCGTAAAGTATTCCTTCATGAGTTTGTGATCGCCTTCCTTGGCTAAACACAGATAGGATCGGCCAACGATTTGGGACTCATCGTTGATGCCGATCATGGCCTGTCCAACTTGATTCATTGAACGAATGGTGCCGTTTAATTCAATTTCGTAAATACAAAATGGTAAGTGTTCAACTAAGGATCTGTACCGTGTCTCACTGGCTCGTAGCTGACTCTCGATCTGTTTGTGTTCCGTAATGTCGACATTGAGTCCATCGAGGTAGAGCAGTTGTCCTGCCTCATCAAATATAAAGCGGCCGCGAGCAAGAATCCACTTCGTGGTCCCGTCTTTGGCGATGATTTGATGTTCATTTTCATACGGGATGCGTTGAGCGAGCGCTTCTTGGATAAGGGGCCAGACTCGCTCGTTTTCGCCTGGCGCCATTAATGTATCGTATGTGACTTCTCCACTCAGGAGGGCTGATGTTGGGAGTCCCGTGACATCTTCGAATCCATCGCTGCTATACATGACCGGCCATGTCTTCTTGTTGAGGCAACGATACGCAAATCCTTTCGGGAGTTGACCGAGGATGCTCTCAGTTAGATCTTTCCATTCTTGTAAAGATTTTTCTGTTTCTCGGCGGCCTGAAATATCTTCACACACAATCAGAACAACGATTTCTCCATTTTTGCTATATACGGCTCGTGCGACTTCTTTGACCCACAGTATACTTCCATTTTTTCGTACTTTACGAAATTCCCAAGAAAATACAGACAAAGGATTTTGTAGGCAGGACTCAAAACGTTGTTGAACCGGAAGCCGATCATTTTGCACAAAGAGATCTGTCACAGGCTGTCCAATTAACTCCTCAGCTGAAAACCCAAGTTGTTGGGCGCCGAATTGGTTGACGGAGAGGATTTGCCCATCTTGAGAGACGGTAAAATACATGGACGGGTTATTTTCATACAATGCACGATACCGTTCTTCACTTTGTCGTAGCGCCTCTTCGGCCCGTAATCGCGCGGTAATATCTTCGGAAATGCCTAGCACATATTCAGGATTGCCCTGTTGATCAAACAAGGGAATTTTCTTGGTATGCATATGCCGGATTTGCTGAGACCGCGTGTGAAGAATTTCTTCTGGAATATCAATTAACCGTTGGTGGAACAAGGCTTCTCGATCTTTCTGTGTAAAGAAGTCGGCGTCCTTGTTTGAAAAAAGATCATAGTCATTTTTACCGATGACCTCCCGTTGAGTATATCCGGTGAGCACCTCGCCCGATTGGTTGAATCGGACGTATTGTAGGTCCTTCGCGCGTTTCACGAAAATCACATTCGGAATATTCTCAATAATCGAATTCAGAAACAGTTCACTCTTTCGCAACGCACGTTCGGCCCGATTGCGTTCTGCAATTTCATTTTCTAATTTCTTGCCGGCTCGAATGCCTTGTAACGTGACCCATATCCCTAATATGGCCATCAAGAGAGCAATGCTGGACTCCCATTTCACCATCGTCCACATGTTTGACTCGGAGTACACATATAAAAGTTTCACGGCCTCGTCGGCCATGTCGATAGCCGTTGTGTGTTGAACTCGAAGTGTTTGAAGGTGTCGGCGAAAATCCGAATGATTGGGAGATAACATGAGGAGTTGGTCGGCAGATGCTGTAACGGCGTCGAAGAAGTTCCGTTGTTCATGTAATTTGAGCATGACTTCGTGTGTTGGTATGCCTGGAACTTTTTGGTGCCGATTCGTGACGGGATTATGCGCTACGGCTTCCCCCTCTATCAGTGCATCGAGCGTTGAACGAATCATGGCTCTCGTCGAAATATAGTCAACCGTGATGTCTTGCGATGCTAAAAATACCTCATTGATGTGCTTTTGAAGGAGCATGCGTTGGCGCCCCATGATGTCGATGAGCAACGCATTTGACCGGTCATTGTAGATTGTGGTGATGGTATAGCCCAACATGCCAAGGAGCACACTCAGAAACATGACCGTCATGATGGTAAAACGACGCCCTAACCTTGAGTGCCTGGCTGGATCCTGAGCCAATAGTGCGTTCATGTTGCAATCCTTCTGTGACGAATGGAATGGCACGATTGTCTTGCGCTTACGCTATGCGTTCAAGGCAATGGTCTCCCAGTTCGTGTGGTCTGTTCACATGAAATGGATCTTTCGTCACATGTGCCTCATTGGTGAGATGCCGTCCTTGGTTGCCATATCATAAACCTGGCGAGCGGGACTTGTACAACCGAGTGACCGATGATTCGTTGATGGCGTGTGTGTGAGCGGAACTCTTCTCAGAATTTCTAGAAGTTACTTCCAGGAATGAGACAAATCGATGGGCGAGATGTGATCGTGAAGTGCGGGAAGAAAATTGTAAGATGAGACATATGAACGCGACGTTGAATCGTAGGTATGAAGTGGCTGGGGGACCAGGAATCGAACCTGGGTTCTTAGAACCAAAATCTAATGTCTTGCCCCTAGACGATCCCCCAACCAAGCCCCTACATTAAGGCTTGAGACGGTCTGAGTCAAGATGCTTGGAGTATTGAACAAGACTGCAGGGGGCCTTTCCAATATACGTCGCTCGTATCTCGTGAAGCGTATCTCGTCGCTATAGCCGTTTCAAATAACTTTCGTATGCTTGGAGTGAGTGATCGGCCGGTGTTAATTGATCAACCTCAGCTGGAACTTATTGGGACTTGCTCATAGTTGTTCGTATTTCGTGGGAAATGTCCTTCAGTTTCTTACGAGATACGAACGACGCACTTGTCTTGTTTGCGTATGAGAATTTGTCGCGTGTGCTCGTGTTAAAGAGGATCAATCGTCAAATTGTGTTAAAACACTCGTCCCTCAACAATCCAATGCCGGTCATCTGGGACATCAAGAAGTAAACGACTCAAGTTGAGCTCGGCCAGGTGGGCGGCAACATCGTCCTCGGTAAACGCCGCTAGGAGTGAATTGTAGAAGTCTTGTCGGAGTCTTTCGGGTTCTTCTGCAGCATATTGGTCAACAAGAGCTTGCGCATCTTCAGTCGATTCCGGGCGAATCAAATCCATGACCAGCACGGGAGCACCCGGTTTGGCGATGGTTTTGATGACGTACCAGAATTGAAGCGGATTGGGCACATGATGCGCGAGGCTATTTGAAATGATCGCATCGACTTGAGTGGGAAATCTGGCGTCTTGAACCCGTTGGCAGCGAAGTTCAATTCGATCGCTTACATTCGCCTCAGCAACCATGCGTTGCGCAATGTCGATCATCGGCTGAGAGGCATCAATCCCCGTTACCCGCAGGGTGGGATGTGCCTGTACCAGGCGGATAGGGATATCGCCAGGGCCACATCCGAGGTCAACGACATGGGCGTTTTCCAATTCATGCCCATGTGCTTGCAAAAACCGGTCGACAAAACCTTGATTTTCTTCTGTGAAATTGGCCGATGCATAAATATGTGCTTGTTCAGGGTCATCCATCAACTCAGGCTCTAAAATGCGATTCATACATGTGTCTCCATCAGAGTAAAGCTTTCTGGAACGTATGGTGTGGTTCTTGAAGGGCCTTCATCGACTTTGAAGGTTGTTCAGTGCGTTGAGATGGTAGCGAGTCTTCTCAAAACGCGTCAAGCGATTCAAGTGGAGCGGTTAGGAGACAACCTTTTGGATGAAGGTGAGTAGATGCTGAAAATATGTGCGTCCACCGACGAATGGGACATCGTTATGCCCCGCTCCTCGAACAGGGTACCAGTGCTTGGGTGGTGTGGCGGCTTCGTATACTTGTCTGCCCAACTTGATCGGAACAATGGTGTCGTGTTCTCCATGGATGATGAGGAGTGGCAAAGAAATGTCTGGAAGCTTTTGGCGTAGATTGAACTGTGAGTCCAAGAACCAGTGAGCCGGTAGCCCAAAATAATGATGATCAGCCATTGATTGTATAGAGGGGAATGCCCCTTCCAATATCAGTCCGGCTGCAGGGCGTTGCCGAACGATTTCACCAGCGATAGCTGCACCCAATGAACGTCCGAACACGACGAGACGTTTGGGATTGACCTTCTTGTGTATGCGCAGAAAGTCATAGGCCGCCAGGGCGTCTTGGTAGAGGCCTGTTTCCGATGGCGTTCCAGTACTTTTTCCATATCCTCGATAATCAAAAATCATGACAGAGAGCCCATGCCGGTGTAATTCGACAAGATTTGCCAGGCGGTGACTAATGTTTCCAGCATTGCCGTGACACCAGAGCAATACTGGTTGTTGTGGCCCTGCATCAACAAACCAACTAAACAGCCGTACATCGGAGTCACTGGTCAGCCACACGTCTTCGAGTGGAAGCTCACTACCGTGTGTTCCGCGTTGTCCGGTCCAAGGCGCTGGTTGAAAGACGAAGAGGTTGTCGAGCATCGTGCAACCCTCATGTGTTACTTTTTCTCTGAAAGGCTTGTTTCCTCGCGCATATCACGCTACGTTGTTATCAAGACAATTGCAAATAGTGATGACATGAGGTGTTATGGCCACGTATGTCATTGGTGACATTCAAGGGTGTTTTAAAGCCTTGCGAAAGCTGATGAGGCGCATAAAGTTTGATGCAGCCTGTGATCGTCTTTGGCTGGTTGGCGACCTGGTCAATCGTGGCCCGGACTCTTTGGCTGTCCTTCGGTATATCAAGGAACTTGGCCCGGCGGCTGTTACGGTGTTGGGCAATCATGATTTACATTTACTTGCAATCTGGGCCGGCGTCACCAAGTTGCAACATAAAGATACCTTGGGAGAGGTGCTCTCCGCACCGGATTGTGATGAGTTGTTAACCTGGTTGCGTTTTCGCTCGATGATTCATCTGGAAAACGGGTATTTGATGTTGCATGCCGGTCTATTGCCACAATGGACGGCAACGCAGGCCGTGACGTTGGCGCGTGAAGTGGAAACGGCCTTACGGAGTAAGAATTTTGTTGAGTTGCTGCCGTTCATCTATTTTCGACATGCTCACGGTGTCTGGTCAAAAAACCTGTCGTATCATGATCGATTGAGTTTCTCAACGAATGTCTTGACACGACTGCGGATGTGTTCGGCCGATGGTGTGCCTGATTTTTCGTTTAAAGGTGCGCCCGACCAAGCTGACAAGGGTTTGGTCCCTTGGTTCCAAGCTCCCAGACGTTCAAGCAATCATGAAGTCGTCATTTTTGGTCATTGGTCTGCGTTAGGACTCTATGTTCATGACACACTGATCGGGCTTGATACCGGATGTGTCTGGGGCCGAGCCTTGACGGCCCTTCGACTTGAAGATCGAAAACTTTTTCGAGTCTCCTGTGCAAAGTAAACTGTCCGCCGTTCGTCCTTCTCCTCAATTCCCTGCTCTTTTATCGATTTTGGCCTTCCCCAGTTCGTGACAACATCATATGGATTGAACGAGTGTGTCTTGCTCATGGTAAGGACTTGTTGGTGTATCTGTTTAGATAACACATGTATCTAATCAGATTCATTGAAGTCGGCCTTATGGACAGTCAGTGTTCCGCGACCGCGAAAATCCGTACAGAACCATCCTCTTTTGACTGCAGTTCCTTGAGTACGGCTTCGGCATCAGCTTTGCTATTTCTTCGCATTGTAGTGCAGCTCCTTGTTGGATCGTGGGCGCATGGTCGTCTGAATATCGTATCAGCCTTGTAAAGAAGGAGAACGTGCGATGAAAAAAAAGTCTTATGTGAAAACCCCAAAGCCCCGAAAGCGCCGGACCCGGTCAATTCCGGGCTCACTTCCGGTGACCGAGGCACAGACGATGTGGACCGCTGATGTAAAGATGCATGGCATTCACTCTCCTGCCGCTCGACGATGTCCGAAATGTCGTGGGTTACTGACGGCTCAAGTCATTGACCTGACAACGAAAAACGACATACGATGTATCAATTGCGGGTGGCAGCCCCAGTGGGGTACGCGAGTGATCACGGAGAGCGATGAAGTCCGGTCAATTCGTGCATTGACGGCGCAGTTTTGCACGACGGGTTTGGTGTCATAACGTTCTCACCCGATGAATGCAGAGCTGGATGTCCTCGGAATGGATCAACGAATGAATCCAACACAACACCTAATGAGCAAACTCTCGTGATAGTCTCTATGTTTGTCGTCTACGCGGATGAGTCACGATGGATATGAGCGAGCGAATGGTCCGAGACGTGTGCTGGTAGACGATGAAATGTTCAAGAATATGGGACGATGTCGAATGGATAGCGTCACAACCCTGTTTGCGACATCGGCATGGAGTGAAAACCGTGCGTTCTCTATTTCAAGCCAGTCGACCGATCGTTCCTCGAATGCCTACTCAATGCCGGATTCCTTCGTTTCTGCGTTTTCAGTCATACCGGTCTAATGCTGTCTCCTTCGATATGTGGCTAGCCAGAAATAGCCGTTTCCCATTTTTGGTGTGCATTGCCATTTTTCTCGGCTGTCACTTTAGCTTTTTCCCTCCTTCCGCTGTTGCCCAATCGGTTGTGATCGTACAGTCATCGGACATTACGTCCTATGATCAAACCGTCAAAGCATTTTTAAATAACTTTTCACCCTCGTTGCGGCAGGTCGAACGACTGTCTCTCCATGGAGATTTAAGCCATGGCGAGCCGGTCGTTGAAAAAATCCGCTCGTTACAGCCAAGCTTTATCGTTGCTGTGGGTTTGAAGGCGGCGCTTGTCGTCCGGCAGGGTCTGCCGTCGATTCCCAGTATGTTTTGTATGGTCTTGGACCCGGCAAAATACAATCTCACCAAGTCACGTATGGCTGGCATTGCCTTAGAGATTCCCTTCAAAGATCAAATCCAATCACTGCAGGAGGTGTTGCCGTCGGTAAAGCGGGTGGGCGTGATCTACAATGCCCGAAAAACCGGGAGAATTGTGAAGGAAGCCGCATCCGAAGCTAATGCCCTGGGGATGAAATTGATCGCACGTGTCGTGTCATCGGAAAAAGACGTGCCGGCTTCGCTTCGTGCCATTGTGCATGACATCGACGCCTTGTGGTTGCTTCCCGATAGTACGGTCGTCACTCCAGAGTCTTTTGACTTTCTCTTGCGGACCACACTTGAAGCCAATGTTCCTGTCATCGGGTTTTCTGCCGATCTTGTTCGGAAGGGCGCATTATTGAGTGTCCATTTCAACTACGAAGATGTTGGTAAGCAAGCGGCGCGGTTAGCTGAAGGATTTCTTGAGGGCCATCAATTTACGCCGGGAGTTATCTTATCGCCCGAACCGTTGCGATTGGCCATAAACCTGAAAACGGCCAACTTTTTAGGGATTACGGTCTCGCCGAATGTATTAGACCGGGTTCATACGATGTATTAATTCGATGACACGATTGCGAACAGGACTATGGATCGTCATCCTTCCCCACGAACGTTCTTCAGTAGTCTTCGGACCAAACTCGTCCTGTTTATTAGTTTGATCATTATTGGCGTCTGTTCCGGATTAAGCTGGTATTTCGTTGATCAGCAAGCCCTTTCAATGGAGAAGGCGTTACGAAAAACCGGGACGATTTTGATCAACAATCTTGTTCATAATGGTCGATATGGGCTCATTACCCAAGATACCGTTTCTCTTGAGCAGGTTGCGGAAGGCGCGCTCTCGGTGGATGAAGTGGTGTACGTTGTCGTCGCAGGACCCACCGGCGAGCGATTAGTTGAATCGTCTAAAGGACGTCTCGATGTATTGCATTATGAGAAGCGCAACGTAGACCGTCCATTGTACCCAGACAACGCATTGACGGCAGCGGCACTTGCAGCCTTTGGACACCAACCCCTTACGACTATATTTACCGTATACGACCAACAGGAACGCGCTTCGTCAATTCGTGTGAAGCCCGGTCCAATACTGGACGAAGGTGGAAAGACTGGAGAAACGCTCTATGACTTTGCGCTTCCAGTAAGACGGCAGGCAAGTCCGGAACCCGCATTCGGTCCCTTGTCGCTGGAAGATCAAGAAAACTCATTTTCCATGAGTGATGATACGAACTCATCCGAGGTGTATGGGGTGATCCATGTTGGGTTAACGCAATTGTCCATGGTGAAAACCCTAGATGCCATGATCTGGAAGGTCACCGTCATGGCGATCTTTTTTATGGTTGTCGGTATTGCCTTGACGACCATGTTGGCCAATCAAATTATTAGACCGTTGCGAAAATTGGCAGGGGTGGCCAAGCACATAGCCGCCGGGGATTTATCCAACTCGGTTGAGGCCGCGACTCGAGACGAAGTTGGCCAATTGACGACAAGCATTAATCAGATGACGGTATCCTTGCAGCAACGCGAAGATGCGATCTCGAAGCATGTCGAGACAATTACCAAACAGGTTTCGCAACTTTCAGCCCTCAACCAGACGGGAGCTGCAATCGCCTCAAACTTGGATGTTGACCGATTGCTTGCCACGGTGCTCAACCTTCTCGCTGACAATCTAGGGTTTGCGAGAATGGTGTTGATTTTTTATAAACCGGAGGAGCATCTGGGTATCGTTTCGCAGATCACGGGCGTGCCGGAAGAAATGGAATCCGCCGTAAAAGGGTTGAAGATACCTATTCACGATGACGGAAGCATGAGTGCAGAGCTCGTCTTTCGTGGGAAGCCAATCTTGGTCAAGGATATCGAGACTGTGGCTGACCGATTGTACCCGCCCGTTTTAAAGGCTTGTCGAGAGATTGACGTGACGTCCTTTATGGTTGCGCCTCTGAAAAGCCAAGATCGGATTTTGGGGTATCTTGGGGCAGACCGGAGTGACGGGCCCTGCACGCAAGAAGATCTTGATGTGCTCATGACCATCGCCAATCATGTGTCTGTGGCTATCGATAACGCGCGGGCGTACCAGGCACTCGAACAGTTCAACCAGACACTGGAAGAGCGCGTGCAAGAGAGAACCGAAGCGTTGCAGCAAGCCAATGAGCGTCTTCGTGAACATGATCGCCTCAAATCGATGTTTGTCTCGATTGCGTCCCATGAACTTCGCACGCCGATGACGTCGATGAAGGGGTTGGTGGATAATATGCTCGATGGTCTCACCGGTACCCTGAATGAACGACAATCCTTCTATTTATCGCGTGTGAAGCGTAATCTTGAACGCCTCACTCGAATGAGCAACGACCTGCTTGATCTGTCAAAAATTGATGCTGGAGTCATGCAGCTGAGTTGTGCACCCATATCCATGGAAGAACTGGCTCATGAAGTGGTTGAGGTGATGCAGCCGGCCGCCCGACAAATATCACTGAGCGTGGGCTTTGATCACACTATGCCTCTTCCGCTTATCCTGGGAGACCGGGATAAGCTAGATCAAGTCCTAACAAATCTCATCAATAATGCCATGAAATTCTCAGAGCCGGGCACTGATGTTCAGGTCGACGGGCGTATTCGAGATGATCACATGGTCGAGGTTTGCGTGAAAGACTCGGGTTGCGGTATTCCTTCAAATGAAGTTCCGCATATTTTTGAACGGTTTTATCGTGGGGAGTCGGTCGTTGTCGAAGCCAGAGGGTCTGGATTAGGGCTCGCCATATCCAAAAGTCTCGTCGAACTTCATGGTGGAAAAATTTGGGTGCAGAGTGAGGTTGGATGCGGTAGTCAGTTTTTCTTCACGGTACCGGTTGCCGGCGTGGCGGCTGTGTAACGACAAGGCTTACGTTGAACGTCGTGAAACCTCTGCTGCCGCTAATTTGCAGAGGGTTCGAATTGAATATCCTTTTGTTTGAGAAGGCGAGACAAGTAGGTTCGCTGAAGTTGTAAAAGGTCTGCGGCTTTGGTTTGACTCCAGTTACTTCGCCGAAGGGCCTGTTCAAGAATGTGCCGGCTATATTGCTCGATGGCTTCATGGTAGGGCAGGTTTTCCCCTTCTTGGAACGGATCGACGCCCCACGGGCCTAACCCCAATTGTTCGGAAACGATTTCTTCTTCGATGCCCAGCACGACGGCGCGTGCAATCGCGTTACTAAGTTCTCGAATATTTCCGGGCCAACTGTAGCTGCGCATGGATTTGATGGCGTCTTTGGTGAAGGTCCGGGGTGGTCGTTTCATCTCTCGAAGATGATAGTCTAAGAAAAATTCAGCTAAGGGGAGAATGTCATCGGGTCGTTCCCGTAGCGGAGGCAGTGAGAGGCTGACGACATTTAACCGGAAGTAGAGATCTTCACGGAACCGTCCTTCTTTGACGGCTTGCTTCAGATCTTTATTGGTTGCGGCAAGGACTCGAATATTCACTTTCACCAACCGGCTTCCTCCCACACGATGAAATTCGTGATCTTGAAGGAGCCGGAGAAGCTTCGCTTGCAATGTCAACGGCATGTCGCCGATTTCGTCCAGGAAGAGCGTTCCACCGTCCGCTTCTTCAATCCGGCCTTTTTGCCGGGAGTCTGCCCCGGTAAAGGCTCCTTTTTCATGTCCAAAGAGTTCATTCTCAAGGAGCGTTTCGTTTAAGGCCACGCAATTAATGATACTGAATGGCATGGCATGGCGAGGGCTCCATTTGTGAATGGAGCGGGAAAACAATTCTTTTCCTGTCCCGCTTTCCCCTAGGAGTAAAACGGTGGCGTCGCAGGAAGCCGCACGTTTAGCGAGTTCAATCATGGAGTGGATGCTCGGACTATTGCCGACAATCGTGTTATATCGGCTTTCGACTTCTGTCCGGAGTGATGTGACTTGTTGCCGCAAGACTTCTCGTTCCATGGCTTTCTTGACCACAATCTCTAAATGGTCAAAATCGATGGGTTTTGTCAGGAAATCGTACGCCCCCGTTTTCATGGCTTCCACGGCATTTTCAATCGTGGCATTGGCTGTCATGACGATGACGGGGAGATCTGTGGCCTGCTGATTCGGTGGCGATACTGAAGGTTCTTTGGACTGATGCGTCGGGTTCCCCTGTGGGAATAACGCGTGAAGGACATCAATGCCAGACATGCGCGGAAGCGTTAAATCCAGAAGAACCAGATGCGGGGATTCAAGTTCAATTGCATCAATGGCCTGTTTGCCGTCTGCTGCCGACACGGTGGTATAGCCTTGTCCTTCTAACCGGTCTGTGAGCATGAGCACAATATCTGGATCGTCATCAACGATAAGGATTTTCTTTTTCATGGCATATCCCTCTTCACGGGGTCATGAGAAACGGTGAACAGCTCAATTGCGATAATAAATGAATGTGAATGCAATAAATACGCCGTATAATTTTCTAGTCTGTCGCAAACGCGCTAATCTTGCAAGTCTTTTTTTTCGAGATGATGATGCGAGGGGGTAGTTTCTGACTATGGAATTGAATGATTAGGGAGTGATCTGTTCAATAATTGCCGCGGCTAATAATGGAACCATAATTTCATGATGTCCAACCAGGGAATACCCTTGTCCTCCTTTTTGCGTCGGACGTCGCACTACATTCGTCATGGGGCGATAGTGAGGGAGAAAGTCCATATTGACCGTTGTGATGTTCTTGAGAGATCGACCGAGGTTGCGGCTTAACGTCACCGTTTTGAGGAAGACTTCGGGAAGCATGACGGCTGACCCAAGATTGATATAGACGCCACCCTCCATCTGAGAGACGAGGGAAACCAATTTCCGGAAATCAATGAGCGATCCCCCACCGATTGCTGCGCCATTCGCCGATGGATGCATATGAATGATATCGGTTCCCATCGCGACGTGGACGGTGATCGGCACTCCTAATTGCTCCCCTGTTGCCAATACACTCATTCGGCGGAAAGGGAATTTGCCCGGGTGTGTGGTGATATACCGACCAACGGCCTCTCCAATTCCGAGTCCTGCTTCCCATCCTTCCGTGATGGCGGAATTTAAGATATGTCCCGTATCTTCCGCCATGCCAAATCGCCCGGAATTTATTTCAGCATCGACTTCTTCCGAGGTATGGCCAAGGTAGGCCAGTTCAAAGTCGTGGATGATGACGGCACCGTTCACGGCAACAGCGGTGATGATATTCCGTTTTATCAAATCAATGAGCACAGGATTCAATCCGACCTTTGTCGGGTGAGCGCCCATGCCGAGGATCACGGGCCTTCCCCGTTCCCGTGCACGGACAATGGCTCGAACCACGGCGCGAAATGATTTGACGGCAAGGAAGTCGGGGAGTGTATCGAGAAAACTTTTAAAACTTTTCCCTCGACGCCAGGAAGTAGAAAAATCGGAAATGTTGACCTTGCTGTGTCGCGAGGAGAGGGGATACGTCTGTATCCTGGAGAGATTCAGCGGTTTGACTGAAGCTGTGGGGTGATTACGTCGTGTGGGCAAATAATCGCTCTTCGATAATTTCACATAATACATGGCCCAGAGTGATGTGACATTCTTGTATACGGGCCGTCACGGTCGACGGGACCTGAAAATTGTAGTCAACCAGATCCATGAGTTGCCCCCCGGTTTGGCCTGTCCAGCCAATCGTAAGAAGTCCTCGCTCACGGGCGACGTGAACGCCTCGCAGCACATTCGGTGAATTCCCGCTTGTGCTGATGGCAATGGCCACATCGCCTTTTTTCCCATGGGCTTCAATTTGTCTAGAGAATATATCCGAATAGTCGTAGTCGTTCGCGATGCAGGTCAGTGCGGCCATGTCGGTAGCCAAGGCCATTGCTGGAAGAGCTGCCCGGTCACGCTTATACCGTCCGACGAACTCTGCAGCAATATGGGACGCATCGGTTGCACTACCGCCGTTGCCAAACAGCAGGACTTTTCTATTGTCGTGAAAGGCGCGAATGATGGCCTGGGCGACATCGATGATCTGTGTCGCATAGGTGTGTACGAACCGGCGTTTGATGTCGGCGCTTGTCTCGAAGGCTTCTACCACGAACTGTGTATCCATGATTTGAAGATTCTAGCAGGGTGTTCGGAAAATTTCACATCTTTCTTGGAGAAATCATCTCTCTCTTTCTGCTGTTTCTGTCCGTTGATAGAGACGAAAGAAAAATGGAATGTCAACAATAGCTCAAGCACGATAGCGTGGAATGAACGGAAAGTACTTGCCACCTATTCTTGCTGCCAGGTATGTAGAATGATATAGTCGGTGCATTGTGAGTGCCGACGGGCCAGTCAAAGCCCTCCTTATCGCCATAGCGCAGGACCCTGCGCCAGCTGTGTGTACGCTTCAACGCTTAATTCCAGAGCGATTGTGTTTTTTTCTCCCGGAATCTAGTACACAGCTAGTGGAATCCGATGTCCATCCTCAGCTTTCCACTATGCCGCAGAAGTGGGACTGGATTCTTACGCCTGATCCTGAAAGTTTTGCACAGTCGCATAAAACGTTAGCGGAATTATTACCAAAAATCCTGAAGTCTTGGAACGTCAGTCCAGGTGAGCTTGTGATTGACATGACCATGGCCTCTTCGCCAATGGCCGCAGCGATGATGCTGGTTGGATTTCCCTATACAACAAAAGTTGTGACATTGGGGGTGGCGAGTGCTGATGCGCAATCCGATTCGAAGGTCATGGAGGTGGGAGAAACGACAAGGGTCTGGATGCAGAGTAATCCATGGGATGAAGAGGCCATCTCCATTCGCCAGGAAGCTTCAGTCTATTTTAATCAAGGATCGTACGTCGTCGCTGGAAGGATGTTTCGTCGTATTGAAGCTCGAGTGAGCGGGAGGCTCAAGCCGTTGTATCGAGCCTTGTCGGATATGTCCGAAGGGTATCGGCAGTGGGAACAATTTCATTATCGGCAGGCTTGGGAAAAACTCAAAAGTGCGAGCAAAGCGCTTGATTTGGCTTCGGCCTGGGGCGGCCCTCCGGGGATGTCGTCTTTTCTGAAAAGTGTGAAAGAGAATATTCGGTTCCTCGAAAGTATGGTATTGGATCCGGCGGAGGTGAAGCGCGCCGTAGCCCCTGATTTATTGGCCCATGCGAAGCGTCATATCGAACAACAACATGATGCGGAAATCGCCATGCGCCTGGTGTTTCGAGCCCTGATTGCATCAGCGCAGGTCCGCTTGTTTCATGCATATCATATAAAAAGTTGGGACGTGACTCCTGAGCAACTTCCACAAGCCATGCAGGCAATCTGTCGAAGTTGTTATATGAATGATGTGGATGGGAAGTATCGACTTCCATTTCCTGTCCAGTTTCGTGTATTGGCTGAGCAAAACGACGTCATGGGGCACACGTTTCTTGCCGAATGGCCAAAAATGAAAACACTCCTTGATGCCGCCGATCATGCAATCTTAGGGCAAGGGTTTGAGCCGATGAAGGCAGAGCGTTTTCATCAATTCTACGATATGGTATTAAAAGTTTCCCACATCCAGGAGCGCGACCTCCCGCAGTTTCCGTCTATGACCTTGTAGAACGGAATGTCCTATTGATGAATATTAGAATTTATTATGAAGATACTGACTGTGGCGGTGTGGTGTACTATGCGAATTATTTAAAATATTTCGAGCGTGCGCGGACTCATTATTTGGAGGGTCACGGATATTCTGTTGCTGAATTAATTGAACAAGGAACGGAGTTTCGCGTTACGCATACAGAGGTCGCCTATAAGTCGGCTGCCAAATATGGAGACGACCTACAGGTTGAGACGAGACTGTCGGCCAATCGCCGCATATCACTGACGTTTTCACATGTCATTCGTGAACGAAACGCGCATCGTGTTGTGGTCGAAGGATCGGCGACATTGGTGGCCGTGAACAGTCAGGGAACGGTCAAGCGCCTGAGCCCGGAGTTGCTGAAAGGTCTTGGGTTGCAGCAGAAGTAGCACCAGGATTGCAGAGTATATAAAGCCGGCCATCAATCGATAACGACTATTCGTGATGGATAGGGATACCATGTTATCCATCGACATAAAAGGTGAAGGACCTCGGGTAATATTGGGTTTTGCCATGCGACATTCTGTGTAATTATGGGAAATTATTACGGAATGTCAGGGATTTCGCCTACAGGTAGTGTGCGTCACTAAACAGATCCTGAAAGATGGTCTCAGGCATTGACAATATCTATGCTTAGAATTACTCTAAATATAGATTAATTATAATATGGTATAGATATGCTTGATGCAAAGACTATTGCGGCAAAACTTGAAGAGGCGGGCGTGCAAGCGACGGCACAGCGGATCGCAATTTATCAATATATTGTGTGTGAAGCCGATCACCCGACAGCAGAAGAAATCAAAGACTGGGCCGATCAGAATTTTCCGAAAATGAGTTTGGCGACGGTCTACAACACGCTGAATATTTTAGTTGCTGCGGGGCTATTGAAGGACTATCGATTTCCCAATATGTCGAAAGTGATTTATGACTCCAATGTTGTTCATCACCACCATTTTCTTGATGACGAAACTGGCCAACTCATTGATATCGATCCAGATGTTGTTGAAGTAACGTCTAAGCTAAAAAAAGAATTTCACATTTCTCAGATACAAATACTGTTTCGAGGAACAAGACAGACCGTACGAAAGTGACATGCAGGTGCATGCGTGAAAAATACATCTAGAAAGGAGATTGCAATGAGCGGGTTGAACGATAGGCAGGCAAGGGTGTCAACGAGGAGTGTGTGCGTCAGAGGCGGGCTGTATACAGCATTCGTCGTGAGCCTTGTTCTTGGTTTTTCGACTCAACAGAGTGCTGCGGAGTCCTATGATCTTCCCTTTCCTTTAGGGTTGAAAAAGGAGTTGGCGGTCATTCCGGACGACAATCCCTTGACGAAAGAAAAAGTCGAACTCGGAAAATGGTTGTTCTTTGATACGCGTCTATCAAAAAACGACAGTATTGCCTGTGCCAGTTGTCACATTCCGAGTCTGGCCTTTACGGATGGCCAAGCTGTCTCAACGGGCATTCATCGTCAGCAGGGTGGCCGTAGTGCGCCTACGGCTATCAATCGTGTGTTCAGTTCCGGACAGTTTTGGGATGGACGGGCTGCAACGCTTGAAGAGCAATCCGTTGGTCCGCTCACGAATCCTATAGAGCATGGGTTTGGTCATGACGATGAAGTCGTGGAAAAGCTTAGGCGTATAAAAGAGTATCCCCCACTGTTTCAGAAAGCGTTTGGGTCTGGTATATCCATTCAAACCGTCGGGAAGGCAATCGCTAGCTTCCAGCGCACACTTCTCTCAGGCAATAGTCCGTTTGATCAACACACTGCTGGGGGGAATGAACAGGCGCTTTCTCCTGAAGCAAAAAATGGATTAACAATCTTTCGTGGTAAGGCGCTGTGTTTTACCTGTCACTCAGGAGCCAATTTTACGGACGAGAAGTTTCATAATCTTGGGGTTGATTGGGACCGGGATCATATCGATCTCGGCCGGTATGTGGTAACCAAGAATCCAAAAGATATCGGAGCCTTTAAGACGCCGACGTTACGTGAAATTTCACGAACGGCCCCCTATATGCATGATGGTCGATTTGCGACGCTGAGGCAGGTTGTGGAATTTTACGATCAGGGCGGGATTGCAAACCCTCACAAAGATCCACTTGTGCAACCGTTAAAACTTACGGAAAAGGAAAAAACCGATTTAGTAGAGTTTTTGAAGTCATTAAACGGCGAAGGTTGGGATGTGACCCCGCCCACTCAATTCCCTCAATGAGGGCTTGTGTGAGGAGACCGTCGATTGATTAGGTATGAAGTGAATGCTGGCTGTATACCGGGATACATTTCCAAAGGTTATGCAATAGTGGAAACACACAGACGGTCAGGGTGCCTCTTGAATGTGTCTCATGGGTCGTATCAAGACGTATTGGATTTTCAACGCGCTCGGCTTCAAGAACGAGCGGAGGATCGGTGTGACGACACGTTGCTGCTTGTTGAACATGAACCGGTATTTACCTTTGGCCGGACGGCCAAAGAAGAACATTGGAAAGAACACCTTGAGTCACTGACCAGCCAAGGGTTCGAGCTTTATCCAGTTGAACGAGGCGGGTCCGTGACGTATCACGGGCCCGGGCAGGTTGTGGCCTATCCGATTGTCCGGTTGCGTGATTTTTGTCGGGGGCCCAAGGCCTATGTTGGAATGTTGCAAGATGTCATTATCCGTGTCTTGGCCGAATGGCATATCCGAGGTCACGCGAAGGAAAAATTTCCGGGAGTGTGGGTGGAGGCCGATGATTCTACTTCTGAAAAGATCGCAGCCGTTGGTGTTCGCATAGCGAAGGGCGTGACTATGCATGGTTTGGCATTGAATGTGAGTATAGATTTGAAGCCTTTCGAGTTGATTACGCCGTGTGGGATTCAGGGGTGTCTGGTCACATCGATGGAAAGACTGTGTGGAAAACGGGTGGATATCAAGGCAGTAAAAGACCGGGTCGCCTATCATTTTACGGAAGTATTTGGGATCAATTGGACGGAGAGTCGTCACACACTTCCAAGCATGAAGACTGGTTCTTCCCTGTCTGTCTTGTGATGAAAAAATGTGCAGTGCCTCAGAAGTCTAAGGTTCAAAGTTTCAAGTTTCATTTCTAATCTAACTGATGAACAAATTGTTGATCGTGTTTTCACGAACTTTTGACTTGTTATATCCCCCACCCCCCGCCGACCTGTAGATTTGCTCCTGTCACATACCGAGCTTCATCGGAGAGCAAGTACCGTACGGCTGAAACGATATCGGCTATCTCTCCGATGTACCCGGCTGGAATGTTTTTCTCGATGCCATCAAGTTCACTTGGTGGAGAGCTGCCTGAATCAATGTATCCAGGAGAAATAGCGTTGACAGTGATTCCGTCAGGGGCCAGCATTTTGGCTAAGGTTTTGGTCAAGATTACGACTCCGGCTTTAGCAATATAATGAGCGGTGACATGAGGTTGCGCTTCCATTTTGTCGACATTAGCCATGCCAAAAGAAATAATGCGTCCATATTGCCGAGTTCGCATGCCAGGCGCAACAGCTTGCGCAAGGTACAGCACGGGGTCTAAATTATTATGGATCATTTCGGCCCAACCGGCAGGAGTCTCTTCGAATAAATGTACGCGGTGATAAGGCCCGGCCCCGTTGATAAGAACATCGATCTGCCCCCAGGTGGACTCCACCTGATAGACGAGTTTCTGTACTGCGGTTGGATCTGAGACGTCACAGCGAATGGCCATGGCTTGGCCGCCAGCTTTTTCAATTGCTTGCTTGGTGTGTTGGGCGTCCTGTTCGCTTGTCCGGTAGCAAATGGCGACTAACCACTGTTGTGCGCCTAAGTCCAGCGCAATTCCCTGGGCAATGCCTTTGGCTCCACCAGTAATGAGTGCGACACGATTGGGCATATGCTCTCTCTCCTCTTGTCCAAGATTTCTTTGTATGGAGCATTGAAAACTATACGCAACGGCATTGTCAGGATGCGTCGTTTGTGACGCGTCTCTTGGCTAAAAGATTTTTCTTTCTGGTACGAGATACACGTTACGAGCGATGAGTTCCGCTTATTCTCGATTAACTAAACGCGTTCCGAGGGTTTTGAAGACTTGCCCTGTTCGTGAAGAGACAGCCTTCTGTAGCGAATGTTGAGATTCCTTGATATAAAATTGCAAATCTTCAATTGTATCCAGGTCTCGTTGTGGCGGTAGGAGGGTGAGTGAAAGTCCGAGGTCGCTGGTTTTTTTCTTGGTGAGCGCAGTCACCTGATGTGTTGACCATGGGATATCGAAAAATAACTCAGGGTTTGGTTTTTTCAGACCTATTAAATAATATCCTCCATCTTGCGATGGTCCGATTACGACATCATGTTTTCGAAGGCCTTGTACTGCCTGCTGGATAATTTCGCTGGAAATGGTGGGAAGGTCACTCCCAATCATGACTGCGTTCATATAATTTTTAGTAAATGCTTCACGAAATGCATGGGCCATTCGTCCACCAAGATCGTCATCCGGGATTTGTTCCCATAGCGCTATGTGTTGTCTCGCCGAGACTGCCTGAAAAAATGGATGTTGTTGAGAGGGAGCACAGGCGAGAATACGATCCATGCCTTGAAGACTTTTTGTTTGTTCCAGCGTATCCAGGACTAAACTGCCGTGTAGCGTCGCGGCTTCATCTGGTGTGAGCGGTGGACACAATCGAGTCTTGACGGATCCTGGAATGGGTGATTTGGCGAAGACAATCAACGCCGACTCAGAAGGCTTGGGAGATCTTCCCCTTGTACTGTTGGGGAATTTTTTTTGGGAAGATTTAGCGGACCGTGCCATAGAATTGTTGCAGGGTGTGTGGACTGATTCCAAGCCAGTAAAGAAGTCTCAAGGTCCACATGTGCAGGATTGTGCGGAGTGGTCCATGGTGTTCCCAACGGCGAAAGGAGGTGGTAACTTTTGCTCGAAGGGAAATCACCGGACCCAATTGCTTTAACCGGGAACTGAATTCGATATCTTCCATAAGCGGCATATCTGAAAAACCGTTCAATTGACGGAAGGCCGTTTGGCGAACAAATATCGCTTGATCTCCTGTAAAAATGCCGCTCCATCGAGAACGCCAGTTCATCATTCGGCTAATGAGCCACGCATATCCCCGGTCGGTGCCAAATTGCACATCAAACCGCCCTCCGACGTATTTCCCACTACGCATCGCGTCTTCGATACGTTGACGAGCCTCTTGGGGAAGATGGGTATCGGCATGTAAAAACATGATGATATCGGATTGAGCGGATATTCCCCCTGCATTCATTTGACAGGCGCGGCCTGTGGACGCGGTTAAGAGTTGACTGCGTGGGGAGCTGTGTGCCTTGATGTACGCTTCGGCAATGTCACATGTTCGATCTTGACTCCCACCATCGACAATGATGACCTCGTCCATGCGTGCTTGAGATACGCTGTCTAGAGTGCTGGAGAGTGTGGCTTCTTCGTTGAGGGTTGGGATAATGACTCCAATCGTCATTGTTAAGATTGTGGGCTGAAAAGTAAGAGCGTGTAATCGAGAAGCCTCGGATTGAAATATGTGTGTTCGGCTATTGTCCGGAGGTTGGATTTTTCTGAGTTTTAAACATGAAGTAGACAACCATTAGCACTGTGCCCCAATAAATGACGTAGATATGCCAAAAGAGAACCTCGCCGTAGTGAAAAAAGGCTAATGCGCACAACAGAGAGAATGCGATAATGAGATAGCGAGTTGTGGCATGTTCGACCGAAGAGTGAGCCCAAAGCGCCATACCGCCAAAGTAAATGAACATTGGGAATACGGTGATCTCGGCACCAGTTTGCGCTGCCAGGAATACCTGAAGAAATCCAATAAACACCATAGCCGAGCCAATCATTTTCATCGCGACGCGCATCTGCAGATTGTCATTGGCGTCGGTGTCATCCTCACGGTCCGGCTGTGATCGGCGCTGTGGTGCCGGTGAGGGTGTTGGGGGTGCTGTTGGTTTCTGTGGGTCTAAATCAGATGTCATGGTTACCATTTAAAGTGTTTGCTTAAGGTGAGTCCCTGTTGGTGATAGGAAGAGCCCAGTGTCGATCCGTATAATTTCTCCGGTACATGCAGGAGTTTCTCATACACGACTTTAAAGAAGGTTTGGCCGTCATAGATGAGGAATGGGACATCGTGTGGACGGACTTCTAACACGACTTGCGTGCCCTTGCGTTTTGCTGAGACTGCGCCAAATCCAGGATCGAAAAAGCCGGCATAATGCGTGCGCAGTTCGCCGCAGGCTGCTTCATACGCGACCATTTCCGATGCGTACCCGGCCGGGACTTGGATTCGTTCTTTTGATGCGAGAATATAAAATTCTTCAGGTTCAAGGAGCAGCGTATTCTTCGTATGACGGGAAATCGGTTCCCAAAAGTCAAAGGCCGAATAATAGCCAATTTTTTGTAAATCGATCACATGGCTGTTTTTTTTTGCGCGATAGCCAATAATGGCGTCGCCACCATCGAGAGACCCTTGAAGATCCACACTCAGAAATAATCCGTGATTAAGGTGGAGGTCTTTGGCAGGCAAGGATTTATTGGGGCGGTTGGCTTCTCCGTTTTGATAGAGCAGCGGGGTTTTTCGATGAACCGCTCGAAGGTCGGAATCAGAAACGGTTGGCCGACCGATGCTAAGGCGCAATTGATTCAGCGATAACCCTGTTTGGACACGAATGGTAAACGAACGTGGAACAATTTCAAGATAGAGCGGGCCTTCATAGCCTGGACGAATTTCATCAAAGCCCACATTCCGATTCGTAATGACCCGCGTAAAAATATCAAGCCGTCCTGTGGAACTTTTCGGATTCGTTCGTCCTCGAATATTTTTAGGCAGTTTGAGGTGCTCGAGCAGGGGAATGAGATACACATGGCCTTTCTCCAGAATTGCCCCGTCGGTAATGTCCATGTCGTACATGACCAAGTCTGACTGAAAGGCTTCTTCCCAGTGTGAATGGGGGCCGAATGTGTCCGGGTGTTCAGGAAGAAAACTGCTGATTAATCGGTAGGCCTTTCGTCCAAGCCGCAAGTCAAGGCTCGCCGGTTGAAATTGTCCCTCGGCAATTGGGGGGTCGGCTGTGATCGCCCCTGCAGCCGTGAGTTTCTTGAGGCGCTGATACGGAAGAATGCCTTGTTTGTGTGGTTCCGGCATTATAGATCGTCCATGGCTCCTGCGCCGCAGGACCCATTGGTCGTATGCGCACCAACCATAGGAAGCTCTCGTTTGCCCCCATGGTCTGGCTGAGGGTAGTGATAGGTCTTGTTTTCGTAATTTTTGAGTACCGCGCCCTTTTCATCCAGGTGCAAGAGATAGTCGTTGGGGAGAATTGGAATTTTCCCACCTCCACCCGGTGCATCAATAACGAAATGAGGAACGGCCATCCCGCTCGTATGTCCTTGAAGGGCTTGAATGATTTTGAGCCCGGTTTCTACGGACGTCCTGAAATGGTTTGTGCCCTTTGTCAGGTCGGCTTGGTACAGATAGTAAGGCTTAACGCGTGCGAGTAAAAGCTGGTGCATCAACCGTTTCATAATCTCCGGGTCATCATTGACGCCTTTCAGCAGCACGGTTTGCGCGCCCAACGGGACCCCGGAATCGGCCAGGCGTCCGCAGGCTTCTTTGACTTCAGGGGTCAGTTCATCCGGATGATTAAAATGCAGATTCATATAAATCGGATGGTATTTCTTCACAATCTCACAGAGTTCCGGCGTGATGCGTTGCGGGAGCGTACCCGGAACTCGTGTCCCGAACCGTATCAGCTCTAAATGTGGAATCGTTCTCAGGGCTTTTAATATACGTTCGATCAAGTGGTCTGGCAGGAGTAATGGATCGCCGCCCGAGAGAATCACATCTCGTATTTCGGTGTGTTCTCGCAGGTAGGCAATGGCCTGATCCAGTTCTCCCTTTTTTAAAAAGCCGGGTTTTCCAACCAGTCGTTTTCTTGTGCAAAACCTGCAATAAATAGGACATTGATTCGTGACCATCAAGAGCACGCGATCTGGATACCGATGGACTAAATGGGGAACGGGACTATCAGTGTCCTCCTCTAACGGATCATCGGGAGCATCGATATCATCAATTTCTATGGCTTCAGGAACGACTTGCTTCCAGATAGCATCGCCCTTTTCTTTGATCGTCGCGAGCACGGTCGGCGTGATCCGCATGGGATAAGGGCCTACGACATCTTCGATTTCTTTGGGGTCAACGCCAAGATGTTTGGCTAAATCCTTCGGCTTCGTGATGCTCTCAGCAAGAATGCGTTTCCAATCGTCCATATTGAGTTCCTCACTCTATCGCGGTTCGCAAAATCCTCATCGAGTGCTCAATCGTTATGTGTCTCCGTGGGATTGAGCAGATGAATAGTCGTCAAGATACGATAAGATGTCGTGCGTTTCTGTGAGCACGGTGTCGTTATCAACTAATACCGGAACATAATATTGTCCAGATACTTCATGTACCTGCGTTCGAGAAAGTTGAAAGTCTGGAACAATCACGCTGTCGTAGGAAATGGCGAGATCCTCCAGCTTCTTTGTGACTTCAATACATTCCGGGCACCAGGAAACATGATACAGCGTCATAATCTCTCTACAGGG
The DNA here is from genome assembly GCA_021604005.1 of Nitrospirales bacterium. Lineage (GTDB taxonomy): Bacteria > Nitrospirota > Nitrospiria > Nitrospirales > UBA8639 > JAGQKC01. The sequence continues at coordinate 4,714 of BQIV01000037.1, read as the reverse complement.
TAAAGTGAAAATTGCAAAGTGCAAAGTGAAAAATTAAAGACCGAGAATGATTGCCATCATTTGGCCATTGACATTTTTCAGTTTTCATTATCTCTTGTCCCACATGGCATCATGACCGCATCACGCATGCCATGGATAATTTTTTTATCTTTTGGACAAACAGTAGACAGTATACCGGCAAGTTTCGCTTCTTCACCCTCGACGCAGTAGTATGGGGAAAGGCGAACTCGACCGGTCATCGTGGTCCAATCGCGTTGTTGCTCGTCATAGTACTCCACGGTGTAGAGTCGGCCTTTATGAAATTCTTGGAGGATGTAGGGCGTCGTGGAAAATGACTCCAATCCATGATCAATAGTCTGTGCCCACTCAGCTTGCGAATGGTCATGACCAATAGTGACACCCCGACTTCCCCAGGCCAGTTCAGAAAATCCAGAGGGTTTCACAACGTATTGGCGCTCTTTTTGACTTGCCGTTCCGAGCACACGCCAATCAGAAATCGGTTGCGTGCCCAATGTTAAGCCTGGGATGACTCCCATAGGCGGAATCGGTTGAGGATCGAGTACCCATGTATGTGGCATGAGTCTTTGTAGTACCTGAAACGTTTCATCAGCCACGTGAGCCTTCCAATACTGTTCTAACATTGGATGGTGAACCAAGGCAAAAGCCAATTTTTCCTCAAGCCACGGCTTATAGGGTGGGGTAACAGCCGTCAACCCTTTCTTCGCAGCATACATCAATAGTTCAAATTTCGGTATATTTGGTAAATCAAAGAGCTCAAAAAAACGATACACAAGCGACACCGGCTGTTCCCCAAAGTGGGAAGGAAGAAACAGCCCATCATCGCGGAAGCGAAGATCCTGCGGGTGCACACAGGCCACAGGTAACCCTTGGCCTTTTAACTGAGCCGTGAGCCACTGCATTTCCGTGCGATACGAGTCGGACTCATCCGAAACCACGATGGCAACTGTTGGTGAAGGGTCTTTTGCGCGGGAACGCAGTATGGACGCAAAGCCTTGGGACAGTCCATCGGCCCCTCCAATGATATGTTCGCCCAGTTCGCCATACGTGAGTGCCAAGCTTCCAGTAAGTCCCATGCCGCCTGGAACAGAATCTAGTTCGGTCATGATCATGCCAGTGTCTGTTGGGATAAGATCTGGCCGTATGACATCAGGAAGCAAGTTTTTAAAACGGTTCATTCTGGCATAGGCAAGCAGGGCCTCAGGTTTGCCTTGATCAAAATACTGATGGATCCAAGCCGGTTGCTGACCCTTGACGCTTTCCAGATAGAGGCGATTCAGAGTCCGGTAGAATGTCAGCAGATGGTGGCCGAGCTGCTCGAAAAACGTCACTTCGGTGGAGGAAATGTGAAAAGGGGAATGGGCAATCCTCCAAGAGTCGGTCTCACCCTCTCGGAGCAAGCCATCTTTAATCAGGGCCTTTCGAATGATGTCGTGCCGAGTCGAACCGTTTAGTAATGCGGTTGTACGAGAGATAGCGAGGCTTGGGGAAATTGTTCCCGTTGGTGTCATGAGATTAGGCTTTTTTACTGACTGAGTGGATTTCAAATGATGGAACCCCTCAACGTATAGAGTCGAGATGTGAGGGGCTGTATTCTCGTGTGCTCGTGTCGGGCATTTGGATTACGTTCGAAGGAACCCGTCTCCAGAAAAATGTTGGACTTCCGTATAATCGTAACATGTGGCTTCCAAATCAAACAAGGTAATGGGATAGCCGAAGAGGAATTCTTGCTCAAGAGGCCACAGGATGATTAGGATGTGAGGCTCTTAGCAATCCTTACATCCTCAGTGATGAAGGTGGGTATGCCAACGTCTGCGATTCCACAAATTGTTCCTTCTCGGGTGTGTTTGAGTTGTGAGGTGTGTTGTCGATTCCCGGAGCGCGAGAGTTTTCTCCGCCCGTTTTTCACGAAACCTGAAATAGGGCAAGCAATAACGGGTGGGGTCGATTCAAAATTTTTCTCTAATGCGGAGGGGTGTCAGGTTGACGTGGTGCCGAATCCTTCTGGAGAAGGGTATGTGTGTCCTGCCTTTGATGCTGAAACATCCCATTGCCGAATCTATGACGTGCGTCCATTAGACTGTCAGATTTACCCCTTTGTGCTGATGTGGGATCAGCAGCATGAGTCGGTTCTGTTGGGTTGGGATAGCAAATGCCCATTTTTGTGGCCATCGGAGGGTGAGTATGAACCTCTTCAGGATGTGTCGAGTCTCCCCGTCTTGCCAACGTTGCCTTCTGAGATGATGAATGCTGCGTATCAGTTATGTGCGCAATTAGAGAATGGCGATTTGCCCTTGCGCATTAAAGCCCACCCACGTCTTGTGACACCGTTTCAGCCTGATGTTGTGGTTCTTCAACCATTGCCACAACTCACGCACGCTCTTAGCGACGTGGATTAATTCACACGTGTCATCCCTGTTGACTTCGCTCACCGTACATGACCGTTTAAGGTTCGAGCAGGCATTGACGTGCACACGCGAAGGAGGGGCAACTTCACTGGCAACCTGGGCATTTGCTCCGCACATGATTTGGCAGGACATGTTTGCGTATGCGTGGACTGAAATCGATGGATGGTGGTGTCTGTTTGCCGAATATAGCGACGGCCTCTTCATGCCGTTACCTCCTCTGGGTCCCTGTCCTCAGGGAGAGTTTCACCCCTCTTGCGCGTTTAAGGACGTGGTCCAACATGTTATTGAATACATGATGACACACAACAAAGGCTCGGCAGTGACACGAATTGAAAATGTGCCAGAAGAGCTGAAGCCTCGATTGTACGAATTGGGATTTACCCTCCGAGAGAAAGATCCTGACTATCTGTATCGTCGTCAAGACCTCGTGGATCTGAAGGGCGATCGATATAAACGGCCTCGGGCGGCCTGTAATCGGTTTTTGCGCGAAAATCGAGCACAGTATCGACCATATGACGTGATGGATCGAGATGAATGTCTGGCGCTCTTTCATCGTTGGACTGCGCAGAAAGAAGCGCAGCATGCACAGGCCGGTATGCCTAGTGACATCCTGGCGCGATACATGTTGGAAGATGCCGAGCCAGCGCATCGATGCATCTTGCAGTCATCGGACGCATTGGGTCTCGTAGGAAGAGTTATATGTGTTGATGGAGCGATATGCGGGTATACGTTCGGGTATGAGCGATCTCCAGACGTTTTCTGTATATTGGCTGAGGTTGTAGACCGGACGCTCTCTGGGGCCGCGCAATTTTTGTTTCGAGAGTTTTGTGGAGACATGGAGTCATATCCCTTTATTAATACGATGGATGACTCCAGTCTTACGAGTCTCGCTCGTTCCAAACGAGCCTATCATCCCGTTCGTCTGGTCTCTAATTTTATTGCAACCCCGTAATTGGTGCTTGTTCTCGTTCTCGGCGCCTCAGTATAATCAAGGTTTAATCTTACAACAGGAAGGTTGGCGACATGATGGGAAAACACGTATGAAGGGCCAAGAATTAGGGATTGAGCAATATCGGGTATCGGAGAAGCCGTTTTATGAGGAAGTGAACGGGGAGAAAGCCCTCTTACGAATAGCCGCTGAGAGTAAAATGCCTGTCATGCTGAAAGGCCCGACTGGATGCGGCAAAACCCGTTTCGTTCAACATATGGCCCATGAGCTTGGCCGGCCGTTGATTACCGTTGCCTGTCATGAAGATTTGACCGCGTCGGACCTTGTTGGGAGATATTTGCTCAAGGGAGAAGAGACGGTCTGGGTCGATGGGCCGTTGACGTTAGGGGTCAAGCACGGCGCAATCGTCTACTTGGATGAAATCGTCGAGGCCAGAAAAGATACAACGGTCATTATACATCCACTCAGTGATGACCGCCGGTTTCTTCCGCTTGAAAAAAAAGGGCAAGTGCTTGAGGCGGTCGATGACTTTATGCTGGTGATCTCGTACAACCCCGGCTATCAAAGCGTCTTAAAGGAACTGAAGCAAAGCACCAAGCAGCGTTTTGTTGCGATTGAGTTTTCTCATCCACCCAAAGAGATTGAAGTCCGCATCGTTGAACATGAAGCATGCGTTAACCATGATGTGGCGGTGCGTCTTGTCAAGCTCGGCGAGAAGGTTCGTAATTTAAGAAGTCATGGTCTGGAAGAGGGAGTCAGTACACGATTGCTTATCTACGCCGGCACATTAATTCGTCAAGGTCTGGCGCCAGATCGAGCCTGTGACGCGGCTGTGACGCGACCGATTACTGATGATCAAGATATGCAACGAAGCATTCAGGAACTTGTCAAGGCCATATTCTAGCCCAGGTGTGGATCGAGTTCTGGTGCTTATGAAAAATGAACGGCATGCTCTAGCCATTCGATGCTGTGGGTTGTTTCACCTTTCCCCGTAGTCCTCCAATCTCTCATCCTAAAATTACATCCTATAGTCGTTCCAATATACTTCCGTCTGTATGACGTGTGTTTTTGCGCTGTGTACATGATGTACATTCGGCTGGAAGTTATTTGGTTTCGCTATTGTATTTTAACTTTTTCTCAACATATATGACCTGACGCCTGCAGGCCAGTCTGCTGAGTGAACGCCTCTCATACTGGGCGGGCTTGTTTGAGCGCAGCGAGTTAGCCCGCCCCACCAACCGGGGTTCAGCTCATCCGATGAGCCTGGCCTGGGCGTTCATGGTTTTGGGTCCTTTTGCCGAAACACAAGGGCCTCGGCCGCCGGGACGAACCCCGGCAG
>BQIV01000036.1 GCA_021604005.1 Nitrospirales bacterium | reverse complement strand
GAATCCTGACCACGTCGCTTAGATGGCTCTGCCTCGCCCGCTACGGCCAGCATCTTGTGGCACTTCCACGAATGGGGAGCATGACCACGGAGAGACGCATGTTCCTGCTAGGATTCTAAAAAGGGAGAACGAAACTCGTTTCCTCTTGACTTGGACGCAATTAGAGAAGCGTACAATTATTTTGAGAGCTTGATGGTCTCAGCAGATATTTAGCTCAGCAATGAATTGCTCCATCAAAAGCTTTCGTGACAGGAGCCCAAGGGTACGGTCATTATTGTGCTTATTTAGGGCTCTAGCGATGTGCCACTTTACACGAATATCCTCAAGTAATTTGGAGTCTTGATTGCAGATGCCCATAGGGTATGGTAGTTCCGAATGGCGAACGCCCTTGACGCCATTCCTTCAATTAATAGGCATCACGCCGTTCAAGGCCTCAAATTACAAATGCCCTAGTCACCTTCGGGTTCGCTGTTGCCATGTTGATGCGTGACTTGATCTTCTTCGAAAAGCTCGGCCATCTCTTCTGCGATCATATCCCGATCATTTGGCACGGATACCACATTGAGCTCTTTACGGCCTTTAGAGTCTTTCTGAGGCGAAGACGATGAGGTTGAGGAATCGGAATTTTGCTCGGGAGGTGAGGATTCTTTTTCATTGTCCATAGTGCGTCTCGATTCTTAGACAAGTGATTGGTGATTATTCAAAGGCTTCAAGTGACGAGCGCTCAGGAAATTCTTTGTGACAATGTTGGCATGTGACAAAATAAATCGACTCCCGGACAGACATAATGATACGAAAATTGAGTGTCACCCCACGTTGTTCACAAAAACGGCAGGCAATATCACGAAGGCGATACGGGACATCAGGTTGAGTCCGCAGGTAAAACTCCATATCAGTATGAACGGGGAATGTATAGTAACAATCACGACAAATCGCTTTCCATTCATCACCCTCGTTGACTGTTCGACTATCAATGCCAAAGCGATTGGATTTGCAAATGGCACATTCTACCAGGCCAAGACGTTCTTCAACTTCCGGTACAGTCATCATGTTCGTGTTCCCTCATCAACATGCACAGACACGAGCGTTCATACACATTCTTGTCCGATACTTGCCGTGTATACAAGGATAGTATAGGTATCCATCCGACCATCCGCAACTCATTGCACCACTCAACGAACCCATGACTCCGGCATCACATGAACGCATGAGGAATGCTTTACCCGTCAACATGCTTGCCGTATACCCTTCATCCAAGCTACAAACAAGATAACATCGGCATATTTAGGGCCTCACTCGCGAGACGTATCGTAATGGACAACCTTCTTGGTTCACTATACATCGGGAACATTGATGACGCCCACAGCCCCCCTCCAGTCATCTCGGCATTGCTCTGGACGGCCCTTGAAAGCAAGTTAATTCCCCCCAAAGGTGTTGTGCTTGGCAGAATTCCGCTTCGCGAATATACCGAAGCCGTGCCAATGGATATTGAGTCTGCCCTGGCATGGCTCGAACGTCACCTCCCAGACCATCAAATTCTCATCGCATGCCGGGCGGGAATGGGACGATCGGTGTCTGTCATGATTGCGTACCTCTGTTGTCTGCAAGGTATGAGTTATGAGAAAGCCGTAGAGTTCGTGCGGGAGCGCCGGGAAGGGACAACACCGCTCCCTCGCCTCGAGCACACAATTGAAAAGGTCAAACTCTTACGACAAAAAACATCCACATAACCTGCCAACTTCAATCTCTATTATGACTCATTCCTCGCACCCCATTCAGCAGAAAGTCTCGCCCCTCCATGCCAGAACTTCCTGAGGTTGAAGTCATCCTCAACCAACTTCGGGTACATATTGGTGGAAGCACCATTCACGAGTTTCACATACGACGATCGGACATCATCCAAACCGGACTCTCCACCCACCATTGGTATCGAGGGTCGCGTATTACCGATATCACTCGAAAAGGGAAAAGTCTGATTTTCACATGTACCAAGAACCAAGATATACGATATATGGTTGCCGAACTCGGCATGACAGGCTTGTTTCTCTTTCATTCAGCCAGTGCCGGCTATCACAAACACATCCACCTAACATTCACATTCCCATCATCACACGAATCGACGCTGCACTACTGGAATCCAAGACGATTTGGGCGCGTGTATTTATTCGACGCCGAGCACGTACACCAATTTACCCAGCGTCGATTCGGGGTTGACCCTTTATCACTCTCCCAAGAAAATTTTTATGATCGCATCCATCGCACACGTGGACGATTGAAAGCCTTCCTCTTAAATCAACACAACCTTGCGGGAATTGGGAATATTTACGCCAATGAAATTCTGTACGATGCCCGCATTCATCCCCACACGCAGGGCTGTCGACTATCGAAAGCCGCAATTGCTCGGCTGTACGATTCCATGCACACGATTCTTCGGAAAGCCATTCGGAGCGGTGGTTCTTCGATTCGGGATTTTCGCGCTCCCGATGGGACACGAGGGCAATACCAAAAACAGCATGTGATTTATCAAAAAACCGGGCGCCCCTGTGTCCGTGGCTGCCCCACGACCATTCGACGTCTTGTTACCGAACGCAGGTCGTTTTACTGTCCAATGTGTCAAAAACGCAGATAGCCGGACAACCGTTCCCTGGGCTCAGGCACTGGCGTTCCCGTTTGCCCCCTCCATGCTATTCATTCAAATACCCCTTGTACGTTCATTCAGATACCCACGATGTGCGGCGGAATATCTCAATTCGGCAATAGACACAATCTTGTCTCACCTCATTCCCTCTGCTAGACTTCTTACTCTGGATTTGCCGGAAAGGAACATTGCGTCGACGCACTACGTGAAAAAACTGAAGCTCAAAGAAGGAGTCGATCTCGCCAACCTGTTTGGCCCCCATGACTTGCATCTCCGTATGATTGAAGGCGAACTCAATGTCGATATGACGGCCCGGGGTGATGAAATTACATTACAGGGCCAGCCCGATGCGGTGCTGCGAGCAGAACGCATCTTGCATGAATTAGGCGATTGGACACGCGACTACTATGAATTGAAACCCGACGATATCACTCGTGCGCTTCGTTCCACCGAAACGGAACTTGACCGTCCGCTCAAAAAATTCACACTTGATCCATCGCCAAGCACCGCCAGCCTGAAAAAGGGTGGTATTGTACCGAAGTCCCCGGCTCAGCAAGCCTATATTGAAGCCATTCAACAGTATGACTTGGTCATTGCCATTGGCCCAGCCGGCACGGGCAAAACCTTTCTGGCCATGGCCATGGCATTAGCCGCGTTTAACAAACGCGAAGTCAGTCGAATCGTCCTCGCACGACCGGCTGTCGAGGCTGGAGAACGGCTGGGTTTTCTCCCCGGTGACATGATTGCCAAAGTCCATCCATATCTTCGCCCACTGTACGATGCACTGTACAGCATGATGGATATTGAACGCGCCAACCGGTTAGTCGAACGTGGGGAAATCGAGATTGCTCCGTTAGCATTCATGCGGGGACGAACGCTGAACGATGCATTTGTGATTCTCGATGAATCGCAAAATGCCACGGCGGAACAGATGAAAATGTTCTTAACACGATTGGGGACTCAGTCCAAAGCCATTGTGACCGGCGACATTACCCAAGTCGACCTGCCACCAACCCAGACATCCGGCCTTGTGCAAATCGCCGAAATCCTGCATGACATTGAAGATATTAAATTTATTCATTTTACAGAACGCGATGTGGTCCGGCATGCTTTAGTACGAGCCATTATTAAAGCCTACGATCAATATGGACAGAAAACCTCACACACACAGGAATCCCGATGATACCCATCTGCTGCACGCCAAGAAAGCACGGCCGTTTTTGATGTGGGCTCTACCGAGAAATAGACCGGACTGATGTCCGTACTCCTCCGCTCCCGGCTTCGCCACACACGGATCAACGAACACGCCCTTCGGACTCTTGCGCAGGACGTGCTAGCCAAAGCCGGCGTCCCGGACTCTGAACTGAGTCTTGAGCTCGTAGGGAACACTCGCATGCAAACGTTAAACCGGCGGTATCGGCATCAGAACCGACCGACCGACGTACTGGCGTTCCCTTTATGGGAAGGACCCGGTCCTCGCACGGCATTACTCGGGGATGTCGTGATCTCCATACCAACAGCCAAGCGTCAAGCTGCAGCCTATGGGCACTCCATTGATCGAGAGTTGCTACAACTCCTCATCCATGGCATTCTGCATCTCGTCGGCTACGATCATGAGCGTGGAGCACTGGAAGCCAGACGCATGAAACGGAAAGAACAGACCATTCTGACGGCACTGCACCCGATACCGAAAATCTTGAAAAAAAAACGGCATCTCCGGTAATGGGACTTTTCAGTAAACCAATAAAACACTTGGCATATCACTGAACGACAATACGGCTGACTCACTATGGGATGGTTGCAACGCTTACAAGATGGATTAACGAAAACCCGCAAGAGTGTTCAGGGATCCTTACAACGTCTGATTGGTTCTGGCCCCGACCCCGCCGTTCTGGAAGAAGTCGAGGAGGCCTTACTCGGAGCCGACGTAGGCGTTCGCGTCGTCGAACGTCTTATGGAACAGATCCGAACAGAAGGGGTGACGACTGACTCCGAGGACCCGCTCTCTCCATTTAAAGAAACATTGCTGAAAATTTTTGAACCCATTCAATCTCCCTTACTGGAGTCAGTCATTCAACAGGGGCCACGCCCCTATGTGCTGCTTGCGATTGGGATCAACGGAGTCGGCAAAACCACGACAATTGCCAAACTAGGGAAACGATTACAACAATCCGGATTACAACCGTTATTTGTTGCCGCCGACACCTTTCGCGCAGCCGCAACCGAACAACTCGTCACGTGGGGAAATCGCATTGGCGTTGACGTCATTCGCCATCAGCAAGGGGCAGACCCGGCCGCCGTCGTCTTCGATGGAATCGTCGCAGCCAAGGCTCGAAAAAGCGACGTCGTGTTAATCGACACAGCTGGGCGGCTTCATACCAAAGTCAATCTCATGCAAGAGTTGGAAAAGATGAAACGTGTGATCACACGCGAGCTCCCGGGTGCCCCTCATGAAGTGCTCCTTACGTTGGACGGAACCTTGGGACAAAACACCATTGCTCAGGCTAAACAGTTTCATGAATCACTTGGCGTCACGGGCCTCGCCCTCACCAAACTCGACGGAACGGCCCGAGGTGGCGTCGTCGTCGCCATTGCGGAGGAACTCAAGATCCCGATTCGACTGATCGGTGTGGGGGAAGGAGAAGACGATCTACAAAACTTTCACGCCCAAGAATTTGTTAATGCCTTGTTACAGGTCGAGGGATAATCGGTGCCACATTCGAGTGAGGAACAGCATGTAGTCATACGTTCATGCATTGACAGTCACAGTCTCCATGTATCACTCACACCTCCATGGCCTCTCATGCCGATGATGCTCCTCTTTATTGTGTGTTGTCTCAACCTCGCTTCTGTCGACGTGACCTGGGGAAGCGTTCACCCCCTAACCCCACATCACAATCTCACCATGGCACTTGAGCCAACCAATCACAGCCTGACCATTGAAGATACGATCACCTTCCCTGATGCAACGAGTTTCCCTGACACACTTGAACTAACCTTAAATAACAACTTGGTCATAGATGAAATTCAGCTCAATGATTCCGTCATTCAACTTCAAGAAATTATAAAACAACCACATTCTCCCTCTGAAGATTTAGAACATCGCCTGCAAATTGCCCTTGTTGATTCTCAGGCCAAGGCCTCTTCCCACACGATCAAGGTCCGCTACCATGGCATGATCGACGACCACCCGAAAGGGGCACCAGGTCTTCGCTTTACCAAACCTGATGAAACCACCGGGTATATTGGCCCCGAAGGCGTCTACCTCACCTCGGAAACTCAATGGTATCTAACGATCCCTCATACCTTAGCGACCTTTCAAGTCACATCCACAGTCCCCTCTGGATGGGAAACGGTCACTCAAGGCAAAGAAGTCTCTCATACAGTAACTGAAGACGAAACAACGTCGACATGGAATATCACCAATAAAAGCGAAGCGCTGACCCTAGTTGCCAATCACTTCGTCAAACACGAAAAGGTGTGGAAAGGCATTACGATCGCCACATACTTATTTCCTGAAGATGCAGAATTAGCCGACCAGTATCTGGAGTCCACGATACAATACCTTGAAATGTATACAAAACTATTGGGACCCTATCCGTTTTCGAAGTTCGCCGTGGTCGAAAACTTTTTCCCGGCAGGCATCGGACTTCCATCTTATACGCTACTCGGCAATCGAATTATCAAGCGCGGGTACACGCAACCCTACTCGCTGGGCCATGAGATTGTGCATTCATGGTTTGGCAATTCCATCCTCAATCATTTCTCAGACGGAAACTGGGTTGAGGGCCTGACAACCTATCTTTCAAACTATTATTATGAAGAGGTCTATGCCTCGGAAGAGACCGCAATCAAGAAACGGCAACAGATGTTGTTCGAATATAATTTATATGGCACAACAGCGCAGGAATATGCGGTCAGACATTTCCATCACAAAGAATCCCGCATCGACAATGCCATTGGTTATCAAAAAACCGCCATGGTGTTTCATATGTTACGCCAGGAAATCGGAGACGGACACTTTTTCACAGGCATCCGCACCCTGGTTAAGGAATGGACCGGGAAGCATGCCGACTGGAATACCATTCAAGAAATTTTCAGCGGCATCACAGGCAAAGACTTGAGCTGGTTTTTTGAGCAATGGGTAGAGCGTGCAGGCTCCCCTTCTGTACGCATTGAAGAAACAACAGTCCAGGCAGATCCTGAATATCCCGGACAATTTCTCGTGAATGTCACCATGGCTCAACTGCAACCCGTGTATCGACTTCGGCTTCCCGCAGTGCTCTATCTTGCCGATGGAACGATATTTGACACCGTGATCACGATGACGAATGGGACACAAACCGTAATTCTCTCCGCTCCATCTCAACCGACGCGACTCGTGATCGATCCAGACTTTATGGTCTTGCGGCGAATTCCTCGCGCGCAATTACCACCCATGCTCAATACCTGGGTAACCGATCAATCCCATTCGATCGCGGTTGATACTACCAGCCCGCCAGCAATTCAAGAAGCCTATCAGCCAGCCCTTGTTCGCCTACGATCCCAACATTCCCCCAATAGACTTGAGACGGATACTCAGAAGACGATTCAGGACAGATCGCTCCTGATAGTCGGCTATCCACTCACAAGTGACCTCGTACAACAGGGGTTTGCAGGGTGTGGAGATGCTGTCCAAACCGGCGAAAACTGGATTTCCATACAAGGGGAAAAATTTAACGGACCTGATATCGCGTGGCTCGTATCATGCCCCAATCCAACGAACCCGGACCATGTGGTGAGTTATTTTCATGGATTCTCCTCGACGGCGATTTCACAGGTAGCCCGGCTTCTATTTTTTTATGGATGGGATAGCTATCTCATCTTTCAACAGGGGAATGTGATCTCTCGAGGCCTCTTCGATCCTCCAAGCAACAACCTCGATATCTTATTGAATGTGAATGCCGCATAAGGAGTATCCAGTGAACGTCTTTCGAACTCTCAGTCTTCCCTCGGTATGTTACGGTTACCTCATGATTGTCCTGATTATGGCTTCATCCCTTCCCCTTGCGGAGGCAAAAGATGAACCCTCGCCATCAGCCGAACCACACCTCAAAAATATCAGGCAACTCACAACAATCGGCAAAAATGCCGAAGCTTACTTTTCGTTTGATGGAGATAACCTGGTCTTCCAATCCACACACGATCCGTACCAAAAATCCCCTCTGCCCTGCTATCAAATCTATACGATGGATTTAGAGGGAAAGAATCAACGACGTGTGAGTACAGGGTATGGCGGAACCACATGCGGATACTACTTCCCGGGTGATCGCCGAGTCCTGTTTTCCTCGACCCATATGCGCTCCCCACAATGCCCGCCGGCCATCAAACGAACGAAACACTATCGATGGGCGTTAGACGACTATGATATTTTTTCGGCGCATGTGAGCGGCAAGGATCTGCAACGGCTCACGGCAACGCCGGGGTACGATGCCGAGGCCACGGTATCTCCCGACGGACGCACGATCGTGTTTACCTCCGTGCGAGAAGGCGACCTCGATATCTATAGCATGGAAATCAACGGGACCAACATCAAGAGACTCACTCGGCAAATCGGGTATGATGGTGGAGCGTTCTTTTCACCTGACAGCACTCGCATCGTGTATCGTGCAAGCCATCCTGACACAGCCGAAGCCATCAAAGCGTATCAAGACCTCCTTGCGAAAAATATGGTTGAACCCTCGAACCTTGAGATCTTCATTATGAACGCCGACGGCTCGAATCAACATGCGATTACGAGGAATGGCGCCTCAAATTTTGCGCCATTCTTTCATCCAGATGGCAAACATATTATCTTCTCATCAAACGTTTCATCACAATCTGAAGGTAAGGGCCGGCCAGCCTTCCACCTTTACTCGATTAACGACCAAGGTGAACAGTTAGAACAAATCACGACTCAGGGTCATTTCAATAGCTTTCCCATGTTTTCTCCGGATGGATCGAAAGTCGTCTGGGTGTCTGATAGAAATGCCGTAACCCCACGTGAATTCAATGTGTTCCTTGCTGATTGGGTTCCGTAAGCTCCATGGGCCCCTGTTAGCCTTTTATACTGAGTTGGAGTGAATACATCATTTCTTTATTCTTTTTTTGACGACAATTCCTCTGCTTCCGTTCCACCACAATTCCCCCCCTATATCTCCACTGTGGTGTGCATCGTCGCATCCATCGTAGTTGTGGGAGGGGTCGGCGCGCTCTCACACATCGACTTCCCTATCATTCAGTTCATTCGTGCAACGCACAATCACACCATAGAACGCCTCGGTCACATTGGAAATCAACTTGGGCACGGGTCAACCTTAATTATCATCTCCCTGCTCATTCTTCTTGCGGGTTATGTCTGGAAATCCCATCGGCTGCAACAGATCGGCGTCCAGACACTTGTAGCCCACGGCATCTCCGGACTCATCACACAAATCATCAAACATTCCATTGGACGTCCACGACCACGGCTTGCCCATCAAGAGCACTGGCAAATTGGCCCCTCATTCCAAAGTGGACTGGATGCATTCCCGTCCGGGCATTCGTCCGCGTCATTCGCCGTTGCCGCTGTGTTCGCAAGACATTTCCCACGATTTGCGTGGATACTGTATGGAAGCGCAGCATTTGTGGCACTCAGCCGCATTATGAAGGGCTCCCACTTTCCATCCGACGCATGTGTTGGCGCGTTCCTAGGATATATTATTGGCTATATCCTGGCACGACCCATTCGAAGTTGGCGCACCTCGCTCATCGAATCCCTCGCACAGGGCCTGCCATTTTTTGTGGGGGGACTAGGCGTACTATGGATTGCCGTCCAAAAACCTGACATGGAAATTTTATATGACATCATCCTTGGCGGAGGTATCCTTGTCACAGCCATCGGCTATGGAATTCGACTCCGAACACGCCTCTCAACACAGAACTCCGCTACACGCAGACAGGCCATGCTCACCACAAGTTCGTTATTCATGGCCTTAGGGCTAGCCGTCTGTTCAGGTTCCTTCTTCATCACCACATTGGCCGCCTTATCTGGCGTGTCGTGGTGGGTCGTGCGCAGGCATCAATTTCATACGGTGACAGAGCATCGTCAAGCCGAAGACTCAGGACAAACAATCACCATACTCACGACCGAAGTGCTACTGGGATTGGGAATCGTGTTCGTTGTAGGAGGAATCAGTCAATTACGAGGTGTGCTGCCATTGATATCATGAAGAGCCATAAGGCTTTTCACCTACGATTTTTGACAGACCAGAACAGCGTAGACAGGATGTTCATCCTATGGATATGAACGTGAGGGTATGTTTCTACGATTTTTCCTCAACATCAAAGTATTCATCTTCAAAGTATTTTTGTGCGACACCACTTGTCATCGCCGCTTTCGCCACCGCCTTGGTCACAGCCACATGAACGGTAGGATCCAATGGACTTGGCACAATTTCCCCTTGTGGCGTCGCGTCCACGATAGCCTGAACGGCCCCAAGAAGCATCGGATCATTTATTTTCCTGGCTCGTGTTTCCAGGGCTCCTTTAAAAATTCCCGGATAGGCCAAGAGGTTATTCACGTACCGTCCATCGGAATAGAACGCGGCTCCAGCTTTCATGGCTTCTTCCTCAGTAATTTCGGGAATAGGGTTGCTCAGAGCCAAGATAATTTGTTGTTTTTTCACCAAGGCGGGTGAAATCAATCCCTTCACCCCTGTCGTTGAAATCACGACATCGCAGCGTTCCATGACTTGCTCCAGCGTGGCACTGTTCTGACGAAAGACTTCCAGACGTTCGACCGCCGAAGGGTTTTTATCGCAGCACCAAATCGTCCGGTTCGTATAGGCCATAATTAAACGGGCAATGGCGCTTCCGGCTGCACCAAGCCCGATTTGGCCAATCCGAACCTTCTCAAGATCACCCTTGACGATGCGGCACGCGTTGATCACAGCCGCCAAGCAAACGACAGCCGTTCCGTATTGGTCATCATGCATAACGGGAATACTGAGACGTTTGACCAGCTCGGTCTCGATTTCAAAACATTCCGGAGCCGAAATATCTTCTAAGTGAATCGCTCCGAATCCCGGCGACAATCGTATCGCGGTATCGATAAATTCTTGAGAGTTGGTCGTATCAATCGGAACCGGGACCATGTTATAGCCAGTGAACTTTCTAAATAATGCCGCTTTTCCTTCCATCACGGGCATCGCCGCCAACGGGCCAATGTTTCCCAACCCTAACGTTCGACTCCCGTTGGTCAAGAGTGCAACCGTATGATGCACCCACGTGTAATTGTACGCTTCGCTTGGATCTTTCTGGATAATCTTGCAGACATCAGCGACACCTGGAGTATAAATCGCCCGCATATCGTTAATGGTCTCAATTCGGTGATTCAACTCCATCTTAATTTTTCCACCTAAGTGCCGTTCGAGCACTTCATCGACAATCTGCTCAACCTTGGTTTTTTCTAATACACGAATGGCTTTGAGAATTTTGGCAAAGTGCTCTCGGTCATTGGCAATAATCGTAACGTCTCGCCAGATATAAAACTTACCAAGCTTGCGAGTCTTCACATCGCCGATGCTTCCTCCCTGTTCCGAAATGGCCGAGACAAACTGCGCCAGGACACCAACCTGGTTTTCACTCTTGTAGCGGACCATCCGTATGAATTCGGTCTTCCCGCCTTGCGCCGCTCTTTTTTTACTGGATGCCATGATCTAAAGTCTCCGTATATTCTGACCGCTCGTAATTTCAGCGACATTCCTCTTGTAGCTGAGCTATCAAGCAGACAAGCACATGATTCGGATACACAACGTGGAGGAAGGCTATTTGGTGAGAAAATCGACTCCAACTGGAGTCATATTCTAACGTGATGGGGCACCAAAAACGTTGTATGATTCGTGAAACATTATTTGAAAAATAATTCCAAGTACACGATATAAATTGTAAGCAACCTCGTTTCCTATCATCTCGATTACATGAAGCATATCTCATAGTCTCCCAAGAGACAAGAGCCTTGCGTACCGTAAACGGCCTGACCAATTGAGGCTCATGGCCAGGAACAGCCAAAGGAAAGCCGTATCACAACCCTCTGAGCAAGGTCCTTGATCATTCAAGACTCACAGTACTTCGTGAAGCATCATCGACACTCCAACCACGCGATTAAAGACTTATGGCTCCAGTAATGATCGATTCACCAGCAGTGAAAATCCCTTTCGTTCAAGCATCACGGTATAGTCTGAGAACGATTCGGGTAATTGCGGACGAAGGTGTGACTGCAACACGATCATTGTTCGACCGGGCGCATCCTGATGGGGGGTAAACTTATGATCTTCACCAGGATTGATCTGATAGACTTTTCTCTGCGAATAGAACGTGAGCGACGGACGTTTTCGGCCGAACTGAATCAAGCGATCCTCTTGCGTTAAATTCAACCCGGCGATGGTCGCTAATTGTTGCGGAGGAGCAATAAAATACGTGTGAAACTTCGGAAGCGCAAACACCACAACCACCAACACAAACACCACCATCATACCTCCCGCTACGCCAAATCCATAGAGACGCGTCTCTTTCGACGCAAGGAGATAGCGAAGCCCCATGGTTCCGAGGATCACAAGAAAACCCAGCAGGACGGGAATTGCTTGAACCTCCATGTGACTTGCCGCAGGAAATTCTTTGGTAATCGTATCAAGGAATAGTGTGTACACGGCTGGAGCAGCCGCTAAGGCTAAGCCTAGCGTATAGCCAATTGTGAGCAGAAATCTTTTTGACGCCGTCAACCCCAGCGGTGACTCCTCTCTCAAACACCGGTCCCAATAGAGCGCAACAAGGATGGCGGCTACCGGAAACAGCGGGAAAATATAGTGAGGCAATCGTGTCGCGGAGAGCGTGAAAAAGATCAACAGCCCCACGATCCACAATGCCGAAAATACCGCGAGTCGTTGATCCGGCGTTCCGTCAATTGTCATCATTCGAAACGATGTCATCCCCTTCAGCGTGTGAGAGAGGGAGATGGGAAGAAACGCACTCCATGGGAAAAACCCCACGAATAGCACAGGAATATAGAACAGGATCGTCCCACCATGCCCTTCCATGGGATTGGCAAAACGTCCTGTCGTGTTCGCTTGCGCCGCAGCCAGATATGCCTCTCCATGAATGGTGAACATGACCGTATACCATGGAACCGACAGCAATCCCACAAGGCATAACCCGAGGAGTGGATAGCCTTTTTCCCAAAAGGGCTTCCATTGCTTCGTGAGACTGAGGTACGGAATAATTCCTAACAGGGAAATGAGAATACCCACCGGCCCCTTCGCCAACATCGCACAGGCCATTCCCACATAGAGCCCTAAGAATATCCACCGCTTCGAGTAAGCCGATTCCATGCCGAGCCAAAAGCTATACCCGGCGAACGTCGTAAAAAATACCAATTCCGGATCGGTGAGTACCATTCGACAGACGCCAATCATTTCAAGGTTCAACAACAGCATAAGTGCACCCAAGAGGGCAATTCGCGCTCCGCACACGTTCGCAAGAAAACTATACTGCAAGAGAATCAGCCCGACTCCAAAGAGAGCAGACGGCAGCCTGGCTGAAAATTCACTGACTCCAAACACGGCATAAGACGCACTGATAATCCAATACACAAAAGCCGGTTTCGCAAATCGTGGTTCATAATTGAGGGTGGGCGAGACCCAATCTCCGGTTTCCAGCATTTCCCGCGCGGCTTCGGCATTGCTTCCTTCGTCCCGGTCGGTCAGTCCCAGACCCCCGAGATTCACGAACAGCAAGAGACTGGCCAGGGCGAAAATGGCTAAAAAATGCCAGAGAGAGAAACCCTGGGGGTGGTGAGATGCCGCTACAGACATATTATCCATGTGAAGTCTGCTTCCGACCTTGATAAATCAGCATGAGATTTCTGGCATAGACAAAACTATTCGCACTATTACCGAGTATAAGGATTTCGTCTCCAAGATACAGGACATACGCCAAGGTCATCACTGCGCCAGCAAAACTCAAATACCAAAACAAGAGAGGCATATGGCTCTGCGCTCGGCGCTCAGACGCAATCCATTGGATAATCCATCGCGAAAAAAACAGCAGGACCCCTAAGAGCCCAACGCATTTCCACGCGATTTGCTCACCAGTCATACTTGAAAAGTACGCCTCAATTGCAAGCCAAAGCCCATCAATCATTGTCATAGTTTCACCGTGGGAAGATAGAATTTCTTAATGAACAGCTCGATTTCTAGACTGACGAGAGAGAGGAATTAGGCGTTGTCGTTCGACGAATTCTTTGCTGGCCGCGGGGCAAGAAGGTTCGCCCCACGTTGCTCCTCGAGAATATGGTAGTGTAAGCACCGACTCTGCATCCACCGTACGGCAAAGAGATCATACAAGCTAGCAAACAGTCGATTACCCACACCATATTTTGAGAGTCCATGCACCCGAGGAAAATGTTGAACGGGTATTTCCGTCACAGAGAATCCATACATTTGCGCTAACGCTGGAAAGAAGCGATGCATCCCCTGAAACAAAGGAATTCGATCGAGAACCGAACGCTGAAACACCTTGAGGGAGCATCCCGTATCATGAATGCCGTCATGGACAACCGCGTTGCGTACGCCGTTGGCCAAACGGGAGGACCACCGTCGAATCAGATTGTCATGTCGCCGTTGACGTCGTCCACAGACAACGTCGAACTGACTGGCAAGTGGGAGAAGTTTCCCTATATCCGCAGGATCATACTGAAGATCTCCATCTAATGTGACAATCAACGCGCCAGTAGCATGCCGAAATCCTGCATCAAACGCAGCGGTTTGCCCATAATTTCGATCCAACCGAATGACACGAATTTCCGGGTGCTCATGAACCAGGTCTTGAAACACATGATCACTCCCATCCGTACTGCCGTCGTCTACAAACACAATTTCAAAAGGCGAACGGATGGTTTCTTCTCGACTAGACAAAAATGCAAGCAACTGATTCGAGAGAGGCGTAATATTGTCTCGCTCATCCTTCATAGGGATGACGACCGAAATCCATGGGAGCGAATCAGAGATCATAGGAGGATCGAGTGCGATATCACAAACTCTCTTGATAAAAGAAGCACTTGCCCCATTCGCACATGGCTCACACAGATGCCCCGGTCAAACACACCCGACATATCTGATGAAACAGGAGAGGGATACTAAGGGTAAGTGTGCACGGACTCTTCGTACGTTCACTGAACCAGTATACAACCCAGTTCATGTACGTAGGTAAAGCGTGGGCATTTTACTGAATCTGAAGAAAGACGGTCAAACCACGTCGCTTTCACATATTCTCAATATCTGCAGACACTATAGCGAATCCACATACGTTCCAGTTGAACTATGAGGATTTTCTACCCAATATCAAATGCGTCAGGGGTACGGAAGTTAATTAGAATCGGCTATAGAACAAGTTCAATTTTAATTGCAATGGCGATAAGTTGACCGCAAATTTGACGCTCATGTAAGGTGAGAGTCTTGCTCATACAACAATGATGGAGGAACACCTGTAATGACCGAACAAATTATGCAAGCCTATTTGAACGTTGAAAAAGCCATGGCAGCCTATAATGACGTTCTCAATGAATATGTCAGCAAGTTACACGAGACCGGTGGATCAGATAGCGCGAAACTGGAAAGAATGAAGGCCGGAACCAAAGCCATGCGGGACAGCAGTGGAATTTACTTGTCATATGCAAAATTTGTGGCCTATGGCATGCCGGAAAGCGAAGATCTTATTGAAGATGACATCCAAGCGTAGTTTCCCTGTCTGTTGGTAACGTTGCATCCGTTCATGATGAAAGTCTCTACACCTTGGCACGGGAGAAGAGCTGGTCGGGGCGAGCCGATTTGAACGGCCGACCTCTCGCACCCCAAGCGAGTGCGCTACCGGGCTGCGCCACGCCCCGACGGTAAACATGTACTGTATGAACCGGCTCTAACGAATAGACCTACCACTCGTCTGTTCACTGTAAGCAAAATCCACATTCTCTGTGATATCGCCCAACCGACACACAGACGCTATCGCTCGTCAAGCATCTTTAGGATATTCTTTAACTCTGTTTTGGCTTTCTTGACTCGATCCCCGCTGACACGTGAGACATTCGATGACATACGCTTCCGACGATACCAATACCGTTTCAACCCGGCAATGGTATAGCCTTCTTCATAGAGCATTCGCTTAATTTCGATAACCGTTTCAATATCAGCCTGGGAATAGACCCGATGACGGCCTTGACTCTTTTTGGGACGAAGAAAGCTAAATTCAGATTCCCAAAAGCGTAAGACGTACGCCGGAAGCTTAGTAATATCGGCGACTTCACCAATCTTATAACACGTCTTTCCGGCTTGCTTCGTCTCCACCCTCATCAGCACTATCACCGAAGGGCCATACAGGCCTCTCGCAATCTTATGAGTTTACATGCTTCTTAAATAGCTGGCTTGGGCGAAACGTGACAACCCGCCTTGGAGTGATGGCAATTTCTTCACCCGTTCTTGGATTTCTTCCTTTTCGTTCACCCTTACTTCGTACAATAAAGTTACCAAATCCTGCTATCTTGATGGCTTCACCTTTTTTGAGACTTTCCTTGAGAATGTTCAACACATCCTCAACTCGGTCCATCGCTTCTGTTTTTGAAAGCCCCACCTTTTCACAAATGATGTTGGCAACATCAGCCTTTCTCATAATCCCCCTCAACCCCCGATTGACGATGGATATTCGCATTGGCTTGCCTCAATGATTACTGAGAGGCATTTTTTAAACGTACAGGCGATTACATGAAATGTCAAGGAATTACAACAACTTATCCTTGTTCAGCCCATCGTTTCTCAGTGAGACTACATGGGGGGCCGTTCCTCCTGTAACAACTTATACTCAATTCCATCAACTAATGCTTGCCAACTCGCTTCAATAATATTCTCGGACACCCCAACCGTTGACCATTTTCCCTTATGATCTCCAGACTCGATTAACACCCGAACTCGAGAGCCTGTCCCTTGACTGCCGGATAACACCCGGACTTTGTAATCCAAAAGCTTCACATCCTGTAATTGTGGATAGAATTTCTCAAGGGCTTTTCGTAGGGCATTATCCAACGCATTGACCGGACCATCCCCAATTGCAGCAGTATGCTCGACTACCTCCCCCACTTTGACCATAATTGTCGCTTCAGACATGACCGGTTGCTCATTCGCTTGCCGTTTTTCAATGATCACCCGGCAGCCTAATAATTCAAAAAACGGTGTATGGTCACCCAGAGCCTTTTTGACCATCAACTCAAATGACCCCTCGGCTCCTTCAAACTGATAACCTTCATACTCTCGAGCCTTCAATGAAGACAACAGGGTTTCCACATGCGCATGCTCCTTCGGCAAACTCAACCCTAAGGTTTCAATTTTTCCAAGCACGGCACTTCTTCCGCTATTATCGGAAATCAAGACCCGCCGGTGGTTGCCAATGTCTTCTGGACGAACATGCTCATAGGTGACTGGGTTCTTTTGCACGGCATGAATATGGACCCCCCCCTTGTGGGCAAACGCCGTATCGCCAATGTATGGTTGACGTTTATTCGGCAAGAGGTTCGCCATATCCGAGACATACAGGGCGACGCTTCGAAGTTGAGCCAACCGTCCTTCCCCTAATACCGGTGTTTGCATTTTCAATTCGAGGTTGGCAATAATCGAGCACAGATTCGCATTCCCGCACCGCTCTCCAATTCCATTCATCGTTCCTTGAACTTGCCGTGCACCGGCATTGACCGCCACCAGTGAATTAGCAACACCCATTTCCGCATCATTATGGGCATGAATGCCGAGGGGAACGGTGCACTCAGCCTGGACCTGTTCAAAAATCGTCTTAATTTCCCACGGCATCGATCCGCCATTCGTATCGCATAAGATTATACGTTCGGCTCCAGCTTCTGCGGCTTTTCTCAGGGTCTGCATCGCATAGTCGGCATCGGTTTTATATCCATCAAAAAAATGCTCGGCATCGTAGAACACGCGACGCCGTTGGTCGCAGAGATATGCGATGGAATCCCCGATCAGTTCAACATTTTTTTTCAATGACGTCCCTAACGCTTCCGTCACATGTAAGGTCCAACTTTTTCCAAACAGCGTCACCGTCTCGGTCTCAGCCGACAACAAAGCCTGGAGATTGGGATCGTGCTGGACCGCATTATCCGCCTTTCGTGTGGACCCAAATGCGACAACGACAGCGTGGGTTAATGGGGTGGTTTTGATCACCCGAAAAAACTCGATATCTTTGGGATTGGCTCCAGGCCACCCTCCTTCGATGTAATGAATGCCCAACTCATCAAGCTTTAACGCGATGTGGATTTTATCCTCGACGGAGAAGCTGACATCTTCCGCCTGGGATCCATCCCGTAACGTGGTATCGTAAATTTCTAATGCTGGTCTCACGGAGGAATGATCATTCATTGTCAATATCTTCAATCGCGTTGTTCAACGCGCACAAGTTTATCGTCATGCGGAAACGGATGGATCTTTATCTAACTCAAATTCATTATGCAACGATCGTAACGACAATTCTAAATACTTTTCTTCCACAACACAGGACACCTTAATTTCAGAGGTACTGATCATCATGATATTTATCCCTTCACGGGAAAGGGCTTGAAACATTCGAGCGGCAATCCCTGAATGCGATCGCATGCCCACGCCAACAAGTGAAACCTTGGCAATGTCCTCTTTGACTTCGACCTCGCGAGCATTGATCGCCGCCGCGACTTTTTCGACCAATATCAGCGCTTGAGGAAGTTCCGCTCGCGGGACGGTAAACGAAATATCGGTCAAGGCATCTTGACTGATGTTTTGAATGATCATATCGACATTCAAGCCCGCCTCAGCCACAGCCCCGAATACTTGAGCAGCAATCCCCGGACTATCCGGCACACCCACAACCGTCAATTTGGCTTGATTCAAGTCTCCGGCAACACCGGAAACGAGTACCCGTTCCATATCGGCATGTTCTTGTGTCACAAGCGTTCCCTGCCCTTCAGTAAAACTCGATTTGACCTCTAACGGTACATGATGTCTGGCGGCAAACTCCACAGACCTGGCCTGCAAGACTTTTGCCCCTAAGCTGGCTAATTCTAACATTTCCTCGTAGGAAAGTACGCGAAGCCTTCTGGCATTGGGGACGACATTGGGATCAGCGGTATAGACTCCGTCAACATCGGTATAAATCACGCATCGATCGGCTTGTAAAGCCGCGGCCAGCGCGACGGCCGTCAAGTCCGATCCGCCTCGGCCAAGCGTCGTGACATCCGAGGACTCATTGATGCCTTGAAAACCTGCCACAATGGGAACGATCCCATTGGCTAAAGCCGTTTTTACCCGGTCGGCAGCAACACGGGAGATTCTCGCCTTTGTATGAGAATCGTTGGTGACAATTCCGACTTGTCGACCGGTAAACGATTGAGCTGAAATCCCCCGCTCCCTCAGCGTCATTGCCATTAACGAAATCGTGACTCGTTCGCCCGACGACAACAACATGTCTAATTCACGTTCGTCAGGGACCGTACAGATATCGCGTGCTAATCGCAAAAGCCGATCGGTTTCCCCGCTCATTGCCGAAAGCACAACAACGAGCTGATGCCCCGCTTGAACCGTCCGTTCAATGAGCTTCGCAACGGCATGGATTCGTTCCACACTTCCAACGGAAGTCCCGCCGAACTTCTGAATGAGTAATGCCATTAGGAGGCCTCTGCCGCAAGCATCCGCACAAGCATTCTCGTCGCATCTCGAGCAGGACCTTTCACCGCATGGGGTTCATCAAATGATGATCGTGCCTCTGCGTGCCGTGTCTGGCTTGTGGAGAATACGGCATAGGGTGTTGGGGAACGCAATGGGTCTTGTGCATCTTCTGCAGCATGGCTTCCGACAATAACAAGACGGCAATCGCCTCGCTCGGAAAGTGAACGAAGCAGAGGTTCAATCACTTGTTCATCAAACATTTCTATCATGGTAATCGTTTCGTGGATCGTCTGTGTGTTTTCAATTTCGGTCATCGGTACATGTACATACACAAAGTCTTTTGTTTGAATTTCCGTTAAACACCGGTGCACATATTGACGAAAAACTTCAGACTGATTGCCGCCATAGTCCAAATGATTCAGCACGTTCATCCCTGCACACAGGGCAACACCCCGGTGCACACTCGACGGTGAAAGCGTCATATTTGATATCGACCATCGTTCATTCCATTTTGGCAACTCAATGGCTTTTCCAGGCCCCCACAACCAGAGGCAATTAGCCGGACTCCGCTTTTCCTGCTCACGATCTAGGTTCACGGGGTGCCGCCGGAGAAGAATGCGAGAGGCTTCCATGAGTTCTTTGAGGACATCGGCTCCCTTCCCGGATGGAAGGAATGGTTCTATCGTCCGACCTCGTGCTATCCGTGGATTATAACAGCGGCAGCGGCCAGGACATCCAATCCACACCATGACATGGCGATGTCGCTCACCGGTATAGAATTGGATGGCTTCTGACCCGAGTTGCTCATTCGCCACATCGATTAATTCTCTCGCATCCTCCGTATCTATCCCACCGGCTTCCTCATCATGCAAGATCAGAGATGGTCCTAATTTCTTGTCATCTCCACGGCCATTTGATGCCCCTAGTGTCACGAATTGACAGAGAAACGCCATATCATGCTGTTCGAGAACAATCTCTAAACTTGCGGCTTCGAATGGCCCCAAACCTGAATAATACTTGGCAGGATCATAGCCGAGCAGCGACAAATGAACGACAGCGCTTGAAAGGGAAATACCCTGAGAAGAGGGCAGTGTCAACGTTCCCAACTCACCCTGCGTCGCCACCTCATCTAAATTCGGGGTGTTGGCCACTTGCAATAGCGTCTGCCCATCAAGCTCTGGAAGAGCCCGAGACGCGAGGCCATCGCCCTGGACAATGACGGTTTTCATTGTCGATCACAGATCTCTAATCAAGAATACACATAACGTTGATGCACCGTATCCCCACACGGTCTCGCAAACATGTCACAAAGATAGTACGGCGGCAACCTCCTCGCGAGTCGCGCGGACCGTCAACGGTTGCACGGAAATTTTCATCGCAGCATCAGGATCTTTCAGGCCGTGTCCTGTCAATGTACATACCACCGTCATACCTTCGGACAATTCGTTCGACGCTTGCAATTTTATCACTCCCGCAACGGATGCCGCGGATGCTGGCTCACAAAAGACCCCTTCTTCTCGCGCCACCATTCTATAGGCCTCAAGTATTTCATCGTCGGTAACCATATTGATCAGACCATCTGATTCCTGAACGGCATTTATGGCAAATTGCCAACTTGCCGGATTTCCAATCCTGATTGCCGACGCAACGGTGGTGGGATCTTCAATCACATGTCCTCGTACGATAGGAGCCGCCCCTTCAGCCTGAAAGCCCATCATTCTCGGCACACTTCGGATTTGACCGGCCGCATGATACTCCTGGTACCCCTTCCAGTAGGCCGTAATATTTCCTGCATTTCCGACAGGCAGCACATGAACCGTTGGAGCCGTTCCTAATTGATCACAGACCTCCATGGCCGCCGTTTTTTGACCTTCTAATCGAAATGGATTAATCGAATTCACAAGTTCAAATTCATCATTCCGACACAGCTCTTTCACAATGTTGAGCGCTTGATCAAAATTGCCCTCGATTTGAATAACTTTCGCCCCATGCATGATAGCTTGCGTCAGCTTACCAAGCGCGATATTGCCCGCAGGAATTAACACATAGACAGGAATGCCAGCCTTCGCCCCATACGCCGCTGCCGACGCCGAGGTATTTCCGGTTGACGCGCACATGACAGCTCGCGCCTTTTTTTCAAGCGTTTTGGAAACCGTCAATGTCATCCCCCGGTCCTTAAACGAACCGGTTGGATTGGCCCCCTCGATTTTTAAAAATAGCTCTTTCCCTGGACAAATACGTTCTGCCAGCCGTTTCGCTTGAACTAACGGGGTATTCCCTTCTTGTAAGGAGACAATGGGAGTCGAGTCGCTCACCGGCAAAAACTTCCGATACTCTTCGATCACTCCTCGCCAAGGAATCATACAGTCACCATGAGTGGACGACGTAACGTCATGCGTCTGCCCCTTCTATCCGCAGAAGCATGGGTGCTTCAGAGACAAACGGCATGCCTGTAATAGTTTGAATCGCCGCTTGAACCGCCCGCTCCGACGAGCGATGCGTCATAATAACTAACGGGACGGCCTGACCGTGCTGCCGCCCCTTCTGTAACACCGAAGAAATACTAATATTCTGTTCGCCCAAGGTACTCGAGATATGCGAGAGAACACCAGGTTGATCCAACACCATAAATCGTAAATAGTACATACTCGAAATTTCTTCTATGGGACGCAGACGAATAGGGGCACGGCAATCCCAGTGGTACGACGCAACCGGCACACGCGCAGAAATATTCTTCAGTCGGTTCCGTGCGATATCTACAATATCGCTTACCACAGCGCTGGCCGTCGCAAGCGACCCAGCCCCTTGTCCATATAACACGACATCGCCGACGGCATCTCCCACGATATGTATGGCGTTATAGACCCCGCCAACCTGAGCCATAGGCGATGTAGACGGAACGAGCGTCGGATGGACCCGCGCTTCAATTTCATGATCTACGCACTTCGCAATACTTAACAATTTAATGGTATAGCCAAACTCTCGCGCAAACTCAAAATCCACCGTTGAAAGACGCGATATCCCTTCAGTATGGATGTCTTTAATATTGACTGTTGTTCCGAACGCCAGATTGACCAGGATAGCCAGTTTATGCGCAGCATCAACGCCTTCGACATCAAACGTCGGATCCGCTTCGGCATACCCTTCGTCTCTCGCCTGCTGAAGCACAGTTTCAAAACTGTTGCCATCTTCGGTCATTCGCGTCAAAATATAATTCGATGTCCCATTCATAATTCCGAACATCGATGTCACGTCGTTGGCAACTAAGCCCTCCGTCAACGCTTTAATAATTGGAATCCCTCCGCCGACACTGGCCTCAAAGCCAAGATCAACACCGCCCGATGCTGCCGCATGAAAAATTTCTTCTCCATGCACGGCCAATAGGGCTTTATTGGCCGTGACAACGGATTGCCCCTTGGCAATAGCCTTGAGGATAAAACGCTTCGCCGGATCATACCCACCAATTAATTCCACAACAATATCAATTGCGGGATCTTCAAGTACGGATTGGGCATTGGTGGTAAGTACGCCATCAGGTATCGCCAATCCTCGATCTGTCGTAATGTCTAAATCGGCAATTCGAACAAGCTCAATCGGTGCTCCAACCCGCTTGGCAATCAGTGCGGCATTCCCATACAACACCTTGGCCACGCCACATCCCACGGTTCCCAACCCTATCATTCCCACAGTTATCTTGGACTTCATCGGTTCACATCCCCAAGTTTAAGCGCATGTTTCATACCTCGAACGGCTTGATAAATACGATGCTCGTTCTCCACCAGCGCAAAACGCACATACTCATCGCCACCCTCTCCAAACCCGACCCCAGGAGACGCGGCGACCTTCGCCTCGCGCAACAATAACTTGGAAAACTCAAGCGACCCCATTCCTCGAAACGCAGGCGGAATGCGCGCCCACACAAACATCGTTGCTCGTGGATAATCCACCTCCCATCCGATTCGATTCAACCCATCCACCAGCGAATTCCGTCGTCGTTTGTACCGCTCCACAATATCTCCAACACAATCCTGCGGTCCATTCAACGCAATAATGCTCGCAATTTGAATTGGCTGAAACATGCCATAATCCAAATAACTTTTTATTTTGGTCAGTGCGCCAATCATCTCCTGGTTGCCCACACAAAACCCGACTCGCCATCCCGGCATATTATAGCTTTTGGACAAAGAATAAAACTCAACCCCGACGTGCTTGGCTTCTGGAACCTGCAGGAGGCTTGGGGCCCGATACCCATCAAAGACCAGGTCGGCATAGGCTAAGTCATGAACCAGCCATACTTCATTTTCCAACGCAAAGGCCACTATTTTTTTAAAGAACTCCAGGTCCACGACACTCGTGGTTGGATTATGGGGAAAACTCATAATGAGTATTTTGGGTCGCGGTTGCGTTTGACGGTAGACTCGCGTGAGATTTTCGAAAAAATCCCCAGCCGCCGGATTCAGTTCAACCCCACGCACCTCTCCCCCGGCAATAATGACACTATACATGTGAATCGGATAGGTAGGCGTGGGGGTCAAGACCACATCGCCAGGACCAACCATAGCCAGCGCCAGATGGGCCAACCCTTCTTTGACACCCAATGTCGCAATCGCTTCCGTTTCGGGATCTATATCAACATCATAGTTTCGCTTATACCACCCGGAAATCGCATGACGAAGCTTCGTAATACCTCGGGAGGCAGAATACCGGTGATTTCGTCCATTTCCCGCCGCTTCAGTCAGCTTATTCACGATATGCGGAGGAGTCGGTTGATCAGGATTACCCATACCGAGATCAATAATGTCCTCCCCTCGCTGTCGCGCATCCAGCTTCAACGATTGGACCTGGGCAAATACGTAGTGTGGCAAACGTTCAATTCGATAAAATGGTGTCATGATGTCCGTAAAAAATTGAATAGAGCCGCTGGGAAGGAAGTAAAAAATCCTTCGTATTTCAACAATTTCGTATTTTAGATCAGCTGATTCAAGCAGTCAATTTTCAATTCCCCTCTTTGCAAATGAGCCAATACTGAATGGGTGAGCCCGTACATTTCTTGCAGCCATATTTTCACTTCTGACATAATGCGTTCCCCATCTCTTCATGAAAAGAGACTGCGACCAACAAGAGGAATCATATGGCCAAACTCGGTGTCAATGTAGACCATGTCGCCACCCTTCGACAAGCACGAGGCGGTCATGAACCAGACCCCATTACTGCAGCCACGCTGGTCGAGTTAGCCGGCGCAGATGGCATCGTCGTTCACCTGCGTGAAGATCGGCGTCATATACAAGACCGCGACCTTACCCTGTTAAAAGAAACCGTTCATATTCAATTAAATTTAGAAATGGCTGCCGATGAAGCCGTGGCGAAGATGGCGCTCAGCATTAAACCCGACATGGTCACACTCGTCCCGGAACGACGACAGGAACTGACAACCGAAGGAGGCCTAGCCGTCGTTGAACGCAAAGACCGCATACAGGCTATGATTCAACTTCTCCATGACGGAGGAATACCAGTGAGTCTCTTCATCGATCCTGACCAGCAACAGGTTCGGGCTGCACACAAGATTCACGCCGATTCCATCGAACTGCATACGGGGCGGTACGCCAACACGAGAAATAGGAAAGAACAACAAACAGAATTCGAAGCCCTTGAGCAAGCAGCAAGACTTGCACACAGACTTGGCTTAGGCGTGAATGCCGGCCATGGGCTGAACTATCAGAATGTTCGGCGATTGTTGCACATTCGTGAAATTACTGAATTCAACATTGGCCATAGTATAATCTCCCGTGCCATTTTCATTGGCTTGGAGAAAGCCGTCAGAGACATGAAAACATTACTCGCTCCTCTTCGCTAACATAATCACCAGCAAGTCGTTCGCCACAACCGAACCGCCTTCACTCTTAACGAACTATGCGTACTTCCGTTCCAATGACAACACCGGTGAGACATCCTCCTTTCCCTTCACTTGTCACGGCCTCTCAAATGCAGGCACTAGATCGACGTACCATAGAGGAATACAAGACGCCCGGAAAGATCCTCATGGAACGGGCAGGTAAGGGTGTCGTTCATGTCCTTGAACAACAGTTTGGATCGCATTCGGGACAACCGGTCACGATCGTGTGCGGAAAAGGCAATAATGGCGGCGATGGCCTTGTCATTGCCAGACTGTTAAAACAGCGAGGCGCCAAAATTCACGTTCTTCTCCTGGCCCAGCCCAAAGATCTGACACAAGATGCGCGGGGCATGTATCAACGCTTACGCAGGGTGACCCCCTCCTCAACAATCGCTATTGCACCCTCGGCTGCAGCCATTCATGCCTCAACCCACAAGGCCTCTCTCTTAATTGACGCCATATTGGGAACGGGACTGTCGTCTGCTGTCAGAGAACCCTATCACACGACGATCAAGAGCATGAATGACGCACAAGCACCGACTATTGCCGTTGACGTTCCATCAGGAATTCATAGCGACACCGGAGCAATTCTGGGACTCGCGATCAATGCGCACACGACGGTCACATTTGGTTGCCCGAAAATCGGCCTATACATTGGAAAGGCCGTGAACCATACAGGCAATATTCAGACAGTTGATATCGGCATCCCTCAAACCTATATCCAAGAATTGGATGTCAAACTTCACCTTCTAATTCCCGAGTCTCTCGTGGGACTGCTTCCCCAGCGAAGCCAAGACTCGCACAAAGGCACATGTGGACATACTGGGCTAATTGCCGGTTCGCCGGGGAAAACCGGATCAGCGGCATTAGCTGCTCAAGCCGCTCTTCGAACGGGGGCCGGATTAGTCACAATTGCGACCCCTCAATCGGCACAGGCCAGTCTTGACGCCAAGCTATTCGAAGTCATGACGTTGGGTATGCCGGAAACCAAGTCTCGAACCCTTAGTCGCACAGCCCTCAAACCTCTTCTTGCATTCGCAAAAGAACGTGATGCCATTGCGCTCGGACCGGGAATCAGTACCCATGTCGAAACGGGAAAACTCATTAGACAATTACTGCCCACCCTTACGCAGCATTGCGTCATTGACGCCGACGGATTAAATGTCCTTGCCGAACATCTTCCCCTCCTATCCTCTTGCAAAAATATCCCAATCCTGACACCTCATCCAGGAGAAATGGCCAGGCTCCTTGGGCACACATCCGCCCATACCATCAACCAAGACCGCCTTGGATTCGCCCAGAATTTTGCCAACACCCACAAGGTCATTCTCGTACTGAAAGGGGCTCGAACCATTGTCGCTCATCCAGATGGCCAAACGGCCATCTGCGCAACAGGCAATCCAGGGATGGCAAGCGCGGGGATGGGAGATGCTCTCACAGGAGTCATTGTCAGTTTTCTTGCTCAAGGTCTTCTTCCTTGGGATGCCGCACGGGCTGGAGTCTGCCTCCACGGGCTGGCTGGAGATTTGGCCGCAAAGCAGCTCGGACAAGCTGGTTTGATCGCCAGCGACCTTATTGACCATCTTCCACACGCCTTGCAGTATGCATGGTTGTCATGTCGTGAGCATGCAAAAACATGAACACACGCCATGGACGTCTATTCTCTTTGCATGCGGAGGGTAATGCGTGGACCGCTCGCCTTCCATCGGTCCAAGCGACCGAATCATTAGGGCAGTGTCTGGGGCAACAACTCACGGGAGGAGAAGTCATAGCGCTTAGAGGAGAATTGGGAGCAGGGAAAACCGTTTTGGTAAGGGGAATAGCCTCCGGTATGCAAATTGACCCGGCAGTGGTCACCAGCCCGACATTCACACTCATTCATGAATATTCTGGACACCTTCAACTTATTCATGCTGACTTGTATAGACTGGAACATCTCCGTGAACTTGCTGAAATCGGGCTACACGACTATATGCATGCATCCTCGGTAGTGGTGATTGAATGGGCAGAGCGAATGAAAGACCATCTGCCTGCTGACCGACTTGACATTCTACTCGAACATCAACAACGGTCCAGAAGAACAGCCTCTCTGAGAGCCACAGGGACAAAAAGCCGAGATCTTGTTGTAAAAATTTTGTGAGACTCTATTCCCCGTCTTCATCCACCCGTGCCGCAGAAAGAAACGACAGATATGGCCGAAACTGACACAACCCCATTGATGCGACAATTTCGAGAGGTAAAAGCTAAGCACCAAGAGGCGATAGTTTTTTTTCGTGTCGGTGACTTCTATGAAATGTTTTTTGAAGATGCCGAAGAGGCATCACAATTACTGGACATTGTCCTGACTTCTCGCGGCAAAAATAACGATACGCCTATACCGCTTTGCGGTGTTCCTTATCATGCGGCCACAGGATATATTGCGCGACTCCTGAAGGCTGGAAGGACCGTCGCCCTTTGCGAGCAAGTGGAAGACCCCAAGGCCACCAAAGGGCTTGTACGGAGAGAAGTCGTCCGTCTCTACACCCCTGGCACCTTATTTGATAGCGACCTCTTACCTGCGAAGGAAGCCAACATTCTTGCCTCTATTTCCTGTCTCCCTCCGTCTGCGGGTGATGACGCTACCAACGCAATACAGTACGGTCTGGCCACGCTCGACTTGTCGACTGGAGAATATTGGATCGTGGAATATGAAACGCCTCAACAGCACGTATCACTTCTTGATGAATTAGTTCGACTAGAACCACGAGAAATTATTCTTCCCAGCTTCGCACCTCCACAGATGCGTGAATCCCTCAAAGAGCTCCGTCAATCAAGACTCGTACACCAAGATGAAAGCTGGTTTCATGCGGAGAACAATCAGTCGCTTCTGACGACACATTTTCACGTTCAGAGCGTACACGAACTCGGGCTTCCGACGTTGACGAGAGGAATAGAGGCCGCAGGAAGCCTGCTGCATTATCTCCAGACAACACAGCCAGGCATGCATCATCAACATATTCAAAGACCTCGGCTTCGTTCTGCTCAGAGAGAAATGAAACTTGATGGAGTCACGATCCGTAACTTAGAGCTGATTAAACCATTTTCCCATGACCGTGACAGCTCTACCCTACTCACAATTTTAGATAAAACCATAACAGCCATGGCCGGACGTTTACTCCGGCAGTGGATCGTCCGCCCTTTGATAGATGTGACAGACATTCACGCTCGATTGTCGGTCATTGATGAATTTGTCTCGAATATCCGGGTTCGAAGTGAACTTCGCACGTACTTGCGAGACGTCCAGGACCTTGAACGCGTAAATAGCCGCATTGCCTTAGGAGTTGCGATGCCTCGGGACGTGCTCGGGTTACAACGCTCACTGAACGTCCTTCCCGATCTTCAACGTCTACTTGACTCCCTAGAAAGTCCTCTTGCCAAAGAACTCAGAAGTCACTGGGATAACTTGGACGATATCAAGACGATCATTGAGCAGACCATCAATACTGACACTCCTCCCACTTCAGGGTATGAAGGTATCATACAAGAAGGATTTCACAGCGAACTCGATGAGCTTCGAAAGGTCGCCCGAGACGGTCTTCGATGGATTGCAGAACTTGAACGACGTGAGAAAGCGCGTAGCGGCATCGAAACACTCAAAATTAAATACAATCGTGTATTTGGCTATTATATAGAAGTCACGAAGACCCATCTCGCCAAAATTCCCGATGATTACATCCGAAAACAAACACTCGTCAATGCCGAACGGTTTACAACTGATGAATTAACCCAACTTGAGAATCGAATCATGGGGGCCGATCAGAAGATCAAGAATCTCGAAACCTCTCTTTTTGGACAACTCCGACTTCACATAACTCAATCGACACAACGTATTCAGCATATCGCTGGCATCATTGCGCAAATTGATGTCTTCTCCGGCTTAGCTGAAACGGCGGCACAAAATCGTTACGTCAAGCCAGATGTCGATCAAAGCAGTGTCATTTCCATCACTGAAGGACGTCATCCGGTAATAGAACAAACGGAAATTTCCGGTGGATTTATTTCAAACGATACACATCTCGACCTTGATCAACAGCGACTCTTGTTAATCACGGGGCCGAATATGGCCGGAAAGAGTACATACCTTCGTCAGGTGGCGTTGATTGTCCTTATGGCACAAATCGGAAGCTTCGTCCCAGCGACAACTGCGCGTATTGGATTAGTCGACAGAATTTTTACACGAATTGGTGCGTCTGACGACCTTGCGGCAGGCCAAAGTACCTTTATGGTCGAAATGGCAGAAACATCTAAGATCCTTTCAGCCGCAACATCCAAAAGCCTCATCTTGCTTGATGAAGTTGGAAGAGGAACGAGCACCTACGATGGACTCAGCATTGCGTGGGCTGTGGCTGAATACATTCTTGATCGCTGTCATGTCGGAGCACGTACGCTATTTGCCACCCACTATCATGAGATGACAGAACTGGAAGAAACACGCGAAGGGTTAAAAAATTACACCGTCCAGATAAAAGAAAAAAACCAAGATGTCCTGTTCTTAAGAAAAATCATTAAAGGAAAGGCTAATCGAAGCTATGGAATTCATGTCGCAAAATTGGCGGGACTTCCAGAGACAATCATTCAACGGGCAGAAAACATTTTAAGACAACTTGAACAAGAGTCATCCAGGTCTACATATACAACAAACGAGCAACAGCCTCTTCTTGATCAAACAACACCGCCGGCGCATGTCATTCTTGATGAAGTCAAGCAAATGGACCTCTTTGCTATGACTCCGCTTGAAGCCCTTAACCGATTGGCTGATATGAAGCATCGACTCGAGCAAGAAGAGAAAGAATAAAAAAGGGAGCAGCTCACATCGAAGCTGCTCCCTTTTTGATTAACTGAAATGCGTTTCTAATCTTATGGAGTGAGTTGACGGTATTCAACACCTTGATTAGAGTTTCTGATGATACCTGAAACCGGTGTTCCGCCTGGAATCAAAACATCATAGAGCATTTTTCTGTTCTGGGGCCAAGAATCATCGATCATAGCCTGCTGAATCGTTTTTGATCGAAGACTGGCAATATTTCTTGGCTT
Organism: Nitrospirales bacterium; assembly: GCA_021604005.1. Taxonomy (GTDB): domain Bacteria; phylum Nitrospirota; class Nitrospiria; order Nitrospirales; family UBA8639; genus JAGQKC01. Next base: position 18,111 of record BQIV01000036.1, on the reverse strand, counting down.
TTCAGGAGTCCCGGCATTGTCATCGACGACCTTCAACGATTGCACAACCCGGTGGTTCTGCTCAGTCTCTTGAATTGTAATTTCAACTAACGAATACTTCGAAGGCTTTGTCCCTGTCATCACAGCCTGGCTATGAGAATCTTTACCGAGAAATTTCAACTGGTTCCAGACTTCATCATTCCCAGCGTATACTTTGATATTTTTTCCAGGGTAATACTTCTGCCAGTAGTAACCACTTTCGGCATTTCCCCCGAAAACAGCGACGTTGATCCATGCAGCCTTGTCATACGGATCAACAACGGCAACTCGACCATGTAGAGTTGTTGGCTTGCTTAGGTCACCCCACTCAAAGCGTTCTTGAAATGCCTCAATACCCATGGCATTGGAGGCCATTCCACCAACTAGGGCAATGGCAGCCAGTAATGCCCACCGAGTCTTACGACCTTTCATAATGCCTTCCCTCCTCTTAAAGAATTTCATTGAATATAATAAAGTTTCAAAATTCTTTTCACGTACACAGACCGTATTACTCTTCTTCCATGACTTTGAAGCCTGTAATAGTATCTCCATCAGCAAGCTGCACTTCCATGGCAACAAAATCTTGTGCGGCCTTCGTGATTTGATCCAACAACGCCTTGTCTTTTACCCGTAAACGAACGGTTGTTTGTGGATTGTACCAACCGGCATAGGCTTTGTTGTTGTCTTCTCCGCCAGTGAAGCCCCAGCTACAGCAGGCAACGAGCGGGTCAGGCAACGCGACGCTTCGATCATCGGAAGCCCGGCCAGGGAAGTTTCCTGTTTCTGCAGGATCAGTCGAATTCCAATACTGAATGCCAAACAGCACTTCACCCTCGGGATTATCCGCCCAGTGAGCGTACAACCGCCCCTTTAAGCTCGTGGCCTTTTTCCCTTTGTAGGTGATTTTTCCTTGGCTAGCAACATCCCCTGGCTGACCCTTTGCTTTTGGATTCTTGTCAGCTGGACCTTTTTGAGCAAGGGAAATACCGGTCATACCAAATGTCAGAAGACCGAAGGCAACGAGCGCTACGACCCCAACACGAAAAGATGACTTGTTCATCTCCTCCCTCCTTCACTGATGTTAGAATGACTTAAATAAAGGATACCAACAATCTTTTGGGAACACTCTTTTTTCAAAAACAGGACTCGATTCTTTTGCATAGTGCACACGATTTTTCTCTACGGAAATTAGAGGACCATGCTACTTATCCACGATCTGGTTGTCAAGCAATTATTCATGAAAACCCTATGGTATTTAATGAACCTCATTTAATGTGACATTCTTGGGAACCGGCCCTAAAGCCGTGACCACAAGTCCATTTAAATCAAGGAGTTGTCTGTTTAATCGGTTAATATCATCGATGGAAATCCGGTCAATTTCTTTAATCATTTCTTGCAGTGATACGTATCGCCCCTGATACAACTCATTTTTTGCCAATTTATTCATGCGCCCATAGGTACCTTCTAACCCTAACATAAGATTCCCTTTGAGTTGCGTTTTGGTGCGCTGCAGTTCGTCTTTTGTTACCCCGCGCCGGCAAAGTTTCTGAATTTCTTTGCAGACCACATGAACAACGGATTCCACTTCCTCTGATCGTGTCGCCGCATAGACCGTCAGCAATCCTCCGTCAGAGAACCCGGACAGGTGTGAATAGATGGTATAGGCCAACCCACGTTTTTCTCGCAACTGTTGAAATAATCGAGAGCTGACGCCTCCTCCAAGAATGGTGTTTAATACATTGGCGGTGTAACGGTCCGGATGTCCAACTGGCAACCCTTTAAAACCCATGCAAAGATGAACTTGCTCAAGCTTTTTACGATACACGCGTGCTTTCGTCGAACCGTTTTCTGGCCAAGGCTCAAAAGTCTGAGTTGACTGAGAAGATTGATTTCGCGACCACACACCAAAGTATTGATTCAATTGAGGAAGCAAGTCCTCGACTTTAAAGTTACCCGCAATAGAAACAACGGTTTTTTCTGGATGATATTGAGCTTGTAGGTACCGAATCAAATCACGTCTCTGCAATGTCGACATTATCTCGGGTTCACCCAATATGGGGCGCCCCAAGGGATGTGTTCCTAAAACGTCTTTCCCGTGAAGTTCATGAACGAGATCTTCCGGATCATCCTTGACCATACGAATTTCTTCTAATATCACCTGTTTTTCTTTTTGAATCTCCGCCGTGCTGAATCGGGACTCATGGAATAAATCGGCCAGCAGATCGAGGGCGTGACCAACATGTTGGTCCAACACCTTTACATAAAACGCAGTGGCCTCATGGGTGGTGAACGCATTCATTTCTCCACCAAGAGCATCAATTTCATTGGATATTTGCGCAGCCGTTCTTCGTTTCGTTCCCTTGAACATCATATGTTCGATAAAGTGAGAATAGCCGGACTCACTGATAGCCTCATCACGACTCCCCACGTTTGCCCAAATACCGATCGCAATGGATTTGAGGGAAGACATCCGCTCAAGTACCACTCGCACACCATTGTCTAATATGACTTTTTTATACATGCACTCGATCTTTGGATTGGCCGGGAATAGAAATTACGCTTCCGCCGGAGCACTTTCACCCATTGCATCTTTTCGGCTTAGGCGAATTTTGCCTTGTCTATCCACCTCAAGGACTTTGACAAGAATTTGTTCGCCCTCTGAGATTTCATCAGACACAGCCTGGACCCGATGGGGGGCCAATTGCGAAATATGCACCAGACCATCAACATTCGGAAGAATTTCCACAAAGGCACCGAAATCTACAATTTTCCTGACGGTACCGAGATAAATTTTCCCAGGTTCGACTTCTTCAACCAAGCGATTGATCATTTCCTTTGCCTTTTCCGCAGACTCACCGTCGACAGCGGCAATAGTGACCAGACCGGAATCATCCACATTCACTTTCACACCACATTCAGCAATGATACTGCGTATGGTTTTTCCACCTGGACCGATAACGTCGCGAATCCGATCTTGCTTCACTTGTAAATTAAAAATCCGTGGCGCATAGGGGGCAAGCGTTTCGCGTGGAATCGCAAGAGCCTCGTCCATTTTCTCTAAAATGTGCAACCGTCCATCTCGAGCCTGGGCTAACGCTTCCTTCATCAGCTCTGACGTGATGCCAGAGATTTTGATATCCATCTGAAGCGCCGTAACGCCATCTTTTGTCCCAGTCACTTTAAAATCCATATCTCCTAAATGATCTTCAAGCCCTAAAATGTCCGAAAGAATCAACGAACGCCCTTCTTCCAAAATCAAACCCATGGCAATGCCTGCAACAGGAGCCTTGATTGGTACACCGGCATCCATCATCGCTAACGTCCCACCACACACCGTCGCCATGGATGATGACCCATTGGACTCTAAAATATCTGAGACAATTCGAATCGTGTACGGAAACTCTTCTTGCGTGGGAAGGATAGATGATAAGGCACGCTCAGCCAGCTTCCCATGTCCAACTTCACGGCGTCCAGGAGAGCGAAGCGGCCTGGCCTCGCCGACGCAAAACGGCGGAAAATTGTAATGCAACAGAAATCTTCGAAAATACTCCCCTTCCAATGCATCGATACGTTGTTCATCTTCTTTCGTACCCAAGGTCACAACGGCCAGGCTTTGCGTCTCTCCTCTTGTAAAGAGAGAGGAGCCGTGCGTTCTCGGAAGTAACCCAACTTCGCATGTAATGGGACGGATATCTGCAGGCCCACGCCCATCTGCCCGGACCTTCCCATCTAAAATCATATTCCGCACTTCTGAATATTCTAAATCGTGATAAATGTGTTTGACGTGCTCGGCTCGAGCCTCATCGTCTTCGGCAAGCTTCTGGACGGCATCCTGACAAACTTGATCAAGCTGTTCCTGTCGAGCGCTTTTATCCGGAATCACAATCGCCTTTCGAATGGGATCGGCCACGATCGCACGGACTTGAGCTTCCAATTCGGCATCAACCGGTTCAACCTCGAACGCCCGTTTTTCCCGACCAACAAGCTTTTGTAATTCGACGATTTTTGCAACAATTTTTTGTATTTCTGCATGGGCTAATTCAATGGCCTCAAGCATTGTCGACTCCGATAGTTCGTGAGCCCCGGCTTCGACCATCATCACTGCATCAGCCGTCCCTCCAACAACAAGATTTAAATCACTCTCTTCCATGGTCTTGAGATCAGGATTCACGACAAACCGGCCATTGGATCGACCGATTTTCACCCCGGCCAACGGCCCGCCTACGGGAATATCGGAAATGGCTAGGGCGGCGGACGATGCCGTCATGGCAACAACATCCGAGGACAACGTCTGATCTACGGAAAGGACGGACGCAATGACCTGGGTCTCGTAGTGATACCCTTCGGGGAAGAGCGGACGAATTGGCCGGTCGATTAAACGGCTGGTCAACACTTCTTTCTCGCTAGGCGCGCCTTCACGACGAAAAAATCCACCGGGAATCTTACCCGCGGCATAGGTTTTCTCTTGGTAATTCACGGTCAAAGGCAAAAAATCTGTTTGTGGCTTAAGCGTTTTTGCTGAAACCGCCGTCGCCAATACCACCGTATCTGCATACGAAGCCAATACGGCACCATCGGCTTGTTTCGCCATTTTTCCGGTTTCTAAGCGAAGGGTCTGCCCACCAACTTCGATCTCCACGGCATGTATCATTGCTCTCTCCTCTCGAGCGGTTTCCGCACTCGCCAACTTGGCATCCAATAGTTGTGCCTCAAGACCATTATGACAATCGGCATTGCGTGATAATTATTTGCGCAAACCCAGCGACGCTAACAATGTCTGGTATTTCGCACGATCGACCCGACGAACGTAATCCAATAAACGACGTCGCCGACTCACCATTTTCAATAGGCCTCGGCGAGAATGGTGGTCTTTTTTGTGTTGCTTAAAGTGTTCCGTCAAATCTGTGATCCGGCTTGTTAACACCGCAATCTGAACCTCCGATGAACCCGTGTCCTTCTCATTGCGTTGATACTGTTGTACAACGGCTACCTTGGCTTCCTTTGTGAATGCCATCGCATGTCCCTCCTCGTATACTCTATTCTGAATTTATCTCTCGATACACATGGTTTCAACTCGTACGCTTCGGCCCTCATGCCCTCCCGGGGACCGAGCCGACGACACGGTAATACCAATGGCCACCAACCGCCCCTGTTGATCGCGCATTCGAACTCGTTGCCCCTCACGCAGTTGACTCGTACAATCATCGTGACTCACCAAGACGTCTCGCCATGGAATCGGGACGCCATTCATGACTTTTTTCATGTCTTCGTCCTTTACCTCCACGACAGGTAATTGAGGAAGCGCCTCATCAATTGTCAGGAATGCGCGACGCATTGTTGAAGCAAGACCATCATCGTCGGTCAACTCGTCGATATCAAGGGCATCTTGAACACGAAACGGCCCGACCCGACTTCGTTCAAGCCAGAACAAATGACCTCCAACGTGTAACCGATTGCCAATATCTGCACAGAGAGTACGAATGTACGTTCCCTTGGAACAGTGCACTCGTAAATCAACCTCACATCCCCTGACCGCCAATGTCTCCAGTCGGTAAATCGTGACAAGCCGTGGTCGTCGCTCGACAGTTTCTCCACGTCGAGCTGCCCGGTAGAGAGGCTGCCCCTTGACCTTGACCGCTGAGTACATTGGTGGGATTTGCTGGATTTCACCTTCGAACTCACGAACAGCAGCTCGAATGTCTGCTTCAGCCAATCCCTCAACAGACGACTCTTGTATAATCGTCCCTGTCGCGTCCTGGGTATCGGTTGCTTGCCCCAGACGCAGAACCGCGACGTACTCCTTTTCCCACTCCAACAGATAATTCGCAACTTTCGTCCCTTTGCCAAGCAAAACAGGGAGCACCCCCGTGGCTGCCGGGTCTAGGGTTCCAGCATGACCGATTTTCTGGATACCGAACACCCGTCGAAGGCGAAGCACAGCGTCATGAGATGTCCATCCAACAGGTTTCCGAACATTCAGAATTCCATGGAAATGACGTGGCTCAATCTTGGAGAGGCCTTGTGAAGTCGTAGCGAGGGTAACTTCCATAGAAAACTACTGATTCGTTCCTTTTTCGTCCTGTGCATGGTACGGAAGCGGAGCGTCATCTTCACGATGCAATGAATCCAATAACTGATCGATCCGTCGACCATGCTGGCGACTGCCATCTTCGCAAAACATTATTTCAGGAGTATACCGCAATTCAAGACGCCGCCCCAGCTCTCCGCGAACAAACCCCACGGCACTCGAAAGTCCATGCAATGCCACCTCATCCGATTCGTCATCACGAAGCGATGTCACATAAATTTTAGCGAACCGGAGGTCTGGACTCAGATCAACATCCGTCACGGTGACAAAACCGATACGAGGATCCTTGATCTTGCGGGCAAGTATATCAGCCACCTCCATGCGAATTTGATCCGCAACCCGCTCCGCCCGTTTGTACCCCGGTTTGGCCATCAGCATACACGTTCGAGAGAACCCTCTTATAATAGTTCAATACGCGATCGACGCAATTCCAATATCGGATTCGATTGAATAGTATTCAGAACCTGATCTAATACCTGGTTGACTCGCCCTGTTTCGTTGGCCACACAGGCAATGCCCAGGACCGCGCTCTGCCAAAGATCTTGATCATCGACTTCAGCCACGGAGACATTGAACTTCCCATGAAGCCGAGCCTTTACACTGGAAAGAATTTGGCGCTTCGCCTTTAACGATTGGCTGTCAGGAAAGTACAATTCAACCGTACACAATCCAATGACCATTCTGCATCATCGCCATAAAATCCCGCAGCCTCAACCTCATATCCTCAGGTCGCAGGCAACTACAATAACAACAGATTGTCAGATAATTACAGCTTGACGGCTTCCTCATCATAGACGAAGGCTTCAAGAATATCGCCGACCTTGAGATCATTAAAGTTTTCGACGCCAATGCCGCATTCGTAGCCTTGCTGAACTTCGCGAGCATCGTCTTTAAATCGCCGCAAGGACCCAAGCTTCCCTTCATACACCAGCACATTGTCTCGCAAAACTCGAATCCCCGCACTTGACCGCGCCACCATTCCATCAGTGACATAGCAACCGGCAATCGTTCCCATTTTCGGGACCGTAAACAACTGTCGCACTTCCGCGCGTCCCAACACTCGCTCTTTCAATGTCGGCGCCAGTAGGCCCTCGGCAGCCGACTTGAGTTCAGTCATAACTTTATAAATGACCGTATGCAATCGAATTTCGACGCCTTCACGCTCAGCCAAGGCTGCCGCCTTTGGTTCTGGACGGACATGAAAGCCAATGATTAAGGCTTGCGAAGCCGCAGCTAACAACACATCAGACTCGCTAATTCCACCGACACCGCAGTGAATCACGCGAAAACGGACAAGGTCTGAAGAAAACTTCTCCACGGCATCACGAATAGCTCCAGCCGAACCTTGGACGTCCGACTTGATGAGTATGGCAAGCTCTTTGACTTCACCATCTTGCATTTCCGCATAAAATTCATCCAGAGTTCGGCGCGGTCCCGTCGTAGCCAAATCAGCCGTCCGCTGCTTTTCTTGGCGCCCTTCCGCAATACCCCGAGCCATTCGCTCATCTTTCACGACAACTAATTGATCGCCAGCCGCCGGCACACTCAACAGACCAATCACTTCCACAGGAATGGAGGGACCAGCTTCCTTGAGCTTCGCGCCGGTGTCAGAATTTAATGCTCGGACTCGGCCACTGACTGCCCCCATTACGAATATAGCAGACGTTTTGAGTACCCCATGTTGAACAAGCACCGTCGCCACTGGTCCTCGTCCTCGGTCCAATCGAGCTTCTAACACCACACCTCTTGCCGAACAGGCAATATCGGCTTTGAGCTCAAGAATTTCAGCTTGCAAGAGAATCATTTCCAACAGTTGATCTAGCCCTTGCTTTTCTTTGGCGGATACTTCGACAAAAATCGTTTGCCCTCCCCAGGCCTCGGAAATCAGGCCATGCTCACTGAGACCCTGCTTCACTCTCTCTGGATTGGCGTCGGGTTTATCAATTTTATTGACGGCGACAACAATAGGAACATTGGCAGCCTGCGCATGATGAATGGCTTCGACCGTTTGTGGCATCACGCCATCATCGGCCGAAACAACAAGGACGACAATATCCGTCACTTGCGCTCCGCGTGCCCTCATGGCCGTAAACGCCTCGTGACCCGGCGTGTCCAAGAAGGTCACGCGCTTCTCACCAACTTTCACAGAATAGGCCCCGATGTGCTGTGTAATGCCACCAGCTTCGCGATCCGTCACGTGCGTTTGACGAATGGCATCGAGCAATGAGGTTTTCCCATGGTCCACATGCCCCATAATTGTCACAACCGGCGCTCGAGGCACCAATTGCTTCTCGGTGGTTTCCTCTAGAACTTCCTCAAGAAGATCTTCCCCTTGTTTCTCAGCTGCAATTTCAATATGGACGTTTGCCCCCTCCGCGATTAAGGCCGCTGCGTCCAAATCCATGGGCTGATTCATTGCCAAAACAATTCCCATATCCATAAGTTTTCTCATCACTTCAGCCGGACGTTGCCCCAATAACTCGGAAAACTCCTTGACCGAGATGCCGGCATGAACTTTTATTCCCTTCTTTCTTGGCTTCGTGACTTCAGTAGCTGACGCGGATTGACTGGGACGCGACCGCTCTTCACGACGCAACGCTGGCAGGGGACGCAGGTCTTGCCACCGAGCGGCGTCTTCATACTTAGCGGCAAAGAGATCGTCATCACGTTTCTTCCCAGCTTTTTTGGGCTTTTTGATTTTTTCTTCAATTGGGTCGGCACCAGACGGTTTGGGCACATCCTTCGTGTCAGCCTTTGCACTTACGAACGGCTGTTCGTCTCGCGTTGAAGCAGGCTCAGGCGCGCTGGGCTGTTCAGGCTGTACCACACGGACCTGCTCGGTCGCAGCAGGAAGCGGAGGTGGAAGTTCGGTCTCCGCTTCCGGTTGAGTCATCACTACTGACTCAGGAACGTCTTCCACTGGGCTATCTGAAATGACAGCCACTTCAGGCTCTAGTTCGTTGTCAATTGTGTGTTCATCGGCCTCTCCGACTGGCATGTCAGGTGCCGGCTCTTCTTCTTCAACTTTTTTCCGTTTTATGAGAATGTGTTTCTTTTCAGGTTTTTTCGGTTCGTCAACCGTAGACGAAGGTCCGCCATGCCCCTTGGTTTTCTTACCGGTAGCACCCGCGGCCTTTCCCCCTACTTTTCGTCCAAACTTCTTGGCATCATCCACGCCATCAAGAGGCTTTTTCCCTTGAATGACTTCAATTGCCCGCCGAACACTTTCGTCATCCAGCGTGTTGCTATGAGACGTGACTTCGATCCCTAGCTGAACCAATTCCGGGATAAGGACTCGACTTTCCATCCCTAGCTTTTTGGCTAACTCATACACCCTCATCCAGCTATCACCCTCACACGTTAGACGGTTTCAGTTGTTGGTGCCGGCTCATCACTCGACTTCTCGGAATCTCCAGCATTGGCGGCGTCCGACTCTTCTGGTTCGACAGCCTTCTGCCCTGAAGACTCATCGGGACCCAAATGGGCTGCGGTTTCTTCTGCAAGAGCAGCCTTAATATCCCTATCTCGTTCAAGTTTTTCTTTTTCGTACTCTGTCGCACTAATGATATCAATTTTCCATCCGGTCAATTTGGCGGCCAATCGCACATTTTGTCCATTCTTGCCGATAGCAAGTGAAAGCTGGGAATCGGCAACCACGACCAAAGCCGCTTTCTTTTCCTCATCAATGCCAACTTTTTCAATGGACGCAGGATTCAGGGCTTCTCCAATAAATACTCTGGGATCGTTCGTCCAGGGAATAATATCAATTTTCTCTCCGCGAAGCTCCCGGACAATCGCTTGGACACGTGACCCCTTAATACCCACACACGCTCCGACAGGATCCACGGCCTTATCACGCGAGGCAACGGAAATCTTGGTTCGATCTCCAGGCTCACGCACAACGCCTTTAATTTCAACAATCTTCTCCGACACCTCCGGCACCTCTAAAGCAAACAGCTTCACGACAAACTGCGGATGAGCCCTCGACAAGATCACCTGCACATCTTTAGGAGTCCGGCGGACTTCAAGCAGATACGCTCGAATTCGATCACCACGACGATGCGTTTCACGAGGAATTTGTTCTTGCAATGGCAGAAGTGCCTCGGTCTTGCCAATTTCAACAAGATAATTTCGGCGTTCCTGTCCAAGAATCACTCCATGAACGAGATCACCCTGTCGTTTGGAGTAATCACGCTCAACCGCTTCCCACTCGGCTTCTCGGACCTTCTGGCAAATGACTTGCTTTGCTGCTTGTGCGGCAATCCGGCCAAATTCTTCCATATCGATTAACGAGCCAATTTCATCGCCCATTTCCGCATCACTATCAATTTGACGAGCCTCTTCGAGCGAAATTTCAGTGCGTGCATCCGTCACCGTCTCTGCAATCGTTTTCTTTGAAACAATGGAGATTTCCCCCGTTTCCTGATCAACATCCACTTGGATATTCTCACCATGTCCATAACGCTTTTTCGCCGCCGTTACGAGAGCCGATTCTACAGCAGCAAGAACACGCCCTTTATCAATGCCTTTCTCACGGCCAATTTGCTCAATCACTGCCATTAATTCACGCTTCATGTATCAGCTCCCGATCAAAGTGAATAATGGTTGGACATTCAACCCATCTTGATACTGTCGTCATCTTAGAACTCTATTTCCAGCCTACCCTTGTCAAACATGCCCCACGCGAGCGTCACGAGGGGCTTCGCCCCCCCTTTAGACGCGACAGGCTTTAGACAGATACCTTCGTCGGTTACCTCTTGTAAATGCCCAACGATACAAGACTTCTTCTTCTCGTCGTTCAGCAGGTTCACGCGTATTAACTTATTCAGTGCCCGTTGATAGTCTTGACGATGCGTAAGAGGCCGATCTAATCCTGGCGAAGATACCTCAAGTCTATAGGCATAAGGAAGGGGATCGAGAACGTCAAGTGCGCGACTCAAGGAATGATGGAGCTCTTCACAATCTTGAATCCCAATACCACCCGGCTTATCAATGGTTACGCGAATGCAAGAGCCAGCTCCTCTTCCCAAACAACGGATTTCAACCAGTTCCACATGTAGCGCTTGAGCCAGCGGAGTGACAACCTGTTCAATTCGTTGCTCGACACTGTGACCAGGAACCGTCATACTCAAATACGAATAGCTTGGCGTTCTATTCGCATCCGCTATTTTTTCAGTCGTTTAAGAACAAAAAAAAGTGGGCCTTCGCCCACTCCACCTTCTGGGACCCTAGCATTTCTTCAGTCTAAACGCAAGGGCGGACACGACCACGATCGTGGGCTATCACGACCCGATCATCTGTGGAGCAATCTCAATCTAACGCGACGTTCACGAGAAGAAACACTCCATGGGCATAAGACCACCCCTATGATAGACTGAAGACAACGAGATGGCAACGAGAGCACGACGTCGACGCCAAGCCAGCACAGGCGTTTAGACTCATAATGCATCCATTTTCAAGGACGAGTATGGCCAAAATCCTGTCAATCGCATCCGGCAAAGGTGGCGTAGGGAAAAGTGTCATTAGCAGTAACCTTGCGCTTCTTCTTACAAAACAAGGAAAACGGGTTGTCTTAACGGACTTTGATACTGGTGGGGCCAATCAGCATGTCTTATTTGGCCTGTTTCATCCAACCGTCACGATGACGGACTTCTTAAGTCACCGTATTAAAACACTCGAAGAGGTGGCTCAACCCGTCAATGGCTATCAGAATCTTCGGCTGATCCCCGGAACCGGGGATACCTTGCGCACGGCCAATCTTCAACATGCCAGAAAAAAACGACTGATCCGCCACCTCAAGGAACTTGATGCGGATATTATCGTTGTGGATGTCGGAGCAGGCACACATTATCATACGCTGGACTTTTTCCTGTTAGCGGATCATCATTTAGCGGTTGCCACCCCTGACCCAACCTCAGTCCTCGACCTCTATCGATTCATCAAACTCGCCGCCATCCGAAAAGTTCTGACTGCATTTGCCACGCGAGATCCCGTCGCCAATGCGCTCCTTGACCAGGAATTTCAAAGCATGTCGGAAGTCTTGGAAGCTGTAAGAGAAACCAATGAAGAGGGAGTACCCGTGGCACAGCAGGCGCTACACGACTTTCAGCCCTATTTAATTCTCAACCGGATGACAAGTGGCTCACGAATTAATACGCTGCAACTTCAGAGTCTTCTGAAGCAATACGTCGGAACCGACCTTACCTTACTTGGAAATATTCCTGAGCATGAATCAATTGTCCGATCGGTTCATAAATATTTACCAGTCGTCGACCTCGATCCCACATCCCCTCCAGCCACAGCCCTTGAGCACATCGCAGAGAATATCGCAGCTCGACTCTAAGTCACGTAAAATACGCCCTCAGACATCTCACCGCTACACAGCGTGAACAGGGAAAATTTAACAAGTAAAATGGGAAAAACAAGGAAAAGATTCTTAGAGGGTCGCTGGCAGCAGAATACCAGAAACCTAGAAATTGCAGACTTTATGGAAGACTTTTTGACAATGTGGTAAGTGCCTCCGACAGACCGCCTAGCTCAGCGCCTTTCTTTTCAAGTTCTTCACGAACCCCTTTGAGCTGCTGAGCAAGCCCATCTCGCTCTTGACCAACACGATCTGAGTCTGCAAGCGAGGCTTGATATTTATGGATTTCCGCTTTTAATTCTTCAGACGCCGCTTGCGCATTTTTAGCATCATGTCTCGCTTCTTCCAGATCTTGAGTCAATCGTACAATTTGCTCCTGAGCCGCCTCAAGACTGGCTTGCGTTTCGCTGTGCGTTTCTTCGTTCTTCAGAAATTGTCGATGGAGTGAATCGATCGCGATACTCCAATCCCGCACGGCTCCTCCTGGCAACTTGGGTAGAGCAGGCAAGGCCTCAGCCTGCCCAAGCTTGGTCACACACGATTCCAGCCAATCAACAAAGACGGTCACGTCTCGGAAATTAAAATCGCTCGACGTCGAATGCCCCCCATTGCTCTGCTCTTGTCCCGACGAGACCACCACCGGTGTGGCCAGATGATCCGACTCATCAGTTGGCTCCTGGTCATCCGCCATACCATCATAATGTTGAAGTAGCACCGCAACGCAATGACGGCAAAATGGCTTTTCATTTGAAGGACACGAACATTTGGTCGACAACACGCCAGACCGCAACTTGATGGTTTGCGAATAGACACCAAACGTCCCACTCACTTCAGCCGTAACCGAACTCGCTCCCGCCTCAAGAATTTGGACTCGGCTCTCGGCGAAGTATTGCTTGCCAAGTTTATAGACTTGCCCGCCAACGACAGAATGAATCATATCAGGTTGAAGTTGTGTGAGCGTTTGTGCCGAACACGCGATTCGATTACGCATAGGCTCCTCACCGGCTTAGCATGGGACTGAAACCTGACAAGCATAGCACTCGCAGACATGACTGAAATGCATTATTGTTCTCATCTGTAGCGACGCCATTATTGTCACACGACCCACTCGTGCATTCTATGGAAAAAAGATTTCGTCAGATCCGACAAAAACCATCAGGTCAATTACTGTATCGGTCACGATAGCCAAATATTAACAAAGGCACATTACGCATTCGATTCCGTGTGAACACGAACGCCCAATAACCCCCTCTCCATTCACCAACAAACGAAAACCTGCCGCATTGTCCATCAATATATCCTCATGAACCTCAGCTTGGCTGTACGTTCCTTTGTCAAGAAAACCCTTTACCTATTATGCATGATTGCGACCCCTGAGCCAACAGGTTTTCATGCATGCATGCGTCAAGTTTGAACGACATTCCGTTGTAAAATATTGCCAATACCCTCAAACGGCAAACAACTCAATCGCGTGAACACGTGGTTAGAATGCGAACATGGCGACAGGGAGAACGTGGAGACCAAAAGATATGGCAAGAAAAGGAAAGGTTGGCTAACGATTCAATGCAACACCACACCGGAGATACCGATAGACATGTGAGCGCCTTCAGCGTTCACACACGTTATTCTTTGTCATGGAAATGGCCTAAGGCCGCATGGTGCAATTCATGACCACAGACCGCAAAATTCCATTTAGGACAATATAAGGTGTTGGTCGTGAAATCAAAAAACCCTTTCAGCGTTTTGAGAGACGGCATGCCGCCTCCATGAGACGGCATGAATTGAACACCGCTCTGCCCCGTCCGGCCTTCCCACTCTTCATGTAAGGTTTGTTGATCCAGAAACACGACATTGAGATGTTGAATGTCATAGGCTTCTCGATAGCGACCGTCAGTCGCACAGCCCAGCATGCCACTGAACATCAGCAACAAGAGCAACAAGCAACCCAATCGAACTATCGTGTGACCCTGAGCTATGAAAACAAGCGGCATGATTCGAATGTGCGGAGCAACCAATAAACGTCACAATGTTTGATGATCTTGTCGGTTTCAACTCACTGCTCCTTAAATACACATTCACAGCTTCATAGCCAAGAATACTCACCACCCTAATTTCATTGAGCTTTCTGTGACAACGATGCATCAGACGTACTGTCAAATGACACGCCCATTTATGTACTGATTCTTACGGATAACAGAAAAATCCAGCAGGGTTCCCATCTTTGCAAGAAAGAACTCCATGAAAAATCAAGTGGAAATACTGATGAAATGAGAAGTGATACTGGGATGGGTTGTTTGTGTAACGCCTAACCTGAATTGGACAATGCTGAGATTAAAACTTTGGTCAGGAAGACCTTACTTTAAATACGGCCGTAAATTTTCGTAGTTCTGTCCTAATGTGTGGCCATCCTTTTCCCACGCTTGCATAAATGTCGAAAACCGGCGCTTATCGTAACTCCCGAGGATAGAAGCTCGAATCACTAGCTCGCCGGTATCGGCCCAGAAAAATCTGGAGACCGAGGCATGCCGATTCAAGTCGTTGATAAGCGAAAGCTGTGACAGGTCATTGTCCATCGCATCATGAGCCTCGGAACTCGACTGCGACTCAATGCCGGCAAAGGCCGACTGCACCATAATACCATCTTTGAGAGGGACTAAGAGAAACCCGATCTTCGACGGATGTGTGACTTTCACCCCTTGATTCATGGGATCGCACTCATACCCCAAAAATTCTAGGTGTTCGATAATCTGCTCCTTTGCCTGTTCCTTGTTTGCAAACGCACTTCCACTACACACGAGCAATAAGACGCTTGCGATCAGCCATATAGAAAACACAAATCCATGTCTCGTCGCCATACGGTTCGCACTCCTTAGAAACTTACGCTTGTACCACACCGGTCCTCACCAGACGAGAACTGCATGAGGCAGACATCTTGGTGTACTCCGGCAAAACTCGGTCAACATTAATTAGTGTTAAGGTTGATCGTCCCTCCAGTGTTTACCAACACCGCCGCATCGTCACTGATATTCAGTTGATTGCCTGAAGGGTCAAACCCTTCCAGCGGATTGAACCCCGGTTGAACAGTGACAGGACCTGAAACCCGCAGCTCGGGGAAGGCCGCGAATGGAGCCTGACAGGCACTGCTGGCACAGACATTATTGGTCACACTTAAAATATTGGGATTGGCCGCAGTCCCTCCACTAAATTGCCCTAAAGGACCGGTCAAATTAAAGAGACCACCGGCACTGGTTTCCACTAATGCGCCACCGGCAATCTCTAACACGCTTCCATTTTGTAGACTAAAAATTGCCCCCGTCACATTCACAGCACTATTAACGCCGGTCACATTGACGAGCGAGCCATTGACGGTGAGGCGACTGGCATCCAATGACACCAATGCATCATTCGGCAAACTCGCGACCAATGTCGATCCGCTATTCACGTCAAGAAAATGTGATCCTGTCGACATTGTGCTTTGAACCAGAACAACCAATGGACTCGTTGCATCAAGAAGTTGAGCATCCACATACTGACTGCCGTTCGACAGTGACAGTACGCCTCCGTTATTCACCGTCACGTTACTGGGAAGGCCCTTCTGAGTCACTGAAAGCATTTCGGATCCCATGGCCAATGTACTTTGATCGACACGCACCAACGTCTCATCGGTGACGATCGAACTCCCGGCTACTGTCGCAACCGTATCAAAACTTCCGGCACTACCATTTTGCAGATCAAGAAGCCCTCCATCGTTCACCGTCAGGCTCAAATCCGTCGCAGAAATTAAATTATCGAGAAACACGACGCGATTGGCCGTCACTTGACTTTGATTATTCACGACGACAGCCGTGCCGTTCAGCGTTCCGGCACTTGGTGTCGTCCCACTTCCTCGAATAATAGATGCGACCGACACTTCTCCGGAATTATTGACATCCAAAACGCCTCCGGAATTCACGGTAAAAGATTCGGCCAATCTTGCCAGGACACCATTCGTCGGCAACCCCATTTCGAGCACACTGTTATCAACCGTCACAAAGGTTTCATCGCTCGTGATATTTCGAATCACGAACCCAAACCCGTTGACAATGGACACCTCACTATTGTTCGACAGCGCCAAGAACCCACCATTGTCGATCGTCAAGTTCATATCTGAGCTCCGGCCGGAAAATTTATCAGCGGTGAGCGTCCCTTCCTCAACCGTAATGAACGTATCCCCGGCTGTCATCACATTCTGCCCTTCGTTCATCAAGAGATTTCCGGAAACATTCATTGTTCCACCATCTTGAATATCAAGCAAACCGTTGTCTACATTGAGTTGACTCCCGTTCGCAGACACCACGGTTCCATCGACAGTCAGAGTACTCCCCCCAAGTACGCGCACCAACCCCGTGCTGGCTGAAACATCTACGGTGCTATTCGCGACATTGAGCAGGTCATTTGAGGCAGTGAACGTACTATTGTCTAGATCAAGAATTGTGCCTTCTATCTCCACATTCGCATTAGTGAATTGTGCTACATCGACCGAGGCATTCACCGTCGAGTCTTGAAGGGCGAGTCCCCCTAAAATTGTGGCCTGTCCAGTCGGCGTATTTTGAGTACGAATAGCAGCCAAGAGAGTGCCGGCGTTACTGGGATCCTCAAAAGCCGACAACAAATCGGAGGAAACAGATGGAGCAATAGTCCCCACAGAAGACAGGGGAATATTGGATATGTCTCCAGAGTAATTGTCTAAAGCCAGAATAACCGGAGGTCCATTGCTTGCTGAAGACCCGCCTGTCGATGCCACAAACGGTGCATTCATTCCCATCGTGCTCCCGCCGGAAAGTATGATTGTTGGACTTCCGGAACCAGCCGGAAATCCGGACTCACCAGGGCCAGGTGGGGCCGGTGGTGGTGGCGGAGGAGGCGGCGGCGGAGGAGGAGGAGGCGGTGGCACTGGGGCCGGTGGTGGCGGCGGAGGAGGAGGAGGAGGCGGTGGCACTGGGGCCGGTGGTGGTGGCGGAGGAGGCGGCGGCGGAGGAGGAGGCGGTGGCACTGGGGCCGGTGGTGGTGGCGGAGGAGGCGGCGGTGGTGGCGGAGGAGGAGGAGGAGGAGGAGGAGGAGGAGGAGGCGGTGGCACTGGGGCCGGTGGCGGTGGCGGCGGAGGAGGAGGCGGTGGCACTGGAGCCGGTGGTGGTGGCGGAGGAGGCGGCGGTGGCGGAGGAGGAGGAGGCACTGGGGCCGGTGGCGGTGGCGGCGGAGGAGGAGGCGGTGGTGACGAGGTTGGATCCCCCGTATTGGGGCCCTCTGAACTTGGGCCCTCTGAATTTGGACCTTCTGCTACTTCTATTACTTCATCTCCAGACTGCCTAAATTCTGTTGTGGGAATACGATCATCTTCAACAATTAGAGACGGCGGTAACGTTGGCTCGATATTCGCCGCTGGGTCCGGCTCAAACAAGGCTGCCACTAAATTATCGGCTTGGCGTTGCTGCTCTTCTACAATTTGAACTTGGGCCTCTCTTGGTGTTCCTGTGTGTTGTGGATTGGCTTGAAATTCTTGAATACGCCATGGAGCATTTTGATCTACAAACGGGTTGCTCACAGACTCTCCGATCACTTGAACACCCTGCTGGGCACCTAAACTCGTCTGCACAGCACCTGA
>BQIV01000035.1 GCA_021604005.1 Nitrospirales bacterium | reverse complement strand
TCCTTCGTGACACTTGGGCGATACGTCTTACGGCGAGGGACTGACGTCCTCTCCAAACGGCACGTTCGCCTAGCCTGCGTTCAACTTCGACAGCAACTCAAGAAAATTCATGCAGGGTGATTTTGTGGGGAGTCGTCAGGGACATTCTTATTTTTGTGAGATTCTGTGTGGCTAACTCATATTTCTCTTCATGAGTCTATAGGAAGGCGAACACGCACCCCACATTCTGTGAGAACATAGGTGTAGAGAGAAAATCCTCACATTGACAAGTTTTTGAGTATGTAATACGATTTCTACATAACGTATTACCCATTCAGCCGAATCGGTAGTCAGACGGTTTGTCTGCCCACGGAGAGAACAATGATGAAAACGGTCTCGTTCAAACTTGATGATGCACTCTCGACAAAGTTAATCGCCGTGTCAAAACACTCAGGACTGACACAGTCTGACATTGTTCGTGAAGCGCTCGAAATCTACCTGTCTGTTCCCAACGGACTGCCACAGGGGTCCGCTCTCGATCTTGCCAAGGACCTCGTAGGCTGCTTGACTGGTCCCAAAGATCTTTCAACCAACAAAGCCCACTTAGATGGCTTTGGACATTGACGCGTGAACCAGATCCTGTTGGATACTGGTCCGCTCGTCGCGTTTCTAAATCGTCGTGATCATTTTCATGATTGGACCAAGACTGTCTGGGAGCAAGCAGAACCGCCTTTTCTGTCATGTGAAGCCGTCCTGGCTGAAGCCTGTTTTCTTCTACGTCGTTCTCACAACGGGGCTCACTCTGTCTTGGAAATGGTGAAGCGTGGAGTTATCACCACTTCTTTCAGGTTAGAAAACGAAGTGGCCACCGTCGATAAACTACTCGTTCATTATGCCGATGTACCCATGTCTCTCGCCGATGCCTGTTTAGTTCGCATGGCGGAGCTCTCTCCTAAAAGTTCAGTCCTCACCATTGATGACGATTTTTTAATTTACCGCAAGAATCGTCGACAAAAAATTCCTCTGGTCATGCCATCGCACTAAGCAAGGAATGATATCATAGACAAATTATATTGGAGCCTATTCGCAGGCAATCTCTAATACCTTCCCTAAGACTGATCACATCATCCAGTCCTGAAATTCGATGGTAGAGGAAATTTATCAGCCCTGGGCTACGTGAGGCTCAATCATAGGCCTTGAGACAGATTCAACATCTTCACCCTCACCCTGAGTTCCTTAGAGGAACTCAGACATCTCTCTGATAGGGAGAGGTACAGTGAGAGAGACTGGCCAGAAATGGGGAAAATGAAAAATGGAGAAAATAGGGGCATTCTTATTTTTGCACAACGCGATTGTAGGGTTTCTGTCTTTCTACGGTAGCTCTATCAATTTTGGTTCTCTGCCATTTCCAAGAATACAGCTGGTGTCACAATTTCTATGTTTCGAAAAGGATTGAGGGCCAGTAGATCATCATCACCCGTCACGATTATATTAGCTTCACCATTGATGGCCAGCTCTAAGAACATATTATCTTTGGGGTCTCGACACACTGATACCGTTGTATTAATCGGAACCATGTCTACGACTTTGATCAAAAGGCGGAGAAACTTTTGTCGGTCTTCCACACTGACATAGTCGTCAAACTTTTTCCGGTTGAGCACATCGGCAAGCTCCGCCACGGTTGCCTCTGACATGAGTATATCTGCTTCCTGAATAGCCTTATGTACCGCTTGAGCCGGGACCGACCCAGGGGTCAACAAGCGGCTGACCAGCATGTTCGTATCTAGCACGACACGTTTTCTAGCCCTCATGGGCCAGAATCCGGTTCAATTTCTTTTCTGTGAGACCACTGGCCTTTGCTTGCCTTCCTACTCGATCACAAAACTGCTCAAATTCTTCGCGGTTAAAGGCACGCATGCGTTCATATTCCTGTGCAGAGAGTAGGACGGCGACATCGCGCTTCTGACGTCTGATGACGATTGGTTCACGCTGCGCTGCATCGAGCATAGCGGCAAGTTTTTGTTTTGCGTCTGTTGCCGAGACATATTGCATAGAAAAACCTCCTTCATCTATTATATGCTAAATAGATAAATTAGACTAATTAGACTAATTATGCCATATGGCCCTGAGTTTTGTGGGACCTTGGTATGTTCATCCTCACCTTAACTCTCTCCCCCATCTAATGGGGGCGAGGGGATAGAAATGTGTTAGTTGAAAGAGAAAACGAAGGGGTAGTGTTTTGGGTAAACTCAAACAACCACTAAAACAGTTTGGAGAATCCGCATCCTTAAACAATCCGCCCTCCCCAGGATGCTGGGCAGGGCGGTTGTCGTGTGTAGAGGTTAAAGTTTTTTCTCTCTATAATTCACTACTTTGTTCTCTGCACGGATACTTCATATTCTCCAAATCCAAAAATCGACTGATGTCTCACTTCTACAAAATAGGTGCCTGGCTGCAAAGATTCAACGATCTTTGCATTGACGCCATCCCCACCATCTAAATCTTGCGCCACGCGCGAATGTCTATTATTCGGCCCATAGAGTGTCATCATGACATCCGTGTCTCCTGCTGTTTCGAACCGGTACTCGCCTTGAGTCTCAACCTTCACCTGATACAGGTCCATCTGCCGAAATTCTGTAAGTTCACCGTTCGTCGAAGGGGGAGCTACGGGAATCAGTGTTGGAGGAGGTTCACCAGCATCGTCAATGACGGTGATGGCCGATGCAATATTGTTACTCATATTTTCATCAGGAAGATCTCCTTTGACTTCGGTATGATTCGTGATGGAACCGGCCATTCCAGCGTTGACCACTATCGTTAATCGAGCATGAAAACCATTCGGTAAGGAATCCACATCGCACGTTACAACTGAATCTCCGGTACAGGTTCCATGATTGATCTCTTTCGAAATGAGTTCGACCTCTTGGGGTAACGTATTGGTCAGCATGACTCCTGTTGCCTCACCCGGTCCATGATTGGTGACCGTCACGGAATAGGTCAATGCATCGTCAACCTTGCCCATTTCTGGAATGACAACGACTTGCACTCCAAGATCGGCTTCCTCTGATGAACGATCAAATTTCGCTTGAAGCAATCCAGCGCCACAGGCTTTGGGACATTGATGGTCGTCACGCGGGAGCGCATCATGCTTCAATGTGGCCTCAATCTGTCCTGGAAGCAACTCTGGACTTTCAGAAAGAATGAGTGCAACAACACCGGCGACATGAGGAGCCGCCATCGATGTCCCGTTATACAATGCGTACCCGCCTTCCACCATGCTGAGCACACCACCTGCCGGGCCACGAGCAAGGTCTCCACCAGGTGCCAAAATGTCGATCGTCTGCCCGAAGTTGGAATATCGCGAAACTAAATGACCGTGAACGTCGCCAGCCGCAACCGCAATCACATTATCACAGCTGGCCGGTGTCGCTTGCGAAGCATCAATGGCGTCGTTTCCGGCAGCAACCACAACGGTCGTACCCGCAAGAACGGCATCTCGAATAGCCGCTTGCGTCGCAAGGTCTTGTGTGGGACAGTTCACACCAGATGCGCCTAAGCTCATATTGATGACCTTGGCAGGAGTTTCATTTGTGGGAACATCAGGAACATCCAGCCCTGCCGCCCACCGGATGGCATCAATAATATCGGCTGTCGTCCCACCGCATTTTCCGAGAACACGAACGGCTTGAATCTTCGTATTCCAATTCACGCCAGCCATACCAAGCGAATTGTTGGTTCTCCCAACACCTACGGTTCCGGCCACATGCGTCCCGTGCCAACTGTTGTCCCGATCTTGTGGGGGGCCGTTTCCACATTCAAACGCTTGAATAGCATCTCCCGTATCGGTTGGATCGGCATCCCGGCCGTCCCCATCGTTGCCCATAAACGGATCAGTAATCATGTCATAACCATCTATGAGATTTGGCGACCCTTCGATATCAGGATGTTCCGGCAATATTCCCGTATCCAATACCGCAACAACGATATCCGGACTTCCCGTGGTCACATCCCATGCTTCCGGCAAACCGATGCCGCCGGGAGATTCGCCATCTCCTGACCCATTCGTGAAATAGGACCATTGCTCACCATACCGGGAATCATCTGGGGTGGTTTGCCGTTCGAGAATATAATTCGGTTGTGCGTACTCGACATCCGGACGTTGGTTCAGCTCTTGAACTAAAGCTAGCGTTTCATCAATTATCTGAGCATCGGAAAACCGTTGTCTCATAGCCGGACTCACCGTAATGACGACTTCGCCTCCAGATGTCTTCTTTCCCCTCATTTCAACACCAAAGATTGAGCGGGCCATCGCGTCTGCATTACCGGATGGTTTCATTTTGACAATAACTTCCCCAGGAATAAACCGTGGTTGCGTCTCAGAATTCTGCGCATAGAGCGGGGAAAGAACATTGAAGAAGGACAGAATGAGAAGAACAGCAAGACTTGTTGTTGTACCGTGACTCTGTTTCATATTTTTCTCCTTAACGGAATGGGCATAAAGCGTTACCCTTGAATGTAGACACATGGGGAGAACATACACCTACAGGCTCCAGTTGCCGCAAAACTTCACTATTGTATGTAGCCAATCTCATGATCGACTTTGCATTTCGATAGCTGAACTTTTTCATTGCTTCGGCTGACTACAAGCGTGATCACGCACATTCGAGCTGTGGCAATACAGACTCCCAGCCGAGACAAAGAGAACATCAGCATTCTCACTCAAATTGGAAACGCAAAAGAAATGCCAGTGAGTCACATGCGCTTCATGACGTAGAAATAGAGATCACGACTTTCGACTGTTGCGGTTAAATGGGAAAATGGCAAATGGAAACAGGTCGGATGACCTTAGGAGGCCGGATGGCGTAGGACCTGCACAGGAAGGCAGTGTATCCAAAAAGATATATTACTCTCACAAAGAGATACGCAGGGGAGTCCACTTGATAGCTGTATCAGCACAAGTGAAACATACTGACGATACAACTCGGGGAAGGAGACAACAACGAAGAAAAGGCAAAGCAAGCGTGCGACCATTACGCACGTGTATCAATACTAGAGATACCGGTGATTGACGACCTTTCCGCGTTCATCAATATCATAGAGCAATGGGGCTCCGGTTGGGATGTTGACTTCAAGAATCTCTTCTTTTGATAACTGTTCAAGATGCATGACAAGGGCTCGTAAACTATTCCCATGGGCTGCGACAAGTATGGTTTTGCCTGCCAACACTTCAGGGTGGATACGGCGATCGTAATAGGGAAGCACACGCTCAGCAGTATCTTTCAGGCTTTCACCGCCAGGCGGTTGAATGTCGTAACTTCTCCGCCAAAGCTTGACTTGTTCCTCACCAAACTTCTCAACGGTTTCGGTTTTATTTAACCCTTGAAGATCCCCATACATTCGTTCATTCAGAGCACCATCTCGCTCGATAGGAAGCTCAGTCTGTTCGATGACTTCAAGAATCAAGCGAAGGGTTTCTTGAGCACGCTTTAGCCCTGAAGTAAAGGCTTGATCAAAACGATACGAGCGAAGCTTCTCTCCCGCATCCTTGGCCTCTTGAATACCTTTGGGGGTCAAGTCGACATCAACCCATCCGGTAAATCGATTTTCTAGATTCCACTGCGATTCTCCATGTCGAATCAATATCAGCTGCGCCATTTCTTCCTCCTGATGCTTATACGGAAAATTGAAGAGTTCTCAAACAGTTGTCTTGTCCTGGCATCTCTTATCCGTCGCTCGTATTTCGTGAGAAGAGTTTTCTGTCTTTTCTTCACGAGATACGATTCACGAGCGACGAAGGTGACTTGCTTTGCTTCTACCCAACACGTACCATGCCGAGCAATCTCAATTTGCACGTGGCGATAATACCGGTCCTATGAATTCTCACATTTCCTGGCAACAATTGGCCGCCTGGTGGGCCACCCTAGCCCAACGGCATGAAGTTGAAGAACAAGCACAGGTATTTTTCGCGAATGCCTTGGGAGCAGACCGAGCATTGGAACGTGTTGCCCAAGAAGGGGGCGACCCGAATTATGTCTTATTTGTGCTCCTGCGTCACTGGATTCCTCCCGTTCTCCCTCCGCCTGGCCGAGAACGCACAGCCAAACACGATGCCGATTATTGGATAGAGTCAGAACAAATTCTGAAAGCCGCGGTGGACCGCCTGCGAGAACTCAAACCCGTCATTGATCTCCTCACCACGCCCAATCCACTTGCACAAGAGACCTCCCCCGCTCCTCCGATCGTCGAAGTCGAACTCGCCCGAATGCTGGAAGGCATTGCCGAAATTACCGGAAGCTATGGCGGCCCGGACTATACATCCATTGTCAAATATTTCGACCCCATTCCCTTACGGCAAACCCAGCCCTTTAAACATAACAAACGGCATAGCGCGGAACTCTGGGTCGTCTTTCTCCTCCGGGAACACTTTCGCTCAATTGGCTTAGGGAAGGACCGTTGCTGGCGACTCATTGCCGATGTGGTAGCCGCCGCAGAAATTGTTCAAGGAAACGGACATCCTTATCCACCAGGAGAACTTAAGTCGTGGTGGACAAAAAACTGGCCACGCACCTATACCATGCTCAAAGAAAAAGGGAGCCGGCTGGAAGCCACACATACGGCCTATCAAACGGACTATCAATGGTTTAACGCGTGGCTTACGTGGCAAACCGAACAGTCAGATCACCCTTCAACGACGCAAGAGCCTTAACCCTCGCGCTATCGGGCACGACTAAAAAAACTTCGTATCTGCCGGTCGTTCTGTCGGCATCGGTGACTCACCCACAGGGAGATCCTGATTCATCAACGCAAGAATCAACCCGAATTTAAATAGATGTAATGCCACACCTAGCCATAAGACATACGGTTGAATTCCTCCCTCTTCCCTTAATACCTGCATCTGATTCATGGCATCAAGGTCAGAGGATTTCCGAACCCGCTCAATATTGTCTTTAATGTGCCAATAGTATAAATAATTGGCGCTCACCCCTGCGCCGATTTGCCAGACAATTCCTACGGACCAATCGCCAAATGCCAGGGCTGAAAGAACGGGCCCAACCGCATAGAGGAACGCAAACATATACATTTTGCGGTAGAGGAACCACAAAAACGAATCTAACAGGGCTGCCGGCCAATGCCAGCTCAAAGAAAAACGTGGCCCATCTGGTGTCTGGAACAGACGAAATTTTTCTTGATAATACTGGTAGGCCGGTCGCCAAGACCAGCCATCTTTAATATTGAATTGAATAGACTTACTGACGCCTATCGCCGACTTCCACAAGTCCGCTTCACTGACTCCAGAGGGAATAGCCTCAGTTTCAGACTGATCCTGGGTGTGGGAGTTGGGGTCGGCTTCTGGGTGCGATTCAGCAAATGCTGATCCACACCGTGAGCAAAAGTTTGCTTCGTCTGGATTTTGTTGTTCACAGGTTTGGCAGGCACGCATTTCCATGAGTTTATACCATCCCACCTAAGGACACACAAGTTTCTTGCTTTTGCATACGTATAACTTAGCGAGAAGCCCGTACGGCAGCGTGAATCATCACGAACGGTACCCAGAGAAGGGTCTCACGTAAGTTCGTCTTCATGCTCATCCCGTTTTCTATTTCGAGAGGCCGTATCGAGGTAATCGTAGATTTCTCGCTTCACCTGGCTAAGAGGAATGAGAGAGTCCGAATCTTTTCGCCACACAAGAGAGCAATACCGGCATTGCGTACGGACAGTTTGTTCGCCTTTGTCAGCCCCACGAACGACGAGTGAACGCAGACAATTCCGACAAAACGGCCCTTGGATGTATTGACGAATGTGCAAGTCGGATAGATCTTGCGGATTGCCCGTCCCAAGTCCATGCCAAACCTGACCAGTCAATGTCACTCGAACGCCAAGACACACGATGGACTTCGAACTCGCAAGTCCGGGAAGACGCTTCTTTCGATGAGATTCCGTCGACAATTCTAATTGACAGAGTCGACTATTGACCTCCGTTATCCAATGTTCAGAACCCCGTTGTTGCATCCGGTCCAACTCCATGCGGTTTATTCGATCTGACAGCTCCGAGCATTGCTGCTCTAATTGCTCACGCAGCTGTAAGAATTCTTCTTGATCGACGGCTTGAAACCAACCAAGGATTCGCTTTTTCAGGATTAACCATCTCGACTCTTCGATCCCTGAATACTTCACCGCCTGGCTCACCCACAAAAAAAACATCACAACACCCACGATACCGATGATCCCTATCCACACAAACCCGTTATCCATATCACATACCAATTTTTTCGACGTTCAGTCAGTTGATAGTGCACATATCACGCAGAGAGAGTATATACCCAAGACATGCACGACTGTTGACCTCCGCCATATCCCTATGGTTGACGTTTCCAACCGACACCATGTGATTCGCCCTATAACCCCAAACTATACCAAACAGCACCCAGGCTGCCCACTTCTACTCGTTATCGCATGTTATAGCGTGAATTCTCGTCATTGCTCACTAGTGACTATAGATTCTCTCTATGACTCCGATACAGGAAGATAAGGAAAACCCTCCTATTCATGAACGTGTAATCGTCTTTCACACCTTTCCATTATGGCCTTTATTCTACTAACCGATTTTGACGATCTTCGTATTGGTTTGTATATCAAATTAGAATGTTCGTGGTGGCGGCACCCGTTCACGAAAAATACCTTTAAGATTCATTCCCGCAAAGAGCTCGCTACCATTCGAGGGATTAAGAACCTCAAAATCTATTATGATCCCAACCTCTCAGACCCACCCGTTGACGATAACATAGACGAGGACCTCACGCCCCCGATAGAAATCGAGCAAGAAGAAGTCGACGAGCTTCTCCTTGACGACATACACGACGTCGCAATCGAATCGCCAATTGACGAAAAGGCTGTCACGAAAGAAAAAGAAGAACGTCGCCGCCGATTCCACGAACATCGGCAACAACTGAAAAAAGTCGAAAATGCCTATTGGCGAATTCTGGGGGAAAGTAAAGATATTTTCAAAGGCGTGAGCGAGGGAAAAGTCAAAGGGCTCAAACAGGCAGAGACCATGGTCTCGAATCTTGGAGCCGTCTTAGCGGACATGAATGCATCAATGACGCTGATGGACGTGGTCAGCTCTCATGGCATGTCGAAAGGTATTTCCTACCACGCCCTGAATGTCTGCATCCTATCAATGATTACAGGCCGAACCCTAGGGTTGTCGAAAGAGCAACTGAATGATTTAGCTCTGGCCGCACTCTTTCATGACATTGGGCAACGGTTTCTTCCCGTCAAAGTCAAATTCGAAGGATCCGGCATTATGACACAAGTCGATCCACACACGCTGCCGCTCCATCCCGCCCAAGGGGGGGAACTGCTGCAAACCTTTCCAGACTTTCCTGAAGCCAGCATCGAAGCCGTGTTTCAGCATCATGAACGACTAGATGGAACAGGATACCCGCTAGGCTTGAAAGATAAGGATATTTCGTTTCTTGCAAAAATTATCATGGTCATCGATGAATTCGATGACCTGTGTAATGCCGCCAACCCTCACGTGAGCATGACCCCGCATGAAGCCCTGTCGCGTCTATTCAAAACCAACCAAGAGCCGAGTACTCGAAAGTTTCCAATAGAAATTGTCCTCGCGATGATACAAAGTATTAGCCTTTTTCCGCCGGGAACCATTGTCGAACTGAATGACGGATCGTATGGCATCGTCACGAGTATCAACATGAACGCCCCAACCAAACCCTTGCTATTACTCTATGTCGCCGACACACCGAAACATGAAGCCGTGGTGGTTGATCTTGCAGAAGAACCCTCTTTGTTTATTACAAAAACGATTCGACCAAAAGATCTCCCTCCAAAAATATTGGAACACCTCAGTCCCCGTCGAACGGCCATTTTTGTCCATACCAATAAAAAGTCTGAGCTCGTCCAAGTTCACCTCAAGTCCAAAGTCTAAACTTCTCCATTCCTCGCGGCAACGAAACTGTACACCGAACAAGCCCCTCACACACCCTGTCCGTTGCTTTCTCTTACAGAGTGTAAAAATTTAAAATCTCCGCTTCCTGCACGCAACAGACAAGATTAAGACTAGACCTAAGCACTATTACTTGGTATACCAAGAGAAGACTCCTACCCGTGAGCGTAACACCCAAGGATAACTTCTTGAGCGCGCAGAATCGCATTCGTAGACCACCAACAAGACCACTTCACACACGTGCATGATGAATAAACGCTCAGGGCATGACAAGAGTCATTCAACGCGATCTCGCACCGCGCCGATCCGCACCCATTACCGTCATGAACGTCAGCAACTTCTCCAGGCGCACGACGAATGGAAAGAAACACAACCGGGCTCAGACTCTCCGACGGAACCGGTCCAACGTGAACCAATACGTGATACACCACATGTCGCCTCAACGAATCCGCCTCGACAGGCCACGTTCGCACGCGCCAGTTTGCCTGGAGCCGACTTTCAGCATGCAGATTTACAAGAGAAAAATTTTCAGGGCGCCGATTTGCGGGGAGCAAATTTTGAAGGCGCTAATTTACGGGGAGCAAACTTTCAGCATGCCAATTTACGAGGAGCACATTTCCACCGCGCAGTGTTAGGGTGGGCTGACCTTCAACAGGCTGACTTAATTTGGGCAGACTTGCACGATGCCGACCTTCGCGGCTGCAACCTGCGACATGCGAATCTTCGCGGCGCAAACTTAAACCACGCGTATCTGTATGGTGCAGACCTCACTGCGGCGGATCTGTCTTGGGCAGAATTAAAGGAGACAGACTTGGGCACCGCGAATTTGAATAGAGCCAATCTTCATGGCGCCACCGTACAGGCAAAAAACCTTGAAACAGCCGACCTTGCAAATGTACAAGGACTACCTGACTCACCCTCTCAACACGCTCAATACGAAGACGACCAGCAACTCCACATTGATTCCATGTGAACACTCTCGGTCCCATCGAAGTCCTCGCGCATCATGCACTCCGCCTCTTATAGCCGATTGATGCTCCTCGCATGAACGTCACGAGACCGTTCCTTCCATAAAATTCCGTAGAAGCATATTCCGAACGGGTTCTCGTAATTTATTCAGAGCCCGTTCTTCGATTTGTCGAATCCGTTCCCGGGTGACCGAAAAGGTTTGCCCAATTTCCTCCAATGTTGAATCATCTTCTTCCCCAATGCCAAAGCGCTTTCGAATGATATACGCCTCTCGAGGCGTTAACGTATCCAGTACGGAGGAGACCTGTCGTTGAAGGTCGCATCGTTCGGCTGAAAACAGCGGGGACACCCCACCGGCATCCTCGAGAATTTCATCAAGCTGCCCGCCTTCGTCTTCTCCGACCGGCGTTTCAAGCGAAAACGTCCCCTGGCCCGCCTCAAGCAGCGCGAAGACTTTGTCGGGAGGAAGGTCAACATAAGCCCCAATTTCGTCCACCGTTGGCGGCCGGCCTAATTGACCTGTCAGATTGTCGCGTATGCGCCGCACTTTATTGAGCGCATCACAGACATGAACGGGAATTCGCACCGTTCGTGATTGATCGGCCAAGGCTCGCGTAATGGCTTGACGTATCCACCAGGTGGCATAGGTGCTAAATTTATAGCCTCGTTCATGATCAAAGCGTTCAACGCCCCTCATTAATCCAATATTGCCTTCTTGAATAAGATCTAATAAGTCCAATCCTCGGTTGACATAGCGCTTCGCGACACTCACGACCAGACGAAGATTGGCTTCATATAAGGCCTCTTTTGCACGTTCCAGTTGAATGTTTTCCCTATCAAGAGCACGTACGGCTTTTAAAAAATCAGTACTCGACGTATACAACACTTCATCTTCAAGATACTGAATTCTCAATAACTCCGGACCAGTGCTTGCATCGTGCGTCATCTCATCATCCGCATCATGGCGCCTTTTTTGAGATTGACGAAGCTGCGTTTTGGAACGCGGACGGAGGGAAGGTGATGCCGACAGCTCGCTTGCCACGGCTCTGACTCGACCTTCAATGTGTTTTTGGATAGCAGGAGACCATGAAGTAGACAGAATTTCTTGAACAATCCGGCCTTCAAGATCTTTGAGTTCCGATTGTTCTTTTGTAGATATTGCACCCTGTCTAAGCGATGCCGTGGCTCTTATTGTCGCACGACATGAAAGATACGACTGGGTGAGCAACACGATATCTTCCAAACGTTGCAGAACGTCTGCAGTCAACTTGGCTCGTTCTTCTTGTGAGACAACTTCAGCCTCCCCATGCTCTCCAACATTCCCTTCGGGCAATTGGACCAGATCTTCGATCGTACATTCTCCTTCACGGACTTGTGTCAAAAGCCTCTGAAAATAGGTCATGGCAATGGGAAGAGAAAAAATGCGCATAGAGACTGCGCGCCGGCATTCCTTAATATTTTGCCCAAGCTCACCCTCCTGTTCTCGAGAAAGTAAGGCCACTTTTCCAATTTCTTTTAAATATAATGGAATATGTCCGTCCCAATGACTTGATGCACCGGGCGTAAGATCGAGTTGGTCCTGTCCTTGTCCTTCCGCTTCTGAACGCTGCTGCAACTTTGTGTTCCTTACCATGAGTCACATCCTTTCTCGCACATCTGCAGAATTCCCCAGGGATTGGGGTCTATTCATGTCGCTGACCTTGCTTCGAGCACTAGTGAAATGGTCAGCAAAGGCAGTGCCACGCGGAATTCATATGTTTTACCACAAACTTCTCTTATGTTATGGCCAGGTGTACCTGGTTGATTCCTGTCTTCGTTTAGACGGACAAATGGAGTTTGTCAGAGAAATTGACGGCCGGTGATTCATGAGTCGGGAGCCTGCCGTAAATCAACATAATTCGATATTAGTGATCGTAACGGACACGGCTTGAATGGATCAGAAAGTAGAATGTCTGACAAGTTTTTTGACGGTCATCTCTATCAACACACATGTGCCTCTCTCGTAACATGTATCCTCAAACCCCCGTATCATCTCCCTGCAAAAGATACGCAACAAGCGCCGAACAACATGAATGCCTCTGTCCCCGCTGAAAAGGGAAGAAGGAAAACATCTGTAGAAATGATTGGATTCATACGGTTTTTTTGATACAGTCCCCTTCGGTTCTGTAATACATTGACCGATAAGAAGACTCCAGGTATCAAGCATCCATTATTCATCATGAAGAAGGCGAACATTCTCATGAAGCGACATCTCTTGGAACGTCTGTCCGCATCAATGGTCAACAACCTGCTCTGTGCCGTACTGATGGGCCTGGTGGCCCTTGGTACCGGTGGATGTGCGGGAGAGACGAAACAGCGAATGGCAGCTCATTCCAATACCCTGACAGGCATGCCGTCTGCGTCATCGCCTTCAACGGTTGAACCACTCACAGCTGATACGGAAGAGGTATTCGAAGAATTCGGGTACGACCCGTTTGAAGAACCGGAGTCCGAAAAGATTGAGGAGTATGACCCCTGGGAATCCTATAATGTAGTAGCTTTTGAATTTAATTACCAATTCGATAAATACATCCTAAAGCCTGTTGCCAAAGGGTATAACTTCCTTATGCCCACGGAGGTCCAGCGCAGCATTTCCAACGTGTTTCAAAATCTCCGATCAGCGCCACGGTTTTTTAATAATATCTTTCAAGGCAAATTCAAAGGGGCCGGCATAGAATTAGGACGGTTTTTAGTCAATTCGACCTTAGGAGTGGGAGGACTCTTCGATCCTGCGGGAATCATGTTTGATATGAACACGCCACTGGAAGACATGGGACAAACATTAGGATCGTATGGCACCCCGCCCGGTCCTTATCTTGTCTTACCATTCCTGGGCTCGTTCACCGCTCGCGACGCCGTAGGCTTCGTTGGAGATACGTTTATCGATCCTGTCAATTGGTTGGTCCTTCCGATCATTGAAATTGCCGATGCGCCACGGCTCGTTCAACACGATGACACGATCACCTTCACTCAAGCTGGAATGAAAGTTGGAGAAACCATAAATCTTCGATCTCTGAATTTAGAGAAATTTCAGGGGGTAGAAGAGGGGACGCTTGATTTGTATGGGGCAGTCAGAAACGGCTACCTCCAACAACGCCTGAAAGAAATCAGACGCTGATGAAGCGTACGGCACGAAAACCTGGCACCGACCGGTCAATACGGCTCATGAATATATTCGTCGACTAATTCGAGAAATCCCCGGGCATAGGCCGTCTGAATTCGAACGCGCATGGTATCGAATTCTCCTTTCACATGAAGAATGAGCTCCTCCTGCATGGCTTCCTCAAGGTCTTCCCTTGTCAACATGATCCCAATCAACTCTTTCATCACCGCCTTCTGGTCAACTTTCCGATTCAACACGACGGTTGGATACTCCCGATGTTTTTCATTAAACGTCTTCTCATAAAATGCCCATCCATCATCTCCAGACCTTCGATCACGAAGACATAGCTGGTAAAAGAGGATATGATGAGCAGTAACACGTGCCCGGAGAAAATACCAATCCCCATACTCATCACCTTTGAGCGGTGGAGCGATAATCCAGGACTTGTCTGACGATAGCTGAGGCATTGCTGGCCGTTCAGGCACAAGGGGCTTGGGGGCAGGGTCTGAGCTGCACCCGAGAAGCAGCAGACTTGCTACACATATGAAAAACGACCGAAAATGCATGACAACGAATGGATCCACTCCGCGATGGGCAATCATGTTCCTAGCTGCTTCATGACCACATCAACGATTACAGAAACTCGACGATACAAATACGTCGAGGGTATCGTGTTCTAAGAAAACCGTCAGAGCAAACGACGTATGCAGGAACCATCGACGCAACCTCACGCCTGGTCCATTTTACTGACAGCTGCAGGATTTGTGATCGTGATCGCTGGAATGCGGGCAGCCGAGGCCATCCTGGTCCCACTGCTTGTTGCGGCATTACTTGCCATTATTAGCGCATCCCCGGTGTTCTGGTTACAACGCAAACGCGTTCCCGGACCAATTGCCGTTTTTTTGGTTGTCTTGGGCGTCCTCGGACTCAGTCTCGCTTTTGGTGCACTGATCGGGACCTCCCTGCAAGACTTCTCAAAAGCGTTACCCCGTTATCAAACCCGTCTTATGGAAGAAATCGGCCCCGTAATTGGGTGGTTACACTCGATGGGAATTCAATTATCCGAAGACACGATTCTTCAATATATTGACCCTGGCGCCTCGATGCGATTGGTCGCCAACATGCTCTCAGGGCTCGGTAAGATTTTAACGAACACCTTTCTCATTGTATTAACCGTTATCTTTATTTTACTTGAGGCCTCGAGTTTTCGATACAAAGTCCAAGCCGCATTCGGCGATCCAACAGGAGCCTTTCTCCAATTCAGCAAATTAACGACCGCCATTAACAGTTACCTTGGCATCAAAACGCTCCTGAGTTTCGGGACAGGGGTCATGGTCACAATCTGGGTCGCCATCTTGGGAATCGACTTTCCATTGGTCTGGGGTCTCTTAGCCTTTCTGCTCAATTACATCCCCAATCTTGGGTCTATTTTATCGGCCGTTCCAGCCGTGCTCTTGGGGTATATTCAATTCGGGCTTGCTCGAGCCTTATTCGTCGCGCTCGGATATGTGGTCATCAATATTATTTTTGGCAATGTGATCGAACCCAAGCTTATGGGACGAAAATTAGGACTATCAACATTAGTCGTGTTTCTGTCACTGGTGTTTTGGGGTTGGGTGTGGGGACCTGTCGGGATGCTGCTCTCCGTCCCCATGACGATGATCGTAAAAATCGCGTTAGAAGGCAGCGAAACAACACGATGGATGGGAATCCTCATGGATTCCGAAGGTGCCGGGACCAAACCGTATCAAACGTTCTTTGCCAGAAGAACAACACTGAAATAGTCGGAACCTCTGCATAATCCAGTATTCCAGCACATCCGTTCAGGCTACCCCTTGAAATGACACGGTTCAGCCTACCCTTTATTTTTTCATCTCTGAGGAATGTGCGACATAGGGACTTTCCGTCTCCTGAATATTCACCACGGGTTTAGTTTGTGAACTCCCCATGAATTGAACCGAACTATCCCCTCTCAAATGCGAAGGCGTGAGAAAATAGTCGCCATCGACACTCGCCGTCCAGATGGTATGCGCCGTTGCCTCATCTCCGCCGGTAAGCACATACGCCAAGCCGCCGAAAATGCCTCCAAGCCCTGCGTAGACAAGCTTGACCGGAGTATAAAGAATCGATAGCGCGCCGCTTGCGACTTGTGCTCCCACACTATCCGACTCAGACCGAACCGGCGGCTCAGTAGACGAAGCCGTCTCCATTCCATTGAGATAGGTCGAGTCAACTTCGCGATGAAGACCCGTAGGTTCTGAAGTCGTCGACCCAACAGTTGGGTGCTTCTTCGCATGTTGGACTGGACGATTGTTTTTGGGTAGTTCAATCACGGCGTTTGGGCGAGTGGATGCGACACGATCTTCTACAGCAGCACGATCCACAGGGTGATGCCGGCTCGCGTTTTCCGTCCGAATTGTCGACCCGGGGTGCGGTCCACGGGATGTCTCGGATTGTCCCACGGTTTGCTCAACGGCAGGCTGGTTCAGGGACGAGGCCGGCTCTTCTTTTTCCATAACTCTTTCATCGTCGTGAGCACGTACGCGTTGAGAATTCGTTTGAGAAAACGTCTCCTGACTCAGACCAACTTCGTCTCGGGCTTCTTCTCCATCGAACGCCAAGACCTTATATTCGGGTGTCCCGGACTTCCACGCCCCAACAAGAGCTCGGGCCGTTAAGTCCTCAATGACAAAATCTGAATTCTCTGCCGGTCCGGTCTGCCACGCTTTGGATTTTGTGACAATATCACCGGTTTCGGGATTCACACCTCGGATTTCCACCGTCAGTGAAAACGTTGGAGCCGACCGGACCTGCGACAACGTAAACTTCTGCCCCTCTTTAATATTCGAGACTTCAACAAATGCCACAAGATCGGCTCCAATATTTTTTCCGGCTTCGAGTATATTGGCCCAATCTTTTGAACTGCCGGTTAATCGCACCCCTTTGTCATTTAAGCCTTGCTGTAACTTCGTACGATCGAGCACAATCAGCCCCCGTTGATGGAGCCACATCGAGGCATTATCCACTGCCAGAGAATGATTTCCCCATACCACGACACGCGTCCCAGCCTTGGGGACCGGAGCTTGATAACCAACCGTTTTAGGGTCTAGGTCCACATGTTCAAGCGTACCGGCACAGCCACCCATCCACATCAACATGAAAAGCAAAAGAAATGATTTCAGATTCAGGGCTCTAGTGACACTCATGGGTCGCCTCACTTGTTGATTGAAGGAAGGAAATTCTGGTGCTGGAATGTAGCGTACGATAAGGCCAGCGGAGGATTTTCATCAGATACTACTAATAGTAGTTACATATAGCATATAGATACCATATTTAGAATGTTGTTTCTAGTAGGTAGGGTATACAGAGTATGCCATGAACCGGCATCCAATCACCTGAAGATTGAGCACGACGGTCTCGTATCGATTCATCCTAGACATTTCCCGCTGAGCCGTTAAAAGCCCAAGGCTTGCGAGATGACTAAATACAACCAAGCCGCAAGGAAAATCAGCGTCACTTCCTTTTCACCTAATTCTTTGTACAGAACGTAATAGCCCACAAGCGGAATGGACGCCAACAGGAACGCAGAAAATAAGTGCCCCACTGCGTGGCCCAAGACCCTTGCTATGGTAGTGTTCCCTGGAATGGCGAGTAAGAGACTACTCCCAATCATCATGACCCATAACATTCGGATATGAAACATCATCCCTTTTCCCTTTCCTGAATGACTCTGGATGTATGCAACGGGACAGAACACCCCAAAGCCGGAACAATTCTCTACTCGTTCTACACGACACAATACAAGTAATTCAACACGGGAACACAGGCAGCACGCACACACGGACATATGCAGGGTATGTTGTTCTACATCCCGCGCTCGTGTTTTGCAGAATTTCACTCAATGGCATGTATAGGGTATGATAAGACCATGCACAAAACCCCGACGACACACCAGACTCATCGAAAAGGAAGAAAGACGTACGTCCGGTTCGCCACATTGCTCACCATAGGGATGTGCCTAACCGGAACTCTAGGGTGTAGTGATGAAACCGTAGAGTCTATACGCCACCCTACCAACATCACGCTGAAACTCAGTGGCAACAATTGCGATTTATATCTTGGAGCAGTTGGCACTGCACTCCAATCGTTGCAAGGCGTTCAAGAAATGGACTTGACGACTCAAAAAGGACAGGCTCTCATCAAAACCGATGGCACGGTACAGGTAAATGATATCGTTGAGACCGTCGATGGATTGTCTGGAGACGGCTGGCAATGTGAAGCCGAACTCATAAACGAGAATCCTACATAACCTCGCCAGTGAATGTCCTTTTACTTTAAGAGTCGTGGGCAATGGACAGTGGCTTTTTGGGTATACCGCACGACTGTGGCGGAACTGATAGCCATACCTATGCTAATCGAGTCATACCTCTCCAAAGCACCTGGGTTGAGCCTAAACTCTACGATGATCTGTTTATCCACATGTTACGCAACGAGTCATTCTGAAGTCTCAAGCGTCATAGGCCTCTCCACCTTCACAGTCACGAATCCCCAGAAACAGACACACCGCGTCCAACCCAAATTTCAGTCAATAAATCCTCAATAACGTTAAAGTTTTACAATTCCAGTGCCGAAGATCAAAAACGATGGTATGAGAAAGCTTCGACAAGAAAGGCGAAGTTAAGGCAAGAAGAACGTGCTTGAGATCCCCTCACTCAATCACAGGTCACCATAGACCAATTCATGACCTGAGATTCACCATGACCTTGAAAATTTTCTAACATCTAAGCCAAGGGTAGCCATTACTGTGCGCAGCATTAAACTTGAAATCGGATTACTCACGATCGGATGTGCGGTCTTTCCGATTGTGTGTATGGGAATGGTGCAATATTTCAGCGACGTGGCATCTGAAAAACGCCATTTAACTGAAAAGGCTATCGTCTCACTCCAGCCAATCCTTACACTCTCGGAAAAAAGTATTGACGGCGGCAACATGATGACGTTGCGCAACCAGGCAGCCCAAGATCTTTATGCCGCCTATGAAGATCTGCTCTTTCTCGATATTTCGGGCGTCAGCGCAGGCTCCGAGAAAACGCTGTTTGCAGAAGCTATCCCACCGAAACCCATTTCCCACCGTTACGTCTCCCAAGGAGCGTCGACTGAATTGATTACGTCAACACTGAGTGCCATACCCCCCGATCAATGGGAGAATGATACGTACCTGAATGAAGATGCGTCGTTTCTATTCGTTCGCCACGCATTACCTATAAAAAATGGCGGAATGGTGGTCGCCTGCTTTTCCGCACGATCACTGGAAGGGTTAGGATGGCGTGTCTTCAGTGAATCCTTACCAGTTTCCTTGGCTGTTCTATTCGCCGCAGGCGTCATTGCATTCTTGGTGAGTAAAAAATTTTCCAAAACGCTACTTCAAGTCTCCAATGGCATGATCGGTGTCGCCCAAAGTCTGAATTTACAAACGACCATTACCTGCGAGTCTCGCAATGAAATCGGAGATTTGGCTCGCCAGTTTAATGGATTTGTCGCAAAGCTTCAGGAAACCATCGGAGCCGCTCGCCGGCATGCTGAACTATCCAGCCGTTCGGCGCAGACCATGGATAATAAATCGGCTGAACTGCTCACGTTGGTACAGGCACAGCATGTCAATATGGAAGAAGCCGCTCAGTCTGTGGAAGCCAACGCGTTGGCCGTCCAACACATCGTCACGCATAGTGAGGGGGCTGCCACGCATGCTCAATATGTTTTACAGAAGGTGCAAGATGGCCATGACGTCGTGAATGAAACCATTGCCGAAATTAATCTCATCACCGATGAAGTGAGCAAAATCAGTCAATCGATGGACCGGCTTGGAGAAAGTTCGCATCAAATCGGAGACGTCAATACGGTGATTGAAGACATTGCCGAGCAAACGAATTTGTTAGCCCTGAATGCTTCGATTGAAGCCGCACGTGCGGGAGAGGCCGGACGAGGATTCGCGGTCGTGGCCGAAGAGGTGAGAAAGCTTTCGGAAAAAACCAGTTCATCAACCAAAGAAGTTTCACGTGTCATCTCAACGATTCAGACCGATATCGCACAATCGATTTCGTTAATTCGCAGTACCAAAAAGAGCGTAGACAGCAATGCAGCAAGAGCCGAACGCGCAGGAAATGCACTTCAAGAAATCAACACGTTAACGTGTTCCATCGTCGACATGACGACCCAAATTGCCGACGCCACAAAACAGCAATCGGAGATGATTGAACGAATTCGCACCCATGCGCATAGCGTGGTGGAGTCCACGACCGAGGTCAATCAAGGCATGCATGTGATTTCGAGCTCTTCTGAGCAACTCAATGAAACCGCCGATCAATTAAAAGACGGTCTTCGCCAATTTCAGGTGTAAGCCTTGCTCGTACGCACGATGTGAAACAGACAACATAGAGACAGACCTATGAAACATCGTGTGATACAGGCAACCCAATACATCGAAACATAGACACAGAGGCATCGCCAAAACAGGAGGATTTATGCGATTAAGAAAGACACTAACAGCCTTGGGCATCATGATGGGTATGGCCCTGGTCTCGTACCAGGGGTTCGCTGCAGACGCTACATTTCCAAGTGATTGGAAAACGTGGAAACCGGTAACGACAGCCGTCAGTCAAATCGGCGGCCTGCCTGGCTGTGATGCCGACGTGAGTGGACTTCCCCCGATTTATCAAGAAACCGTCGCAACCTATTGCGCGATACGCCCCGAAGGGCCGGGGAAAGCACAAGTGCTGGTGAAGCCGGACAGTCTGGACGCGTACAAAACCCGAAGCGGCAAATATGCCAAAGGCGAGAATTTCATTTTGCATCTATCGGAATTGAAAGTGTTGTTTGTGACTGGACATCAAGGTGGCGCACCGGTGTACGGCGTCTATACCGAAGATGGTAAGAACATCACGACTCCAACAGGACCATTATCAACCAAAACCTGCATCACCTGTCACTCAGGATTCACCGCATTTTGTAACAACGGACAATGCGGACGAGTCATGAAATAACACAAATACCGACGAACGTGCGGTCAGCACTCTGCATCCGGATGTTGTGACAGCAAGCTGGTATTCGTTCTTGGCCCGAATCTTCCACCGCCGGACGCCTTAGGCATTTCTCAAGCCTAGACGTTCGGCGAAACGTTTCACAATGACGGCGCACTTCATATCGACCGGGACTTCCCTCAAATAATGTCCCGTATTTTGTTTTCTCCCATCCTGCACCTCCAGACCCCTTGTGTTCGCCGATTCATCAGGGCATCATCATCTCGCATCCGTCGCGAGAGTGAGGCCAAGCCCAGAACACCAGTATGAAGCGATCGACTCGAAGAACCACGAACATTCGTCCAAATGTAGCTCTCTGGAAAACCGGTTCACGCCGAAAGCCACGTGCCCGTCGATTTCGATGGCTTCGTACTTTTCCATTCAACATGCTCTTGGGTGTCATTGGACTCTATGTCATATTTGAAATTCTGACGTTTCCCTTCCTCTCACTTCTTCAATTGCCCACAGTGAATCCCACAGAAACCGCGCTCATGCGGCAGCGAACCGATGAAGCCCGCGAGAAAGGCGCCACGCTCACAATCGATCATCGATGGACAGCGCTCACCAACATCCCGCGTCACGTACGCAAGGCCATACTGGTCTCAGAAGATGGAACCTTTTATTCTCATGCCGGCGTGGATTGGCATGAAGTGCTGGAGTCTCTGGAAACCAATTGGAAACAAGGACGTATCGTGCGGGGCGGCTCGACCATCACCCAACAATTGGCCAAGAATTTATATCTCTCGACCTCCCGCGACCCGATTCGCAAAGGCAAAGAACTCCTCATCACCTGGATACTGGAATCCACCCTGAGTAAGAAACGCATCCTTGAACTCTATCTCAATATTGTTGAATGGGGTCACGGCGTCTTCGGTATTG
Organism: Nitrospirales bacterium; assembly: GCA_021604005.1. Taxonomy (GTDB): domain Bacteria; phylum Nitrospirota; class Nitrospiria; order Nitrospirales; family UBA8639; genus JAGQKC01. The sequence goes on along the minus strand of BQIV01000035.1, from coordinate 28,685 downwards.
AAGCTGCAGCACAACGGTACTTTCACAAGCCAGCCTCCCGCCTCTCAAGAGAAGAAGGTGCCCGCTTAGCCGCAGTCATTCCCAGCCCGCTTCGACATCAACCGACTGAGATGACGCCCTATGTGGAAAAGAAAATGAAATTGATTCTACGGCGAATGTCTACTCGTTGATCCGAGAACTTTCAAATTATTGGAGGAAGCATTACAGAACCAAAGAGGAAATCATGGAAACGTTTCAAGTTAAAACCAAGAAACTCAAAGATATTGTGGATCTCACCCCGAAGCTGAATGAGGTGATTCAGAAAAAAGATTTTCAGAATGGATTGTGTCACGTCTTTCTCCCGCACACGACTGCGGCCCTCACGACTGGGGAAATTGGAGAGGGCACGGAAAAAGACTTCCTGGAAATCGCCGAAAAGGTTATTCCTCAGATCAACTTTCGTCATGCCCATGATCCATCTCATGCCTGGTCCCATATGGCGGCCTCTTTGATCGGGGCATCCTTGACCTTACCGGTCCTAGACGGTGAGTTGCGTTTGGGGACCTGGCAGTCCGTTTTGTTGGTTGAACTCGACGGCCCCCGGGAACGGCAACTCGTCGTGGGGTTAGCGCCAGTGGTTTAACATAGCGCACGTTTACCTATGAGGTAGATCACCAAAATCTTTCACCAATTCATTTGCCATTGCGCAGCTTCTCAACTTGACGAACTTCATCAATTGATCCATACATGGAGTATGGTATTACTTTAGGAAAGGGGAGAGCTCCAATGTCCACCGAAAAACAGAAGATGCTCAAGGGAGAATTGTATAACGGTACTGATCTAGAACTCGTTGCGGAGCGTCAACGGGCACGACTCCTCTGTCAACAGTTGAACGCACTACCAGCAACCGCACCAGAGGCCGACCGCCAGGCAATACTTGCAGATCTTTTTCACACAGATACCGATGCGTACGTGACGCCACCATTTTTTTGTGATTACGGATATAACATTCATCTCGGCGTAAAGGCTTATTTTAATTTCAACTGTGTTCTCCTCGATGTCATGCCAATCACGATCGGGAACCATGTCTTGTTCGGCCCAGGCGTGCATATCTACACAGCCGTACATCCACTGAACGCTGATGAACGGCGTTCAGAACTGGAATATGCAAAGGCGGTGACCATTGGCAATGATGTGTGGATTGGAGGCGGGGCAATTATTTGCCCGGGAGTGGTCATCGGCGATGGTACGGTCATTGGTGCCGGCAGCGTGGTCACCCGCGATGTCAAAGCCGGTGTCGTCGCCGCAGGCAACCCCTGTCGTGTCATCCGGAAACTCTAATCCGTCGTCTACTCATTGCTGGTCGATTCTTCTCAAGTGAACATGGGAAATAGTTAGTTGAATAAACATGAAAAACGGCCGTTTGGCCGAGACCAGAAAGGACGAAAGACCTCGCAAACTGATCAATTCCCAGATTCTCAATACACTGACAACCTGTTTTTCTAATCCGGCAGAACCGTCGAGACGGGCCAAAAAGCGTGTGACTTAACATTTAAGCCGAATTTGCGAAGATTTTTCCGTCTACTCCTGTTATCAGGAAGATTTCGCGTCTAAAGAGCCGTGAGAATTCAGCGTTATGGAAATGTGTGAATATAGAATTTATAAAACTAGACTTGACCCAAAAAATTGACCATGGCTGAGGTCGCTCGAAAATGGATACCGGGTATAGTGCCGAGATTCTTAATATGGGGGTTGGTATGGAAGACTTCTCCTTCTAATCCAAAGTAGCTATCATTGAAGTAATGTCCCAGCTTGGCACCATAGGTAAGAGAATTCTTCAAATCAAAATCCTGAGCCTGCAGTCCAATCAAGCTGCCTGTTCCTTTAACATCTTCTAGACGATCGGCAAAATTAACGCCAATATGGCCTGCGACATAACTTTCCGAAAAAGCCGCATTAGGAAATAGCACCAAAGCGATCCAAAAATTGATACCAACAACCCAGGTCATAAGAGACACGATAGACTTCTTGGCTTCAAGCTTCATCATCATTCCCTATCATACCAACTAACTCACTCGTGATGGAAATAGGATAAAAAGCCGTTTGGCGTGAACCGGCAAGTAGGAAAGGACTCGCGAAGCGTGACTTGACATTTAATCCGAATTTGCGAAGATTCTTGATAAAACGAAGGGGTAGGTGAATTGAAAGGATGAGGAGCAAGGAGAGGAAATTAATTACCCAATTCTTGATACGAAAATAATAAAACTAGATCTGACCCCAAAAACCGAAAGTCGTGGAGTCGGTCAGTGCCGATGAACTCATGCGGCATATCCAAGCCAAGACGCGCAAAGGGTCGGTCTATTACACGGATGCGTTTCGCGGCTATCAATCCTTGAAACGGTATGGGAAACATCATACGATCAACCATTCCAAAATGTTCGTCAGTCGTCGGCAACCGAAGAATCATATTAACGGGATCGAAGGCTTTTGAAGTTATGCCAAACATATCTTGTATCACTATCGGGGGGGCTCCAAATACCATGTTCCGATGTACTTAAAAGAAATTGAGTATCGATTTAACCACCGGAACGAGAACTTGTTTAAACGATTCTTGAAACTCTATTTTGGTTACGTTTCGCCCTAATTACCGAAAATTAAAAAGAACTTTTATGACAAAATGAAATTGGACTTCATTTTCTGCCCTACTTCTCAATTAGGCAAAACAGAAATATCGAAAATTAGTAAATTTGGGATTGTTGTTTTTCTAGTTGGGTGCTGAGGTCGCCCCATTTGTAGGAGAGCCGATAGAGGTTGCTCCCCCCATTTTATCTCTTCTAATCAATCTCCTTTTACCTTTATGAGGTCTGGATTGGTTTCCTTTATCAATTCTTGGTAGCCGGGCTTACATATATTTGGGTTTCCTAAGACTGTGTCCTTAGCAGATTTTCTTCCATAAAAGTGTGTAGCATTCGGCTTATCTTTGGAACTCGAAGTGATTAGCGCGGCGAAGTAACAGGTGAAAATGGACATGGCATGCCCGCCGATATTTGATCGTGGTTGGAATTGAATGCCCACATCGTATCGACGAAAACTTGTGGAGGTGAAACTTGTGGTGAAGAAACGGAGTTTCTCAAGGAATTCCCCACCGTGATAGATCCGGTAGATAATTGGATATTCTTGTTCCACCAAGCCGCGAAATCTTAACCATGTCCAATTCGTGACGGGAGAGGAATTGAACGTAAAGACTTTGAGAATATCTCTAAATTGATACCCAGCTTGCTGCGCCAAGCCACCGCCTAATGAATGACCCACCGCATAAATCCTGGGAATGGGATTATTCTCAAGGTTCACTTTTTTTAGGGACTCGATAAGGGCAGGAAGATAGTTGCTCGCTTGCTCATATTGTGATGGTTGAATTCCAAAAGTCGCTGAGGCACTCGTTGTCCAATCTTTCAATATCTGGTCCGAAAAATTCTCTGTCCCTCTAAAGGAAATCACGGCCTCCTCTATGACCTCGTCGGTATTTTTATATATGTATGTCTCATAGAACAAGCCGCTTTCGTCATTTACACAGCCTCGGGCATTGGGTTTTTTCACTTTGCTCCATCTTGGAAGAGTTGCATCATTTAACCGAATCCACTCTCCACCTTCAGCAGAATTTTTAGGCATCCCATAATTAGGATTAGCTTTTGTTTGACAAACTGAATCCCGTTTTCCCTCTGGCTGGTCATGTCGATATGATACTTGAGCGAATAACGCCATGAGCCCAAACTTTTCAGCCAAGGCAATCGCCATTTCATCGTCTTTGAGTGGCGTTACACTTTTTCTGTCCTCGCATTCTTTGGGGGCCTTCCGTTTTTGGGGACCTTCGCAGTCCCATCCTTCGTGGCTTGCGTAGAGGGTAAACAGCGGGCCGCAGCTTGTGGAAGAAAATGCCGCGCCTAAAACAAGGGCAATTTTGAGTGTCTGAGCGATCCTAGCTGACAAATTTTTCATCATTCGTCCTTTGGTCTTGGGGTCTTGGTCTTGGGGTCAAGTCTAGTTTTATCGTGTTGAAAAGGAAAAAGATCGACGGCTTTGTTTTGCCGGTTCTCGTCTCCGCCACTCATGAAGGTCCAGCCAATTCCGCAACGATGTGTCGAGACTCATAACATCTGCCTCAGAAAGTTTCCCGACTTTTTTCACTATCAGACTTTCATGCACGCTATACACGCCACGCTTGACGGCACTGGGTACGTTTAAGCCAGCCTCTTGCCAATTTGATTAGATAAATTCACCCTGCAGAAGTGACGTAGTCTTACTGGTCAGCGGAACAATGAACACGTCTTGCGAGTTGTGAGGGTACCAATAATTACAGCAGGCCTGACCTTCGTTCCGGTCAGATCAGAGAAGGGATATCGCACAAGGACGACTTCAGGCTTTAAGAAGCTCGGCATAGACATCATTCTCTGTGTTGTCCCAGATCTGAGCGAGCGAACTTTGGCTTGCGTTCACCCAAAAATCGGCTTCTTCCTGAGGCAAGACGGTGACAAGCAACTCAGTCCCTTCAGAAACTTGAACCTTCTCCAATAATTCAATTCGCCCCTCTCGTATAATGGCACGAACAGTGTTTAGCATCTCGACCTCCGTACAATTTAATTACGGCTCCTATTTATGTGTGAGAAGATTACGAGATCTTTGCACCACCTTCAACTTTCCCATTCTTCAGCGGAACCTTCTAGATGATTATCTAGTCTTTTCATCCCATGTCAAGAGTATGATGGATTGGAGAATGATGATCGGAAGCCTGTTCCAATTCATACTTATTGTGCATTTTGTATACACGGTCAAATCTAGTTTTATAAAATACATCAATCTCAAGACAGATTATGAAAGATGAGGATAGGATACGATCGCCTGATGGGCGTAATATACGTGAGCGTGGAAATTTATCGTTACGGTCCTGTCGCTTGGACATAGGCTTCATATCGCTGCTTGATTTCGCGCACATATTTGACGGGTTCGGAACACCGGCAGTAGCCGTGTCGGGCCTTCCTCGAAAATTTTCGTTTTGACAGCAACGGAATGGCTCGTTCGACGTTGCCAAACCACCGATTGGGGTTCAGTCCCTGCTGGCGGGCTACTCGGCGGGCATCCAGGACATGTCCTTGTCCCACATTATAGGCCGCAAGCGTGAACCACATCCGGTCTTTGACCGGAAGTTCCGGCTCAAAGCGGTTTCGGACCCAGTTCAAATATTTCACGCCTGCATGGATTCCCTTCTTTGGTGAACGAATATCCTGAAATCCCAGCCCCTTGGCTGTTCGCGGCAAGACTTGCATAAGCCCAACGGCCCCGGCCCAGGAACGGGCATCGGGATTAAACCGGCTTTCTTGATACATCTGGGCCACAATCAACCGCCAGTCGAACCCGTACTGTTCCGCATACTGCTTGACAAGCTCATCGTAGGGGGAAAGCTCCCCGGATCGGCTAGCGCGATGTTCTACGTGACGGCGGATGTCTCGTTCGTTGGCAAAATATTTTTGCACGGTGAGATTGTAAAAGACTCCGCGATAGGTTTTCTTCAGAAAGGTATTGATAGTTTTCAAGAGTTCGGAGTTGGCATCTCGTACGACCCAACCATGATGTTTCGTGCCTCCCAAAGGAAAGGCGGCACGAATATCGTCCCGCCAGGTGAGTTCGATATCCAAGAGATGGCTATCAGCGACGGTCAGATCATACTCACCCTCCGCGACGCGGGCGATGATTTCCTCAGTTTCGAATTCTTCCGGCGCTGCCGCCAATTCTAATTCTATGCCTTGTTTCTGCAAGGCTTCAAGCGTGAGCCAATACGAGCTGCTTCGTCGAACGACGACCGTCCGACCTGCCAGATCTTGCAGCCCTTTGAGATGGTCTTCCTGTTCCTCAGCCCGAGACACGACAATTTCAGAAGTTTCAAAGTATGACCGAGAAAAATCGACGCCTTCTGCTTTGAGTTCCGGTGCAATCGTCATCGATGCGGCAATTACATCCCCCTTGCCTTCCAGCAGCCACGGGATAAGATCCTGTCGACTTGGGGGAACGACCATTTCCATTCGCAAATGATGGGTATTGGCAAAATGCCGGCTGAGTTCGTACTCGAATCCTAAGAGTTCTCCACGCCAGAGGAAATACGTGGCTGGATTATTTCGAGTAAGTACGCGCAGCACGCCATGTTGTTTGATGTTTACAAAATCGTCTGTCGATAACGTCGGGCGAGAGTGCGTCAGCTTCGCCGCGGATAAAAACGTATTGAGCGTATCCAGCAATGCTGGTGAATTTGGGCGAATGCCCCACGCCACAGGCTGTTCATCGGTCACATCGAATGCCGTCCGCAAATCTGACCGGTAGGTGACCACGGTACGCATGAGGTCATTGTCGGCTATGGAGACGTCATAGCGGCCACGCGCGACACGATCTAAAATTTGTTCCGTGTCTAAATGTTCGGGCGCTTCTTGAACGGTGATTCCAGGATGTTGTTTCTTCAGTTGTTGAGCTGTCTGCCAGAAGGTCGAAGACTTCCGTACTACAATCGTTCGCCCTTTTAAGTCGGATGGACGTTTGAGATTTGCGTCAGATTCTCGAGTGACGAGTTGTTCTCGAACGATAGCCACTGGAACGGTAAAATCGATGTGCGACTGACGTTCTGGCGTAATCGTCAGCTGTGCGACAATCACATCTCCTTCACCTTTCAATACCGCAGAAAGCAGATCACTATGGTTGTCCACCCTGATCCGCACTAATTTGACATTCAAGTCGGTCGCCAATTCTTCGAGTAACCGATTCGCCATATCATCAGGAGATCCCTGACGAGGGAGGTAATTGACGTCAGAACGCGGTGGACTCAGCACCCGTAGATACCCGCGAGAGAGGATTGCGTCAAGGTCGCCGGTTTCCAAATAGGTGGGGACAGACGCGACGAATGCTGTCGGCTTGGATGTATCCTGAGAGTCCTCTTGTGAACCGCATCCAGCCAGGAAAAACAAGCCAACGACAACTGCGCGAAGCAGAACGAACAGGTGGCATAGATGACGCGTTCTCTGCCTGAACCGATGAATGCCTCTCATACGTGTAGTGTATCGGGTCAGTCGGTCAAAAGAAAAATAGAAAAGAAGGAAACGGAAGTATTTTGTCGTTCTCGATGTTTCAATTCGTGAAGAGTCAGCCAATTCCGCAATGATGTGTCAAAACCCATATTATCTGCATCATGAAGTTTCCCGGTTTTTTTACAACGAAACTCTTATCACGATGCACGTTCCACGCTTAACTCGTCTGGACAGACATACTTTACAAAACGAGTGCGCAGATTGATCATTACCCTCCTGCCATAGCACCAACGATCAGAAATGGTTCTTTGCCACAAACCACAGCATCGGGCAGTGGAGTCTCCGTGGGCAGATGTGACCAGTCTTCTTCGCACACAAAGAAGCGCACAAATGGTCGACGCTTGTGTGTGCTGTGATCGCGAATCGTGCCTCGCAGCATGGGATAGGCTGTTTCGAGTGCCTCTAGAATCGAACCTATTGTCACCGGACCATCAACGTGTAACTTCACCTCACCCTCAATCCGTGCCAAGGTCCGGAGGTGAGCGGGTAACATCACCCGAATCATGGCACAACCTGCGCCTCCACCGAGAGTACAGCTGGAAGGTCTCGAACAATGGGCATCCAGCTATCACCGGAATCCGCAGACGCATACACTTGACCACCGGTAGTTCCGACATACACACCACACGGATCAAGCGCATCAACAGACATCGCATCACGCAAGATATTCACGTAGCAGTGTTGTTGCGGCAAACCGTTCGTCAGCGCTTCCCACTCATTGCCTCCCATCCGGCTCCGGTAGACACGGAGTTTGCCCTCTGGCGGATAATGCTCGGAGTCGCTCTTGATGGGAACCACATACACCGTCTCGGGCTCATGCGCATGCACCGCGATAGGAAATCCAAAATCACTCGGCAAGTTTCCGCTGACTTCATTCCACGATTCTCCAGCATCATCACTACGCATGACGTCCCAATGCTTTTGCATGTAGAGCACGTTCGGACTTGAAGGATGCATGGCGATACTGTGGACACAATGGCCCACCTCTGCATTCGGGTCTGGAAGTTCCATCTGCGACTTCAACCCACGATTGATCGGTTTCCACGTCTTGCCACCGTCATCGGTTCGAAATGCGCCTGCCGCCGAAATGGCAATAAACATCCGATCTGGATTCGATGGATCAACAATGATTGTATGCAAACACATTCCACCGGCACCTGGTTGCCACAGATGGCCTTTGGCGTCGCGAAGGGCAGGCAGTTCCTGCCATGACCGTCCCCCATCGGATGAACGGAATAAGGCCGCATCTTCAACACCCGCATAGACGGTATCAGGGTCCGTTAAGGATGGCTCGAGGTGCCACACGCGCTTGAATTCCCAGGGATGTTGTGTGCCGTCATACCACTGATGGGTCGTGAGAGGTTTTCCAGTTTCCGGAGAACTATCGTAGACGAAATTGTTGCTCATGCCGGAGGGCGGTTGGTATGGATCGGGCATCTTCTCACCACCGGGCGTGTCCCACGTCTTCCCCCCGTCGTTCGATCGCTGAATGATTTGCCCGAACCAGTCGCTCGTCTGCGATGCATAAATCCGGTCCGGGTCGGCGGGCGACCCTTTAAGATGGTACATCTCCCAGCCTCCAAAGAATGGCCCCTCAATGTTCCATTGTTTGCGTTTCCCGTCCGAGGTCAACACAAACGCCCCTTTTCGCGTTCCAACCAATAAACGTATCTTGCTCATGATATTCTCCCTACGATCGATATGTATATCGATAGATCAAGACCGTGAAATCCCTAATTCAAACTGAATCTGATAGGCTGACCAATACAGAATCTACAATACAGAGTATTCGTCAGACTTCTCATTTCACTATGAATTCCTTGTATACGTGAGTTCCATCACTTTCATTTCCTCCCCACCATGGTGCGTACCATACATATCAAATGTCTGAGTGTTCTCGTCGACTATCGTCCACACCGCGCGATGGGACATCTGGCCTCCGCCTGGCTCAGGGTGTGATCCTTTCAGCGTAATGGTCTTACCGTCGGCACTTGCCGTCCCTTCCATCATGAACATACCCGTGCCCATGGTATCGATCCACATCGTGACATATTTTTTGGTCATATTGTCATAGGCATCAATCCCAACACCGGAGTAGGGTTGTCCCATCATCTCGCCGGTAAATTCCTGTTGAAGAAATCGTCCATCCAGCAACATGGTCATTTTCGCAGTGCCGGTCGATTCCATGGGAGGCTTACCGGGTTCCATCCACGTCTTCATTGTGGTCGTCCAATTCCCCGCTAAGCTGGCAAACAACGCATGTGGTTCACCAGGTGTGGCCAGCTTTTGATACATTTCCATCATTGCCTTCGGATCCATCGATTGTTCTTGGCCTGTATCCTTTGCAGAAACGAGAGAGGCTGACACCATGAAGCAGAGCGATAGACAAGTCAGCAGTATGTAATGCATCGTTACCTCCTTATAGCTGGATGATTTGCATAATGAATGGGTCTTCTCGTTTTACAGAAATAACCAGGTACATATAAATTCGTGATTTCGCTCATTCGGCCATTATCCACATACTTTTTGTGCCGCCTGTTGTATCTCGTCCGGACTGACCTCACGAATGTGTGTGGCGACCGACCACTGATGCCCGAACGGATCTTCGAGTTTGCCGTACCGATCGCCCCAGAACGTATCCTCCAGCGGCATCGTCAGCTTCGCTCCTGCATCAACGGCACGGTCGACGAACGCGTCGACATCTTCGACATAGAGATGAATCGTGACCGGTGAACCTTTGAGAGATGTTGGCCCAAATGAACCCCAGTCGGGGAATTCATCGACGAGCATGACCGCCGAATCACCAATTTGAATGTGAGCGTGGATGAGTTTTCCCTGCGGGCCCGGCAACCGCACGATTTCTACGGCATTAAATGCCTTTTTGTAGAACTCAATGGCATTGGCTGCATCGGCGCAAATCAGGTGTGGCGTCACGGTGTGCATCCCCTCTGGAATAGGCTTGACCTGTGGTATTGTCATGGTCTTAACTCCTTGTTGGTTGAATGTTTAAAACAGGGCATCTCGAATACCATCAATCGAGTACACGTGCTCCTCCTGTGTCCTGAACAGGATTCTCTCAATCACCGACGACTTCATGTACGGTAGTCAACAGCCCAAACTCTCTAAGTCACACTGTAACTATTTTGGCTTTGCCTTCGTGAGTTTCTCGGCTTGCGCGCGAAGGCGCTCCTCTTGCTCCCTGAGTTCTGGAGTGAACTCGTCACCAAAATCCTCTGCCTCAAACACTTGGCGAATTTCAATCTCGGACTCTTCGGAATGAGGATTGGGACACCGTTTCACCCATTCGATCGCCTCCTCCTTTGATTTCACCTGCCAAATCCAATACCCGGCGATCAACTCTTTCGTTTCAGCAAAGGGGCCATCGATGACCGTACGCTTGTCACCGGAGAATTTCACGCGCGCACCCTTCGAACTCGGTTGGAGCCCTTCGCCCGCCAGCATCACACCCGCCTTCACCAGCTCTTCGTTGAACGTACCCATTTCGGTGAGTAGCTGTTCGCTCGGCATCACGCCGGCTTCGGAATCCTTCGTGGCCTTCACAATAATCATGAATCGCATCGCCCTACCTCCTTTCGCGTTTTGTGGGTTGAATCATATTCCTTATTGCTTGCTACTCAATACTCTGTCTTTGTCGAAGAACAATCTATGAAATCGACATCCCCGCGGAATGCGTCTTTACCCGCCATTTACCCATGTCTATGGCCATATGCTGAATTCGTTAGAGCCGAATGCACTTCAAACACATCGTGCGCATTAGGTAGTCGGCAGCCCCGTGATTTCCACAACTGGGCGGACTTCAACCGTCCCAATGCGTGCCCCAGGAACATGCGAGGCAATACGGACGGCTTCATTGAGATCTTGGGCATTGATAAGGAAGTAGCCGGCAACCTGTTCGCGGGTTTCTACAAACGGACCATCGGTCACAAACTGTTTGCCACCTCGTACTTGAACGATCATCGCCGTTGAGGCCGGATGCAGTGGTGACGCATTCAGATATTGCCCATTGGCATGGAGCTGATGCGTGAGCTCCACGGATTCCTCAAGCATCTCCTTCCGCGTGGTCTCGCTGAGCTCGTTGAACGCTTCTTCATCATGGTGAACCAACAGTAGGTATTTCATGAGACCCATGCTCCTTACATCTCATAGTCGTTGGATCTTTCCAGAATCGACATTGGATTTCTTATAGCCGTTTTGAATAACTTCCGCCGCTTGCAACGTTGAACCGCGCTGGCCTAGCGGTATGCTCCTGCTTGGAACGTATGTGGATTCACTATAATTCCCTCATTTTCACGTTGCCAACTCACTTCAGCAACAAGCCAAATATTATTCAGCGGGTAGCCCTGGGATTTCGATCACCGGTCGAACCTCAACCGTCCCTTTGCGAGCCATGGGAATTCGTGCGGCTATGTCGAGCGCTTCATCCAGATTCTTGGCCTCAACAAGAAAGTAACCGCCTAACTGCTCACGCGTCTCTGCAAACGGACCATCCGTCACAAGCCGTTTGCCGCCGCGAACCTGAACACTGGTCGCCATGGTTGTGGGGTGTAACGGATTGGCAGCCACATACTGTCCGGCAGACTTGAGTCGATGGGCGAGCTGCGTGGACTCCTCATAACATTCTTGCCGCTCGGTTTCGTTCAAGGCGTGTTCATCTCCGTAAATGAGTAACATGTATTGCATAGCTTGGAGCCTCCGATAAGGTTAGGAAAAAAACGTGTTCATGAGATAGTCGTGCGAATAAGCCAAAATCGACATGGGCTCACCCAGAAAGAACGACTCAATGATATGTGGTATGTCGACGGCAAACAGATACTAAATGTAGTCGATCAGAATGGAGTGAAATATTTCGAAAAGAGAGAAACGTCTTGAACATGAAAGGCCATCTCACCTCAACTCAGTCAATCGTCGATGAAGAAACCGCCGTTCGGGATCCTGTTTCGTGAGGCTCAGGGCTCGCTCATATGAGACTCGGGCTTCTGCCGTTCGCTCGAGCCGCCGGCAGAGATCCGCCCGCGCCGCATGCACCAAGTGATAGTTCTGCAGGTCTCCACGGGCTAGGATGGCGTCGATAAGGGATAAGCCAACCAATGGACCGTCGCGCATCGCGACGGCAACCGCACGATTCAATTCGATGACAGGCGATGGCTCAACCTGCATCAACAGGTCATAGAGTCCGATGATTTGAGTCCAATCCGTCTCGACTGAGCGGCTCGCTTGTGCATGTATCGCTGCAATCGCAGCTTGAAGCGTGTAGGAACCAACCACCCCCCTCGATATTGCTTGCTGCACCAATGAAAGTCCTTCCGTGATTTGCTCACGGTTCCACAGTGACCGATCCTGATCTTCCAGAAGAACGAGCTCGCCCGACGGCGAGGTCCGGGTCTTGCGCCGCGAATCGTGTAACAACATGAGCGCTAACAGCCCCAACGCTTCAGGCTCGGGGAGCAATTCGATCAACAATCGTCCCAGGCGGATGGCTTCACTGGACAAATCATGCCGCGTGAGCGACTCACCCAACGATGCAGAATACCCTTCATTGAATACCAGATACATGACTCGCAGGACTGCATCGAGTCGATCCGGTAGTTCTTTCTCTGACGGCACTTCATAGGGAATGCGCGCCTCACGAATCTTTGCCTTGGCACGTACGATTCGCTGAGCGACGGTGGAAGGCTTCGTGAGAAACGCACACGCGATTTCCTCAGTCGTGAGGCCGCAAATTTCGCGTAGCGTCATCGCGATTTGCGCCTCGGACGAGAGGGCGGGATGACAGCAGGTAAAGATCAACCGCAACCTATCGTCTTCGACGATCTCGTCTTCACGCTCTTCAACGTGACTTGTACTGAATTGGGATTCTAATTGCTTGGCGAGTTCTACCAGGGATGCGTCGAACCGAGCGCGCCGACGCATACCGTCGATAGCCTTGAAACGGCCAGTCGACACAAGCCAGGCCCGCGGATTGGCCGGCACACCATCACGCGACCATTGATCGACAGCTACGGCAAAGGCTTCGTGAAGTGCTTCTTCTGCAGTGTCAAAATCTCCAAGGAGCCGGATCAAGGTTGCGAGGACCTGACGCGATTCCGAGCGGTAGATCTCATCCACCACTTCGCTTACCTGTTTGATCGTACCGTCACTCATTCTGAAAGCGCCTCTCGATAAGAGACTAAACACCAGGGAGAGACTTCACACATGCAGACAACAAGGAGTCGTTCCTACGGATATGTGAAGCGTGATCCTATACTTAATCATCAGTGTCTCTCACTCTCTAAACTTTATAAGGCAATCAACCACAAGGGTATCAAGAATTAGGCGAGAAACTCCCGGTCTCCTGTCGTTATTGATTTCGCTCATGATTTCCTGCCAGCAGGAGTCCCTTGCCCTCAAGATTCTCATGCATTGAATTCGGCTGATGTTGAGACGCAATCAGCGAGTAGAATACAGGGACAACAAACAACGTAAAAAATGTGCCGACCGTCATACCCGTAATCAACACGGTCCCGATGCTATACCTAGCTGCAGATCCTGGTCCGGAAACCAGAATGAGCGGAAGGTGACCAAACACCGTCGCTGCCGACGTCATCAGCACCGGCCGTAGCCGCGTGAGGGATGCTTCGCGCAACGCCGCCATTTTCTCGAGCCCACGCTCCTGTAGCGTATTCGCAAATTCCACGATGAGAATTCCATTTTTTGCGATCAGGCCCACCAGGGTAATCAACCCGACTTGCGAGTAAATGTTGATGGTGGTGAGATCCAAAAAGCTACACACCAATGCTCCAGAGATGGCGAGTGGCACAGAGCCTAACAACACAATGAGCGGATCTCGGAAGCTGTGGAACTGAGCTGCAAGGACCAGATAGATGAGAAGCACTGCAAATCCAAGCGTCACGGTCAGCGCCGACACTTCGTGACGGATTTGCCGAGACTCCCCCGCGTGATCAAGCACAAGACGCGGCCCTTTCGTCGCTAACGCCGCATCCTCAAGCACACGCAAGCCTTCCTCCTTGGTGACGCCGGGTTTCACCCCGCCAAAGATCCGAACGGCATTGCGCTGCTGAAACCGATTCAACGTGCGTGGGGCCGTGTTCGATTCGATATGCGTGAACGTGGAGACGGGCACCAACTCGCCAGACGGCGTTTTGATCTTCACGTCGAGCAAGGGTCCAACGGTGGCGCGATCGGCATCGCCGATTTGTGGAATGACTTTATAACTACGGTCAAAGAAATTGAATCGATTGACGTATGCACCACCGAGCAGCGTCCCGAGCTCTTGCCCAACGGTGGCCAGGTCAAGTCCGAGATCGGCGAGGCGCTCACGGTCAAGGACAACACGCGCCTCAGGGAGATCGATTTTCAAATCGGAGTCCACATACAACAACTTCCCGCTTTGCCATCCTGCATCGAGTACCGCTGCGGTTGTCTCAAGCATCTGTTCGGCTGGAAAATCGCTCTGTAGAACCAGTTCGATGTCGTATTGACCGGGAGTTGGCAACGGCGGGTCAAGACGAGGAAAGACTCGAAGGCCTGGGACCTGCGACACCGCGCCAAACACCTCCCCGAATAATTCTTCTGTCGAGCGAGCGCGTTCACTCCAATCCTTTGTGACCATACCGCCGAACCCTCCCCAATTCGTCGTGAGTGACCACATGAACTCAGCCTCGGGAAACGATGTGATCGCGTGTACCACTTTCAACGAATCACGATTGCTTGCTTCCACGGTTGAATCCGGCGAAGCTTCTAGAAACAGACTGATATGGCTCTGGTCCTCAACCGGTGCCAGTTCTTGACGCGAAAACGTGTACAGTGGCAATGCCGCAAGCATGACAAGCAATGAAGCCAGCACGATGGCCCAGCGGATCTCCAAGGCACCGTCGAGTAGTTTCGCATACCCACGGCGAACACGCTCGAAACCACAATTGACCAATATCGTCAGCCGGCTTTCCTGGCCCTGCGGATGCACAAAACGCGAACTCATCACCGGCGACAGCGTTACGGCCACAATGCCCGAGAGCACAACCGCTGCAGCAAGTGTGATGGCAAACTCCAGGAACAACGAGCCGGTCAGACCTCCCTGAAAGCCGATAGGCGCATAGACAGTCGCAAGCGTAATCGTCATGGCCACAATCGGACCGAGTAATTCACGTGCACCGGCCAACGCCGCTTCGACTCGAGACTTACCCAAGCGTACATGCCGTTCCACATTCTCAACGACGACAATCGCATCATCGACGACAAGACCGACAGCCAGCACGATTGCCAGAATTGTTAGGAGATTCAAACTGAAACCAAACAGCACCATAAACATGGCTGCCCCAATCAGGGAGACCGGCATGGCGACAAGCGGCACAAGCGCGGTACGCGCTGACCCCATGAACAGGAACACGACGAGCGCCACAATCAAGATGGTCTCACCGAGTGTCTTCGTAATCTCTTTCAGGGCATTCTCCATAAACATCGTACCGTCCCAAACCAGCCGCATATCGATGTCTTGCGGCAATGTCGGACGGATGCGTTCCATTTCGGCACGCAACCCATGGGCGACTTCAATTTCATTCGAACCGACCAACGGCCACACTCCCAAATACACCCCTTCTGTCGTGTTGTACTTCGCGACCATCTCGGCTTCCTCTGCACCAAGCTCGACTCGCGCGACATCGCTCAAACGGACTATGGCATCTCCACGTTCGGCGATGATCAGATTTTTAAACTCGTCGGTTGAGCGAAGATCGGTGTTCGCAAGCAGGTTGACCTGCACAAGGTTGCCTTTCGTCCGGCCAACGGCAGCTAGGTAATTATTTCGCCGCAAGGCTTCCTGGACATCGCCGGGCGAGAGATTCAGCGCAGCAAGACGATCGGGGTCGATCCACACGCGCATGGCGATCTGGCGGCCACCTTCAATCGTCACACGCTGCACTCCGGAAAGGGTCGCCAGTTGCGGCTGCAATGTACGCAAGAGCCAATCGGTGATGGCCGGTACGCTACGTTCTGAAGACGTGAAGCTCAGATAAAACGACGCATAGGGCCGATCGGCACGTTGGACTTCGATGACCGGCGGTTCAGCATCTGTTGGCAGTTCCGCACGGACTTGTTGGAGACGAGCCGTGACCTCAGCCAGCGCCGCCGTACTGTCGTGATTGAGCGTTAAATGCACCGTGACGGTACTAATGCCTGCACGGCTTGTTGACTCGACATAATCAACACCGCTTATGGCCGACACGACATGCTCGATCGGGGTGGTCAGAAATCCACGAACGGTTTCAGCACTCGCGCCGTAGTAGACCGTTGTGATGATGACCGATGAACTCTCAATCTTCGGGTACTGTTGCACCGGAAGGGCTGTGAGCGATCGCCAGCCCACGAGCACAATGACCAGATTAACAACCACGGCCAAGACTGGATGTTTAATGAAAACGTCGGTAAATGAGCGCATGGTAACAACCTGGCCGCATGAATTAACTTGGCTTACTGACTTCCGATTCCTTGAGGGTAACCCTAAAAACCAGGATTTTTTCGTAAGGGCAAGGAAGCCGCGCGCGGAACTTGGGCACCTGTTATCGTTCTCGCGTAAAGGAGAAGCCATCCCAACACAGGAAAGATGGCAGTGCCGTCTGCCCTCTGACCCATCGTGCCCAAGGCCACTGCCCTGAGCCTTGGCTACAATAGTGGGACGCCTCTCACTACACTGATGAACCCTCCATTGTGTGAGGGGAGTGAGCTCTTGCTATTTTGATCGTAGGTAGCCAAGACATGAGGATTTGAGCACGCGGCTGACGCCGCCATCGCGGAAAGGGACGGTTTTTAGAGGTTCCCTTGATTGTGTTGGCGCACATCCTCAGGGTCATTAACCACGGCAACCAACACGCCATCACGTAACTTGAATGACCCTGAAGCCGCGATTCGTTCACCGGCGGACAACCCAGAGTAAATCACAATCTCATCGCCAACCATTCCGCCGGCAGCAACCCGACGCACATACCCTCGCAATTTCTCGTCCTTATCCGGTGCAAGTACGAACACTTGATCCCCTTCAGGCCCCTTTCTCAGACCACTCACAGGAACCGTGACGGCTGTACGCGGCAAACCGACAGGGACATGGACGCGAACGGAGGCACCTGGAGTCGGCATATTCACCGCATGCATGATTCTCGCACGCACCATGGCGTTGCGTGTCGCAGGGTCGACCCGCGCGTCGAGGGCGACGATCTGGGCCTGAATCGATGATGGGGCACCGGCAACAAATACCTCAACAGACTCACCTTTCCGCAAGCCTGCCGCAACCTGCTGCGGGACCGTAAAGTCTACGTGCACGGCATCGTCGACCCCTTGCAGTGTCGTGAGCTGCGTCCCCTCATTGAGGTATTGACCCGGATGCACATCGGCTATCCCTATACGCGCACGGAATGGAGCGCGAATAGTTTTACGGGCGATGATGGCCTTGGTGCGAGCGATTTGCGCCAGGGCAACATCAAGGTCCGCCCGCGCACGATCGACCTCTTCCTGAGACGTGGCAAGATCGTGACTCAAGAACCGCCTGCGGTTTAACACCCTCTTCGCCAGAGATGCCTGCGCTATTTGCGCTTTCAATTCGGCTCGCTCGACAGACACGTCAAGCGCAACCAGCAATGTACCTGCCTCAACGACTTGTCCCGGAACGAGCCTCACCCGGCGAACGGTTCCCGACAATTCATTACGCAGCGTGATGGAACGTAGAGCCAAGACCGTTCCAATCGAGGTAGTCGTCGCTTGATAGGCGTATTCCCGCGCCGTTGCAGCCTCTACCGACTCAATCGGCTCCAGTTGATTAGCTGCATTGGCTCGGGTTTCCTGTATAGATGCATATTTCCACGCAGTCAGGCTTATGCCGACAGCGACAAGGATGACAAGGATGAGAAAAGATCCAATCCAACCACGACGACTCACGAACTATATCCTTTTGAATTTGAGAGACATGACTCTATCACCACATCCCGACATAAATTATGTACTTTGGCATCTCTCGCTATCTCCACTTCGTTTTCCAAGATAGCAAGATACCTATGAGCATTGTTCCCTTTCACGCCTTCATTCAAAGAAACAGCAAAGGTTGTTCCAAAAGAAAGATTCTAGCATAGAGGTTTTACGTTATTGTAAACAGGGCTTAACATATCGCTCTCACGAATAGATTATCTTAATTGCCAGGCTATATGTACACCTAGCTGCCGATATTTCGGCAGATGCCGAAAACTCGGCGTTCGTTTGACTACCAAACGCGACGAACAAAACACCTACGTATTAAAAAAGAATTGTCAGCAGTATGCTCGTCACACCTGCCAGACTTTCACCAGCGACAAGCCCAGCCGCCAACGCCATGAGAAATCGCTCCGACCAGGTTTTGGCATAGTTCATCAGGAATGCACCAAGAAGTGCACCAAGAAAAAGGGACAGTGAATTCCAGGCAGGAATCACAAAGGCAAGCCCCATCGTCGAGGCACTGGGAAACCATTTACTGATATGTGGAGACAGGCTTTCGGTAAGTAGAACCATTCCTACTCCCACAAAGCCGGCGATCAGCATCGCCATCAAACTTCCCGGAGGAATACTCTCAATGCCTTGCTGGAATACTTCGGCTACGGCTTTCCAGGTTGCCACCGCAGGCGCTGGCCATTCGACCGTGAGCAACATCGTTTGGGGGTCTGGAATTAACACTAGATAGACCGCACTGCCCACCAGCGATCCAGTTAACACTCCGAAGACCTGCGCCAGTGCTTGAAAACGGGGAGAGGCTCCGATCAGCAATCCCGTTTTCAGGTCATGAAGCAAATCCGCACATTGACCCGCTGCCCCTCCCGTCACATTGCCGGCCATCAAGTTACTCGTCACGTTGCCAGGATTCAGCAAGCCAAAGGTCAGTTGTGTCACTTTCCCCATGGCACCGATCGGCGTGATGCCGGTTTCTCCTGAAACCCGTGCCGCGACGATGGCCAAGACAAATGTCAACAGAACTGCGAACACGGCAAGAACCCATGAAATGTGAAAAAATATCACTTGCGTCAACACCGCGAATACCAGGGAGGCCCCAAGACCGGAGAGAAACCACCGGCGCGACACTTCAGACAGGTTCTGTTGGAAGGAAGGAATAGTCGTATTCATTCGTTTTTCTAGATTCTGGGAAATAATCCCTCGCCATGAACACACAAACGATGTCAGTGATGCCATGACCATCATGGTGACCCCCGGCCACAGTAGCCATTCCACCATCGGACCAAACCAATAGCCGGTTGCATGCAGCTGTTCCGTTGGAATCCACCCTTCAATTAAGACCCATGGGCCTATAATCCCCCAGGCGAGAATTGCTCCGATAAGGAGAGAGAGCCCTGCGCGCATACCGATAATGGTCCCAAATCCGATCATTAACAGTGAGGGATCAAGAACGAACCCAAGATTACTCAGCGAGATTTTCGAAAGCCCCGCACCCTTAAGCATTCCCTTTACTGGCATGGCCCACTCAACGGAAAATTTGGGAATCGTCACAATCGCTTCGTTGATCCCTTTCAGCAGTCCGGCTATTCCTGCAGCTGTCAACAGAACTTTGACGCGAGCGAAGGCCTCTCCGCCTTTTCCATAGATTTCCTTCACGGTTTCAGCCGTGGCCACTCCAGCAGGAAACGGCAATTGGTCACGAAGAAGCATCTGTTGCCGTAGACCGATCGCAACCACAATCCCGATGAGACTCACGGAAAATACCCAGACCGACAACATAGACCACGGCAATTGCTCACCGGTCAGCATGGCTAACGCTGGGATGGGTGCGACCAACCCTGACGAGATAATCGATGCAGCCGAGGAAGCGGTAGTTTGGTTGATATTATTTTCGAGAAGCCCCCAGCTTCTGGTATGCGCGGTGGTTTCAAACACTTTCCAAAAGGCAAAGCTGAGAAGCGCGGCCGTAATCGACATATTAAATGTCCAGCCGATCTTCAGCCCACTATAAATATTACACGGAGTCAGAAGGGCTCCCAAGACCATTCCCGTCGCAATGGCTCGCAGTGTCAACTGTGGGTTGGTGGTATCAGGAATCGGGAAAGCCGGGGTAGGTGGTGATGACGAATGTTGCACACGTGAGTGTTTGTTTTCTACACTTGAGGTTATCTGCCTTCCTCGTGAGCCGTCGGAAAAGAGGCTTCTTCAATCGGTTGCGTAGAGAAATCGCTGACGGCTCCCAACGTATCCCGATCTCTCCAAAACACCGGTTCGCTCCGCATATAGATAGCGAGTAATTTGGCAATAGCATTCAGTGAACTTACATGGGTGCGTTCATATCCATGGGAAGAATCCACACCGAACGTGATCAGCGCTGTTCGAATATCGTTTCCCGCTTCCACCGCAGACGCACTGTCGCTTCGGTACTCACAAAAAATGTCGCGCTGAAACGGGATGGTGTGCTCCGAACACAGTGCAATAAGACGACGAACTAAATGATAATCGAAAGGCCCGGCTGAATCGGCCATGGCAATGGTCACTCCAAATTCGCTGGACGCCTGAAAGGGGGCAGGGGTCCCATTATCAATCGTGACCATTTCGGCAACATCGCCATGCAGAACGGCAGAGGCCCCGGACCCCACCTCTTCAGAAATGGTAAAGAGGAGATGACAATCCACCGGCAGTGCCGATCCGGAATCAAGAATAGCTTTGGCCGCGGCCAGAATCGTGGCGACTCCGGCTTTATCATCCAAATGTCGGGAATTAATAAACCCATTGGGCCCCAATTCCGTAGACGGATCAATCGCAATGAAATCTCCAATATTGATTCCAAGGGCACGAAGATCCTGTTCGGTCGATAACGGCTGAATAAACACGCCATCATCTGCGATGGCTTCATCAAGACGAACTTCAACATTTTTCCACGACACAGGTTGCGTGTCGATTTCGTCACCATAGGTATGTCCAGACGCCTTCAATGGTAAAATTGTGCCGCGATACATTCCGGTTTCGGTAAACAGCGTCACTCGGCAGCCTTCGGCAAATCGACTGGACCAACTTCCAATTGGCACAATCCCCAGCCGGCCATTGCTCTTCAACCATTTGACCATGGCTCCCAACGTATCCAGATGCGCGACAATCGCTCGATCCGGCGTACGGACCTTCCCTTCCATCGTGGCACGAATGGCCCCTCGCCGTGTGAGTTCAAAGGGAATCCCTAATTGCTTGAGTTCATCCGATACCACGTGAACAATCTGATCGGTATACCCTGTCGGACTTGGAGTCGCAAGTAAAAGTTGAAGAATGTTCGTCAGGTAGTGTGGATCAATCTTGAGTTCGCTCATAATATCCTTTGTGCTCACAGGTGGCCCGATTACAGTTGCCGATGCTTGGTCTGAGGAAACAACAGGTCGATAAATCGTTCAGCCGTCGGTTGTGGCTCATGATTCGCAAGCCCAGGACGCTCATTTGCTTCGATAATGACATACTCGGAGTTTGAAACATTGGATACAATAAAATCAAATCCAACGACGGGAATAGCCAGGGTTTTGGCGGCAAGCACCGCAGCGGCCGCTAAATCAGGGTGAAGCTTTTCCGTCACATCATGAATGGTTCCGCCGGTGTGCAGATTCGCCGTTTTTCTCACGGTCAGCGCCTTGCCTTTTGGCAAAATGTCATTCAATCGATAACCATTGTCTTTGACACATCGTTTGGCTTCACGATCCAAGGGGATTCGACTTTCTCCACCCGTCAACCGCGATCGTCGCTGGCTTTGTCTTTCAATCAGCTGCATCACCGTGTGCTTTCCTGTTCCGGTGATTTTGGGCGGACGCCGGACTGCTGCCGCCACGACTTGGTAGTTAATCAATACAATTCGCAAGTCTTCCCCTTTGACGTATTGTTCTAAAATCACCTCCTCGCCAAATGTTCCGGCATGGGCAATCGCCGCCTCCATTTCCTTTTTCTTGCTGACATCGACACTCACGCCGTTTCCTTGTTCCCCCGTCAACGGCTTCACCACAATGGATTGATACTGTCGAAGAAATTCTTGATTTCTTTTTCGCCCATCGGCCAACATTTGCGCTGGAACGGATAATCCAACATCTTTTAATAACCGCTGCGTGAGCGTCTTATCGGCACACCGGCTCATGGCAATGGCTGTGGTCAATTCGGATAACGATTCGCGGCAGGTGATCGAACGGCCGCCAAACGTTAATTTAATGTATCCGGCCACCGCGTCCAACACCGCCACGTCAATCCCTCGCCGTCTCGCTTCATTCACAATGATCATGGCATAGGGGTTGAGTCGACGGTCAGGCGATGGGCCAGAAAACAGTTTTTCATTAATGCGATTGCGTGTTTTAACGGCAAAAACGGGAATGCGATGAAAGCCAATTTTCCGATACAACGCAATGGCTTCATGATTGTCATGCATCACCGACAGATCCAGGTACTGGCACCCTCGAGCTTTCATACGCTCGGCCACTTGTCGTATTAAGGCCTCTCCCACTCCAGGATGATGTGTTTGAGGGTCGACCGCGAGCGCCCAGGTACTACTGCCTTTCTCCGGATCATCAAACATGACACAATGATTGACACCCATGATCACACCAATCACCTCATGCGTGCGCTGATCTTTGGCAAGAAGATACCACAACTTTCGAGAGCGGCGATGTTTCATGAGGAAGTCATAGTCAACACCGACCATATTTCGTGCCGAATAAATTCTATTCAGCGAGTCCACATCATCTTGAGATCGAACTGGGCGGATAATGAATCCGTGCTTCTGACTTGAAACTGATTGATAGTCGGCCAGCCAGAGGCGAAACGTATGAGATGGATCGAGAAACAGTTTGTGAGGACGAAGGGCTAAGACCACATGCGGGTCTCGTAAATAAAAGGCGATGTCGCGCCGGCCGGAACGCTCTTTTAATAATGTGGCCGCAACCTCTTCAGGTTCTGTAAAGGTATGGGCAAAGATCAATCGCCCCCAACCACAGTCCAGCACAACTTTCGGCTTGACCCGGCGGCCTTGATAGGTCGCCGGACCAACTTCCCAGCTTTTGACAGTCGGTCCGACTGGTCGTTGACGTGGATCAGGCATACACACTCTTTACACACTTAGATCTGATGACTCTGCAACCACAATTCTAACAACCCGAGCTGCCACAGCTTTGATCCACGTAGCGGGGTAATATGATCATCCGGTCTTTCCAATAATTCGTCAACATAGGCTTGCTGGCATAATTCACGATGTTGGCTCGCTTTCGAGGAGAGGGCATCTTGCACCATCTCCCAATATGGTCCTCGAAGATATTTTAAGGCGGGAACCGGGAAATACCCTTTGGGACGGTCAATCACTTCGTGAGGAATCACCCGGCGAGCAACCTCTTTCAGAATCCCTTTTCCCCCTTGCGCAATTTTCATTTCCGCCGGAACTCGAGCGGCCAGTTCAACAACTTCATGATCTAAAAATGGGACGCGAGCCTCTAAACTCCACGCCATCGTCATATTGTCAACACGTTTGACCGGGTCGTCCACCAACATAATCGTGGTATCAAGCCGTAACGCCTGGTCAATGGCCCGGGAGGCTCCTGGCTGTGAAAAATGTTTTTCCACAAAACGCTGACTATGATCCTCTTGGTGAAATCGGGAATGGACCACGCGGCAAAATTCTTCTTGCTCACGATCAAAAAAGACGTTCCGATAGTCCATGACGGGGTTGTGACTGTTCAACATTGGGGGATACCAGTGATAGCCAGCAAAAATTTCATCGGCGCCCTGACCGCTTTGAACCACGGTTACATGCTTCGAGACTTCTTTGGAGAGCAGATAAAATCCGATGGCATCATGACTGACCATGGGCTCGGACATGGCATGGATACAATTGAGAAGATTCGGTAACACATTGTTCGAATCGACTGGAAGCTTGTGATGTTGAGTGGAAAATTCTTTGGCAATAATATCAGAGTAGAAAAACTCATCACCCTTTTCTTCTTCGACGGTTTCAAAACCTATTGAAAACGTATTCAAGCCTGTGGCCCCTTCAGCAGCCAATAGTCCCACGATGAGGCTTGAATCTAGCCCCCCAGATAACAGAACGCCAACCGAGACATCCGCAACAAGTCGGCGGCGGACAGCCGTCCGTAGTCCGTTATAGACTCGATCCTCCCAATCTTGCTCAGTCAGATTTTTTTCATCCTCACGGGGGTCAAACGAAAGTTGCCAATATGCGTGGTGCCGACGCTCTCCGGTTGGTTCAATCACCATCATCGTGCCAGGCTCTAATTTCCTGACGCCTGCGAGTAACGTATAGGGAGCGGGGACAACGGCGTGAAACATCAAATAATGATGAAGGGCAATAGGATCAATGTCCGTGGAGACGCCGCCTCCGGCTAAGAGTGCTGGTAAGGTGGACGCAAAGCGGAACTGTGTCGAGGATTCGGAGTAATACAATGGTTTAATACCAAGACGATCTCTTGCCAGCAGGACCCGCTCTGAATCGCGCTCCCAAATAGCAAACGCAAACATCCCATTCAAACGGTGAATGAATTGTTCACCCCATGCATGATACGCCTTGAGAATCGTTTCGGTATCGCCGTGCGAAAAAAACGTATAGCCTTTTTGTTCGAGTTCTTTTCTCAATTCCTTATAGTTGTAAATCGCCCCATTGAACACAATACCAAGACCCAACTGTGAATCGACCATGGGTTGTTGCGACGATTGCGTGAGATCAATAACCTTCAGGCGTCGATGCCCAAACCCTAATCTTCCTTGAGTATAGATCCCCGCGCCGTCAGGGCCACGGTCAATCATCGTAGCACTCATGGCCTTCAATCCTTCGGGAGCCACAGGACGATCAGAAAAGTTTATGAGTCCGAGAATGCCACACATACGTGCTTGATTCCTTCATTGGCCTGATTGACTAAATATGGCTTCCCAATGAACCACCGTTCTATTGAGTACTTTTATCACAGCACAACACGGTGCTTATCTTGAATATCAAGGGAAGCACATCCTACTAAAAGCCATTGTAAAATGGCACAAATTTCAATGGAATAATAAAATTTAGAAAGGAAGGATCAGATTAATAATTCATTCATAACGTTGTCAAATCACGTACGCCACCATATGTAACGAAATATGGTGATGAGTTCCTTGATGCGACTCCAAAACCCAAACGTGTAACGACAAGGAGGAGATACGTCGTTTGTTCAACCTTTGTTATTTTGCATATACGGATGATTCCACAGATGAAGCACGGCGTAACTTCGCCAAGGCCGCCATGCTTGTGAAATTTCCTCTGCCTGCCTGGGGGTAACGCCACCAAGACGATTCCGGATCGCGACATCTTCCTTTGGAAAAGCATCGGGCCAACACATGACTCGCATGGCGATATATTGAGCTGTCCAAGGACCAATGCCAGGCAGTGCGACAAGCTGTTTTATGGCTGTTTCCGGATGCACACCGGCATTGAGCTGCAACTCACCCTCTACATACGTCCGTGCAAGGCAAAGAATACTATTCGCACGAGCACGAATAATACCCAGTTTGGCAAGCTCGTCCACGCGGGCCTCAGCAATATGTTGTGGCTCAGGCGAATACCGGCTTAACGAGTCAAAAGGGGTTGCCACTGCCTGGCCAAACGCCTCTGCAAAACGACAGGCTAACGTTGTTGCGGCTTGCACCGTCACTTGTTGTCCTAAAATGGCACGTACGGCCAACTCAAACCCATCAAAGGCACCGGGCACACGTAAGCCGGGATTGGCGGCAACAGCACGCTCCAACAAACGGTCTTGCCTTAAATGAGTGGAGATAACATCAGGGCGGGCATTGAGGTCGAACACCTGACGTATCTGACCCAGAAGTGCTGGAAGGACAGGGGTTAAGCTATGGGTAAACTCTAGTAATACAGCATTGGTGTGTGACGCATGACTCACCTTCACCCAACCGCTATGCCCCTCTAACCGAATAGTCCGCGCATAACATTCCTGTGAGACCCACTCCACACCTCTAAGTGCACGGAGACGCAGAAACCGTAAGATTCCATGCCAATCAAAAGGTGGGCGGAAGGAAAGTTGCAATTTCGATGTTTCTGGAGCCATGAACTCGTTACTGCAAATCGAAGCTCTTTTTCGCAGATGGGTTGGCGGCATTCCATGGCGAGATCGAAAGACATGATTGAAACGGCGAAGGCTAGAAAATCCACTAGCAAAGGCCACATGGGTCACCGGCAATGTTGTGTCAGTGAGTAATTGTTTGGCTAGTAGGAGACGACGGGTTTGAACAAGTTCAATTGGCGAAACACCGAATTCCTTTTGAATAATACGACGAATTTGACGGGAACTCAGATTAACGTGTTTGGCAAGTGTTTCTATATTTCCATTTCCATCAAGCAAACTCTCTTCAATACGTCGAACAATGATCTGTGCAAGTCTACGCGCACCATCCACAGGAGCGTTGCCTGGGGCCAATTCCGGTCGGCATCGTAAACACGGACGGAACAATTCTTTCTCAGCAGCTTCTGCACTATCAAAAAAACGACAATTCGAGATCTTGGGCGTTTTGGCTACACAAATCGGGCGGCAATAGATGCCAGTCGATGTGACTCCGATAAAAAATAAGCCATCAAAGCGTGAATCGCGTGCCATATAGGCCTTGTAGTATGTTGAATGATCTTCTCGCATGACTGGATTATATCGCCAAACCCATTCCAGGTATCGCCATATTCGGACATGGGAATGTATATCGTTCTCTGTCCGAATATGGCGAGTAGACACATCACATCATCAGGTATATTGGATGATGTCGCAAAGAAGGGGAGGAGAGAGTATGTCGCTGACGGCAGCCTCTCAACCACGAAAACAAGAGAAAGGACGGTTCGCCATGCAAGACATTATGACCTATACAATCAGGCATTCCATTTTGGGATCTATCCTGATTGCACAAAGCCAACAGGGAATTTGTGCGGTTCACATGGATGATCACCCCTCAATATTGCTGAAAAATTTTCACAAACGTTTTCCTGAATCGTGTCGTAATAATTCGGAGAGGACGCTCAACAAGCGAGCTGACAACATTGTCACATGGATTGAAGACCCAAAAGCAGATCTAGATATTCCTCTTGACATACGTGGAACAGACTTTCAGAAAAGAGTCTGGAATGCGTTGTGTCATATTCCATCTGGAAAAACCAGCAGCTATTCGGATATCGCAAGCATGATCAAGCAACCAAAAGCCGTTCGAGCCGTAGCGCACGCTTGTGCGGCGAACTCTCTGGCGGTCCTGATCCCTTGCCACCGCGTTGTCACAAAGAACGGAAATCTCTCCGGTTATCGTTGGGGCGTGAAACGGAAGCAGAAACTACTCGAACGTGAAGGTGTTGGATAATCTTTATTTTACGGTTGAATTTTTTCAATTGCGTACTGGCACTAGTCCAGGATAAGAACAGGTAGGGATCTGATAGGAAAATGATCACTGAAATTCATGGTACCTTAAAATACTAAAGGCCCTGCCGTATTTCCACGACAGAGCCTCTAAATTTCAGAATTAGTTGGTTGCGGGGGAGGGATTTGAACCCTCGACCTTTGGGTTATGCTTACCACTACAGCTTCCGCTGCCTGGGAGACCAGTTTGTGGTCTGGACTTTCTCTTCACCCTCGGACCGGCTTGACCGCCGTTAGGGTGCCTGCCGTTAAGTCTCTACACCTTCTCTGATGGTTGATCAACCATCAGGGCTTGGCTCGGGATTACCTCGCCACAGGCTTCCCCGAATTTGACAGGTGTTCGTACAAAAGTTTCCTTCTGTACAGCCCGATGTAGGATTAAATCCCAGGCGTCACGGTATTCAGCGGATCGAGGCTTCCGTTGACGCTTGTCAGTTTCCACCAGGTGAATTTCGCTGGCATAACTGATGAATACTTCAACTGGGAACACGTAGAATAGGTCCAAGTCTTGAACATAGGCCAACGCAAAATCGAAATCCGAATTGGTATACAGTCCTCGAACCATTACCCTTCGGTTTGTCTTCGTTCGACGATTATCAACAACATAGTTGCCGCGATCTCCATCGAACCAGGCTGCTTTGACCTGAACCTTCACAAGAGTTCCTTCAACATCAAAGACCAGATCATACGGCAAACGGTCTCCGATTGGTCTAAGGACCTCCCAACCACGCTTCAGAGCATGAAGAACAGCTTGTTGCTTGCAATGTCCCCTTTGAGTTTAGTACTCAAGATAACCCTACGGAATGAGCCCAACGAGCTACCAGACTGCTCCACCCCGCAGGCTGATACTAGACGAGCGTCCCATCCCAAGTCAATGCGTAAGCAGGAGTGTCGACTTTAGGCAATTCTTACGTCTGTGCTATGGTCACCGACTATGCTTATGGCAGGAGTCTTCGGCGCTATTCTGTGTATCGCCATTATTTCTGGCGATTGGTATCAATTTACCAGTCTTCGAGATTCCGCAAGTCGCTACGGGTGTCGTCTCGCACGACGACGAGATCCTCTCACTCTGTCAGGATCCTCGAACCTCCACAAACATTTCACAAAGCAGGGCCTTCTTGAACTGCCTCATGGACTCGCTCGATATTTGCGGGAC
>BQIV01000034.1 GCA_021604005.1 Nitrospirales bacterium | reverse complement strand
ACTTGAACCCGCACGGCTTGCGCCACACGCCCCTTAAACGTGCGTGTCTGCCATTCCACCACTTCGGCACTCGGCCCCATTATGAATCGCTTTTTTCCCCTTGTCAACGAACTGGGGCGTAAGTAAAATTTAGAGATTCTTTTGACGATTCATACATTCATCCTCAACGTTTTCATATTTGTTTCATGCCAAACTCTTCTTCTCAGCTCCCAGCACCCGAATATCAAGAAAACTGGATTGGGGCCTTTTTCGATGTTGATAATACCTTAATCCCCGGCCTATCGATCGAAGTCTTATTCTTTCGGCATTTGTGGAAATTGGGCGTGATTGGGTTTCAGCAGATGCGAGAAAGTGTGTGGTTTTTGACGCAACGCATCCCACCGGTGTCGCTCAGCCCTCTCCGTCGCCATAAACTTTATTTAGTTGGTCAACAGCCAGGGTTTATCGAACCATTGGCCGATGAGTTTGTCCGCAATGAGGTCTGCGCGAAACTTTCGATTCGAGGCGAAGGGATTCTCTCACGTCATCAACAAGCCGGACACCATGTCGCCTTAATCAGCGGATCGCCGGACTTTCTCGTTAAACCACTTGCAGAGGTCTTGGGCGTCTCCATTGTTCAGGCTGCTCGACTTCAAACCACCGAAGGTGGATACACCGGTCGGGTTTATGCTCCTCTTCCATATGGCGAAGGCAAACGACGAATCATTGAAAACCTCGCCACCCGATATCACTTGGACCTGACGCGCAGCTACGCGTACGGCGATAGTCCAGGGGATTACCAAGCCCTAAAGGTGGTGGGCAATCCCATTGTCGTGAATCCCATTCGCGGAATGACGCGCAAGGCCAAAGAACAAGGCTGGCCGGTCACTGAATGGGTATAATGCACGTCGCTCGTCGCTAGTATCTCGTATCTCGAGAGAAAATTTTTCTGGGTTAGGCTTTTTCGTATGACGAGATACGATTCACGAACGACGAAATACGAAACATAAAATGTGTGTTAAGATTGTATTGTCATTCGGTCACTGATAAGTTGTTCTGCTACTGACTCCAAACGATTCCTGATGGATTTGACGACTTCTCACCTTCAAATTACGGAAATTTTCCATAGCATACAGGGTGAATCCTCCTTTGCCGGACACCCGTGCGTGTTTGTCCGCCTCACAGGCTGTCCCCTCCGATGTACCTGGTGCGACACCGACTATGCATTTCACGGAGGCGACCGCATGACGTTCGAGGCCATTCTCGAACGGATACACGCCTATGATTGCCGGCTGGTCGAAGTAACGGGCGGAGAACCTCTCAGCCAATCCGGGACGCCGGAACTCTTGTCCGTCTTGTGCGATCAGGGATTTGATGTCTTGCTCGAAACCAGCGGTGCGATTGATACGACACCAGTTGATCCGCGCACCCATGTCATTCTCGACGTGAAATGCCCCGGCAGCGGCATGGTGGATCGAATGGACTGGTCGAACCTTGACCGGTTATCCAAGAAAGACGAAGCCAAGTTTGTCCTGAAAGATCGCCAGGACTATGAGTGGGCGAAAGAGGTCTTGGAGCGTTATGGGTTACCCGATCGATGTTCGATTTTATTCAGTCCCGTCTTTGGTGAACTCGACCTGCAACCCTTAGCTGAGTGGATTCTTGAGGATCACCTGCACGTTCGCTTTCAAGTACAACTCCACAAATACATTTGGGCCCCGGATTTGCGCGGCGTCTAGCGCCATTTCGTTTTTTCACTATTACGTCAAACTTTTAACTTTCTGATGAGGACTGCATGAAAACTACGGTAAAACAAGGAACACTGACGGGAACTCCAACAGAAGTGTTGGTTATTCCGGGATACGAAGATGAGACGAACATTGGGAAAGCCACCCAACCCCTGGACCGAAATCTTGGCGGACAATTGACCGAGATGCGAAAAAATGGAGAGTTTCAGGGAAAACCCAATCAAACCGTCTTAATTCATACCCGAGGCGCCATTCCGGCAAAACGGATTCTTCTCGTTGGTCTTGGAAAACGCGATGACCTCACGCTCGATCGCGTACGACAGGCGATGGGGACCGTTGCCAAACGCGTCAGCCAAGCAGAAACGCGCACATGCGCCACCACACTGCTCGGACTTGATCGATCGGGGTTATGGCCGGATGATTTGGCCCAAGCGATGGTCGATGGCATGATCCTAGGGGACTATCGCTTTACTCCTTACCGAACCGATTCCGCCAACAGGAAAGAACCTTTGAGCAGCATGACGATCTTGGTCGATAAACCCTCATTACTCAATACCGTCAAACGGGGCATTGAGCGAGGCGAAGCGACGGGTGAGGCCACATGCTTTGCGCGAGACCTATGTAACCACCCGGCCAATGTAATGACGCCTTCTCGCGTGGTCGAAGAAGCCAAGAAAATTTCGAAGGAAAAGAAGGTTCGGTTAACCGTTCTCAATCCAGCCAAAATGAAACAACTGGGAATGGGTGGCGTACTGGGAGTAGGGCAGGCCAGTCAACATCCTCCGCAGTTTATTATTTTGGAGTACCAGGGTGGGAAAAAGGGGGAGAAACCCATTGTGTTTGTTGGAAAAACGGTCACGTTCGATTCCGGAGGCATTTCGCTCAAACCTTCAGAAAATATGGACCACATGAAGGCCGACATGACTGGAGGCGCAGAAGTGCTAGCAACCGTTCGTGCCGCTGCCCGCTTGCGACTGCCGCTCAATGTAATCGGACTGTTACCCGTTGCTGAAAATATGCCGGGAGGGAGAGCCACGAAACCGGGTGATATCTTAACCATGCTCTCGGGAAAAACCGTCGAAGTGCAAAATACCGATGCCGAAGGCCGGTTGATTCTCGCTGACGGCCTGGCCTATGCCGGTCGCCTGAAACCCGCCTGCGTTATCGATATCGCCACCCTCACAGGCGCCTGTATCGTCGCGCTCGGGCAATTTGCAATCGGGATGTTGGGCACTGACGACTCACTCAAAGAACAATTGAAACAGGCCGGCGAATGCTCTGGTGAACGCGTATGGGAAATGCCGCTGTGGGATGAATACTTTGAACAATTAAAAAGCGATGTCGCGGATATGCGGAACATCGGTGGCCGTGGAGGCGGTATGATCACCGCAGCCCTGTTTCTCAAACAATTTGTCGGGAAATTCCCATGGGTTCACCTTGATATTGCAAGTACCGACTGGAGTGCATCCGATCGTCCTTGCATCAGTAAAGGGCCTACGGCTATTGGAACTCGATTGCTCATTCAATATCTTTTGAATCGGGTTGCAAAACCTCAAAAGTGAGAGAACGAGTCATGACCCTCCGCGAAAAAGTCGGGCAACTGTTTATGATCGGATTTGACGGAACGGAGTTGTCTCCAGAGTTGAACGCCTGGCTTCACGCCTATCAACCTGGCGGTATTATCCTGTTCTCTCGTAATTTAGTCGACGCGCATCAAATTGCACAGTTGACCAACTCATTGCAGGAGCTTGCGGCCTCTTCCCCCTTCTTGATGGCTATCGATCAAGAAGGGGGAAAGGTGTCGCGTTTGCCGTCAGGGTTTACGATCTTCCCGCCCGCAGCAACCGTCGCGGCATGCGGATCATCTGATTTCGCCTATCAAGCAGCCGCCGTGACGGCTCAAGAATTACGTGCGGTCGGGTTCAATATGAATATGGCTCCCGTCTTGGACATTCATACGAACCCATCGAACCCCATAATCGGCAATCGAGCATTCAGTGCAGACCCGGAGACAGTCTGCACGTTGGGCAATGCCACCATCTCAGGCCTTCACGATCATGGAGTCATTGCCTGCGGCAAGCACTTTCCTGGTCACGGTGAAACAACCAAGGACTCGCACAAAGAATTACCTGTCGTGACGCTGTCCAAAGAACGACTGGAACGTATTGAACTGCATCCGTTCCGATCGGCAATCGCGCATGGGTTGCAGGCATTGATGAGTGCACACGTTCATTACCCCGCGCTGGACGAGACCGTTCCCGCCACACTGTCGCACACGGTCATGGCGACGCTTCTTCGTGGCGAACTAGGCTTTTCCGGCGTCGTACTCAGCGATGATCTTGAAATGAATGCGATTGCTGAACATATGACCATGGGAGATGCCGCCGTTCGATCCATACAGGCCGGCGTTGACCTCATCCTGATTTGCCACCAACAGGCTCGTCAGGCTGAAGCCATTGAAGCTGTCGAAGAGGCTGTCAAGGCTGGGGCAATTTCTACCAATCGTCTGGATGCTAGCCTGGCTCGAATTTCCGCGCTCAAACAACGCTTCCTCACTCCCTACGCACCCGTGGATGACCATACTATAGCCAACATTGTCGGTTCACCTACGCATCGGACCCTTCTCGCCGACATTCAGCGCATCGCTTCTACACAAGCGTGAAGAACGATTCGTGTACGAACGCATGCACGAAAACCGGCACAAGCAAGGCTCTAGACTTTTTATCTTTCAATCTGCTTATGTACGCACATCACCTCAACGCATACGTGTCAATTCGCAATATATTCTTCATCCAATAAGCCTTGAGAAAGGAGTGGGACATGGCACTGAAAAAGGGCGATATCATTGATGAACGGAAACGCTATCCAGATTCCTGCGGGCTTGTCGTGAAAGTCATGAGCGGGGGGGAAGGGTTCGAAACGTTGCGGTGTTGCGGGCATGACCTGACCGAAGAGGATGTGGTCTCATCTCCTGAAACCAGTAAAGGGAGGAAAAAGGGCAGTCTCATGATCGGCATGACGATTGACGAAAAAAAACTCTTCCCTGACTCCTGCGGACTCCGCATCATGGTCATGGATGGTGGAGCAGGATTTCAGGAAATTATCTGCTGCAATCACTCCGTTCAAGAGTCCGCCATGCAAAGCCTTGAATTTGGGAGTGGGATGCGGGGCCCGGCCGCCGCTCCTCATACACCTCAAACCGGTAATGCCTGAAGCGAAAACACTCTCATGCACGGCTGGACTCCAGAATCAACAAAACAATGGGTGAAATGGATGCAATGGCTGGACCGGTGGGGGTACATCACCGCCTGTTTAAGCTTTCTCGTCCTAGGCATGCTGATTTTTGGATTCAGCTGGATAGAATTTTTCCATCAAGCACCTCACGGTTTTCTGGAAGCGTCTATCACATTGATCAATGATTTACTGCTCGTCATTATTCTGCTTGAGCTCTTTCGAACGGTTCTAGGGTTTTTACAATCCGAGCGTGTGCGACTCGAACCGTTTCTCCATGTCGGCGTGATCGCTTCCGTTCGAAAAATTCTGACGACCGGTGCGGAACTTTCCCATATCAAAGGCATTCCTAAAGAAACGTTCTATCATTACCTGATGGACCTCAGTCTTCATGTCGTCATTATTCTCGTATTAATGATCGCCCTCTATTTAGTGCGAAAAAGTGAAGCGGTTCCTCCCTCGACGGTGACGCTCTAACCCGTTCCTGGAATAATTCTCGTTCTACGTTTTGATAGATCGGAATGGGTCTTCCCGTTTTAACTCAACACTTTTCTCGCCATATACCTTGCCGTTTCTACTTATCTTGTGGCACTATAATTTTTTTTGAACGGTATAGAGGCGATGATGGAGTCACTACCTGAGTTTGTCGGTACAGTTCATATTTTTTTGGGTCCGTATCGTGGAAATCCTATCGCACTCTATATGCGACGAGAAGAGAGCGTATGCCACATTTCACCGAGAGTGTATCCGTGGAATCAAACCGTAGGTAGTGGAGAAACGCCGAATAAAGCCGCGGCGGCCTTTGAAGTGAAATGGAAAGAAAACGATTTGTCTGCTGAAATGTATTCAGGCCCCCATTGGGAGGGCGGAATCAAACCGGAAAAACCCAAACCCCCACCCAAACCTGCAGCTCCTAAGCCTCCGGCCTCGGAAATAACGGGCGAAAAAGGCACGCCAAAGACTCCGTCAACAGCCACCGCACCAACTCAGGCCAAAGCGGCATCGCCACAAGCGACTCAGAAGGCAGTTCCTTCTCCTCCTCAAAATGCTCAGCCAGTCAAGACTACCGAGACGCCTCCTTCTTCCAACATCACTCCTAATCAGGAAGCTAAACCAGCACAAACAAGTGAATGACACGCCTCCAGCTCTGAAATATTCAAGCTTACAATTTGGTGCTAGGCGAATAGCCTGCCCAACATGGTCTCTATGCAGACCGCATGGCGCGTGAGGCCTTGTAAGATCGTGCAGCTTTCACAAAGGCTTGAAATAATTTTCTTTGGATAGGATCGTGCTTATACAGAAATTCAGGATGCCATTGCACGCCAAGAAGGAACGGATGGGCTGGGGCCTCGATGGCTTCGATGACGCCGTCGGGAGATACGGCACTCGTGACCAATCGACCTGGGACTTTTTTCACAGATTGGTGGTGTGAGCTGTTCACACGAATCAAGGGTTTCCCAATAATTTTGTGCAAGAGTGTGTGAGTCGCGATTGCGATTCCATGTGCCTTCTTCGTAGCGGAACCAGGCGGCGAGTGCGCAATGTCTGTCGAATGCTGAACGGCAATATCCTGAATTAACGTCCCTCCCAACGCCACATTTAAGGATTGCATGCCCCCACAAATGCCTAACGTTGGGTGGTGTGTTCCATACACTAACTTGCTCACTCCCAGTTCGAGGCTACTTCGTTGATGACTCATCTGCCGGAATGGCACACATTGACGCTCGCCATACAACTGAGGATCTAAATCCGACCCGCTTCCGGTAATCAGAAGTCCATCGACCTGTGATAAGAGTTGACGTTGCCGGGCCTTATCAATGACCAAGGGAAACAGAATGGGAAGCCCACCCGCATCTTCAATGGCTTGCACATAGCGAGCTCGAAGAAAATACGTCGGCTCCTTTCCGCCCATGTCTTCACGATCGCCGGCATTATAGTCAGGCGTGATACCAATCACAGGTTTCATATTGTATTGCCCTTCACAAACGTACGACGATTTCTCTTGTAATCTTTAGCGGTTCAATGGCTATTACTCTTCATATGGAGACACACCATAAAATCGAACGGCCTCATCGCCTTTCAGGTGAGACGGCGTAATGACATAGGTTCCATGGAAACTTGGCTTCCACACCGTTTGCGCCGTTTCAAGGTCGCCACCCGTTAACACATAGGTAAAGCCTCCGACGACACCACCCAATACCGCATACACAACTTTCACCGGAAAATACACAAGCGTCAGCAACCCACTCCCAATGCCCAACCCAGCCTCAGCGGCTTGGCTTTCTTCTTCTTGGGCCAACACGGCACCTGGATGCAACAGCATAACTGCGGTCAAACACATGACGAGTACTGCCATGGAACCCCGCCCACTACCTATCGGTCGACATATGAAAGAATGCGTATTCATGGAATATAGCCCTCCCTTGCTAAACGGAATAGAAATAAATTGTCCCCAATTAAGGAATGCGCTTTTCACCGGTTTCTCTCAACCGCTTCCCGAGCATGCTCGCCTCAAATTATCTACATCGACAGGACTTGCCTTGCACCCTACGTTCAGTCATTACAGGGTCGATCAGCAAATACGTCTTACCACAATTTACCAACAGTTGCGTAACATTCATGTGTACATATTGCACCCATTGCCTCGTCACCACGATGAATCTTAGAGGGATGTTGTTGACTAAGCATGATGTGCCCTTCCTCTGCGATCTATCTCCCAGAACTCTTACGGCATTTCGTATATAGCATAACATCCATTTATGAAAACTCCTGAGCCACAATTTCTTGCACATCAAGCTCCGTCAGAACCTGACGTTTAATTTGCTCGGCCTCTTGGGTCGTGGCCGCATCTAACTCCTTCACCAACATCTCATGCTCTAATGTGGCATTTTCCTGTTTAATGCCGTGTTGAATCGCTTGTTGTAATTTCACAAGACACACTTGCTGGGCAAACAGATCTTTCGCTCGCTCCTCACTCTCAGACCGGAAATCTTCTGGAAGCTGATCGATAACGCCTCGCAACCATTCGTCAAACTGAATGGACGCCCCTACTCGTGTGAACTGCGATTGTTCGATATCGACAACGATTTGTACGCCACCCTTCCAACTTCTTTTTTTGACATTAAAGATGCATTGAATGGTTTGAGGAGAACCTTCAAGATATTCCGGTCCATAAAAGAGTGTAATACGATAGGGTGGAACTCGTGGTGAAGCATGCATAGACATCAATGCTGAATTTTATCATGCTCATGGAGAAATACAATTGTTATTCTCGCGCTTCGACTTGTAGAAGCTTTTTATTTTCGCTGATCCAGACAACACGGCTGTTGCTTCTCCTTCTCCTCGAAGCATGAAAAAAGTCCAAGTTCGAATGAGTGTCCACCATTTCGACGACAACTCGCGGGTTGACACCCCCTAAGCCCGAACGATACAGTTTCTCAGGAAAAAGACTTATAGCCGTTGGAATAGGTGGCCGTTTGTAAGACGAATTGTATAGCGCTGTTGACATGATGGACATTCGGCAGAGCACGAGTGAGTTTCGCTATAATTGATCAAGGATTCCGTCGAATAGAGATTGGAAAAGCAATATGTTTGGAACAATGGGATTCTCAGAACTGATTATCATCTTAGTCATCGTTCTGATCATATTTGGGGCCGGTCGGCTCCCACAAATTGGAGAAGGCGTCGGAAAGGCCTTGAAAGGCTTTAAGAAAGAGGTGAATGATATCCCTCCGCCCGTCGATCCGAACGCACCGGAGCCACAAGCTCCAGCACAAGCTCATCCGGAGACTGCTGCGGAAACTTCAGCTCAACCACCGACTCATGCTCCTCCCCAGCAAGAAACTCCACCGTCTAATCAACCGTATCAACCAGGACCTGAACTTACCCCAGGAACTACTGCCGCCCTACTGTATAAGGGAGCTGGACCAGAAGTCGTTCAACCAAAAACAACTCAACCATCTGAAGCCTCAACACAAACGGCTCCACCACCTCTGACAATGGAAGAGCGAAGCATGGCTGCCCCGTCTATGTCCGCTCCAACCTATCCAGCGTTACCAGCTTCAGCACAAGCAAAGCCTATGGCGAAACGGCCTTCAGCCATCGTCAATAAACAGGCCGTTGCGCGAGTTCAAGCTCAACAAGCCGCCATGAAAACCAAGGCAAAGCCGGCCGTGACGCCGGCCCCCCAAGACATGCAAACCTTGGGAGAAGGGCTTGGAAGTGCCATTCGAACGTTTCGAGACGCAGCTTCAGACATTAAAAACTCCATTGACCCTGAAATGCGAACCATTCAAGCCGAAATGGAGGCAGCCGAAAAAGAAATGCAAGAAACCATCGAAGCTGCTAAACAACCCGGACCGCCTAAAGAGTAACGATCCACCTTCTAGATTCTTGCCCTTGATCAGGTTGCGGATTTTTTCCCCATTTCATCTCCTGCTTATGAGTAGTCTTGCCTTTACGACGTTCATAAGCTGTTCCATGGAACCCCGCTCTCACGATGCCGACTCTTTGGTTTCGATTCTCACCGACTTATTGGCCCATGACCCAAGCGTTGACATGCGCCGTACCGCTGCCATGTCTTTGGGGAAAGTAGCTGACGCTAAAGGCATTCCCGCATTAACGGCTGCCTTAAGCGATGAAGACCCCTTCGTTCGCGAATACAGTGCCTGGGCCCTGGGGCAAATGGAAACCGAATTACCTCACCATTCGGCCTTGGCGCTCATTACCACGTTAGGCGACTCTTCAACTCAGGTGAAACAGGCTGCGGCTTCGGCGCTTCGCAATGTGATGCCGGAAGCCACATTGTCAAATCTGCTACGGCAGGTGCTGTTGATTTCAGAAGTCTCGACAAGACGTGCGGTGGTTCAAGCGCTCACCGAACTGGAAATTCCCGCTTCGTACTCTATTTTTCTTGATGCAGCAAAAGACGACGACGCTCGTGTGCGTCAGCTAGCCTTAGCCGGACTTGGGGAACTTGCCGATACACGAGCTTTGATTGTGTTTAGAACATCCTTACTGAACGATCCTGATGAAGGAGTCCGTACCGAAGCCGCATTTCGCCTTGGCAAACTCGGTGGGAAAAATGACGTGCCCGTTCTCAAGAAAGCCGTAGAGGCCGACCCGACACCCAATGTCCACCTCTGGGCATCATGGGCCCTCAAAGAAGCCGCCTCTAATCCCGATTAAGTTACCTGTCTTGTGCATATTCCGAGATAACGTCTCCTCTAAGGCAAATCCGAGTGCTCACTATCTAAAAATGTTTCGTGAACATCCACCGTCAGGCGTTGACAATCAACATGAAATACGTTGCGATTTATTGATCTAGGAAGGGAGAATAAAAGAAGAGGACTTACGGGCTTTGATGGCTTTTAATTGAGGGACAATTTCTTTCTCGAAACAATGCGGACATACTCCATGACTAAATTGAATATCGATACGATGTGATAAATACTCTTCAACTTGCTGCCAATAATTTTCATCATTCCTAATTTTCTTACAATAACTACAGATCGGCAGTAAACCTTGCAGTTGTTGTACTTCGGCCAAGGCCTGTTCGAGCCGTTGAACGCGTTCCTTGAACGTTTCCTGCAGCGAGAGAACACGAACCCCAACATGAACCCGAGCATGAAGCTCCTGAAGATCAAACGGTTTGGTTATGTAATCGTCCGCTCCAGCTTCAAATCCTTCGATAATATCCGCGCGACTACGTTTCGATGTCACTAAAATGAGATATGTCAGGCTCGCACCCTCGGAAGTCTTGAGAGATTGACAAACCTGTGGCCCATTCAACTCTGGCATCACCCAGTCCAAAATCCCGATTATTGGCCCTTCTGCATTTTTCAGTTCCTTGAGAGCTTCAACCCCATTCCCACACTCAATGATTTCATACCCAAACCCCGAGAGCGAATGCATAAGGAGAGCGTGCATCACGGGATCGTCTTCTGCAACAAGAATTTGCAACATGAAGTGACTCATTCAACACTTGAGGACTATAAAAAAAGACATAATGTGAACCGTGCTACGCGTGCAATCTGCCGTGACGCGTCGCCTTGGATACCATCTATTTGTGGTAGACGCTCGGAAGTGTCCTAAAACACGAAGAGCGAGTTGTGCGTACAGAGACTTTATCGGTTTTTGAGGAGTTCACTAAATACGGATACGGTAATTGAAAATTAATAATGAGGTTCATTTTCATAAAAATTCACAATACCAACGTATCTGACTACCGCACGTTTACAGATTAGACTGTATCCGAAAATATTCGCTTTGCTACAGTTGAACCTTAGATAGGACTGGCGTAAAATTACCCCACTTTTACCATGAATACTATCCGCAGATTTCCATTCGGTACTATGCGACTTGGCTTCAGCCTAATCATCACCCTTAGCGTCTTTCTTGCCAGCTGCTCATCCGGGCCAAAGCAGTGGTACAAAGCAGGCGCATCCCCCAAGAATTTTGAATATGATCGACTGGCATGTGAAGATGCGATTATAAATACCGGCACGACTGGTATTTCGGCTCACACCTACTCATTTGACGGATGCATGGAAGAAAAAGGGTGGACGGTTCTTGACTCGTCTACGCCATAACATTACCACTTTGTTCGTCCAGTAGAAATTGTGTGCCGTTCACGCGCCTGAACGTTCCTCACGTTTCTCGGCATACCCCCCAAAAGGGGAATAGATTATTGTGTTTCGAACATGGATGATTGAGGTCATCATAACCTGATGACCATACATAACGTGAATCGAGAACGGGACACATGAAGCGAGTCTTATTAGTTGACGATAACCATGATGCCAGACGAGCCCTGAAATTAGTGCTCGAATCACAAGGCCTGGAATGTATCGAATCGATCAATGGGGCATTGGCGTTGGAATGGTTAAATTCCGAGACAGCCGACCTGATTGTGACAGATAATAAAATGCCTGTCCTGACTGGACTGGAATTTATCGAACGGCTTTCAAGCAAACCGGACGCACCATCTCCTCCTATTATTCTCCTGAGTGGAAACCTCGATGAAGCAGATAAGACGAGAGCACGCAATGCCGGGACCTATGCAATCCTGAACAAACCCTGCAATTTCAGTGAGTTCCTCTCAATTGTATCACTTGCGCTTGAGCAGCC
Organism: Nitrospirales bacterium; assembly: GCA_021604005.1. Classification (GTDB taxonomy): domain Bacteria; phylum Nitrospirota; class Nitrospiria; order Nitrospirales; family UBA8639; genus JAGQKC01. The sequence goes on along the minus strand of BQIV01000034.1, from coordinate 39,072 downwards.
TCCGCGACAGAGTTGCTAACCTTTCTCCAGTTTACGTCCTAAAGATGAATACCCCATCAGAGGTATGTATTCTCTCAAGACATGATGGGTACTATTCAACCTAGAAACGGCGTTACTTGGATTACACACGTCCCAGATGGACATATAGACTTTCACATGTAAAGAGTGAGCGAGGGGTACCATGCTAAAACTATTTTGTGGAATGGTCATAGGGTCCTTGATCACAATGACCCTCTTAGGTGGCACTACAGCTGCGGATCAAGTGATCAAGAACGCACAAACGGTTTTCGAAACGCAATCGTCGCAAGTAAGCACAACCCTTACCATATATCTTTTGGCATTTTTAGCATTGTTACTGGTGCAATTAGCCAGATCCATTACCAAGCAAAACCAGCAAACTGACTTAGTCATCAAAAAGTTGCGTCGTACGCACACAAGAGACCTTTGATTCGCGTAACCCTCGTTGATACACCTTCCTTATATTCCTCCCTCACACTGACGTTTCCCATTCGCACCTGCACAGGAGAGAAGCGAAAGAATTCGCGTTTATTGCACATTGGCAAGCCTCGATTTATCAAGAATTCGAATGGACCGGCGCTCGTACTTAAGAAGCCCGTATTGAGCAAATTGCCCCATGAGCGTGCTCACAGTCTCGCATGAAACCCCGATCAAATGACCGAGGTTTTGATGCGTTAATCGGATTGGTAATCGAATGGCATCATGTTCTAACGTTCCCATGGTCTCACTTAATCTCACGAGGAGCGAGGCAAGACGAGCTGAGGCACTTTTAAAGACGAGATCATGGACTCTGGTTTCCAGCTGTTGGACACGACCACCTATTACCTTTACGACCTTTCCTCCGCTATCTGGATACGTCTGTAAATAGTTGTCAAAGATATTTCGTGGAATTTCACAGACCGTCATAGGATCAATCGCTTCCACGATTGATTCATATGAAGTAGAGCGCGACGCATTCATTTCCCCAAAAATTTCCCCAGGCTCAAGAATAACAAGGGTGGACTCACGTCCGTCCTTTCGCACTTTTGAGATTTTCGCCTGCCCTTCTTGCAATAAATAAATCTGCGCCTTGTCATCTCCGGGAAAGAACATTCGCTCACTTTTTCGATAGGAAATCATTCGAGTCGTACGACTGAATTCGTTCCGTTCCTGCCACGATAGATTAGAAAATATTTTAAAGTTCTTGAGGTACCAAATTTTTTTTACCTGCAACCTTTCTTCGGCAACTACCATAATGACTCCTCACTCATGAACATACACCATCAAAGATAATTCGCTAATACATCTGGCAAATGAACATCCACTTCACCTAATCGCTTCCCTACTCATAATCAACAGCATCATGCAGCAACAACAAAAAAATGACATCAACTCAGCATACGACAACACACGCGCCTACCCAACGAATAAAGCTTTCTTCCTTAAACACCGATACTATTCTTATTTATATTTACCAATACGCACAGAGATATGTTGATGGAAATTTCGCCCAATACAGTACCTTATAACTCTCCTGTACACATCCTTGAGACACGAACAAACTCACATGCCCGCAAAGACCAGTTGTCTTCTTCTCATTCGCAGGGTGAACAAGAAGAAATTGCGAAGCTTCGAGCGCGAGACAAAGAAGTCCGCGCCCATGAACACGCTCATAGCGCAGCTGCCGGCGGACTTGCAAAAGGTGGAGCAACGTTCACGTATGAACGCGGTCCGGACGGTCGGCAATATGCCGTAGGAGGAGAAGTCAGTATTGATACCTCTCCAATTGCCGGAGACCCCGAAGCGACGATTCGCAAAGCTCAACAAATTCGAGCGGCCGCATTAGCTCCAGCCGATCCATCCTCACAAGATCGAGCCGTCGCAGCATCAACAGCGGCATTGGAGGCACAAGCTCGACAAGAGTTAGCGAAAGAAAAGGAAGAAGCTAAGAAAGAATCGTCCGAAGCCCCTTCCTCTCTCAGCCGACCTCGCATAGATCTCTTTGTGTAACGCACTCTCCCGAGACGTCTCCAACATAGCACGCCCCTTCATTGCTTCTCTCATTTTGATGTTTTACAGCAATGAAAATACCTCAACATATTTTTTCAATATTTCCAATCAAGTAAGCACTGTAGACTCGCAACACACTCACATTCTCTCGACATTACGAGAACCTAAAAAGTGAGTCCAGACGCGAGATCAAGCACCACAACACTCCCAATACATGCACAAAGAATATTATCAAAATATCGTTTACGGTTACCGCCACGCTCCCTTCATTTTCCTTTCATAAGCACTAATTAATATTTCTTACACGTTACCGAGTATCCAAATTTTGCTAGGCATCGCTTGCCCATCACCTGGAGTCTGTTGCCTAAAAATAACACCTCTTTACAGTTACTCAGCATGCCCTTGGAGAAGACACAACTCTCAAATCACCATACATCGTGAATCCCTGAACAGCATAAAAATTCTTGGCTAAACCTGGCAACCATTTTGCTAAATAATCTTCTATCATTCGGATTTTTTAGCGGAAGATTCACCTCAGGCCAAATTGCCTGAACCTCTCCATTCCAGAGAAAATTTTGTCAGTCACGATACCGTCGCATAGGTTTCTACATTCGGCACACCACCCACCTTCAAGGAATTATTCATGAATATCGTCACAAAAATGAAACATGATTGGGATCGTCGGGCGCAACACCACACACGATATTGGATTGCGACGGAAGATTACAAAAACGAAGCGGTCTTTGCCGAATCCGGACAGCGAACAGCAGACGCTATTGTAGCCGCCCTTGGGCCATACTATAAAAAAGCATGGATAGGATTAGATATTGGATGTGGAATCGGTAGAGTGTTGAAACCCCTCTCTTTCCACTTTCGCCAATTGATTGGAGTCGATGTGTCTGCTGAAATGATCATGAAGAGCAAAACGTGGCTTCAAGGAATTCCCAATGTGACGACCTTTGAAACATCGGGCGTCGATCTCAAAATTTTTCCCTATCGCCATTTTGACTTTGTGTATTCATACGTGGCGTTTCAGCATATGCCGCGCCCCGTGTTTGACCGGTACTTAGAGGAAATTAACCGTGTCCTCAAAAATCAAGGGCTTCTCGTCTTCCAAATCCCTATTGGAAATCAACCCGATGCCCCGATGGAGGACACCATCGCTGTCCGTTTTTATGACTACCACGAACTCAACACAAAGCTAAAGGACAGAGGCTTTGAATTGATAGAGGTTACAAAGAAGCACGCTGGGTCCCCGCAAGGGAGAGAACTGCGTCATGAGTTTCATCAATTTCTCGTGGCTCAAAAAATCACAACCATTCGCCCCGACATCAATGTTGGCTGGCTTCAGGCTGAATGTCGAGAACGTACCTCTTTTCTTGATACGCACATGTACCTATCCTTTGCAGAAAATTGCCTGAATCAGGGAGATCAGGAAGAAGCTATTCACACCTATGAACAATTACTCACTCACAATCCCGACAGTCTTGAAGCTTGGCTCAAGCTTGCGACGGTTCTTATTGATCGTGGAAACATCGATCAAGCCGTTTCGACACTTACAGACTTGACTCACGCACACCCGAATTATCGTGCTGCCCACCGAACTCTCGACAATCTGCTGCAAACACGGCAGAACATCGAACCAACACAGAGCCCAACAGGCTAGCAGCCACACAGCACACCCGAAACACGATACTACAAATTTTAGAGAGATTCCCTGACGCAACATTTCCTCTTTTCAGAGCAAATGCGTCTGCTATAATCAGTTTCATTACTGACCCACAGGGGGTCGAGTCATAATAACAATAAACGGAGGAGGAACGCATGGGTAAGAAATTATCGATGATGTGCTTGACAGCGGCACTGTCACTGGGAGTCACCGGACTTGCCTTGGGCAACCCGCCAAACAGTGGCCCGGGTTGCGGTCTAGGGCATCTGGCCTGGTCTGGTAGTAGTGCAAATCAGAATGCAATAGGAACTCAAGTGCTTATGGCAACAACCAATGGAACATTCGGAAGCCAAACATTCGGCATCAGTTCTGGAACCTCAGGATGCACCAATGACGGAACCATTGTCATGAAAGAAAAAGTCAACGTCTTTGCCGCTGTGAATTTTGAGAATCTTTCCCAAGAAATGGCACAAGGACAAGGGGAGCACTTGGCTTCCATGGCCACGTTAATGGGTATTCCACAAGATCACCATGCGGAATTCTTTGCCATGACTCAAGAAAAATACACTTCTCTCTTGAATAATGGTGAAACGACGCCAAAGGCCGTGGTAAAAGCCTTGCATGATTCAATGGTTGTCCACCCTGTATTGGCTCAACTCTCAACTCGATAACACCTTCCGGGCCCTAGCCTACGTGCTGGGGCCCATTTCATTTTTTTTTACAATCGGCCTTGCTTCTCTATCCCTATCTCCGGTCATTACACATGCAGCTGAGAACACGACATATATCCAGGAACTCCAACAACAAGCAATCGACAAGCATCTCTTCGACCAACGATACTGGCACTTACTTCTCCATTACAAATCTAATACCTTGGGCGGATACACAAGTGAAATTGATGATCCTGGTTTTTTTATGGCTGAATCCGGGAAAACCGATCCCAAAGCCGAGCTGCTAGCCACACTTCGTCAATTCTTCTCACGCGATCCTGTTGGGCGATCTGAACAACCTGCACAATGCGCCCTCAGGGGCCGTTACTTCTGGTTAAAAGAAAAACTACATTTCGACGACGAACGTCTTCATCCTCTACCATGCCTACGTTTTGCGTCATGGATCAATGAACTTAACCCTGACAATATATCGATTATTTTCCCCTCAGCATTCATGAACAATCCCGCCTCAATGTTTGGTCATACATTTTTACGAGTTGACCAAAAAGGCCAAACGGAACACACACGAATCCTGGCGTATACGATCAATTATGCGGCAGATGTACCTCAACATGCAGGGATTGAATATGCTTGGAAGGGAATCTTTGGTGGATACAAGGGATTTTTTTCAACCATACCCTATTACATGAAGGTCAAAGAGTATCGAGATCTAGAAAACAGAGACATTTGGGAATATCGGCTAAATTTCTCACCAAAACAGATACACCGACTCCTTTTGCATGCCTGGGAGATGGGAAACGCCTACTTTGATTATTTTTTCTTTAAAGAAAATTGCGCCTATCACATCCTTTCATTACTTGAAATTGCAAATCCGGATATTCGTCTTACAGACAATTTTCAATTTTGGACTATCCCGGCAGACACCATCAGACTCTTAATGAAACAAGAAGGTCTTGTTGAGGATATCGTGTATAGACCCGCGCACAACACTCAAATTAAAAGAAAGCAAGAGTCCTTACAAGGCAATGAAATAGCGCTTTTTCATAAAGTTACATCCGACACGACTGTACGCACCCTACCAAACCTTGAAACACTCTCACCTACACGACAGGCATTCCTTTTAGATTTGACAGCAGACTATCTTCGTTATAGGAGTCGCACTGAACAGGACAACGTCAAAGACATCAAGGCTTTAACCCAAAAAGTATTAGTAAGGCGAAGCCTTTTAGGCATTCAATCACCACAGTTTACGATTAAACCATTTACAACGTCCCCTGAACGTGGACATGAAACGTCCAGAGTCGGCATCGGATTTGGGTGGAGAGAAGACGAGTTATTCGAACAATTTTCCATCAGAGGGGCTTACCATGACCTCCTCGACCCTGATACAGGCTATACACGTGACGCACAGATTGAGCTCGTATCCTTGCGACTACGGCATTACGAAAAGCAAAATCAATTTCGACTCGAGCGTTTTACCTTTGCAAACGTTTTATCCTTGTCTCCAATAGATTCGCTATTTACACATCCATCATGGAAACTCAACCTGGGCATGGAAACGATCAAGACACGAGATTGCGATCTCTGCAGTAACGGCAATGTTAATATTGGTATCGGAGGAGCATTCGAGACAGATGTCATTAACCGGGAAGTCTACTTTATGTTTGCTGAAGGTGATGCCAATATCAGTGGAGCATTTGACGATCACCATCGCATTGGACCTGGAGTGACAGGCGGGGTTGTGACGAATCTCACAGACAATTGGAAAGCCTTATTTTCAATAGGCTATTTTTACTATCCACTCGGTGAGCAATCCGATGACTTCAGAGTCTCATTTGGGCAACGCTATACGCTCAGCCAAAATTGGGCACTACGCACAGAATTCAACCACCGCGATCGCGACAATGAAGTTATGCTCAGGGTACAAGCCTTCTTTTAAGCATGACGCCACACCTTATCAACACGCCAGGCTTTGATTTGAAAATCAACGTGAATGCATTTGACGATACGAACATCATAGTGAGAAACTCGACACAGAAAGATTCTTTTGGAAAATTTTTTGACAATCGCTAAAATTGATACCCAATTCCCCCAACCACAGATTGCGACCGATAATCAACTGAGAACTTTTGCCAGTGATACTTCGCACGAATATATTTAAACTCCCCGAATAAAAATATCTTTTCACTCACATTCATGTGCAACCCCGCAAAGTACTGATGTCCGAAGGCAAGCGAACTTTCAACATCTTTATTCTTCCGTCCTTCCACTTTCGCATTAATCAACAGTCCGCTTGACGATCCGAATCCAACCCCGATATACGGCCGCATAAACTCATGAGGATACCGGACAATAAGATTCACCATTGAATGAAGGACGACAAGATCAGCGGTTGATTTCCCAATGCTACCAAGTTGTTGAAAACGGAGATCTCCTCCATTCCCGCCGTATTCTAACTCTATACCGATAATTCTATTAGTCACGTCGTGGAATAACCCTATTTTTATCCCCCCTCCTAATCCTCCACCAACCGACAGGTTCTGGGCAGATCGACCATGCGCCTGAACATCATTATATGAATCTGAAGGCATGCTTCCTTGAGCATATCCCCCCAAATATATATCGATCTCATCCAGTGCCATAAGTTCATCTGTAGAACCAACAAGGATTACTGCCACCATCAGTAAGAGTATGCTTTTCATAAAAAAGATGTTGGATGGAGGAAAAGAGTGATTGAGATCATGTTCGCGCAATGGCAAAAAGACACTTCCAGATAAGCCAACAAAAAAGGGTCCCACCGAAACTCACATTTCGGCGGGACCCTTTTTAACATGTCAGTGAAAGACTTCTGTGAGACAAACTATATTGCGGAGCTTAATTCCCTCGCGCAACCGTACATAGCTGCGTCCACACTCCCCACACAATATTTTTGTACTCATAGTTTATATAGACAAGTTTTGAAATGCCGCCATCAGCCATGGCTGTTTCCACAGTATTATCGCCACTGGCAACAATTCCAAGAATTTGGTTACTACACGATTTCCCCGTTTTTGTTGCAGCCACTCCATTGTCCAGAACTTGAGTTCCACCTTTCACATCAGAGTAAATGCCAGCAACCGCAAAAGCCGCACTAGGCTGATTCAGCCCACCAACTCCGCTACATGCTGTCAACATTAATGCGTACGCTGCAACAAACAACAGGGCAAGTCCTCTTTTCATAAATCCCCCTTTGAAGTAATTAACAGATTACAAAACACGTCTTTACTCGTAACAACTACCGGAGATCACCCATCATGTCAAGAACTTTTTGATAGACCATGCTTGGCGATCATTTTATCAAAAACATAAATTTAGCGGACATATTGAAGAGGTGACCTTCTATCGCCAGACTATGCTCAAAGAAACTAAACGACAGATCTTGTGTGACCATATTCTTGAGAAAAACACTGAGATTCTCGTGAATGCCCTGAGCAACTCAACGTCGTAAAGTATCCCATACCTATCCTCTATCGAGTAATGCTTCTCTCTGTCTTAGAGTATGAACAAAATACTCCAAAGAGAATTGAGACGATTACTGGTAATTGGGATAGTCTTTTGGGAAGTCGGGATGATAGGGGCCGGCAGACAGACCGACTCCTTTCGGGTCCATGGCCATCGTATTGGCTTGAATCGCTAACGACCGGTAATCGACGGCACCTGCCGTAATGGCGGCATCGACCGCCCAAAACAATCAGGGCGGCTAACGGATTTCCTCCACCGCTGGCACCACTCTATGGAATAAAAACACTCTCATGATTCCTGCTAATGACGAGGAAAGAATGCCTCAAAGGCTCTTCTTCCATCAGCATACTTCACAAGTATTGTACAATCGAGGAATTAGGACAAGACCAAATCATATCTTGACATTCACAAAGCAATTATTTGATTCACTCGCCGCTAAGAAATTTCTCAAGATAACCACACGCGATGGCATTACGACCAGCAGCTACTGAGTAGAAATGCCATACTCACAGAGTGCAATTGTTAGCCAGCATTGGCGATACAACAAAGTAGAGAGCCATGCAATTTGGTTAGATTTACGATGCTAGGACCGTATGCTAACCTAAGCCATCGTTCTTATAACAACTAGCACCTAAGTGCGTTTAGAAATTCAAATCATACAAGGCAGCATTCTTGATGTGACGGCCCAAGTCATTGTAAATGCCGCAAACAGCTATGGACTGATGGGCGGAGGAGTTGCTGGTGTGATCAGGCGTGCTGCTGGCCCTGAAGTTGAAACAGAAGCAATGCAACAGGCTCCCATCCCTGTGGGAAAGGCAATTTTGACTTCGGGAGGAAAGACCGCGTTTCAGGGAATTATTCATGCTCCCACGATGCCGGAACCGGCCATGCGAATCCCGGCCAAGAACGTAGCTCTCGCAACTCGCGCCGCATTGCAGTTAGCGGATCGCAAAGGATTTGCTTCGCTGGCCTTGCCGGGAATGGGCACTGGAGTTGGAGGTGTTCCTCCTATAGATGCTGCAGAGCACATGATGAATGAAATGCTTTCTTTCTCGCCGCAATCTCTGGAAAGGGTTATGCTTGTCGACGTCGATGCCGCTATGGTTCAAGCATGGCGCAATCGAGTATCATAGAGTAACGTTACTCGTGAAGCATATCTCGTCTCTCGTATTGCATAAATGCAAAGAGCTTCTTATGAGAGACGAGCAACGAACGACGTTTCACGAATTCGGCCTTTTGGATCTATCGCATAATGTGCTTAGAAGACGATTTCTGTGACATTATTAAGAAATCTCGCCACGGGCAAGATTTGTCGTTAGCGGTGGTGGCACAACACAGCCATCTATCCCGGAACGATCTGGAAGCTCTTGAGAAAGGCGTGCGGCTACCAAACACCGATGAAATCAACGCGTTATCCCAGGTCCTGAGCCTTCGCGCTCAACCGTTAACCAGTATTGTCATCGATGGCTGGACACCACATGCCGCTCCACATTGGATATCGCAAGATGGGCTGGTGACAACCGTCTTAGGAGATATTGGGGGGTACGAGGTGAAGGGGTACTTGCTGTCCGATCTCATGACCCGAGAATCATTGATGATTGATACGGGCTACAATGCCAAGCATATGCTAGAAACGCTTCACGTTCATCAATTGAACCTCAAAGGCATATGCCTGACCCATGGGCATACCGATCATGCAGGAGGGTTGGATACAATACTGGAACGCTGGCCGGTTCCCGTTTATATTGGAAAAGACGATCTTGACCTTCTTCCTTGGAAGCCCTCTCGCGCACTCCTCACGTTTCCTCATAATAAGCAGAAGATTTCAATTGGCTCGCGCACGATTGAATGTCTCGCTACGCCAGGGCATACACCTGGAGGCCTGTGCTTTCATCTCAACAATAACAGGCAATCGCTGTGTTTTGTCGGTGATACACTTTTTGCCGGATCGATTGGTCGGTCAAATCCATGTTCACTGTATCCTGACCATTTAGCCTCCGTACGAAATATTGTCCGTAGCCTTGAGAACGATACCGTCCTCTTGCCAGGGCATGGACCATCGACCACGGTCCAAGAAGAACAACAGTATAATCCATTCGCATAACGCGTAACCCTTACCAATCAGCTTACTGCTGACATAACAGAAATTCGATAACTGTGGACGAACAATCACCTAACTCCCAGAGACCGGAACACAATCCGCTTCACTCCCTCTTGTCTCCTCCAGAGAAGAATACGGAAGGACTCGCACATGAACCATCAGAATCTCCTGATCCGAATCGCCCTCTAGACTTTCAAGATCCTCAAGACTGGCATGAGACCATGCCCGCGTCCACTCAGCCTCTGACCACGACATTCTCAATGTGGGTTCTCCCGACTATTCTGTTTCTCTTCACGATTCTGACGACACTCTGGGCGGGTGCCCTCCACCTCAATACCAAGCCCGTCAGTGGAGCCTGGGATTTTCTGATGAAGTATCCAGGCTCACTCATTCGCGGACTCCCCTTTGCCGGTACCCTTTTGGGAATTTTGGTCACCCATGAATTAGGACATTACGTCCTTTCACGTATTCACCGAGTCCCCGCGTCTCTTCCCTTATTCATTCCAGGCCCCCCACATTTCATCGGAACCTTTGGTGCGGTCATTCGGATGAAATCGCCCATTATGCCCAAGCGCGCCTTGTTTGATATTGGGGTCGCCGGACCAATCACCGGGTTTATCGCCGCCGTATTTGCCTTAATTATTGGGCTGTCTCTCTCGGAGGTCGTCCCGCGTCATCAAACGTTTGGACTCCAGTTGGGCGAACCCCTTTTCTTACAATTTGTCGCCTGGATCATATTTGGCCCCATTCCAGAAACTCACGACATCGTCCTCCATCCCATTGGATTTGCAGCCTGGTTCGGATTTTTTGTGACCGCGTTAAATCTTATTCCCATTGGTCAGCTCGACGGAGGGCATGTCGCCTATGCCGTCTTTGGCCAACGGCAACGGACTTTAGCCCTTATAGCTGTTCCCATCTTAGTATTCCTCGGATTAATAGGCTGGCCTGGGTGGATATTATGGGCCTGTCTTGCAGGACTGGTTGGCTTGTCTCACCCGCCCGTCATTGACCCAAAGTCCTCGTTAGGGAAGACGCGCATCTGGGTCGCCTGGAGTGCCTTGGCAATCTTCTCCCTCTCCTTCTCTCCCGTTCCATTTTACTTTTAATGTTTGCACATCCAATTTCGAACGGTTGCTCTATGCAGCGGACAAGGGCGACTGTATATCGACCATACACATTCACCTTGTCCTTGATGTTTACGCTGATATTTCTAGTCATTGAGCACACTCCATTTCCCTGTCAACACAAAACTCTCATCATGCTATGCAGAGTAATTCCTTACTCGAAAAATGTTCTTGTCATGGTATAATGCGAACTGTCTCAGTATCTGGGGAAGATTACACGATGGATAAACACGACTCACATCTTGAGTCCTATATCAAAAGTTCCCGCCCACATTATGAAGACCTCCTCGCACAGATGGTCGAAATTCCGTCTATTAGTTCAGACCCTGCCCATGCAACCGATATACGAAAAATGGGCATAGAGGCGACACGTCTTCTTAAATCTTTTGGGGCCGAAGCCAGACTGGTGGAAACCTCAGGATACCCCGCCGTATCTGGTGGCTGGTTTGTGGGAAACCACTATCCTACCGTCACGATTTATAATCATTTGGATGTACAACCGGCAGATGAGCCTGAATGGCGGCACGCCCCCTTTGCCTTTCAAAAAGAGGCTGATCGGTATCGCGGTCGGGGCACGACCGATGATAAAGGCCCCGCGCTCACCGCACTTTTTTCCGCACGATATGCGATTGAAGAGAAACTGCACCTCAATATCCGGTTTTTGTGGGAATTGGAGGAAGAAATTGGGAGTCCGAACTTCGCTGAAATCCTACGTCAACAAGCACTTGTTCCCCGATCAGACTCAGTCTTAGTATCCGATACTATCTGGATCGCAAAGCAACGCCCGGCCATTCCCTGTGGCCTCCGCGGTCTTCTATCGGCACGCATGACCCTACAAACCGGCAATACTGATGTCCATTCCGGCTTAACCGGAGGAGGCGCCCGTAACCCTCTCACTGAACTATGCGAAGTAGCCAACGCTTGCGTCGATGCGAAATCGGGAGACGTGAAGATCCCAGGGTTTTATGACAAGGTCGTGCAGCCAACTCACGAAGAACTCAAAGAATTTCTCGCCTCAGGCTTTCAAGTCAATCGATTTAAACAAGCGTACCAATTACGCTCGCTTCGCACCGATCATCGCGCAGAATTATTAAAACGCATTTGGGCGGCTCCCACGTTTGAAATTCACGGATTGACCGGCGGACATACCGGGCCCGGCGTCAAAACCGTTGTGCCCGCCTCGGGAGAACTGAAAGTCAGCATGCGCCTTGTTCCCAATCAACGCCCAGACAAAATCCTTACGCTTCTGAGACGTCATGTGAAAAGCATTAATCCAAACGTCCGGGTGATCAGCGATGGGAAGTTAGAACCGTTTCGAGGGCTCGCAACCGGACCATATGCCGAGGCGCTTCACCGTTCCGTCCAAGCTGGATTTAATAGGCCACCGGTTATGGTACGAGAAGGGGGGTCTATTGGAGCCATTGACCATTTGGACCGCACGTGGAATGTCCCAATTCTGTTTATGGGGTTAAGTCTGCCTGAACATGGATATCATGCACCCAATGAGTACTTTGATTGGGGGCAAGCCTCAGGCGGCATACGAACGTTTGTACATTATTTTCGAGAACTGTCCCAGCTGGGACGTCAATCCGTGATGAAGAAAAAACCTAAGCGCTCAGCACGCTAGGCTATAGCGAATCCAAATACGTTCCAGCTGAGGTCGATCAACTAACCCCGCGCGATGACGCACTTTAAACATGTGGAAGTTATTTGAAACGGCTATAGCCGCGTATCCACGCAGCAGGATCATGAGGTAAGCGCGTGGCGCTTCAGAATTCTTAGAATCCTTCGTTCTACCCCCTGTTACCTTTTCACGTTTTTCGATCGTGTGCGTATGGACTTTGGCTTATCTTTTGGTTTGAGCTTGCGTTGAGGCTTGGGCTTCAGCTTATAACTTGGCTTAGGCTTCAACCGAGGTGGTGACGGCGGGTTTTTGTTACGAACCAAGATCTTGATGGGCGTACCGATAAAGCCAAAGGCATCACGAAGTGCATTCTCAAGATATCGCTGGTACGTGGCATTCACATCGCCAGAATGCCGCACAAAGAGCGCAAAGGTCGGAGGCCTAGTCGCGACTTGTGTGATATAGACGGACTTGACCGGATTCCCCGCTCGAAGCGGGAGCGGGTTTTTCTCTAACGTCTGCTGCAAAAACTGATTCAGCTGTCCGGTTGGAATGCGCTTCGCAAACTCAGACATCACTGTATTAACTTTTGGAAAAACCTGCGCGATGGTTTCCGGATGTAAGGCTGATGCAAACACCACTGGCACAAACCCAAAAAATGGAAACCGCCGCTGTAACTCTTGCTCATACCGTATTTGTGCCTCTGGATCTTTTGTCCGTAAATCCCATTTGTTGACCATGAGTACACACCCACGACCCTGCCGTTGAATCAAACCTGCAATCTTGGAGTCTTGCTCAGTCACCCCTTCCACCCCATCTAACAACAGAATCGCGACATCAGAACGTCCGAGGGCACGCATGGCCCGAACGACGCTGTATCCCTCAACGCCTCGGTCTATTCGTCCACGTCGCCGGATGCCTGCCGTATCGGTCAACACATAGGAAGCCCCTTGATACGACACCTCTGTATCAACCGGATCCCGTGTCGTACCCGGTTGATTACTCACGACCAACCGGTCTTCACCCAAAATTAAATTGACAAACGTTGACTTTCCAACATTTGGCCGGCCCACCACCGCAACTTTGGGAATATTCCGATCGTTCTCGTCTGCATGCCCTTTAGGAATATAGGGAAGCATCGCCTCAAGTAATTCGTCCACGCCAATTCCATGCTCTGCTGAAATTGGAAAAACGTCCGCAAGACCAAGCTTATAAAAATCTGCGAGTAAGGGCTCTGTTTTATGCGTATCAACCTTGTTAGCAGTCCAAAACACCGGCTTGTGAATACCTCGGACCAAGGATGCCACTTCTTCGTCAAGCGGCGTTAAACCGCTCCGTCCATCCATCGTCACAATTAAGATATCGGCGTCGGCAATTGCCATTTCAGATTGCTGTTTGATTTGTGACAACATGCCATCTGACGCTGCAGGATCCAAACCTCCGGTGTCGATAAGCTGAAACATTCGTCCTTGATAGGCACAAGAAGCAGCATTACGGTCTCGCGTGACTCCAGGCCGATCATCGACAATGGCTTTTCGCGAGCCGATGATTCGGTTAAATAACGTGGATTTCCCAACATTTGGACGCCCAATGATGGCGACTTTTGGAATTGAGATTTCATGTGATATGACGACTTCTGGCATCTGAAGACTTTCCTCCATTCCTACTTCTTTCTTTTTTGCCCTTGAGGATTTTATCGTGCTTTTTCTTGCAGCCATGTCTCCGCCACACTCACAATTTCGTATAAAGTTGGATAGTCAGCCATCCCACATACGTTCGATACACTGAAAATCTGAATATCAAATGCCGAAACAAATCCGAAATCCAAGATTCGAATATATTATGGCGAATTCAAATACGTTCCAAACGAGAACATACAACGAACTCCGCGCGGTACAACGTTTCAAACGGCGGAAGTTATTTGAAACGCTCATAAATTACCCGTTCTCATTTCTTTCGAACTTCGATATTCGAGTCTTGAGTTTTCTCTATAGGACTCCGCCATCAGGAAAGAGATTGGTTAAGACGAAACGGGCAGGGAGAAAGGCCGGACGGAGGGAGAATACTAGCTATGGAGATGCTTCATGGCTGCAGCACAAAGGATGATAAAGACCCCCATCCATAAGGTTCCACGTTGGAACGGGACAGGTTCATATACCATTTCTTCTTTTTCTTCCGTCGTTTCTTCGCCCGTCGGCTCATTCTTAAAGATGACGGTATAGAGAAATATCGTTAAAACACCTAAAACTAAACTTAATTTTATGAAAAAGATCGTGAGATATTTGGCATTGTGCGATATGCCATCGCCCGTCATAAGCTCCATGGCTTTACTCACGTAATGAAGATTAATTCCACCCGTGAACAAGGCCACTACCAGAATCACACCCACGACTCGCTTATACTGCAAATAAAAAGTTTCGGTAATCGGTCTGATGTATTCTTTCGGTACAGATGTCCGTAGGCCAGGGGTCACCGCCATCACTAAAAAGGCCAACCCACCAATCCAGACGACGGCAGAAAGCAAATGCAGCCAATGGACAAGAATAGGTATAACTTGATTGAGGTCTGTAAAGACCGCTTGAAGAGCTTCCATAAAACTATGTTTCTGAGGAATAACGAATCAAATTATTAGTAACTGACCCACTCACCTGACATAGATCGATACAATGGTCGGATTATTGAGGTCTGACACAACACAGGATGGTTGTCACTCAATCAGAACTTAAATACCGGAGTTTCGTTTCCAAACCGCTTTTTTCGAAGTTCTTCCATGAGTTCAATTGTCACGACTGAAAGGTTTCGTTCAACCGCGTGGCGTTCAACGCCTTTCTTCACCATAGCACGTAAAAAATACGGGATACGATTCAGTCGAGTCTCTGCGGCTTCGTCCCATACAACAGACGTTGCCTCAGGAACATTAAAGGCGACTTCAACTTTATCCCCGCCTTTTGGCGTATAGAGACACCATTCATCTTCATCAAGCCAATCGCCATGATCAACATAAGGCCTCGCCCTGCACCCGCCACAAATTTCACTGTACTCACAGTCGCCGCACTTGCCTTTGAGGTGAGGATAGCGAAACGAGTCAAATATATCTGATCGTTCCCATAAATCCACAAAACTCTTATCACGAACGTTCCCAGCGGAAAGCGGCATATAGGGGCATGGCGTCAGATCCCCATTCGGCGTGACTCTCGCATAATTCGTCCCCGCCAAACAGCCGCCCCCCATATACCCCTGCGCTTTCGTGATTGGTGAATTGGGATCTTTTTCGTACGCCAACCGCTTAAAGTGTGGAGCACAGCGGGCCCGAACGAGCATATCGTTATATTTGTCTTGGCAGTCAACCAAATAGCCAAGGACTTCTTCATATTGAGAAGGCGTGATATCGGAAAGTTCCTCTCCACGCCCAGTACACACCATAAAGAAGACATTCAGGACTTTGGCTCCAAGGTCATGGGCCCAATCAACAACCTTAGGTAATTCCTGATAATTCATGGGCTGGGCACTAAAATGAATCTGAAACTGAAGCCCATTGCGTTTACAGGCTTCTATGCCAGCAAGCGCCCCTTCCCAAGCCTTTGCTAAGCCGCGAAACGCATTGTGCTTCTCAGGATCGAGTGAATCAATGCTAATCCCGACACCCATGACGCCGATGTCAACCAGCTCTTTCGCCATCGGATCATCAATAAGCATCCCGTTCGTTCCAAACACCACCATAAAACCTAATTTAACCGCATGCCTGGCAATATCCAAAATATCGGGACGGACTAACGGCTCACCACCCGTAATGACTAACAGGCATCCACGGTTGACTTCGGCAATTTGGTCGATCAGTCGATAGCATTCTTCAGTCGTTAACTCATCATTGCCACCACCGAGTTTGGTCGTGGCGTCGAGATAGCAATGATCACACTTTAGATTGCATCGCTTCGTGAGATTGAGCGCGACGAGATACGGCTTGAAGTCATCAACCGTTCGACCATCATATGGGTTATCTGATCCACGTGTCGCCGGTGAATCAAACCTCGTGACATTTGACGGAAAGGCCGATTGACTTGCAGGAGTGCCTGGCGAATGAAGAACAGGAAGAGATTTACCCATGTTGGCCAGCTCCTGAAGGAGCTTCAGATTTCTCTCCTGAACCAGTTAAGTTTGCAATAATATCTTTGACATTCCCAGTCTTCATCGCTTCTTCCATTGTATGCTTCGCCTGTTCAATACCTTCATTGGCAACATCAATGGTGATGACTGTCGTGCCAAGCTTTTCAGCATGCTTGATAATCAAAGCTTTCGTGCAGTCTCTCATAAATCCGGCCGGAGCCCGCTCGAGACGCTCGGTTGCCGCCGGCTCCCACGTGTAGGGCGAGGATTCTGCATCTTGACCATCGGTTCCATTTGGCTTCATAGTGGGTTCCCCATCTGAAGGTGCCTTATTGGCAAAAATTGGCGTGTAGTCTTCTGCAGCTGCTTCTTCAATTGTCGGCGATGCGTACTCCAAGGTAATCGTCGTCATTCCCAACTTTCTTGCTGATTTTTCAATCCTTGCTTTAGCTCGTCTCCGTTGAAATCCTGCCGGGACTGCACGGATGGCTTCCTTGGCATCTTTGGTCCACTGCATCGGAACATCATCATAGGCGAGGTGCGTCTCAAGTTCACCTTCAGCTTTGGCCGCCGCATCAAAAATGGCTTTATCAACCTCTTTGAACTGCGCACCATCTGCGGCGCAGACCGGACATTTCACAGGAGCAGGGTCACCCTTCCCAATATATCCACAACCATTGCACACGTAATAGGCACGAGACATGCGATCGAGGTATGACTGATTCGCCGCGCTTACGCCAGGGTTGACGGCTTGAGGTTTTTCCTCAACGATTTGATTCATCATACCACTGAGGGACGACCCCATGAGATCACTAGCCACTGAGTCATCAGCCTGCATTTTATCGCGGTCAATTCCTGCAGCATCCAGGTTCCCACCCAGCGCTCGCATAGCATCCATAGCCCCCTTGGGAAGGATATCGCCAACGGCAGCATCAATCACAGAATCACTGATGATCGTATGCCCTTTTTCAATGGCATAGCGATGAATAGCTGTCTTTGCAACACCTCGCGCAAAAACAGGAATTTTCTCCATTCGCTTTAAGGCTTCTTCCGTCCACGCAATGGTGTACTCAGCTTGCGTATCAATCGGTGGTATAAATTTTTGATTTGAGATTAAGACATTACAGGGTGCTGACCGAAGAAGATTTTCGGCGTTGCTCCCAATGTCCATATCATCATCACTATGAACGCCAATCCGCCCAACAATGAGTAGCCACGGTTGTTCCTTTCGAACATATTGAATAACCTTCTCAAAGGCCTTGCCATCCAACAGCGTGGTTTTGATATCGGCACCCTCATCCTGCGCCACATCACGCGAGACATCGAGATGGGATTGATAAATTTTGGCTAATCCACTATCGATGACTTCTTCATGCAACTTTTCCTGCTCCTTGAACCGAAAAACTTTTCCTGCCTCCTCATTTAACACACCGGAAATGCTATGAAATGCCGCATAATGAAAATAGGGATCGAAGGCGGAAATGGCTTCGACCGGCTTATTTAACGCTTTCCCAAGCGCTAAGGCCGTTTTAAGACCGCCAAAGGAGTAGTGGCTTCCATCGACAGCAACAACAATCTTTCCTTCTTGGGTATCTTTCAAGTCTTTAATGATTAGCATATCGGAGTTTCGCACACGTCGTACGACTCGTTCCGTATTACTCCCCACGACCGAATCCTTCACAGCCCCAACACCCAACGCCCCCATAATGGTCAAGTCATATCCGTTCGTGCCGATGTCTTCGGCTAACACTTTCCAATTTCGTCCTTCAAGTGAGCGACGTTCAAGCGGAATATTGGCTTCTGCGCACTGTTGGTCAACATAGTCAAGATATGAGTCCGTGATGATTTGCAGACCTCGAGTAATTAATGAATCATGGATTTGCCGCTGACGGTCGAGCTCTTTTTCATCATGGTATTCTTCCGGAAGACCAGCCTCCATCTGCTTAAAACGCTTATCATGCATTTTGGCAGCATAGACATGACTCCCGACAATCTTGGAGCCGAAGGTCTTTGCTAACGCCACACCCAAATCCACGGCTTTATTCGAATGGTCTGAATTATCAACCGGAATGTATATTGTTTTGTACATCTAAACAGCCTCCTTAAAACTTCTCTGACCAACCAGCGAGTGCGCACAGAATAACAACCCCGCCCAAGTCAAGAAATTCCACCGATCTTGTCTCAATTGTGACGAGGGTTCATATGGAGATGACGCGTGATCTTAACACCCGATATTTAGGTAATGCAACTCAATGATAACGCTGAAGAAGCTCTGTCCTCATCATGGTTTCCGCCATGCTCGGCAACCTAAATCATAAAGTTATAAATACGTATTAAACCCTAACAACAAACAACGCGGCATTCTATAAGTCATTTCGAATAACACTGCCCCGCCGATTAGAAGAAGAGGTATTTGCGGGACCATGAAATTCTTTACACGAAGGATTTCGATGCACCCAACTCTGCCAGATGTACATACCTCTTTACTTTCCCAATAACTATGCAAAATATGTCTCTCTTACACCATATTAAGACTCTCTAAAATTCCTGTTGCTTCGTGCAGTTAGCACAAGAAGAGAGAATTTGTTATTGACAGGTAGGGGTACATTTTTATTAGAGTGTAAGTCTTGCCCGCCGATTATCCATCACACAGGGACCCTAGTACCATGGACCTTTCGTTGGGTCCATATTGTCCCTAAACCAAATAGAGGATACTATTTAATGAGACGATCCAATTATCTCTTTACGTCAGAATCCGTGACCGAAGGACACCCCGACAAGATCGCCGATCAGATATCTGACGGAATCTTAGACGCCATTATTAAGAAAGACAAAAACTGTCGAGTGGCCTGCGAAACCATTTTGACGACGGGACTGGCCTTTGTCGCCGGAGAAATTTCAACCAAAGCGTATGTTGAAATTCCTGACATCATAAGGGAAACCATTAGAAGTGTCGGCTATTCCGATGCCACATGGGGATTCGACAATCGGACATGCTCGGTCTTGACCGCCATCGATGCGCAATCCGGGGATATCGCCATGGGTGTGGACACGGGTGGAGCAGGGGACCAGGGCCTGATGTTTGGCTATGCCACAAATGAAACCAACGAGCTCATGCCGATGCCAATCGTGCTTGCCCACAGATTAACTCGTCGCCTGGCAGAAGTTCGCAAGAAAAACATTTTGCCCTGGGTCCGACCAGATGGAAAAGCCCAAGTGACAGTGGAATATAAAAATGGAAAACCTGTGAGAATTGATACCATTGTCGTCTCGACCCAACATAGCGATTCCGTCACATCTAAAAAAATCGAAAAAGATATCATGGACAAGGTGATCACTCCCGTGATGCCCAAGAAACTATATAATCCCAAAACCGTGAAATTCCATATCAACCCCACTGGACGATTCGTCACAGGCGGACCCATGGGCGATACTGGACTCACGGGTAGAAAAATTATTGTGGACACGTATGGAGGCGTTGGCAGTCACGGCGGCGGGGCATTTTCTGGAAAAGACCCGAGTAAAGTCGACCGATCGGCTTCGTACATGGCTCGGTATATCGCGAAGAATATCATTGCAGCCAAACTCGCGGATAAATGCGAAGTACAGCTGGCGTACGCCATTGGCGTCCCCAATCCCGTTTCAGTGCTCGTCGATACAAAAGGCACCGAAAAAACCGCCGCAGAACGAATTGAAAAGCTCGTTCGCAAACACTTCCCGTTAAACCCCCGCGGTATTATCGAACACCTTAAATTACGTCGTCCTATTTACAAGCAAACAGCCGCGTATGGTCATTTTGGCCGGAATGAGCCAGGCTTTACGTGGGAAAAAACAGATAAAGCCACCGCGCTTCGTCGCGAAGCCGGGGTATAAACCGCGACCACGACATCACATTGCGAGGCAGAGCAGCATATGCCCGCGCCTCCGCGTTGTGTTCGTGAGTCGAGAACGTTGATTTTCACAGAAAGGATTCAAACGATATGAGCACCGCAGCCACCATAGACCCGAAAACGACAGATTATAAAGTCGCGGATATCTCCCTCGCCGATTGGGGACGAAAGGAACTTGCGATTGCCGAAACAGAAATGCCGGCGTTGATGGCATTACGGGACAAGTATCGAGCCTCCCAACCGCTCAAAGGCGCGAAAATTCTCGGCTGCATTCACATGACGATTCAAACCGGCGTACTTATTGAAACATTGATTGAGCTTGGCGCAGAGGTCCGTTGGTCGTCCTGCAACATTTTTTCGACGCAAGATCACGCAGCCGCAGCCATTGCGGCACGCGGAATCGCGGTCTATGCCTGGAAAGGTGAAACGGCAGAAGAGTATGATTGGTGCCTGGAGCAAACGATTCTAAAAGATGGTGTGCCATGGGATGCCAATATGGTCCTCGATGATGGTGGCGACTTAACCTTAATGCTGCATGAAAAGTATCCTGCCGTGCTCGACCGTGTCCACGGCATTACCGAAGAAACCACCACCGGCGTGCATCGCCTTCAGGAAATGCTGAAAAAAGGCACACTCAAAGTTCCAGCCATTAACGTCAACGACTCGGTCACCAAATCGAAAAACGACAACAAGTACGGATGTCGGCACAGCTTAAATGATGCCATCAAACGTGGCACGGATCACTTGCTCGCCGGGAAAAAAGCATTGGTGATCGGATATGGCGACGTCGGGAAAGGCTCCGCGCAATCGCTTCGCCAAGAAGGCATGATCGTGAAAGTTTCGGAAATCGACCCGATTTGCGGCATGCAAGCTTGCATGGACGGCTTTGAAGTCGTCTCTCCCTACAATGATGGAATCAATACCGGAAAAGTCGAAAACATCAATACGGCATTGCTAGGGAACACCGATCTCGTCGTGACCACGACGGGCAATTTCAATGTCTGCGATTCCGCCATGTTGCAATCGCTCAAAGCAGGCGCTGTTGTCTGTAACATCGGGCATTTCGACAACGAGATCGATACCGCCTATATGCGTGAACATTGGGATTGGGAGGAAGTCAAACCGCAGGTACACAAAGTCTATCGTGACAAATCCCGCAATGATCACCTGCTTCTCTTGTCCGAAGGGCGTCTTGTCAATCTAGGCAACGCCACCGGTCATCCGTCTCGAATCATGGATGGCTCCTTTGCCAATCAAGTGCTCGCGCAGATTTATTTATACGAACGAAAATTTGCCGATCAACAAATTCAAGACGTGACGGTAAAAGTCTTACCCAAAAGCCTTGATGAAGAAGTGGCTGCGCATATGGTTCGTGGATTTGGAGGAGTTATTACCAAATTGACCAAGACTCAAGCCGACTACATCAATGTCTCCGTGGACGGGCCATTTAAAGAAGACAGCTACAAATATTAATGACGGCATGCCGTCATTGACCTCAATGCACACGATAGCGGTCCCTATGCGTTGAGGACTTGTCAGTCTGCAGGTCCGGTAACCACAGAAAAAATCAATATACGCCTCCATCGTGTTTTCTCTTTCTTCATGATGGAGGCAACGTGCTTCTTGCTGCAGTCTCACACCAAACCCACGTTGCGCCCTCGACAAGTCCAGGCATAGAGCCCACATTTCATTTTGACAAGATTTCCTTCTGCGTGTATCCTATAAGCACCTGTCAGTTTCGGAATTTCTTTCCAGAAATTCCCATTTTATTCTTCAACAGCTTGGTGAGTTGCATTTACTGAAGACCGAGGTTCTATAGATGGACACTACCGTTAGACAATTCGACTATCTCACGACCATTCTCTTTGGCACGATCGTCGTAGGGGCCATGATCGGACTGCCTATCTTTACATACTATTATGATTTCTCCTGGGTAGACTGGACAATGTTCGTGATTCTATACGTGTTCACCGGACTCGGGATTACCGTTGGATATCATCGTTTATTTTCACATCGAAGCTTCAAATGCGCCAAGTGGGTCGAGATGATGTTGCTGATTGCCGGCGGCATGGCTTTACAAAATTCCGCCCTCAAGTGGGCGTCCGACCACATTCGCCACCATGCACAATGCGACAAAGACGAAGACCCCTATAACGCCAAGCTCGGGTTCTGGTGGAGTCATTGCGGTTGGCTCTTCTGGAAAGAAACAGATCCATCACGATACGACAAATATAAAACCCGGCTGAAGCAAAACCCTCTCGTCATGTGGCAGCATCGGAATTATATCGCTGTCGTCCTCGCCGGATTACTGCTGCCGTTTATTGTCGGGTCTCTCTATAACGGATGGATTGGCGGAGTGAGTTGTTTCCTCTTGGCCGGCGTGGCACGAACGTTTTTCGTGCTCAACTCCACGTTCTTTATTAACTCAATCTGCCATCTCTGGGGTAATCAACCCCATGGCTCGTCGGATTCGAGTCGAGATAGCTGGATCGTTTCGCTCCTTACATTCGGCGAAGGCTATCATAACTACCATCACATGTACCAAAGCGATTATCGCAACGGCCCACAATGGTATAATTTTGATCCATCCAAGTGGCTCATCTGGACCTTAAGCAAACTTGGCTTCGCCCACGACCTCCGACGACAATCTGCCTCACAATAAGCCAAACTGTTGCGCTGTATTGCGTGACAACTCTATCAGCTTCCCCTATCACACCCTTTTTCGGACAGATAACATCTTTTCACACTCCCCTCCCAACGACTTTCACAGGTAATCGCACACCAACTCATATTGCGAACATGAGAACCTGTATGCTAGATTCGCCTGTATTCACGCGGGTTTTCGCGCCTACTAATCCGCTAACCCATTGCAGGACTGTTCTCATTCTCAATGGACCTCATCAAGGTTTCAGCATGACAGTAGATGACGAGCAGAATGGATGCGTCGATACGTGCAAAAACCTTCGGCATCAAACGGAGAATGACGACCAAATACTACGCTAACCCAAGGTTATATTGGCTCCCTAATTAATAGTGTTTTAGTAGCCGTGCCAGCAAGTACGGTTTGAATGAAAAATCTTTAAGTTTCGCTATACATGTTGACAGAAGAGCTTCAAGCCATCACTCATCAGTATGTCATGAACACCTATGACCGGCTTCCGTTGTCCATTGTTCGCGGACAAGGCAGCAAGGTCTACGACGCAGAAGGGCGAGCCTACTTGGATTGCGTGGGAGGCATTGCGGTTAATGCCTTGGGGTACGGCCACCCAGATTTGGTCGCCAGCATCGAACGACAAGTCCGCCAGCTCATTCATACGTCAAACCTCTTTTACACAGAACCGCATGCCAAGCTGGCGCGGGAGTTGGCTGAACAGTCATTCGCCGACAAAGTGTTTTTTGCGAACAGTGGAGCCGAAGCCAATGAAGCAGCCATAAAATTAGCGAGAAAATATAGTCACGATCATTTTGGTCCCAACAGATCGGAAATTCTCACGATGGAGAATTCCTTTCATGGCCGGACGCTGGCGACGCTAACCGCAACCGGCCAAACAAAAGTCCAGCATGGCTTCGAGCCCCTTGTCCCAGGATTCAGATACGTCCCGTACAACGATCTTCAGGCACTCGAAGCAAATGTGACGGAGCACACAGCGGCCATCATGCTTGAACCCATACTCGGAGAGGGTGGGGTTGTTGTTGCAAGTGCGGACTACCTCAAAGCTGTCCGCAACCTCTGCACGGCACGCAATATCCTCCTGATTTTCGATGAAATTCAAACGGGAATGGGGCGTACAGGCACCTTGTTTGCCTATCAACAATTTGGCATTCAACCGGACATCATGACGCTGGGCAAGGGCCTAGGCGGTGGCATTCCAATCGGGGCGTGCCTAGCCACTGACACGGTTGCAAAAGCCTTTACGTACGGGACACATGGTTCAACTTTTGGGGGAAATCCTCTCGCGTGCACGGCGGCGCTACAGGTGCTTCGGATTCTCCTTGAAGGGGAAGAACTCAAACGAAGTCAGGAGCGAGGAAACTATCTGCATAAAGGGCTCTTAGCCATGCAGGAGCGTTTTCCCATTATTAAAGAAGTGCGTGGTCGTGGATTATTGCAAGGCATAGAACTCACAGTCGATGGGAAACCAATCGTGATGGATTGCCTTGCCCGTCGGGTCATCATTAACTGCACCATGGGACACGTGCTTCGATTCATTCCACCGCTGATTATTACTCAAGCTGAAATTGATGTGCTTTTAACAACCCTTACGGATGTCTTAAGCAAACGGCAGTAATCACCAGTCACACTTGACGATTGCAGGAAATCATCCTATGGCTCGATCAACTACACGAACTTCTCGAAACACCAGCAAAGATCTCTTGACGATCGCAAGTCTTTCCAGCCAACACATTGCTGCTTTAATCAAACAGGCCCAATCGCTTCAAGGAAAGCGGCGCGCGCGTCGAACACCGAGACCGTTAGTCGGAAAAACTCTTGGCCTCATTTTCGAAAAACCTTCTACCCGCACACGGGTCTCGTTTGAAGCGGGCATGAACCAATTAGGGGGACAATCGCTGTTTTTGGATTCTGAGAAAATTCAGTTGAGCCGGGGGGAAAGCCTCGCCGATACCGCACAGGTCCTCTCTCGCTATGTAGATGGTCTGGTCGTCAGAACATTCGACCAAACCACACTTGAAGACTGGGCCACCTATGCGACGATACCTGTGATTAATGGACTCACCGATCAATGCCATCCCTGCCAGATCCTTGCAGACCTTTTCACGATTACACGTAAAAAGAAACGGCTCAAAGGCTTAAAGCTAGCCTATATCGGCGATGGAAATAATGTGACGCATTCTCTCTTAGAAGCCGGTGCGCTCATGGGCATGCATGTGTCGGTCGGATGTCCAACAGGGTATGAACCAGACCAGAAAATTGTGGATTGGGCACAAGAAAAAGCTTTGAAAACGAAAACACGGATCGAAGTCACCTCAGATCCGATAGCGGCAGTTCGGAACGCTGACGTGCTCTACACGGATGTCTGGATTAGCATGGGACAAGAGCGGGAACAGAAACGGCGGCTCAAGGCCTTGACTCCCTATCAGGTCAATGAACGGCTACTACGAAAGGCCAAAGCTGATGCCATTGTCATGCATTGTCTTCCTGCTCATCGAGGTGAGGAAATTTCAACAGGCGTGCTCGACGGCCCACAGGCCGTGGTCTTAGAACAAGCGGAAAACCGTCTCGACATGCAAAATGCCATTTTAATTAATTGGCTCGGCAAATAATTTGGATAAGCCGTCCCTATTCAAAACCTTCTTCACGCCCAAGGACTACGCATGACATGGCGAACAGTGATTGACACTATACACCCTATGTTAGGACGAACACAGTCATGAAGAAACCAGCAAAAAAAAGGACAGCATCTCCTCAATCATCCCGACCACCCAAGAACAAAGTCGTACTGGCATATTCCGGCGGATTAGATACCTCGGTCATTTTGCGCTGGCTCAAAGATACGTACCAATGCGAGGTCATTACCTTCTGCGCCGATCTAGGCCAAGGCGAAGACTTGCACGCGATTCAACGAAAGGCCATAGCGGTGGGAGCCTCGAAAGTCTACGTTGAAGACCTTCGAGAAGAATTTGTCAAACAGTATGTATTCCCCATGTTGCGCGCAAATGCTATCTACGAAGGCAGTTATTTATTAGGAACATCGATTGCCCGCCCGTTAATCGGAAAACGCCAAATCGAAATCGCGCAAAAAGAAGGCGCCGCCTTTGTCAGTCATGGGTCGACCGGTAAGGGCAATGATCAAGTTCGATTTGAACTGGCCTATGCGGCACTGGCTCCTGACATCCAAGTGATTGTTCCCTGGCGGGAATGGGAATTTACCTCACGAGAGGATCTGATTGCGTATGCGAAAAAACATAGCATTCCTATTACGGTCACCAAAGCCAAACCCTATAGCATGGACCTCAATCTCCTCCACATTAGTTATGAGGGTGGAATTTTAGAGGATCCCTGGGTCGCCCCACCGGAAGAGATGTTCAAAATGACCGTCTCTCCTGAACGGGCACCGAATAAAGCGGAATCTATCGAAATTCAATTCAAAAACGGCGACCCCGTCGCCATTGACGGCAAACGCTTAAAACCTGCGGCCTTGCTGCATCAACTCAATCGTCTTGGCGGAAAACATGGCATCGGCCGTGTGGATCTTGTAGAGAATCGGTATGTCGGAATGAAAGCCCGTGGTGTGTACGAAACACCTGGCGGCACGATTCTACAGATCGCCCATCGAGGACTCGAGTCGATCACCATGGATCGAGAGGTTCTCCATCTTCGTGATAGCCTTATTTCACGCTACGCGGAACTTATTTACAATGGCTATTGGTTTTCTCCGGAACGCACCATGCTACAAACAGCCATCGATCAAGCACAGCAAGAAGTGACGGGAACCGTTCGTCTCACACTCTATAAGGGGAACTGTACGGTAACTGGCCGACGGTCCCCGCAATCGCTGTACCGCAAACATCTCGCAACGTTTGAAAAGGGACAAGGATTCGATCAACGGGATGCGACTGGATTCATCCGGATCAATGCGCTCCGATTAGCCATGCAAACCACGCGAAACAAAAAGAACGACCGCACATAAAGGATTGGCAATGCCCCAACGTCGCACGAACAATTCTGCTTCACAGTCACGCAGTCATTCCAAGGCTCGCGCGTCGCTCACAACCACCAAGAACTCGCCTGTATCTTCTCAGCCAACAAAACTTTGGGGAGGGCGGTTCAAGACGCGCACCCATCAGCTCGTTGAACGATTTACAACATCGCTGCCGTTCGATCAACGCCTGTATCCATACGATATTCAAGGAAGTATTGCCCACTGCAAAACACTCCACCACGCAAAAGTGCTGACACGGAAAGAATGTCAAACGATTATTCAAGGCTTAGAGAAAGTTCTACGTGAAATTCAACGCGGTCGGTTCGAGTTTCGAAACGAAGACGAAGACATTCACATGAGTATCGAGCGCCGGCTCACGCAACTCATTGGCCCGCTTGGCGGAAAACTGCACACAGGAAGGAGCCGCAACGACCAGGTTGCACTTGACCTTCGACTCTACGTTCGAGAGGCACTCACGACCGTATCTTCAGGACTGCGAGAACTTCAAAAAGCACTGATCGTTCAGGCTCGGCGGTATATCCACGTCATTATGCCAGGCTACACGCATCTACAACGAGCGCAACCTGTGCTCTTTGCCCATCACGTGTTAGCCTATGTGGACATGTTCGAGCGGGATAAAGGAAGACTCTCGGATGCCTTAACGCGGCTGAATGTCCTGCCACTTGGTGCAGGAGCGCTAGCCGGAACGAATTACCCAATTGATCGAAAATTTACAGCCAAACTGCTCGACTTTCCCGCTGTTACGACCAATAGCCTGGATACTGTGTCAGACCGCGACTTCGTCGTCGAAGTGCTGAATGCCTGCTCGCTGCTGATGATGCACCTATCGCGAATAAGCGAAGAGTTCATACTCTGGTCTTCCCAGGAATTTCAGTTTATTGAAATGTCCGACTCATTCTGCACCGGAAGCAGCATGATGCCGCAGAAAAAAAATCCGGATGTCGCCGAATTAGTCAGAGGGAAAACCGGACGGGTCTATGGCCATTTAATGTCAGTCCTGACAACACTCAAAGGCTTGCCGCTTAGTTACAATCGAGACCTACAGGAAGACAAGGAACCGTTGTTTGACGCATTAGACACCGTGACCGACTCTGTAACCATCTATGCTGAACTCATCAAACGGCTCAAGGTTCGGCAAGATGTCATGGCGGAAGCCGTCCAATCCGGCCTGCTCTTTGCGACGGAACTCGCTGACTACCTCGTACGAAAAGGGATTCCCTTTCGCGAAGCCCACGCCATCATTGGAAACCTTGTCGGATACTGTACTGCGCAGAAGAAAGATCTGGCCCATATCACATTAACCGAACTTCGCTCCCACTCTTCTCGGTTCTCGAAAGATGCATCAGCCTTACTCAGCCCCGAGGGCGCGATACAGAGAAAAGCGCAGATTGGAGGAACGGCGAGAATACAAGTTGAAAAGAGGTTGCGTGTGTTAGAGAAACGCCTGCTATAATGCACGAACGTTTTCAACGTGAACGTCCTTGGGTCAATAGCCGTCACCTAATCGTCCAACGGAGACTATGTGGATGACCCTATCGATACGAATCTACAGTGCGAGTCTGCTGCTTTGTCTTTCTACAGCATGTGGCGCAGCTGGCCCTCCCATTGCGCCAGAGGAAGTAGGGTTAGAGGCCAAAATTCGGGAACAACGGCAACCTCCACCTCAACAGGATGAAAACGGTGTCCCGCTGATACCCATAGAAGAAGAGACCATACAGCTCCCAACGCTTCGTCCGGTGGGTGCGCGGTAATAACACATGTCTCGAGGGAACAGATTCATGAGTCCCAGTAGACAATGACTAACAATACGTATTGGTGTCTAGAACAGACTTTGTCATATCGAATTTGACAAACGTTACAAATACAGATGATACGCTATGAGAGAAAAACAGACGACCGCGATTGACCTTTTAACCGAGATGTTACTCTATGCATGACTTTCACTATCACGATAACCAACTATACTGCGAAAATGTGTCGCTGGAAGAGATTGCGCACAAAGTCGGCACTCCCTGCTACATTTACAGCCATAAAACGCTCGTTCGACACATTCGCGCGTTTGACCAAGCCTTTAATGCGATTCCTCACACCATTGCCTATGCGATGAAAGCCAATTCCAATATTGCAATCCTTCGTCTTATGGCGCAAGAGGGGAGCGGGGCCGATATCGTCTCCGGAGGAGAGCTTTTTCGAGCACTGGAGGCGGGAGTGCCTTCTCAAAAAATCGTGTTTGCCGGTGTCGGTAAATCTGGAGATGAAATCGAACAAGCGTTGAAAGCCGACATTTTAATGTTCAATGTCGAATCGGCGGGAGAACTGCAGTTGATACACGAAGTCGCGGGAAACATGGGAGTCCGTGCTCGAGTCGCGCTTCGAATCAACCCCGATATTGACCCCAAGACACATCCGTATATTTCCACCGGATTAAAGAAAAGCAAGTTTGGCATCGGTGCAGAACGGGCGTTGGAAGAATTCAAAACTGCATCGGAATTGACGCACATTGAGGTTGTCGGCGTTCATTGTCATATTGGCTCTCAATTGACCGAACTGACTCCCTTTACCGATGCGCTTAAAAAAATCTTAGCATTAATAGAAACCCTGAAGGTCCAAGGGATCAATATTCGTTATCTCAATATTGGCGGTGGTCTTGGCATTACCTATTCCGATGAAGTTCCGCCACACCCGAAGGACCTGGCCGCAGCGATTTCACCTCTTCTCCAAGACCTGAAATGTCAGTTGATTATGGAGCCCGGACGGTCTATCGTTGGCAATGCCGGAGTCATGATGACTCGCGTTCTGTACAATAAAGATACGGAAGCTAAGCGATTTGTCGTCGTCGACGCCGCGATGAACGACCTGTTGCGGCCCAGTTTGTATGAGGCCTACCACGACATTCAACATGTTCGAAAGCCATCTTCAAGTCGGTTGAAGACGGTCGACATCGTTGGCCCCATCTGTGAATCAGGAGATTTTCTTGCAAAAGAACGCGCGGTACCTGAGACAGTTTCCGGAGACCTATTAGCTGTCATGAGTGCCGGTGCCTACGGCTTTACCATGGCGTCAAACTACAATTCACGCCCCCGGGTTCCAGAGGTCTTGATTCAGGATCATGAAATACATGTCATCCGTACACGGGAAACCTATGCCGACTTGATTCGCGGGGAAACAATCCCAGCATTTCTGAAGAAGAGCACGTCATAACATTCACAAGCCGCTGACAAACAGAGAAGCACAACCACGCTCGCTTCCGTTTTCACGGCTATGTTCATATTAATTGAGGTCCTACGATGTTCTCAGGTTCGTTAGTCGCTATTGTCACACCATTTAAGGACGGAAAATTTGACGAGACCACCTATGCCGACTTGATAGAATTTCAAATTGCAAACGGGACGCATGGCATTGTTCCGTGTGGAACGACGGGCGAATCAGCCACGTTGACTCCCAAAGAGCACGAGCGAGTCGTGGACCTGACCGTCGAAATCGTGAACCGGCGTGTCACAGTCATTGCCGGCACAGGATCCAACTCCACCGATGAGGCAATTACGTTTACCAAACATGCTAAGAATGCCGGGGCTGATGGAGCACTCCTTATCACACCGTATTACAATAAGCCAATGCAAGAAGGGCTGTATCAACATTATTCCTCCGTGGCCAAAGCATCGGACATTCCATTAGTGCTCTACAACATCCCGAGTCGAACAGGGCTGAACATGTTGCCTGAGACTATCGCGCGGCTCTCGGACATTCCTTCGATCGTTGCGGTCAAAGAGGGGAGTGGGTCACTATCACAAGTCTCGGCCATTATAGATCTCTGCGGTGAAAACATGACGGTGCTAGCCGGCGATGACCCGTTAACGCTTCCCATGATGGCGATTGGCGCCAAAGGCGTTATTACCGTCACAGCGAATGTGGCTCCAGCGGATATGGCCAACATGGTTAACTTGGCCATACGGGGAAACTACGAAGAGGCGAGAATATTGCATTACAAACTCAATCCGTTGTTTACAGCATTGTTCTATGAAACCAATCCCATCCCTGTCAAAGCAGCGTTATCGAAGATGGGGAAACTTCAGAATGAACTTCGTCTTCCACTCACAACCATCTCTCCTGAAAACCAGGAAAAACTCTTTCACGTCATGAAGACCTGCGGACTATAAAGGCTCATATTTACGATGATTAACACTATTATCATGGGGGCAGCCGGTCGTATGGGGAAACGATTGGTTGCGTTACTTCAAGAATCAGCAACCATGCAACTCGCTGGTGCCATAGAAAACCCTGGACATCCGGCGTTGAATCGAGATGCAGGAGAAGAGGCTGGGAGTGGACGGGCAGGGGTGATCATACAAAATACGCTTGGGGATGTCCTGCAGAATGCCCACGTCATTATTGATTTCACCGCACCGCAAGCGACACTACTTAACCTGCAACTTGCCGTCAAACAAAAAAAAGCCATGGTGATCGGCACAACAGGATTTGATCAACCCGAACTTCAACAGCTCAAGGAATTTGCGAAACAGGTGCCATGCGTGTTTGCCCCAAACATGAGCGTCGGCGTCAACGTGCTCTTGAGTGTCGTCGGAAAAGTCGCCAAAGCATTAGGTGAAACCTATAATATTGAAGTCATTGAAGCTCATCACAATCAGAAAAAAGATGCGCCAAGTGGCACAGCCCTCAAAATTGCTGAAGTCCTTGCTACAGGAATGGACTGGGACTTAGAAGATGTCGGAGTCTATGAACGGCACGGGATCATCGGACAACGGAAGACCAAAGAGATTGGCGTGCAAACCGTTCGGGCCGGCGATATTATCGGCGACCACACCGTGCTCTTTGGTGGACCAGGAGAGCGCATCGAAATCACCCATCGCGCCCATACCCGCGATACATTTGCGATGGGGGCTTTACGCGCTGCGGAATGGGTTGTGAAACAACCCCCTGGGCTCTATACAATGGCCGACGTCTTAGGCCTATAGCAAAATCACATGATTTTCTCTTGAACTATTCCAAGTAAAGAAGCTCTTCCTCCAAGGCGGGGCTTTCAACCCCAAAATAGACATTCGAGTGCGGTGATGGAAACAGGTCGTTATCGACCCCAAAACAGGAGTTCGCAGTTTCTTCGATATAGATGCATTTCGCTGAAGTTTTACGAGACAAATCGTTGTTTTCCGGCTAAGATTCGTTATCACTATCGGAGCAAGTATGGCTCACTATATCGACGGATTCGTTTTACCCATTTCGCGCGATCGCCTAGACGAGTATAAGCGTCTTGTTGAAGCGGTTGCAGATATTTGGAAGGAACACGGGGCGCTCGATTACAGGGAATATGTCAGCGACGACATGATACTTGAGGGAACGCGCTCATTCATTGATCTCGTAGCCGCAACCCAGGGCGAAGCCATCGTGTTTGGATGGGTGGTATTTGAATCTCGTGAGGCCCGTGATTTAGCAAATAAAAAGGTCGCGGCTGACCCAAGAATGGCGGATCTGATTAATTCATCGAATTCAGGGTTTGATGCTGAACGGATGGCATACGGCGGGTTCCAGTCGTTCGTTCTCTCATCTAACGCCAACGCCGAATAACAAATCGTTGCAATTACCGCCCCACAGCAGCCGTTTTTAGCCGGTCTGAACCAATGAGCCAAAAGATCGATTGCGCATCGGCTTTCGATGACAACTTGATCTAATCTGATACTGTCTGTCAGATCATATCTCGACTGTCACATATAAAATACCGTTATTTCTCCTCTCTCATAGACAAAGCCCCATCCGGTTCTCCCCCATTTTCTGTTTTTTCTCCCCTCGGAAGCAGGGAACTCTCGCATTTCACAAATCGATTGACAAAGTCAAAAGGCGCGTGGTTTTATGACCAGCGTGTTGTACATCCGAGTCAGGAGTTATAGCCGATTCAGTTATATCGAAACGATACAGTGCCACTTTGTACAAGTTTGATATCCAATACGTGATAAAAAATATCAAGCATTGTCAGTTATAGCCGATTCCATGAACTTCCGTACTCTTGACACGTTGGATACCGCATTGAATGTCGGGGTGGTTCTACTGAAACGTATGTGGATGTGGATTCGCTATAATCCAAGCGGGTATAACCTTCCAATGTTTGAAGTGAGTGATGCCGCGCAGAAAGTCCCCACTTGGAGACCTGTCATCGAGATATGAGTAGCCGCAAGACTGCAATAATGAGGATCTCTCGGGCTCAGCTGAGTCGCTCAACGACCGCGTTCAAGCATACTGATGTCTATGTAGATTCGCTATAGCCCAACGAGGTACAACGTGAACAGAAGGAAGTTATGCCCGCCTGGATGACCTGTAGACGATTGACGATTCAATAACGAAGGGTCAATCAGCATTCAACGCGGCGACATGTAGACTCGGCATAACTGAAACGGCTATATGAGGTCTTATCGAACGGTTGTAGTTTTCTGTGCGGATGCCCCCAAATTCATACACCTTAATTTTAATAGAAGGAGGTTCTAATGCGGGGAATGTCATTTTATCGTTTTTTATTCATGTGCGTGCTTATGAATCTGAGTTGCCTGGGAGTGGTTCACGCCGAGGAGGGTAGGTGGACGGCGGGATTTAATACGGGTCTGAGCCTCTTATCCCAAGAAGCCATTGAAGGAAGCGATGGCGACATCGGACCGGTGATAAACGCCCAAATATCCTATGGACTCAGTCCAACGCTTTCAGCAGGTTTTTTGTTGGAATGGGAGCATCGTTCCTTCGAAAATGAGAACAATGTTGACCTTGGAAGCCTCAATACGATTTCGCTTATGCCAATAGTCATATGGCATTTGGACGCATATGACTCAATCTTCCCTTACCTTTCTACAGGTATTGGACTCAACGTGAATACGTTTGATGAAGACTCGGGAATTGTCAATATCGACCCCGATCATACATTTGCGTGGCGGCTTGCTGGAGGAGCCAATTATCCATTGGAAATGATAGCAAACAATTTAATGCTAAATGGAGAAATTGCCTGGAAGCGGAATAGAGGCGGTGTGGAAGTGGCGAATCAAAATCAAAACTTTGATGCTTCTACTATCAATTTTCTTGTTGGAGTCAGGTATACTTTCTAATGGGCATCAGAAATTTTAGGGTTCATGGTGGGCTATGAAAATTCCTAGCTCATCCATATTCTCTCCTTACTTTTTTGGAATACTTTCTTTTCTTACTTGTGAATGCAACTGGCTTGTGTGCGTGAAAAGATCCAGAAATAAAACATGCGAGAGAAAGCAAATTTGTATGGACGAGTCTTTCGCGCATTCATAAGGGATCGTGGAGTTTCTCAAGGAAAGATTCACAATGGCTCGCCGCCTGAACTTCGTGGTCAAGCCGTTGAAACATTATACCGAATCCAATACGTTCTAACTGAGGTCGATCAACTAACCCTCGCGATTACTCACTTTAAGCATACGAAAGTTATTGGAAACGGCTATACCTTCCCTTCATGTGCAACGAACCAGTAACAGCAAGCCGAAAATCTTTTACATATTGTCAGTAGGAGAAAATATAAATGGATATGTTTGGAAAAGTCCCGCTCATCGAAATCCCGCTTCATATTACCCCAGACCAAAAACAGTGGCTGGATAAAATGGTGGAAGAGGGTCGGATTGCCGTTCCACCTGGCGGTAGCCTGGAAAAAGGCTCAGTCATCTCCATGTTCGTTCGCATGCTGATACACAACGCCATGGAAGAACAAATGCGGCAGGCTGCGCTCGAAGAGGATGATGATGACGATGATGACGACGACGATTAAAAATTACAGGAGAAACACAGAGGTTCTGCTATATGCCTATAAACAAATCAGACGTGCGTACAGGCAATATAGTTACGGGTCAGACTAGTCAAGAAGGTGGAAATGACAAGAATCTCTAGTCATGACCCATAATCAATTAACGTAGTGCTTTCATCACTTTTTCGGCAGCAACGAGTGTTTTGTTGATGTGTGCAGTGGAATGCGCTGTTGACAGAAACGCTGCTTCAAACTGTGACGGCGCAAAATAGACTCCTTGCTTAAGCATGCCGTGAAAGAATTTGGCATAGCGTTTCGTGTCTGACTTTTTCGCACTTACATAATCAGTAACCGGTCTTTTGGTAAAAAACCCACCGAGCATCGAACCCACTCGGGATTGATAGTAGGAAACTTTTGCTTGCTTGGCAGCTTCTCCCAACCCTTCCGCTAATTTTTTCGACGTCTTTTCCATCGCTTCATACACTCCCGGTTTGTTTAGCAGCTTGAGGGTTTCGATTCCCGCGGCCACGGCAACCGGATTTCCCGATAATGTTCCTGCTTGGTAGACCGGACCTGCAGGGGCAATTAGCTCCATAATGTCTTTTCTTCCCCCATACGCTCCAATCGGCAAACCGCCTCCAATAACTTTCCCTAAGCATGTGAGGTCCGGCTTCACCTTGAATAGCGTTTGGGCTCCACCAGGGTGTACGCGAAATCCAGTCATCACTTCATCAAAAATCAGGAGAATTCCATGTTTTTGTGTAAGGTGACGCAATGCAAGCAAAAACTCAGGATGCGGAGGCACCACCCCCATGTTTCCGGCAATCGGTTCAACAATTATGCAGGCAAGTTTCTTCCCATGTTTCTTCACTAACCGCTCAACGCTCGTGATATCATTATAGCGTACAGTCAAAGTGTGTCCTGCAAATGTCTTTGGTACGCCCGGACTATCTGGCATCCCAAGTGTTGCGACACCTGATCCGGCTTTCACAAGTAGATGATCGGCATGACCATGGTAGCAGCCTTCGAACTTTAGAATCGTGTCCCGCCTGGTATATGCGCGGGCGAGACGTATGGCACTCATGGTCGCCTCAGTTCCAGAGTTCACAAGTCGAACACGCTGAACCGACGGCATCATCCTTGTCACCAGCTCCGCAAGTTCCACCTCTTGCCTGGACGGGGTGCCAAAACTCGTTCCATTTTTGGCCGTTTCGATAATAGCCTCTAGCACTATCGGGTGTGCATGCCCCAGAATCATTGGGCCCCAGGATAAAACATAATCTATGTACCGATTGCCATCGACATCACTGACATATACACCTTTTGCCTTTTTCATTGCTAGAGGCGTTCCGCCTACCGACCGAAACGCGCGAACAGGACTATTGACCCCACCAGGGATAAATCTCTGAGCTCTTCTAAATAATTGAACAGACTGACTCGTTTTCACGTTATGTCCTCCTTCAAATACTCATGTAAAAAAGTCTAAGACCGCCACAGGGTCTATCTGATTATTTAATTTCTCTGTGCAGTGCCTAGGCCACGATAGGTATCAGGTTAATTAACTAACTATTCTAAAGACTCTATTGAGTTCTTCAACCCTTTTGATAGTTTATTACAGGTGGCCTAAGTGGATGCGACCGTTCCATATTACGCAGCCCTTGCATTCGACACACATCGTTGATAATGCAGCTTCATATTGGAATTTTAATGAAAGACCTCTCTGTGCATGATGATTCCTCGTTCTATCAAACACTGTATAAGCAATCTACCTTATCATCGTGCTTCATCTGGGATGTCCATAATCAGCTTTCTTGAAGACGGTTGCTTCAAATCTCCCAGCAACCTCCGAGTATATTTTTTCTTTGTGTTTCATAACCAACTGGTGCATAGGATTTGAGATGCTTGGATGTACATGGTTGCTCTTCCATCCTTAACAAGCAACTTTATAGATCATCTATCTAGGAGTCCTGCTCCAACGATATTCAGAGCAAAAAGGTATCTTTGGAGGCGGTAGTTCTGATTCTCTCAGCACCTAAAAGAACAACTTCCATCGAAATCCTGACTGCTTCAGTATTTTCTATTACACGCCTCCAAGTTAAGGTTTTTGTCAGACTCACCGATTTAATGTATATGGTGATCTTTGGCACCATTTCTTGAAAGGAGACTTCATGTACATTGACCAGCGACATCAACCCGGAGCAATCATTTTAGATTGCTGTGGAAGATTTGATGAAACCGATCATGATTATTTTGTGGAGACAATAGAAAAACTGCATACTGGTGGGCACAACCATATTGTCGTCAACCTGACATCACTCTACTTTTTAGACCCAAAAGTCATTAGCGTCTTGCATTTTGCTCACGAATTTTTTCAGGACAATAATGGTTCACTTTCACTCGTCAGTCCTCTGAGTGCCGTACGCAATGAACTGAATATTGCCAATGTACCAGATTCTATTCCAACCTATCCCACAGTCTATGATGCTCTACATCGACCGCACATCATTTCAGAAAAAGAAATACCTGCTGCTACGGCATCTGTTTAATTTAACGTAGAAACGGCAGTTGAGCGCGAAAAAGCGGTGCAAGCTATAGCCGTTTCAGTTATGCCGAATCTATATGTCTCCACACTGAATGCTGATTGCCCCTTCGTTAGCGACCATCAATCGCCTGTCGGTCATCCAGACGGGCATAACCTTCCTTATGTTCACGCGGTATCGCGCGGAGTGAGTTAATCGACCTCAGCTAGAACGTATTTGGATACGCGATATGTGGGTGCAGACGACATGTTCAACTCTCGTGGTCACCTTGTGGGTGGTTAGAGATTTTAAATTTTTTCTTGGTGCATGAAGATCAGCCATGGAACGCCTAGCCACGATCATTTCGGGTTCCATGAAGAGGACAGCCTTGGTTGAACGTCTCGTTGCAACCAACTAGTTGGATTTCAGGTGGCCAGGTGTGCAGGGGTTCGTGATCCAACTGCTGTTTTTAGATTTATAGTTAATCCAATTAATTTCCGCTTGTTCTTTCGCTAGGCGATGAAGTGTAAAAATCCGAAACTCGAAAGCCGAAACACGCTCCAAATTCGAATGACCAAACACCTCAAACACCCTGCTCCCTCTTGCGCGTGGGTTTCGATATTTGAAATTTGGTCATTGCGCGAGCCGATTCCATGAACGTCTCTTGTTGGAGTGGGAGTTTTCGCGGCGTTTGTCTCATGTAAGTCACAAGGAATGTTTTTCGATTCGCTCTCGTTGTTTCGAAATTCGATATTCGTATTTTAAGTGTGTGGAATTTAATTGCAACGTCTATAACCAATCATCTAGCACGTTTGCTCGAGCCATTATGCTTTCGATAACGTGGCAGACTCTTTTTCCTTACATAACATAAAAAGAAAGCCTATCATCCTTAATACAAGGATGATAGGCTTTCAAAATAGTCTCGGCAACGACCTACTTTCCCACAGCTTCGCGGCTGCAGTATCATGGGCCCAGGAGGGCTTAACTTCCGTGTTCGGGATGGGAACGGGTGGGACCCCTCCGGTATGGTCACCGAGAATTCTTCAACGTTAGACGTAAAACGGAAGAGTCTAAATAAAAATCTATTACGATTTTTATTTTTAAATTCTTGAGTCTTACGTTTTCCATTTTACGTCTTACGGTTTATTGACCATGTCTATCAAGAGCAAAATGATGTTAAGTCTCACGGCCGATTAGTACTGGTTAGCTTCGAGCCTTTCAACTCTTCCACACCCAGCCTATCAAACTCATAGTCTTTGAGTGGCCTTTAGGGAGGTTGCCCTCCAGGGTGATCTTATCTTGAGGCTAGCTTCCCGCTTAGATGCTTTCAGCGGTTATCTAAACCGGACATAGCTACCCGGCACTGCCGCTGGCGCGACAACCGGCACACTAGCGGTCCGTCCATCTCAGTCCTCTCGTACTAGAG
>BQIV01000033.1 GCA_021604005.1 Nitrospirales bacterium | reverse complement strand
CTACGGGTGTCGTCTCGCACGACGACGAGATCCTCTCACTCTGTCAGGATCCTCGAACCTCCACAAACATTTCACAAAGCAGGGCCTTCTTGAACTGCCTCATGGACTCGCTCGATATTTGCGGGACCAGAATCTTATTATCATTCGGCCCTATTACCATCTGTTTTCCATGAGATTCCGGACCGCGTGGCCCTTGAAAGGCACCATTGAAGTTCAAGCAGATGGGAAAGACCTGCTCCTTGAACTGGTCAAACGTACGCCATGGTCCTCTGCCGTGATCACAACGCTGTGGATGGGCATCGTCGTGATTGGCACCCTGACCTTTGTCGCGATGTTTGCACTGGACGGCGGGTTTGGAACGGGGAGTGGGATGATGTTGGGAGTTGGAATTGTGGCGCTGGGAATCCTCGTCTTGATCTTTGGATTGATTCTGCTCTCTCTTGCCTATCGTCTCGAAGACCAACGACTCATGCAAGTCTATCACGAGTTACAGGAACAGTTGGGGGGTAAGAAAAACTCTCCAGCTTAACGCTTTACCTCAATTGTTAGTAATTTCTGCGTCAACTCCATCCTTCCCTCACTATAGCGAAACCAAATAACTTCCGGCCGTTTCAAATAAACCAACTCAGCGCGAAACACCGCTTCATACGTACGGAAACTAATTGGAACGGCTATAGAAATGTATCTAAATAGATACAGCTAATAGCTCTGCCAAACCTTGAAAAAGGTTTAATCTGCCTATTCAGCAAGCATGTACCCACAAAAATACTTTCTCCTTTTGTGAGTCGTGCCTGGAAAACCTACGACAAGAACGAATGCTCAAAATTTTTCACATTTAAAGTTATCGAAAAAGATACATGCGTTATCGGAATAGATACAGATGACGAATTTCATTCTATATATTTTATTAAGCAACATAATTTTCAGAACACTCCTTCGCCCAAGAATGACTAGGAAAAGAAAACCTTGCGTTGTTTTCAAATCTTTCCTGGACCTGTTCTTGCTAATGTCAAAAACATACTTCTTTACAATTTAATACATCGACAATTTCAGTCAAATGTGAATTTGTGCACAGACTGTGGAGTGGGTAATTTTCGTATAAGATAACCTTAGACTTATGAGATCCAATAGATCATAAGTCTTTGCATGGGCTAGGAGACGTATTAAAAATTATCACTGAATACTCTGAACTGGGGAAAGGTGTGTGTCAAATTCAGAAAACATCTGGTTGTAAATACCTATAAAGTTTCTACATCTATTCATTCGGAGGAACAATGATGATGCGGAAGATCAAATTCACCAACCTAGTGTTAGCGTGTCTTATTATGAATTCGACCTACCTGATAGGTTGTTCGTCTAGCCCCCAAAAGGGGCAGATTGTCGTTGACCGGCCAGAAGCCTTTACGCGCGAACGATTAGTTTCACGAAGACATGGTGAATTAGAATGGCTTCGAGGCAAGCTTAAATCTGGAGAATTTCATCAATCATTCGGAGCTCATCGTACAACTAAACAGTTTGCAGGATTGTTGGGATCAGTAAAAGCCACGATTGATCCACTACAAGGAGCGTTAGATGCGGTAGAAAAGAATAATGATATTCATGAAGCCGAACGGAAGGATGAACTGGCACGTCTGGAACACAAAAAAAAGGTATTGCAGCTAAAAAAAGATATTAAGAAACTAAAAAGTTCGGACGGCTCAGAATCTACAAAAGCCACTTCTGAGGAGAACGAGATAGAGCAAGAAAAAACCGAGGAGAATGACCCGGGGAAACCGGATGCAGGCCAGGGAGCGCCTCTAGTAGGAACTCTTTCGAACGATGCAGAAACGAAATTGCCTGATTTATCCATTACAGATGAAAATAAGGCTAATTTGAGCAGCATCGATTTACTGCGTGATGAAAAAGCCTATCGAGATATTGTCAACGGAATGATAAGTGAAACCGAGCTCGATGACTCGCACGATCTTCTGGGATATGGACTCTACACCCTTAAATTTGATTCTACAATAATCCCTGGGGAGGGTGAGGATACA
This sequence comes from Nitrospirales bacterium, assembly GCA_021604005.1. Lineage (GTDB taxonomy): Bacteria > Nitrospirota > Nitrospiria > Nitrospirales > UBA8639 > JAGQKC01. Next base: position 51,073 of record BQIV01000033.1, on the reverse strand, counting down.
TTAGCGGAAGTTGAAATTAAGTTGAATGAGTCAAATCTGCTAGACACTTTTATTGTCCGAGAATGCATTTCTTCTGGCAATAACGATTTTGAATCCCATTCATATTGTGACCCTAAAGGAATACACGGTAATGAGCAACTTCGGGAAAAAGTAAAAAGCATGATGGAAGAGACTGGCTACAACCTCCCTAGTAAAAAGGAAATTGATGAAGAAATTGATTTTCAAAAAATTGAACTCCTAGAAATGTTGGGTGTCTATGAGCATTGGCTTGAAAGTTTTGAAAGAGAGATTGCTGAAAAAACCTACATCCTTCAAGCGAAACGCACGAAAGGCGAGTTGGGAGATGAGGAGATAATCGATATACGTAGACACACGGCACTGCTCTCTCAACAAACATCAAATCAGCTCAATAATGCATGCGTAAAATACGTAAAGTACAGTAATGATAAAGAGGTAGAGGCAAAGGCAAAGGGTAGTACCCCTACCTGCTGGAGCACTATACAGAAAGAAATGAGTAAGGAAATTGACTCTAAAAATGACAGCGAGAGAACTTGTGAGAAATCGTTTTCCAACAAACAGGGGAATAGTCGATGCTCTTCTGGGGCGGGAATGATGGGTATTTTAAGCACAGAGCCTATTCCAACAAATGCTCAGATATGCGGCGCTCTTTGGCACAAATACCATGACAAAGTTAAAGACTTTGCTCCTGTAAAAATTTATTTTTCAAAAGATCCGCAGAATAAGCAGGGCATGGATGATTCGTGTTCCCTTTATATCGAGAAATCAATTAATAACGACAAGTGGAAACGGTTTGCAAAGTTTCTCGAAAAAATAAAAGAGTTAAATGATGTTCACGACATTAAACCATATGCATACTCCGTCGAGCCGAAGGAATATGCGCAAAATATCTCTGAAATGGCGGCAAGAGAAGAGATGAAAAACTTTATCCTTTCGTTAAAAGCCATATTGCCTCAAGCTGGCACCAATATCGAAGGCTATCTTGAAAAATTGAATCGTTCTCAAGAAGTATTGCACAGTATTCAACGTAAACCACTAGCGGTAGGCTTTTTGAAAGGTCGTACGAAATTTGGTTGGGTGTTTGGACCTAAATTCAAGATAGAACATCAAGAGGGATTTTGGTCATTTTGGCCATTTGGAGATAAGGAAATTAAAGCAGCATTCGAGCACACCGCGCAACAACATTCATTTCATGCTTCTGTTGTTGCTCCGGCATGGTATCCTTATATTCGTATCACCGCAAAATGTTTTTGGTTGAATAAAGATGGTGAACCCGTCAACACAGAGTCTTGCCCAGAATTTAGTTGGAAATCGCCAACCCCCAATGGGAGAATATTAGAACATCAAAAGCCGGACAAGGTTAATTTGCCAACAGATTATTCTGCCCTCACCACGTCCTTTATGGCTGGAAACGAAACGAGAAGACCTCTTTTGGATCCCTCTTTAAACTATGTTATTCAGGCTGCGCCAGCCAACTGTAAGCTAGCACTTAATCAAGAAAATCCTTGTGAGACCCAACTCGTAATTCGGGGTAAAGAATTATGGCGTAATCCTCAAGTATTTGTTGGCCATCAAGAAGCCGACAAGATCACAATACAATCTGACATGGATGGAATTGTCGCAACATTCAACAAATTACAATTGCCTGTTCGCAAGCCAGGCAATAAGAGTAACACCTGGGACTTACGAGTTGTGACCAGCACAGGCCAATCGGTACGACCCAATGCGGTGACGATTCTTGGAAGGAAGTCTGTCACAAAAACGTCTACGGTGAAATTAGTTTCTACGTTTGTTGATAACGGGGATGATATAGAAATTTCGGTTGAACCAAGTACACCGCTTGAACGCTTCAGTGGAGCAAAATTATTTGTCCGTAGGAAGAGAGGCACCTTTGCAGATTGGCTTGACCTAGGAACACACTCTCGTAAACAAATCGCCTCCGGAAAGGCCAAGACTTTTTTCACCGTTGCGTTACCAAACAAAATTTTTCGGGGGAGCAATCCAAATGATGTGGAACATTTAGAGGCTTTAGTCAAAGTCCAGAAAAGCCCTGACGATGTGTACCAAAAACTTGGCAAAGCTGAGACAATAGGCACCTTTGTCTATTTTGGAAAACAGAGTGCAAAAAATGCGACCCTTGTAAATAAAAACTTAGATTTCAAAATCATGACGAGCGGTAAAAACGAATCGATAACGTTAAGCGATAAAAAAGGCATTAACCTGTCTTTTAATAAATTGCTGTTGGATGCATTTCCTGATTTTTTCGCAGCTCTACAAACAGGGGTTAAGCTCATTCTAAATCCAACGTCTAATCAATCGATAAATCAGTTAGTCTTGGATATAAACACTCCGTCCGTCAAAGATTCTCCCTATAAAAACGACGAGAAAATTTTAAGCATTACTCCAGAAGATCTAACCTCCCTTATTCCTGATCTTGCTAAAATTTCAGGCTTCGAAGATTTCACTTTGGAGATTATGTATGGCAAAGGCAAAAAGTTAGTTGTTCACAATAACTTGAAATTGACGAAAAAGTAATATTGGCATGTAGATATGGCTAGAGAACCGTCGTCAAATCCTGTGTGAAAGGGCTAGACAGCGACCCATGCGTTGGGTCTTTTGAGCGCATCTGTGTAGCTCGTTCCTTTAGCAACTTTTTCGACAAAATGAATAGGTATGGATATAAGGGGTCAGGCATAAACCATGATAAATTTGCCATGCCAGCCTGTTCCGGAAGAAAGAGCGAGCACGAGATAATTATCAGTCAGGGTTCGTTAAAACACCTAAATATCATCCATGAACACCTGATATTGACATGGGAATCTCAGGTTTACATGTTCAGGAAAGAAAGGGAGGACATGAGATGCAGGTTCAATCAACCCATACTGGAGTATGAGCGACTGGAACCTATTTGTGTTCACTAGAAGGATTGATCTGCTTGGAAGCATCTCTTCTCTCGTGGAGTACTCGTACGATTAGCACTCCTGTTTCGGTGAGTATATAAAACACAACATGCAATTGGATTTCGTAGCGTCTCAGATCAGGCGAAAGTTGGGCGGCACTGCGACCTAGAAGCGGACTCTCTGCAAGGGTTTGAAAACACGTTTCAAGGCTGTCACGATAGCGACGGGCTTGTTCAATGCCAAATGTGTTAATCGTATAGTCGGCGATCTCGTCAAGATCAGACTGAGCACGGACGCTCAGTTGATACCTAGCCATGTTTTGCTTGGTGCCGTGCTTCGGCCTCTTTCCAAACATCACCCACGGTTTTATGACTTATGCCACTGTCTAATCCCTCCTGAATAGCTGTTTTCAAGGCACGAAACTTCGCGTTCTGTTCTTGATCCCTTCGGACAAGGTCACGAATATATTCACTGTCATTTGTAAAATCACCACCCTCGATCTGAGCTTTGATCCATTGATCTTGCTGTTCTGTCAAAGTAATCGTCTTTCTTATCGTTGCCATGTTTTTAACTCCTTTAGTATGAATATATCATACTATCTATGCACGAGACCATAATTTTTAGCTCTACTAGAAAATTTAGGTCGATTAAGAACGGTCAGATAAGCATGTTCCTATCATTGTAAGCTTCCCCGTCAAGCGTTCAGCTCGCCTATTTTGGCATTGACACATATTTTAGTGGCATAAATGCACCAATGTTTTAGGAACGCTATCCTATAGCCGTTTCAAATAATTTCCGACCGTTCAACGTCTTTATTTCGCGGGGTTTGTTGTCAAAACGAATTGGAACTTATTTGGATTCGCTATAGTGACATCAATTTTTACGTGGATGTAAAAGCAAGGAATGGGGATTCGGGTGCGAATGGATAGGATAGAGTTCGTTTAGCAAACTTTGGCGATTGTCGCGGAGTTGGCAATGGTGTTCAAGAACTTCGTATGAACTTCGATACAGAATACCGTGTATACTTTGGACATGTTGACGAAACACTTGTCATTCTGTTGTGCGGAGGCGACAAAAGTTCTCAGGAGAAAGATATCGAGCTTGCCAAACTCTACCGGGATGATTACCGGAGGCGAATATGAGGAATAGCCGATCCTATCAAGCAGAGGAAAAGGTTTACTGGGAGACAAGGCAATGAAAGCACACTACGACTTTTCAAAAATGAAAGGGAAGAAGAATCCCTATACGAAGCATCTGAAACAACCTGTCACTATCCGCCTGGACAAGGATATCGTGAGATATTTTAAAGAAATGGGAACGGAAACGGGTATTCCGTATCAACATCTTATTAATCTCTATCTCAGAGATTGTGCAGCGAGTCACCGAAAATTAAAAATACGATGGGCTTCTTAAGTTGTATAAGTCAAGACTTCATCTGAGAGACAGCTAGTCCGCTGCAATCAAGTCTTGTTTCTTTTTCGCGAAATTATCCACTTTGAACTTCGGGAGTTCGAAGATCCAATCGTTGAGTTTTCCGTTGATCTCGGCGACTTCTGTTTGAACATCCTCTTCAGATTTCAGGATTGATTCTTTCGGTTCGGATTGGTTTTTTGTTTGATCGCTTTGATCTGTGTTATCGCCTTTGTCGCTTTCCGTTTCGTCTTTCTCGCTATCCGTATCCGATTCCGCATCAACGCGTTCCTTTTGTTCCGATGACGCGTTGACCGGCTCTTTGTACACGAGAGCCGGATCAAACGCCGCAGCAATCTTGCCAAACGTCACGTCATCCTTTGGCATTGTCTCAACCGTGAGTCGCAATCCATCAAATGTCTCAAGTACCGCTTTGACGCTGTTTTTTGCTGAAAACTCGAATGCATCGGATTTCCGCACATCCTCCATTGTGAGTTGCGCCAATGTCGTCGCGACATTATTTACGTTAAATTGCGAATTGACTTTTGCTTCATTGGGAAGACCGTCTATTTTAAAATCAAGCGCATCGGGTGTATCCTTGTAGACGGTCAATATTTCTCCATCCGCATGGGTCACGCGCACGCGTTGAACGCGTTTATTGGCGACTGTCAGCAAATCGTTATTCAACCACTCCTCAGGAAGTTTTAAAATAGGAAGATTTCCCGCAACCAGCCATGTTTGCGTTTCGTCAGGCTTTCGCACATACAGTTCACTCTTAGTCGAAGCACTTTTTGCGAGTCGTTGATTCCCTACAAGCACGCTAGCGGTAGGCTCGGCATCCTCGGTCTTCAATGTGAGTAACGTTGAAGAAGACCCTTCGGCATCGTGATTCAGCAGACCGAGTTTTTCATGTAACTCTGGATTCTTTGTTTTGGGTTCACGGATACGGAGTTCCGCCATCCCGATCAAGACCGGCTTGATCTTTTCAACTGCTGCCGTATACCCGGCTCGTTCCTGTACGCTCCACGTGCTGGATTCCCGGACAAGCGTCACCGTGCCGTCTTTGGTTTCGATCGTCATTGTGCGAATATCATTGATTCGATTCATCAGGTCTGGAAAAAACAACTTCCCGTTCTGTTCAGGCCTATCCTGCCGCTCCTGATTCAACAGGAGGGCTCCAATGGTGACCATCAGGGTGATGCCTGTCAGCATCAACAACGACTTTAGTTTCATACGACACCCTTCTTCACGTTATACGACCCTGGTTCCATTTCTTTATTTCTTGGACGTTCGCCGTCGCAGTCGTTGGCCACCGACCCATACACCGGCAATGCCAATTAACAACGGGACAAATCCGATATTGAGAAATTTCACCCACCCTTCTAACCCATCAATATTTTTAACCAGCTCATGTTGCACACCGCGCAGTTCTTTTCGTACGTGCACGAGTTCCTGACGAAATTTTGCAATTTCTTCCTGCTGCTCAGGGCTAAGAATTAATGCATTGCCTTCTTGTTTCTGGCTTTGCATGTCCTGAATCTTCTGTTCTGTCGCTTTCATGCGATTTTGCAGCGCTTGCTCTTTTTGCCGAAATTTTTGTTCCGCCTCTTGCTGGATGGCTTTGACGAGTGTAAATGGACGAGAGAAGCCTGATCGGCTTCTGACGCTAATCAAATCATTGCTCCCGCCAAGATTGTCGATGGCATTCGTCACAAAACTGCCATTCCCCGCATTTGGAATACCAATTCGTTGTCCAAAAAAGTTTTGAACCTGCACCCAAAATCGATCTTGCAAGAGATCCGTATCGGCAATGACAATGACATTAATCGGTTCTTTCGATTCCGTGAGATGTTCCTGAGAAGACGAATCAGATGATGCATCCGACTTTTCGTCTTCTGAATCGACTTTCTTTGATTGCGGCCTTCCCTCGGGAAAGGCTGTTTTCACCTTCCCTCGAATTCGTGCTCCCAGCGTCAACTTCTCTCCACCGGGCTTATAGTTATTTAAAAGACCGGCGACATCCGGCATCATAGAAAGACGTGTCGCCTCAATTTGCATGGCGGCTTCATCAGATTGGAGAAGCGGGATCAATTCGGTTTCACTATCGTCTTTCTTTTTCAAGATACCGGGTGAAGCCAGGTTGAGATTCGGTATTTGCGCCGTCACAATGTCATCGGGACTCATATGAGACTGTTCTAACCCAATCCACACAGGATAATCGACGACTTGCATTCGTCCCTGCTGTTGAATTTGCACCTTTTTGGCCAGAGGTAGGTCGCCCACAACCTTTCCTTTCACAAGTTCGACCCCCCATGCATCAAATACCTTCCCTAAGTCTGAATTCTTTGGCCCTGTTCCTCCAAAGGGATTGTTGGGCGTCGCCATACCTCGATCCGCTTCGGCATGGGAATCCACGAATACTAGGGCACGTCCACCACGCAGCACATATTGGTCAATCGCGTAGAGCGTTTCATCTTGCAAATTCTTGGGATGCACAATCATAAGTACGCTCACATCCTCAGGGATGTCCGTTACCGTTTGCTCGATGGTTCGCACTTCGACCAACTGTCGAATATGATCTAAGACCATCCATGGAGCCCCTCCCCCAGACTGCGGCATCATGGGATTCGGCGGCGCTCCCTCCATCGGAAGACCACTCATCAGCCCCACAACTTGTTTCTTGGGGTTGGCTAAGGTATACACCAACTTGGCAAGATCGTACTCCAAAAACTCCTCACGCTCAGGCTGAAAAAATGGGATAACTTCCTGCGCATCCGTCGAACTGCTCCCCACCATTCCAAAATAAAACTGTTTCGTCCCGCCTTCCAAGGGAATACCCTGGAGCCCTTCGGCAACGGCACGATCTTCCTCTTCCGAAAATGGCTCAGGGTCAATAACTTCTAAATGAATACCTCCACCTGACACCTGCTCGAACTCTTCCAGCATCTCTTCAACGCGGTTGGCATAACTTTTAATCCCCGGTAATCCCGTAGCAAGTTTTTTCGACAGATACAAGCGTAGCGTAATGGGTTCTTCCACCCCTTGCATGATGTTTTTCGTTCCCTCGGAAAGGGTATAGAGGTTATGTTCCGTAAGATCGAAACGTGCTGAACTCAACGCGGCATTACTCATCATATTTGCGGCTCCAAACAACACCGCGGCAATCAAAAGGCCTGTCCCGGTCAGCAGTGTTTTATTCATATAGTTCTACCTTTGCTCTTTGTTATTGGGGCTATTGAACACGTCAAGAGTCCTTCCATCTTCTTTAATGTTTCACACTTCACGAAGGACACGTCACAATTCCCTCATTCCGCTTTCTTCATATCAATGATGGTGGCTGTCGCAAATAGCCAAAACGCGATTAACGAGACAAAAAAGAAAATATCCCGTAGGTCCAGGACTCCCTTACTAATCGAGTGAAAATGTGTCAAAAAACTAAATGAACTCACGGCGTTTAAGATAAAATGTGGCGTCCATCCGCTGAACAGGTTCAGAATCATCGGGAATCCGCTTAACACAAAGGCCAACCCCACTACCACGCTGAGAATAAAAGCGATGACTTGATTCTTGGTCAACGCGGACATACATGACCCAATGGCTAAAAACCCTCCGGCCATGAGCAGGCTTCCCAGATAACTAGCGACAATCACCCCATTATCCGGATTACCCAACATGTTCACGGTTATCCACATGGGAAAGGTGAGGGCCAGTGCAATGCCCGTAAAGACCCAAGCCGCTAAGAATTTCCCCACAACCACCTCCCACATCGTGACCGGCAGGGTGAGGAGCATTTCAATGGTGCCTTCCTTCCGCTCCTCCGCCCACAGGCGCATCGCTAGAGCCGGAATCAACACCAGATACAACCAGGGATGAAAGTCAAAGAAGGGAATCAAGTCAGCCTGTCCACGAACAAAAAAGTTTCCTAAATAAAACGTAAATGCTCCACTCAGCAAAAGAAAAATGACAATGAACACCGCCGCAATCGGCGTCGCAAAATACCCGGCTAACTCTCGTTTGAGTATGACCTTTATTCTTCCCACGGTTGAATCCTTTCCTGAGAGTCTAAAGTTCAAAGTCTGGGGTTCAAAGTACCGTACCCTCTTCAGTCTTTAAACTCGAAACTTTAGACTCTAATCTTTTTTATGTGAGTGCCTGCTTCGGTGCCGTTAAATTCCGGAACACTTCATCCAACTGACCACGTTCGACCTGCAGCTCCGCCACTTCCCACTGTTGCTCCCGCGCGCATTGCCCTACATCGGCAATAATCCATCGACCAGGATCTGGGAAAATTCGAAATTGTGTAAACTCGCCATCCTGTCCCATTTCTTCAACCTTCTTCACACCATCAATTTTGGCCAGTTGCGCTTGCATGGCATAGACATCGCCACTTCGAACCGTGAGCACAATCGTGTTATGCGTGGGCGATTGACCTTCCAGATCGGCAGGCGTTCCATCGGTGACCACCTTTCCTTTGGCGATAATCATGGCACGTGTGCAGACGGCTTGAACCTCTTCCAGAATGTGCGTTGAAAGAATAATGGCTTTTTCCGGTGCCATGGTCCGTATCAATGTGCGAACTTCATGTTTTTGATTGGGATCCAATCCATCAGTCGGCTCATCAAGTATCAGCACCTCGGGGTCATGAAGAATAGCTTGCGCCAACCCCAGTCGCCGCTTGAACCCTTTGGAGAGCGTTTCAATGGGTTGTTCCAGGACACTTTGAAGGTTGACTTTTTCAACTGTGCCGGAAACCCGCTTTCGAAGGTCCTCTCCGCTCAATCCTCTCATTTCTCCAATAAAGGTCAGAAAAGCGGAGGGAGTCATATCTTGGTAGGCCGGCGCACCTTCCGGCAAATAGCCAATCCGTTTCTTGGCTTCTAACGGCTGTTCTAAAATGTCATAGCCACAGATTTTGGCCGTTCCACCCGTTGGCGTCAGAAACCCCGTAATCATTTTCATGGTCGTGGATTTCCCTGCACCATTTGGCCCGAGAAATCCCAGGACTTCTCCTTGACCAACAGTAAATGACACGCCATCAACGGCGACAATTGACCCAAACTCCTTGCGTAAACCCGTGATATCAACCATCGTCCCCATAATAGATTACCCTCTTGGCTAGGCTATACCGTGTTCTTCCGATGACCGTCCACCACGATAGATTCGCAATGCCACGTTCAAACTCTCTTTTCTTCTTATACCGCTGATTACCGACAATGTCATGCGAAACGTCATGACGACGACAAATAGAGCGGAGCTAACTCGTGCGTTGGCTGAGAAGATCCCGTTCTATTCCTTTTCTCTACATGTTTCATTGCCGGTTCAACATGTTTCCAAAATTGTTTCCCATCCCAGGCGTCTGATTGCGCAGCGTACAGTTTCCGATCTAACTCCCAAATGGCTTGTTGTGCATCAGCATGATGCGATTCTTCGCTTGAAAGGTTCCGGGCAATACTCCCAAGATTTCGATGAACCCGACTCCCCCACGTCACTGAAGCCCATTGGAGCATTGCCTCTCGAGTGTGAGTCGGCGAGTTCTCCAAGCACGCCTTCTTGACGGCCTCTCTAACCGAACGAAGAGAACGGCGAACATGTTCATCATTTTGGGTTTTCACGGATGTCCGATTTGCGTGAGACGTTCTTCTGTCATACCACCACCCAACAAGGGTAAGAACCCACAGCACAAGGAAGAGGCTTGCCATGACTGGCCATTGACCCATCGGGGGAGCCGTAGGGAGTCCGTGCTCATGTTCATTGCGCAACGGGACATTGGTCTCAAGAGAGGGAACTGGCGTGACCGGTTCACTCGCGTCACCATTACGTTTGCTTTCAAGGACCGCAGACGAATTTGAAGAAGAGGCCGAACCCAATACGGTTAGATCACGTGCGGGAAGCACCGCCTCCTCAGTCTTGTGTTGTTCAAGATTCCACCATTGAATGCGAATTTCCGGAATGGTCAGGTGACCAGGTTGCGTTGGGACCAATGCCAGCTTTTGTTCTCGACTGCCGACTGCCCATGACCCATCAAACCCTGTGGTAATCGTCGGCTGTTCAGGATAGACCTTCATGTGCGCATTGTCTGCAATGGACAACTCCGGCAATTGCTCTCCGGTGAGTCCCTTTGCCTGCATCGTGATCGTTCTGGTGACCGGCTCGCCGATCTGCACTTCCAACGGGTCGATGGACCATGTTTCTGTGAGTGAAAACTCTCGAGCCGGTAACCAGGTGTCACCGTTCATGCCTGAAGGAATTTCTTGAACCTGCAACGTCAACTCTTGGCTCCGCGCACGTACAATTTTCGCGGATTGAAATTTCCTCCCCAACGAACCAGGACCGTTGCCAAACATATCGTCAAACATCGACCGCGACCTTCGACCGTCTGGAACCTTTCCCGTAAACAGGACTGGGGGAATCTTCAATGAACCGCTCGCCTGGGGAACAATCAGATAGCGACGCTCGACAACCTGGTACCGACGACCGTCTCGAACCGTATCAAATGAACGATCCTCTCCAACCCGTTCCACGACCGCTGGACTCATTTGAGGATCTTCAATCTGGCCCTCAAGGATTGACACGGCATGATATAAGCGCAAGGTATAGACAATTTGGCTTTGCACATAGGGACGTTGCGGCTCGACGGTGGATTCAAGAAAAATATCTTTTTCGGCGACGCCTGCCGTCCCTTGAGAGGACGGTTGAACCCTCAAGACAAGAGGAGTGCTCTGCTGGGTGCCTACGGTAATCGATGGAATGGTGATCTCTCCGTCATGTTTCGGCGCCAGCGTCATGATCCATTGCCGCATGATTGAGGACTGTCCATTGATAATACTGGTTTGACTGCTTTGCGATGTCCCCAAAATGTCGAAATCCTTTTGGAGCATTGACTGATCGGGAGCGTCTCCCGTCGTTGAGCCTTGCTGCTCGACAATCAGACGTACCGTTTCAGCAATGGTAATAGGATTGCGGTCGACATAGGCTCGAACCGTTTGCCCCCAAACGCTCGGAGCAAAAGTCAGTGTGATGAGGAGAAAAAGAAATACAGACCACACGCGCCGCATCACCATGTCTTCCCACCTGAGACTCGGCCTTGGCCTGCTTCCTGCCGTCGGCGATGTTCAAGGAGAAACTTGCGACGTAACAGACCTCCTGGATCATCGGGAATACGACGAAGCCACTGCTCCGTGGCTTGCTGAGATTCCAATTCCGTCTTTTCTTCCCGGGACAACTCTGCTGTTGTCATGGGCGCCTGTTCCATTTCAGGCTCATTCGGATCTGTTGAAGATTCTTCAGGAAGACTGCCAGCACGTGGTTCCTGTTTTTCGGCTTCATCGACAGCTTCTTCGGAATCCCCTTGTTGCGCGAACTCGGGGGGAGATTCTTGCTGTTCTCCGGAAGAACCTGATGAGGGCTGGGGTGCCTGGTTTTTCATATCCTGAGATGATGTCTCTGTGTCCTCTTGTGATCCTGCATCAGATTGTGTCCCAGCCTGTGCATTGCCTGAGGACTCTTTCCCCTCTTGCTGACCTTCCTGACCTTCACTCTTTTGAGCCTGCTTTCCCTCTGATTCTTTGGACTCCGAAGATTGGTCGTCTTGTGAAGGATCCCCCGTCGAATCAGAGTCTTTCTGGTCTTCTTGTTCTTTCAGCAACTCCTCAATCAACGCATGGTTATGTTGAGCATCTTGATGGGACGGCGCCTGTTGTAAAGCGGTTTGGTAAGCTTCTAGGGCTTCTTGAAGTCTTCCTGCTCTGGCTAAGGCATTGCCTCGATTAAAATGTCCATCGGGCGAGTTATCCTGACTGAAACTTTCCACCGCCTCTTCAAAGTTGCCTGCTCGATAATTCGCAACACCTTTCCATGACGGGTCTTCAAATAACGTGGCCGCTTTTTGAGGATCTTTCTGCTTCATGGCCTGAACACCTCGTTGATCAGGCCGGAACCACCAGTCTTCACCAAAGAACGCCTGACCTGGAGACGGCGTCAACAGGAGCATGGCGAAAACAATACCGAGCCATCCCGAGCGAAACGCCGGGATCGTGAGCGCCACAATTCCCAGAACAAGCCACGGCCCTTCCTCACGCCATAGTTCGGTAGTCCGTGATGTTGTGGGATCGCCTTGTTGCTTCTCGATCGTCCAATCAGATGAGAGGACCGCGTCAAGATCCTGATCATCGACACGTATGGTGGCATATCGCCCCTTCCCCATCTTGGCCACTTCCTTAAGTTCTTTCGGGTTCAATTTCGGAAGAACAATGGCTCCATTCTCATCCTTGAGAAACCCATCACTTTGTGGAATAGGGGCGCCTTCTGATGTACCGATCCCCAGCACGGACACTCGGTGTTGTTGACTGCGTAATTTCTTCACCACAGGTTGAATGTCGCTCATATCGACTCCATCCGTCATGAGCAAAATCGTGCCATTCGAAATACCACTCTGTTCCAACAAGTCCTGCGCTTGGAGCAAGGCCAGATCCGGGCGACTTCCGAGAGCCGGCATCAGACTGGTTTCAAGCGAAGAAACCATGGCGGCAATCGTATTGGCATCTTCCGTCAGCGGAGAGACAACATAAGGTTCTCCCGAAAAGACGACCAAGGCCGTTTGGCCCTCTTGCCGACGCTTCAAAATATCCAGCACTTTGTGCTTTGCGCGAGTCAGACGGGAAGGTTGGATATCTTGTGCATCCATCGATCGTGAAAGATCCACCACCAACACGAGAGCGGATTGCGCACGAAATACCAGCTGAGGCAACTTCGACCACACCGGACCGGCTAAGGCCAACAAGCACAAAAACCAGACAACCGCCAAAAGGATATACGGACCACGAGACGACGTCCGATTATTGCCAACGAGTAGATGCGGAAGTAAATGCGCATCACACACCGCTTCCCACCCCTGCGCCCCCACACGTTGGCGCACAAGAAAGAATACAATTAGGCCTAACGGCAAGAAACCAAGAAACCACCACGGCCGCAAAAAATGTATGCCTAGGCCACCTGTAATCGCACCCTCCATTGCTTACTCGTTCCCCAACAAAGATTGCCCAATATCAGCCATTGCCCCATCAACTATCGTGGACTAGGCCACCTGTAATCCCAACATCCATTTGCCCTATCCATTCCTCAACAAAGATTGCCTCACTTTGGCTATTTGTCTATACAGCGACCGTGGCCTCTAGGCCACCTGTAATTCTCGCTCCCAGCAGCCGTCAGTTCTGCATATAATGATTGCCCATCACAATAGCCTTCATTACAGACAACTACCGTGGCCTAGCACCCGTAAAACCGACTTCCCCCTTTATCCACTATTTAAAAATCCCTCACACCGCAGGTGAGATGGATACAGGCTTGGAGACCGAACTCCTTGCACCAAATACCGGTATTCGAATGAGACCAAGCACCATCAAAACCGAAAGCAAAAGCCCAAAACCTAAAGGCCAAGAATAGAGCTCATCCGTCGGTCTAAAAAGTTCAGCCTCTTGGGCTGCCGGTTCCAAACGATCCAATTGGCGGTACACGTCATCAAGCTGCATTGAATCTTTCGCTCGTAAATACACACCGCCTGTCAATTCAGCAATGGTCTTTAATGTATCTTCATCCAAATCCTTGGAAGGGTTGACCATTCGATTGCCAAAGAACGAAGACACTTCCATGTGATCGGCACCCACACCGATGGTGTAGATGCGAATACCTTGCTCTGCAGCTAACTTTGCCGCTTGAATAGGACGAATGTCACCTGACGTATTCGCGCCATCAGTCAATAAAATCAGGACACGGTTCTCATGCGATTGGTCTTTGAGCCTTTTCACAACCAAACCAATAGCATCGCCAATCGCGGTTTCTTTTCCAGCTAACCCTATTTCCGATTCCGTCAACATGGCCTGGACCGTATCACGATCAAATGTGAGGGGCGTTTGTACATAGGCTTGCGCTCCAAATAAGACTAACCCGATACGATCGCCATGCCGGCGTTGGATGAATTCACCGGCGACTTTTTTGACGACCATCAAGCGATTAACCTGTTCCCCTTGTAAAGTAAAATCTGGAATTTCCATGCTTCCAGATATATCAACAGCCATCATTAAGTCGCGACCGCTCACTGGTAAGGCTACTGGATCACCAATCCACAGTGGACGCGCAGCAGCAAGCAGTAAGAGGGCCCAAATCACCACCCCGAACCAAAATCGCCTTGACGAAATTGTTTCTTTCTGTATCGTTTGACCGCCGGTTTCTATACGCATGATTTCTTGAAAAAATGGGACGCGCAATGACGATTCCTCGAGATGTTTGACAGGTTTGGCAACACGTCGAACTATCCAAGGAATCGGAAATAGCACCAACACCCATGGCCAAGCGAGTGAGATCATACGGGTGTCCTCTTCGACGGCACGGGAGTCTGTTTGATCCAACGTTTGACGAGCGTCACCATCTCTTCAGCATCCACCGATCCCTGCGAACCATATGGAACAGCCGTTAAGGCCTGCTGAATTCGTTCACTGGAAAATAGTGGCGACTTCCCTCGCTCATCCAAAAACGTAAGCCACGCCGCTCCTGTGAGCCCTGCAACGTTCTGACGGCCAAAACACACAAGTGCGTATCGTCGAATCAATTGCGAAAGCCCAGCCATCAATTTGGTGATGTCTTGCGTCTCGTTAAATGACGTGTGTAAGTCGATCAACGCGGCTAAGGCGACTCGACGAGGAGCTGTTGCCTGACGATACCGCTTGATCCACAACCCGATAGCGACACATATGATGGCGAAAAGCAGCACGATCCACCATCCAAAGACAGGTGGCCAAACAGAAACGGGATCGGGCATATGCAGGTCACGTAGTTGCTCAAGTGGATCCATTAGATAGACTCAATGAAAAATGCAAAGTGTAAAATGAAGAAGGCTGACTCAGACATTCAGACCTATCTCATATTTGGCAATGTACATTTTTCACTTTCCATTTCCTACAGGGATATGTTTTCGACGGGCGCCAACGTTCCGGAGACCTTGCAGAACGGCTTCGGCAATCGACTCGTGAGTCCCAATCGAAAAAAATCCCATGCCATGCTGTCGACTCAGTTGTTCCACGAACTCCAATCGCTCACGGAATTGTCGACGATAGCCCTCAATAAGCGACGTCGAGCGAGAGTCTAACACGCCGAAGTCTATGCCATTCGTGACACGGTACACTCCTGCAGCCGGTGGATCGCGCTCAAGCGGATCAAACACCAATACATTCACGACGTCTTGATGGACGCTCAGTTGCTTCAGATACGGTAGGGCTTGTGCATTCACGTTTCGAAAGTCGCTCAATAGGAAGATCAAACTCCCCGGACGAGCCGTACGTGTTACGCGAGCTAGGGCAGAGACAAAGGACGAATGACTCTGTTCCTCTGCAAAAGACTGGGATGGATGGGGTTCTCGTGCTTGTTGATGATGTCTCGCTAAGACATCTAATACGCGGAGCACTCCGGACTTTCCTCCACGTGGACGCCGCTCTTGGTGTCCATGACTTGAAAACACCACGACGCCGGTGCGATCGCCCCGGTGGTGGGAAGCCCACGCCAACAGACTGGCGGCGCGAGCCGCAACAACCGACTTAAACGCAATTTTCGTCCCGAATAACATGGAGTGGGAATAATCGACCACGATAAAGACGGGACGCTCCCGCTCTTCACGAAAGATTTTAAGATGCGGTTCACCCGACCGTGCCGTCACGCGCCAATCCATATGCCGGACATCATCGCCACCTTGATAACGCCGAACTTCATCAAAGTCGACGCCTCGTCCCTTGAAAGGCGATCGCTCCCCGCCTGCCAAGAGCGAATATACGCCTTTTTTGGCACCCATGCCTAATGCGGTAATTGCATGTCGCGCATCAATCAATTCACGTAACTGTACGGTTGTTCCGGAATCATGATTGTTCGCAGAGAAAGATTCCGGCTTAGAAATCGTTTGATCAGGGAACGGCCACACGAGCGAGTATCTCCGCAATCACATGATCGGTGCTGATATTTTCAGCTTCCGCTTCAAACGAGAGTAAGACACGGTGCCGCAGCACATCCGGCGCAATCGCTTGGATATCCTCTGGGGAAACATAATCCCGCCCTGCGAGCCAGGCATGCGCGCGCGCGCATCGCTCAAGACCAATGGTCGCACGAGGACTTGCCCCATACCGGACGTATCGTCCGAGTTCTTCGCTATAGGGCGTTGGATTCCTGGTCGCCACCACCAACTGCACAATATATTCTTCAAGACTTTCGGCCAGATGAAGGGAAAACAATTCCTGACGAGCGGAAAAGATTATTTTTTGTGGAATGGGAGATTGCATTCCCTGACTCACCGTCGGTGGTAACGCTTGAGTCTGACGACGAACAAGTTTGGCAATGTTCCGTTCTGATTCAACAGTGGGATATCCCACCTTTATAAACATGAGAAACCGATCTAGCTGGGCTTCGGGAAGGGGGTAGGTCCCTTCCTGTTCAATGGGATTCTGAGTCGCCATGACCATGAAGAGTTCGGGGAGGGGATAACTTGTGCGTCCGATCGTGACTTGACGCTCAGCCATAGCTTCTAACAAGGCGGCCTGGACTTTAGCCGGAGCGCGGTTAATCTCATCCGCCAGCAACAGGTTATGAAATACCGGACCCTGTTGGAATGTGAAGGAACCGTCATGCGGGCGGTAGATATCTGTCCCCGTAATATCAGCGGGCAAGAGGTCTGGAGTAAATTGAACGCGGTGGAAATCAGCTTCAAGACCCGACGCCAAGGTCTTAATCGCTGTTGTTTTGGCAAGACCGGGAGCGCCTTCAACAAGAAGATGTCCGTCCGCCAACAAGGCAATGAGCAATCGAAGGATAAGACCTTCTTGCCCGATTATCTGTTGATTCAGGTACTCGAGAAGGTGGTCAATGTTCTCGCGTTCAAATCTCGACATGGGTCTTGATGAGAACCTCGATGTAATCGCGTTGTGTTAAATTTAATAAGAGCCCAAGATATCCCCGATAATACGGGGACCATCAAGCAGTCTGCTATGCGAATTATCCTATAGTATACCAGATAATACTATGAGAGAAGGAGTCAAGAGGGCACAAAATGTAACAAAAGTTTTTGTGTCCCAGAAATTCCACCTTGTGGTCGTATTTTCCTTTACACAAGGCTTCACCCAGCCGACAATATGAATGATGGGTCAATGTCGACTGTTCGTAATCGATTAACAAGGAGGTCTCATCGCATGGACACAGGCTACCCAGCGCTCATTCCAGAGCCACTCACCGCACCGGATGATTCTACCCGGAAGCCCCGTGCATCGAAGGACACACATGAGCCTCCGTCAGATCCCAGTCTCAAGCCGTCGGAGACCATAAACCCGCCAAGACCTTAGTACCGTTTTGCGCATGCTGGCCCCATGGAAATGGGGTCAGCACTTCCAGCTATCAAAATATATATTTTGCCCACAAACATAACTTCGCTCCCCCTCCCTCCTCCTCTCACATTTCTCCTATCCACTCAATCGACATTATCGCGACAATACGCACGAGTCCTACTTCCATGAATAGTTTTCGAACATTCGTCACTTGACTTTTTCCAATATAGACTTATCTATTCAACAAGCCGGCGAGAGATACAACAAGAAAACGGATCACAATAACATGATAGAGATAAGGAGGGTGCCATGACACTCACACGATATGCGCCATTCGATATTCAGATTGACCGATTACTGAACGATGCTGTTCGAGCCTTCGATCACGATGTTGCCAGCTGGGCTCCTGCCAGTAATGCCTGGGAAGATCCCGACACGTTCGGGATCGAGCTTGCTCTGCCAGGCTGGAAGTCCGAACAAGTCAATGTTCAAGTGGATAAGGGCGTCTTAACGGTCGAAGGCAAACAAGAGGAGGCCAATGACAAGGAAGCGAAATCCAGTCGACGGTATCACGTGAGAGAAGTCAATTCGGCTTCGTTTAAACGATCGTTCCGCTTGCCGACAAACCTACAATGGGATAAAGCTGATGCATCCTTCACCAATGGAATCCTGACCATTGGATTCCCCAAGCGGGAAGATGCCAGGCCACGCCAGATCGCCGTCCGATAACTCTCACTCCAGAGGGGAGCCGCGTCATGCGGCTCCCGATGTGTTTTCTATCCCACCCCACCCATTCCTGACATAGTCTTTCATATTCGTTTTAAATTTTTTTGGTGTCTTATTAAAGTATAAAGGAGAGTTTCCGTGAATATGATCTGGCGATCATCAATACGGCAAAGACGGAGAACAGTTAGGTCAGAAACTTGAACACATCTCGACTGTCATGAAGAACTCTTACGATGTGGATGGGTTGAACGGACTCGGACTTGACCTTCAAGCAATCTTCCTCGACCTCACTTTAGCCTGAACAATATCTTTGACCGTTCGTGTACTGAAAACTCCATCCCATCCCTTTGCAATTTCTGCCCGCAGTTCCTCAAACACTCGATGCCGGTATACTTCATGTAATCTCAGCGCATCTCTTACTACTTCACTGACATTCTGATAATCACCATATTCAAGTTGCGATGAAATATATGCTTCCTGTTTTTCCGTGAATTTGGCTTTTAGCATACCCTACTCCTTATCTTCTCACCTTAGAATGTCATGGATGGACTTGCTGTGCAGATATATTCATTCAGTTGTTCAAATCGATCCCCAAAAGCCTCATAATATTTGCCGGCCTGTGTTTCGCTATGCTCGCAAACGCCATGTTGATGCATGCGTATGAGGTCGTCCTCTACTTTCATTCGTACTTGCCTCCCCACAATCGTCTCTCAGAATCTTGTCTTCCCAATACGTGCCTAATTTCTACATTCTGTTCATCAATGCGGTAATAAATAGAGTGAACTCCGCAGACGCTCTGTTGATTGCGGTAGCGATCAGATTGGGCGATCCCTGCCAGGTCCTCCTTGGGCAATTGGGACAGACAATACTTAGCCACGATCGGCCTTGCGCTATGCCCGAACCTTAGCCTAAATCTCATCTTTTTTGTGCTGATTTTTGGCCCCCTCATTTTGGGTGTACTCTTTTTGAGATGATCATGATGTGTATTTGCCTAGGTTCCCACACCAAAGAGGGCCAGAAAACAGAACCGCGCTGTGCGAGAATCGCTATTTGGATCCCCCAAACAGTTCATTAAAAAAGAGCTGCATATGTTTCCAGGAACGCTCGTTGGCTTTCTTGTTATATTTGAGTGCGTCCATTCCAACCTTGTCGGCACCAGGGTTGGTAAAACTATGTCGGGCTCCCGCGTAGACAATCATCTACCAATCCACTCCAGCTTTTTTAAAGCACTGCGAAATTGTTGAATGTGCTCTTCTTTGAGAAACGGTTCTTCATTGCCATGGGCAATGAACACTTTGGCGTTCGTGCTGCTTGTTTCGCCCGTGATTGGGCATACTCTTCAGCCCTCATTTGCAAATCCTTACAACAGTGTAGAGCATGTCCTTCAAAGAGAAGTCGCTTCACCTTCCGCATCACCTGTTCATTCACAACGGACGCTTTCGCATGGGCGCAGAGACATGTCGATTACGGATTTCGAGGTATTGCCCTCTCCACTTTGACATCTTCTAGATGGCGTTCTGGAAGCTTCGGCGGCGGGTACATATCGAGTTTTAAATGCCAGTACGCCCAGGAGCGGCCATCGATAATGCCGGGATGAGCGTTCACCAACGCTTCACGTAAGTCATCGTCAGACACATAGCGCCGTATCACGTTCATGTCTTCAGGCATGGCATAACGCATAGCATAGTTCAGAAAGAGAATGGGATTCGCTAAGGCGTTCTGTGGCCTGTCAAACCACATAATTCGTTCCGCAACCTGGACAAGTTCATCTGTGACGGGTAGGGCATTCATGAACTTCATGACTTTCAATGATTGGACATTAGACGTTTCTCCAATTCAGACACATACGTAAGATCAACAGACCGCACCTCTCGCAAGAGGCACTCTTTTTGTTCTTCGGGCACAGTCTCAAGATTTCCATCTCCGTAATAGGAAAATGCCTTCAGAGTCAATTCGGGATTAAACGACGGCCCATAAATCACGCGGGCCGCAGCCAACGCCGTCGGCAAATCAACAGCTCCTCGCTCAATCATCGTGCTCATATCGATATAATCCTTGGCCTGTGCACGCTTCTGGACGACGGCGGCTTTCATCCCTGCTAAATCAAGCAAACTGGCGACTTTGAGCTGATTGGTTTCTACCACATTGGGAAGGTCTATGCGGCGCAGTCCTTTCACGCCAAAAAAGGAAATTTGCACCTTTTCCCCGCGCTCAACCAAACAACTCAGGGTGTTAGGAGCTTGCTGGATAACCATGGCCTCGTGCAAAAATGGTATGTGACGAAGTAAAGCCTCCGGATCACAGTCTTGAAAACTAAAAAAGTCGAAATCCACGGACTGCCGATGCCCTAAATACAACGCAATCGCCGTCCCCCCATACAACGTGAATTCGTCGGGGATATCAATCAATTCGTCCCATAATTGCCGTTGTGACGGCGGCAAGACATCTAATCGCCAATCGTTGCTCATCATGATTATGACATCTTCCCTGAATTTACTTGATTGTCAATGAGTCTATCTTCTTTAGCGTAGGGCGTTCAGCATTCCGAACACTACACATTTCAACATTCTAAAAAGAGAGGAGGTACTCTTTCGTCTTGTCCGTTGATCGCCTCGGTATTCAAAGAAGTCAAATTCAAGTTTTTCTACTTTTTCCCAAACAACTCATCAAAAAAGAGTTTCATATGCTTCCAAGAGCGCTCGTCGGCTTTCTTGTTATATTTAAGGGCATCCATTCCAACCTTATCGGCACCGGGATTGGTAAAACTATGACGAGCGCCCGCGTAGATGACCATCTGCCAGTCAAGGTCAGCCTCTTCCAACGCACTACGAAATTGTTGAATGTGCTCTTCTTTGAGAAACGGATCTTCGTTGCCATGGGCAATAAGCACCTTGGCATTCGTGTTGATGGCTTGCCCCTTGTTTGGTAGTGGTAAGGCTCCGTGAAAACTGACGACGCCTCGTACCGGCGCTCCACTGTAGACTAGCTGCACAACGGTGGCTCCGCCAAAACAATATCCGATGGCAGCAACGCTTTCGACATCCACCATGTCCTGCTTTTGAAAAACCTTAAGCCCCTCGATTGCTCGATCTTGCCAGGTTTTCACATTCGCCGTCGTTTCTTTCATCCACTCTCCAGCCTGTTTCGGATGGTCGGTGACTTTACCTGTTCCGTACATGTCCACAGCAAACGCGACATAGCCCATTTCGGCTAATTGCTTCGCCCGTGCTTTTGCATACGCATTCAACCCCCACCATTCATGGACAACGAGCACGCCTGGACGTTTGCCCTTTATCGAATCATCCCAGACGAGATATCCCTGAAGCTGCGTTTCCCCGTGAGTGTAGGGAATGGTCTGCTCCTGGATTTTGGCTTGAACCGGAGTTGCACACACCCATATGACAAAACTCACTAAAAACAACTGTCGTTTAAGCATCTGACGCAAGCCTCCTGGACAAAAGATTATGAACGATGTCTTCTCTTCACGTGTAGTGATAGAGGAAATTCGCGAAATGAAACTACATAGTTACAACTAAGTACTGTTGATCAACGGAACTCTGGCAGGATTTCAAGAAACCCTAAAATAGACCGTTTTCTCGCAATCTGGTCACCCCAATGATTCCGTCAATATTTTATGAGTTTCAACCGATACGTAAGACAGCAGAATACCATCATGAAGAGACAATTCAAAACAACAGGCCGTGCTCCATTACGATTCCTTGAGCACTCCATGCCTACGGGTCACGACAACTAGGGCCCCCTCATATGTGGACCAGGATCATAGAGCGACCCATCCCTCCGTTAATCATTCTGTCCCTAGTAGGCATTGTTGGCATTCTTTGGCAGCTGAACACGGTTTCCAACAACTTAATTCAATCATTAGCGCTAGAGGAAACTAAAAAATTTGCAGAGACGCTCACACATTTTCGCGCTGTCTATACATCCGAAGTTGTGGCGAGAGCCTCAAGCGTTGGCGTTGAAGTTCTTCATGATTACACTAAGCATGACGGTGCGATCCCTCTTCCGGCTACCCTCAGCATCGAACTAGGCAAACGTCTGAACGCAACACACACCGGGAGCCAAGTCAGACTCTACAGCGACTATCCATTTCCGTCTCGAACCGATGGCGGTCCTGTTGACAACTTTGAGCGAGAAGCGCTTCACCAACTCAAGAACAATCCTCAAGAACCGTTTTTTCAGTTTACGACCCTCAACGGGAAAAGCGTGTTACGCTACGCCACAGCCGACCGTATGCGCGAGACATGCATCGACTGTCACAACACACACCCCGACAGTCCCAAAACGGATTGGAAGGTGGGAGACGTGCGTGGCGTGCTAGAAGTCATCCATCCGCTCGAAGACGCTGTTATACAATTGCGGGAAAACCTGCAAGACACCGTCCTAATTTTTCTGAGTATCATCGCCTTCGGTATTGGCGGAATTCTGTTCGGGCTGACACGACTCCGTCGTGATTCACAAGACCTGGAAGCTCAAGTTGACAAACGAACAACGGAATTGATGGACGTCAATACGTCGCTCGCCTCGGAAATCGAAGAACGCAAGCACACGGAACATGCGCTCCAACAGCTGAGCCTTCATCATCACAATATTCTCCAATCAGCCGGAGAAGGCATTTATGGATTGGATTCCGAAGGCAAGACAACCTTTCTCAATCAAGCAGCGGCTCGCATGTTAGGGCATGAGGCAAGTGACTTAATCGGACGCTCCATGCATGCGATCATCCACCATACACACTCCGATGGATCACCGTATCAATGGGAACACTGCCCTCTTTTTTCGACCTTACACGATGGGCAATCCCATCATTCAGAAGACGAAATACTCTGGCGCAAAGACGGCACATCGTTCCCGATCTCGTACACAAGCACGCCCATACTTGATGGAACCACCGTATCCGGAGCGGTTGTGGTGTTTAATGATATTACGGACCGTATCGAGGCCGATAAGGCCCTGAAAAACTCGTTTTTGTTCACGGATAAACTACTCGCCTCCCTGTCCTCCATCCTCATTGGCATTGATCGAAACGATTGCATTATGCGCTGGAATAACGCCGCAAAGAATACCTTTTCACTTTCCGCAGATCAGGTTTTGGGCAAACCCTTTTTAGCGTCAGGCATTCCTATCGATATGCAACCGATTTGCCTGGCTATTTTAGATTGCCTGACGGTTGAAAAAACAATTTGTCTGAACGAAGTGACCTTTACGAAACCCGATGGTCAAGAAGGCATCCTAGAAGTGTTCGTGACGCCGATTATGGGGGAAGATCAGCACATCTCCGGGCATCTCATTCTGGCCACGGATATGACGGAAAAAAAGCAACTCCAAACGCAGCTCAGTCTCGTGCAAAAAATGGAATCGATCGGCCATTTAGCGGCAGGCATTGCCCATGAAATTAATACGCCCATTCAGTTTGTCAACGACAACCTCCAATTCCTTAAAGACAGCTTCGCCAGTCTTGATGGCGTACTGACCGCATACGGATCCCTCCACGAGGCCTTAGAAGCTGGAGTCGTCGATCCCGAGTTGCTGGCGACGGGCCGGGCCGCCATCACAGAAGCCGACCTCGAATACCTGACCGACGAAGTACCCAAAGCCATCGGACAATCGCTTGATGGCGTGGATCGCGTCGCAAAAATCGTTCGTGCCATGAAAGAGTTCTCGCACCCGGGAAACACCCAAAAGAAACCGACGGACCTGCGTCACGCCATTGAAAACACCATTACAGTCGCGAGCAACGAATGGAAATATGTGGCCGAAGTCGAGATGCAGATTGAAGATGATCTTCCGGTTATCCCCTGCCTTCCAGGCGAACTAAATCAAGTGTTCTTGAATATTATCGTGAATGCGGCACATGCCATTTCCGATGTCGGCCACCAGAACACAGGCGATGAAAAAGGCACGATTCTAATTACCGCAGGCACGGTCGGACCGAATGTGGAGATTCGCATTTCCGATACCGGACCCGGAATCCCTGAATCTATCCAACACAAAATCTTCGATCCATTCTTCACAACCAAGGACGTGGGAAAGGGCACCGGCCAAGGCTTAGCCATTGCCCATGATGTCGTGGTGAATAAACATCAGGGAACACTCACGGTGGAATCCATCCCTGAAAAAGGGACCACATTTATTATCCTTCTTCCAATCACACCAACACAGACGGAAACGTCCAGCGGCTCGGTCGCGCATAATTAGGAATTGAGAATGATGAAACGTCGAATCTTATTCGTCGATGACGACTCCAATATCTTGCAAGGGCTTCAGCGCATGCTCCGGTCGATGCGAGGGGAATGGGATATGGATTTTGCCAATAGTAGCCAAGACGCATTCGCCCATCTCGCGCAGGCCCCTTACGATGTCATCGTCTCCGACGTGAAAATGCCAGGGATGGATGGAGTCGAACTGCTCACCGCCGTGCGATCGCAATACCCGCAGATGACGAGACTGCTGTTGACCGGACAGGCGGGAGAGGAAACCATTCTGAAAGCCGTTGGACCGGCGCATCAGTTTCTGTCCAAACCATGCGACGCCGATATGCTCAAAACAACAATTTCGCGAACCTGTGCCTTGAGTGCCGTGCTGGAAGATCCCACATTGAAAGAACTGGCATCGCAAATGGTCACCATTCCGACTTTGCCTTCACTCTATGCCGAACTCGTCCGTACACTGGAAGATCCAGAATCAACCCTTGAGCGTATCTCCACGATTGTGGAGAAAGATATGGGGATGACTGCCAAGATACTTAAACTCGTAAATTCTGCGTTTTTCGGACTGCCACGACAAATTTCGAGCCCCAGCCAAGCCATTTCCTACCTCGGAATCGAAACACTCAAAACGCTGGTGCTCACGGTTCAGGTATTCGAAGAACTCACGCCTCAAGCCATCGCCGGATTTTCCGTTGAAGCCTTATGGGAACACAGTATTCAAACGGGAGAATATGCACGAAGAATTGCACAGGCCGAGGGATTAGACAACTCCTTAATTGCCGACACCTTGACCGCAGGCATGCTTCACGATGTTGGCGCTCTACTTCTTGCCTCACAACTTCCCGATCAGTTCACCGCAGCAATAGAGTTGTCGAACACACAACACATTTCACTCCATGTAGCCGAACAACAGATCATGTCGGCATCACACGCAGAATTGGGTGGCTATCTTCTTGGACTCTGGGGATTACGGCATCCAGTGGTCGAAGCTGTGGCCTTCCATCATCAACCCAAGAAACTCGAATCCCAGCAGTTCACCCCATTAACAGCCGTCCATATCGCGAATGCTCTGCACACAGAAAACATGCATACCGGTCAACTCCGTGATGGACAAGGCATTCAAGAAGATTACATTGACAGCCTTAACCTTACCGGCCACCTATCGACATGGCGAGAAATCTGCAACGCCTCGGGGTTATAAAAGGAGTCTCTACCATGGAAAAAGTTCTGTTTGTCGATGATGAACCGTTGGTATTGGAGGGATATCAACGCAGTCTTCGTAAGTTCTTTCAGGTTGAAATTGCCGAGGGAGCAGATGCGGGCCTTTCGACATTAGCTACCCATGGACCATTTCCGCTTATCGTGTCAGATTTCCGGATGGCGGGAATGAACGGAACGCAATTTCTTGCCATGGTCAAAGCCCTTGCCCCTGACAGCGTCCGCATGATGCTCTCGGGACAGGCAGATATGGCGGCAGTCGTCGATGCCGTCAATGAGGGCGCCATTTTCCGGTTTTTGAACAAACCCTGCTCCCCGGAAACATTAATCAAAGCCGTCTCCGATGGCATTCAACACTATCACCTCATCCATGCGGAAAAGGAACTCCTAGAAGAAACACTCACCGGAAGCCTAAAAGCCTTGGCCGATGTGTTGGCCATTATTGATCCCGAAGCCTTTGGAAAGGCCTCACGGATTAAACGCTACGTGCAAGGCCTTGCCGAATATATGAAACTACCCAATATCTGGCAATTTGAAATTGCCTCTTCCCTATCGCAAATCGGCTACGTGATTGCCCCGAATTCATTGTTTGAAAAGATTAAAACAGGTGAATCCCTTTCCCCTGAAGAAACACAAATTTACGAACAATGCCCCCCGACCGGAGCGGACCTTCTTGCAAGAATTCCTCGAATGCAAGAAGTGTCAATGATGATTGAATATCAGTTAAAACATTTCGATGGCTCGGGAACACCGAGAAACGCCGTTAAGGGTTACGACATTCCCTTAGGTGCCCGCCTCCTGAAAGTCGCATTAGACTTTGACACACTTCGCACAAAAAACATCCCAAGAATAGAAGCGTTCCAGGAACTCCAGAGTCGAACAGGGTTCTATGATCCTGACGTGCTTCAAGCTCTCTATGCCGTGTTTGTCCCTGAGCAACAGCATACCGTAGCCACACTCGAGTTAGACGAACTCGAACCGAATATGATTGTCGGAGAACCGATCACCGACACAACCGGAAAAGTGCTGATCCCCAAAGGCCAACTCTTGACACCATGGATGCTCGGGCGATTACATCAAATAGCGGAACTATCTCCGATCACCTCACCGATGCACGTCATCATGCCCGTACAGAACCAAGAAGTGGGCACACCGGATTTTGATACTAATACTAAGTCAATGGAACAGTTAGCTTCCTCCATCATGGTGCCTTCAGATTGATGTTTCGCTTCATTCTCGGTTTTGTGATCGTGAAACTCCCACCACTGCCACAAGAGAGACTCGCCTTATGACACGCATCGTTTCATGACGATTGATCTGCTAGAGCATCTGTCGTAAACCGTCCACATTGTTTCGTGTTCGTAGCCCCGGCCTATCCCACTTGACTTCATCTTCTATATCCGCAATGGTTCCCGTATGATCGTTGGAGCCTTCACACCTCCGGTGGAAGTTACAGCTCTTCGATTCTTATAATACAAGAATAGCGAGAGTTCGGATAGTCAGGAGATTCTCATGAACAACAACGACGCGCCTTTGGCCGAAAACCCATCATCTCATTCTGAATCATCAGATAACCCGGAAACAGACTCTCCTCTTAACCGTCGAACGTTTCTGCTTACCGCTTCGTCGACATTGGCTGTTACAGCGGCTCACATGCTCACCCCAACATCGGCGGCAACCGCATCTTCCCCCAGCGATCCGGCTCGCACTCCAGGCATGGAAGCCTCTGCGTATGGAACGCGTGCGACGTTCGAGCATGCTCAACGGTTGACCACTTCCACACGATCATTGACCCCGCTGCAACAGTTATCTGGGATCATCACCCCCTCGGCTCTGCATTTTGAACGGCATCATAATGGCGTTCCCCTTATCGATCCACAGAAACATCGTCTGTTAGTTCATGGACTGGTCCACCAGCCCATGATCTTTACCGTGGAAGAGCTCAAACGATTTCCCGCCGAATCCCGCCTGGCGTTTATTGAATGTTCGGGAAATTCCGGGAAAGAATGGAACGGTCCCAAAGGACGCACCGTACAAGAAACGCACGGCCTGACGAGCACCAGTGAATGGACAGGTGTCTCACTCGCCACGATCCTTCACGAGGCCGGGATCAGGTCCGAGGCCAAATGGATGCTAGCTGAAGGGAGTGATGCAGCAGCGTTAACACGCAGCATCCCGCTTGACGCTGGACTTGAGCAGGCACTGTTGTGCTATGCACAAAACGGCGAACCGCTTCGTCCTGAACAGGGCTACCCGTTGCGCTTACTCCTTCCAGGCTGGGAAGGCAACACATGTGTAAAGTGGTTGCGGCGTCTCAAACTGATGACTAGTCCCGCAATGACTCGCGAAGAAACTTCGAAATATACCGACCTCATGCCGGACGGGACAGCGCGACAATTCACCTTTGACATGGAAGCCAAGTCGGTCATCACGTTCCCTTCAGGCGGACAACAATTAGAAAAACCCGGTTTTGTCGAAATTCGAGGATTGGCTTGGACCGGGCGTGGCCGGATTACGCATGTCGATGTCAGTACGGATGGGGGACAATCTTGGCAAGCCGCTGCGCTACAACAACCCGTTCTACCCATGTGCCATACACGCTTTCGTTTAGCCTGGGAGTGGAATGGACAGG
Organism: Nitrospirales bacterium; assembly: GCA_021604005.1. Classification (GTDB taxonomy): domain Bacteria; phylum Nitrospirota; class Nitrospiria; order Nitrospirales; family UBA8639; genus JAGQKC01. Next base: position 22,590 of record BQIV01000033.1, on the reverse strand, counting down.
CAACGATTCTTCAAAGTCGTTGCCACGATGAGACCGGGTATGTTCAACCGACTCTTGCCGACCTCATTGCCATCCGTGGAACACATTCGTACTACCATAACAACGCCATTCAAAGTTGGAAAATCACCGAAGACGGGAAGGTCCACAATGTTCACATCTAACAAATGGACTCTCACACCCATATGGGTCATGACCGTTATGTTCATATGTGTCTCGGCTCTCGTTTCTGCTGCAGCCGAGTCTGAACATACCCCAACGTACAATATTGGCCGCCCTGCTTCACAAGCAGAAATTCACGCGTGGAATATTGACATTGCACCGAATGGTGAGGGTCTCCCTTCAGGACAGGGAACCGTTATAGAGGGTGCGACCGTCTATACAAACATATGCGCATCCTGTCATGGTCTTACAGGAATAGAAGGTCCCATGCCAATCCTCATTGGAGGTCGTGACACACTCACGACCAATCAGCCACTGAAGACCGTAGGAAGCTATTGGCCGTATGCCACGACATTATACGATTATATTTATCGGGCTATGCCATTGAACGCCCCACAGTCTTTATCTCCTCAACAAGTCTATGCCGTTGTCGCCTGGATTCTGTTTCGGAACGGGATCATCGAAGAATCCACCATCTTGAATGCGCAAACACTTCCCGCTGTTCACATGCCCAACCAGAAGGGTTTTGTTCGAGATACACGACCAGATGTTTCAAGGATGGTCCCATGAAGCGATGCGCGAATCTCTTCTTGCCTATCCTGGGACTGACTGGACTTTTATGGATAGCAACTACAACTGTTGTCCCCGCTGACTCATCGGAAAAAACAGCACCATCCATCGTTGGACTCGGACAGATTGATTTTCCGACATCGGGACCCTCTGACGCACAACCATGGTTTGTTCGTGGCGTGCTCCTTCTCCACAACTTTCAATATGACGATGCGAAAGAGGCCTTTCAACAGGCTCAACGGATAGCTCCGGACTTTGCCATGGCCTATTGGGGAGAAGCGATGACCGAAAATCACCCGCTATGGGGCGAACAAAATCTCAAAGAAGGCCGCACCATTCTTTCTCGACTTGCCTCGGACCCGAAAGTTCGATTAGCCAAAGCCTCGACAAAGCGAGAACAAGGGTACATACGGGCGGTTGAAGCCCTGTATGGAACGGGAAACAAGCAGGCACGCGACCGGGCCTATGCCGATGCGATGCGCCAGCTCTCTGAAGAGTTTCCTCATGATCTGGAGGCCAAAGCTTTTTTGGCTTTAGCCATGCTGGGAAGCGCGCAAGGTCAACGCGACACGGCAACGTATATGCAAGCAGCAGCCATCGCAGAAGATGTTTTTCGGAAGAACCCCGAACACCCAGGCGCCGTGCATTATTTAATTCATTCCTATGATGACCCCATTCACGCGCCATTGGGCTTGCATGCAGCTCAAATCTATTCGTCACTCGCTCCAGCTGCCTCGCATGCGCAGCACATGCCGTCACACATTTTCATGGCTTTGGGGATGTGGGAGGACGTGATTGCCTCGAACGAAGCCTCGTGGGCATCAAGTGAGGCACGAATCGCACAGCAAGGACTCACAATATTAGCCAGGCCCTACCATACGCTCAAGTGGCTCATGTACGCCTACCTGCAAATCGGAAAGAAAGAGGAAGCCAAACGCGTCTTAACCATCATTGAAGAAGATGCACAACAGTCCCAATCACGCTACGCCAGAGAGTATCGAGCGTCCATGCGAGCGATCTATACCATCGAGACTCAGGAATGGAAGACGAGTCATCTCAATGACGACCGAAGCGGGCTTCGATTATCCTTTGCCGCCAGCGAACTCTTTGCCATCGGGATGAGTGCAGTTCATACAAACAACCTGTCTGTCGCCCAGCAAGCGCTCGATCAACTGACTGAACGCTTAAACCGCCAGGGTGACGCTTCCCTCTCTCAAGACGAAGTGGCAGGGCGCAGCATGGCGAAAGAACTTGAGGGAATGATTCTTTTTCAGGAATCAAACACGCAAAAGGCCTTGACAGTCTTGCGTGAAGCGGCTGCTCTAGAAGATAGCTTGCCCTACGATTATGGTCCTCCAATTCCTATTAAACCAACTCATGAATTGTTGGGAGAAATCTACACGGAACTAGATCAACCCCAAAAGGCAAAGGAAGAATTTGAGCAAGCCTTGAAACGCGCTCCGAAACGTCGACTATCGTTGAAGGGATTGACTAGCTTGGGAATGTAAAGTCAACTTACGCTTTCAACGCTATTGAAACCAACAGAATTGTCTTTTTCGGTCTCAGAAATTTCCTTAGGACCGTTGTCGAAAGTTTGGGGGAGGGGTTAACAATCTCTCCATATTGCCTTTCAGTCATCAAAATAATCAGAGATCCTGATTGCTCGACTTGGTGCTCTAATACTTCCAAGGCATGTTGATCACTGCGTTCTCCCCCAATCACACCAGCACCATTATGAACATGTTGCCAATAGTACAGATCCTCATCACTCCGCCAGTTCCAATGTTGAAACGTCCGGATAGGATCATTGGGATTGTGCAAATACGATTGGACCTCCGTCATGATGAGTTTGGGCGATGCCACGGCATGAATACCGGGTACAACGAAAACGACAACGCCGACCATCAGCGCGACAGACAATACCCCCACCATCCTTAGAGCAACAGTGACTCTCTTCCTGGCCATCGAATAGAGCAAGACTCCGATCCCGGCAAGTATCGTCAGTTGATACCACCACGGGAATACATCCGTCGGCAGGTTCCATTTTTTATGTAAAAGAAACGGGGCCAAGAACACTAAGACGAGACAGAGAAGACTCAACAGACCGAGCGTGGGTTTATACATCGCAGACTTCCAGACCTCGAGATCTCGCGTCTCAAACACTCTGTGATAGAAATACCCAATCAAGACCGCGACCCCGGGAACCATCGGCATGAGATACCGTTCATGTTTTTCCGGAAACAAGGAAAAGGCCAGAAAATATCCTAGTACCCACATGAGAAGAAACGCTTCTCTGGGATACCGCTGCAATGGCCGTTGTGTCCAGAGAACAAGCAGTCCGGAAGGGAGTAGAAGGGACCAGGGGAAAAAATCAAACCACACGACAAAGCCATACCACATAATAGGACGTTTCCCGAAATACGCATCGAAAGCGCTTCCTTGGGTATCTCCAGCTAACTTGGTCATGCGTTGTACATTTTCTTTTAAAACATAATGCTGAATAAACTCTTGGCCTAAGTAGGCATAATACGATCCAAGAAGTCCCACAAACACCATCAAACCAACCCAAAAGGCAGAGGATTTCAGGGGCGTTCTATCGCGGCAGATCCAGAGCAACACGAGAAAGAGTATGACCGGCATCGCGAACGCGTGAAGGTTTTTCACCATGGCTCCAAAAGCCAATGCCACAAAGCCAACGACGTACCACCAGGATGTCCCTTCTTGAAAGTAAGCCCGGACCAATCCCAAGATACCCAAAGTCATGAAAAAGGTCAGCACGGGGTCGATGATTGCCATTTGCCCAAACCACAACGTTACATAACTCGTGATGACGACCAAAGCCGCCCAGAAGCCGGCTGTTGCCGAGTACAATGTTCTTCCCACCCAATAGGTCACGACCACCGTCCCAAAACTTAAGAGAGCTGAAGGGAAACGCAAGGCCGTTTCCCCCCACCCAAAAATTTTCGTGGAGAGGGCTTGAAACCAAAAAAATAAGGGAGGTTTGTTGAAATACGACTGACCATGCAGGCTGAGATGCACATATTCACCCGTCCGCACCATCGTCTCGGTCACGGCTGCATACAGGCCTTCCGTCACTCCAAACAGCGATGACGGCAAGTTGTAAAAGAATGCGAGGATGCTCAGGGCCCCAAGCATGAGCCAATGCGCCCATTCAGTCCGACAATCCTGTTTCAGAAATCGCATAGGATGAAGATCATTTCATGACGCAAGAGAAGCTGCCGTCACGGAGCCGTTCCCCTTGCTCCCAAAAACCAAAGCGCAACATGGTATTGTAACGAGAGCCCGCAGCATTGTGGAGATCATTTGTGAACAACTTCTTACGGTCGTGGGGATGGTTGATACATAACGGCCAAGTACGTACACCGACACGTCACCATCTATGGGTATCGGTCATACGGCCTTTCGCCTTCGTTAGTCTTTTGATCTTGTTGGTCGGAGCGGCCATGCCGAGCTGTTCTATAATCAAAGGGACAGCCAATGTCGTATCGGGGACAGTAAAGGGAACGGTGTGGGTGATCAAGGGGGCTTATGAACTGACAGTCGGAACATCGAAAGTCATCTACCAAATTGGAAAGTTTACGTTCGAAGTCGTACAGGCACCATTCGATTGGCCTCTTATGAACGACGATCTCGAAACCGTCGATGGACTGCCGGTCAAAGAGGCTATTCGACAAGGCCGCGTCAAAACTGCTCCCTATACCGTTAAAGGTCGTCGCTATGTGCCGATGACAGTCGCAATGGCCCAAACATACCAAGAGACAGGTATCGCGTCATGGTACGGCGCGGAAACACGACGACAAAAAGGTGGGCATATGACGGCAAACGGCGAGGCCTTTAGCCCGAAAGGACTCACCGCCGCGCACAAATACTTGCCATTGCCCATAAACGTCCAAGTCACGAATCTTGAGAATGGCCGATCCATTATTGTACGGGTGAACGATCGCGGGCCGTTCCCGAGCATCCATAATGCCGAGTCCGGAAAACGGATTATCGATCTCAGTTGGGGGGCTGCTCAACGGTTAGGATTTGCGAAAAAAGGTCTGGCCCGGGTTCGTGTCGAAACCATTCAACTCAAAGAAGAACCACAATCGACATGATTGTCGTGCTACCGTCGCTCGTGGAAGAAAAGAACGTATCTCGGAGGAGGACTTTTCTACTTTTTTCGCCTCATGAAGGGCGCTTCATGCTCTTAGAAAACCAGTGTCCACCCTTGCCGCTCAGCATCCTTTTTCGTATACGACACGCCATCTATCTTCATACCATTCTGATCTACCAGAGTAATGATCCCGCCTTTGTTGGAAAGTTGAGCTCCGTTCCCCGTTAAGGTCACGCGCACGGCTTCACCCGGATCTATGACGCCGGTCAGCATCTCACGCTTCTTATGCTTATCCAAAATTCCCCAACCTGAGATATCGATCGGGGTTGGCGTTAGATTCAAGAGCGTGACGGTTTCTCTTCCTACATCGCCACCTTCAGGATTCACCTGCGCCGCGATGATGTTGATCTGTCCTTGCGGGTCTTTCCCAGGTTCCATTGGAATCGTGTGCCCGGTCTGATCGTCGGTGTGCCACGACTGCGACTGAAATGCCAGAAAAATGGCTACCCACCGATCCTCGCTGGGAAAGTGAATCATGAGTGCCCCGTCTTGCCAGACACCGTCATCCTTCACAAACCGGCCAACGTTACCCTGATTCATGTGAATATCGTGAATGCCGTTCCCTGGTCGAAAGCCAAAATACTTGTCCCGACTGTTGGCCTCCGGTCCCCATCGTTCGCCAAAGGCATACACGACGGCATCTTCTTCTGCGAGCGCCCGCGTCACATGCGCATCGATTTTTTCATTTAAATCATTATCAGGCCCAGGCACATCATGGGGAAGAGGAATAAGATCACCACGATCAAACAGATTCCCTCGAATAAAATCCAACGCAAGACTGTCCGGTTGGCTGGGCAAAAGCGTAAAACCCATTGGCTGCGTTTCCAGCTCCGCCAGCAGCGAATGCTCAAATCGTTCATCCACCACGTATAACAATTCCGATGGGCTTAACTTCGATTTCACATTGATGGCAATGCGATAGTCCGTCTCGTCATCAACAATATGAATTTGATAATGGGGGCTTTGCCCCATACCCAAACGCTTTTGAATTGGCCGTCCTTTGAGAATACCGTATTGATGTAGGGGCATGATTCCTCTCCTCTGTCATCGTCGTTCAAGCTCAATGAATGTTGGCAAGCACCTCATTATTCTTTACAAATAAAAGCAAATGCTATACCGATTGAATGCTTGATTCTTAAATGAAATTTCCCCACCTATCACACTGCATCGGTATCTCTTCAGATACGACAACGTATCCGAAGCGATACCACATCGCATGGCAAACTTGAGATCGTTGTTACGATGACATGTCGTTACGGCATGAAAAACCACTGTCCTTCACGTCATCCACTCGTTCACCCAATCTGGCCTTCCTTTTGCTTCATTCAACATTAACGAAGCTGTTTCCGTTACAACGCAGCCACAAAAGATAACGATGTCAGAAAAGAAACCTTTGTCAGCATGGATGTCAGATAGGTAGGAAGGACGTAATGTTACAAACCGTCGAAACCGCCATTCATTCAGGCCGCTATCCGACGTGGATTCAAACAATCGTCGAAGAGACAGAAGCAGGAGCACAGTCCGTTGCCAAACACGAAGCCTGGTTTCGGTTTAGTGACGGGACGATCCCTCAAGCCAAACACCAGGCTTTATTGATGGGGTTATGGCCTCTCATCGAACGCTTTCCACAATTTCTCGCCCTTAATCTTCTGAAATGTTCCTACGGAGAACAGCCAGGGCTGAACACGATTCGTGGGTGGTTGATCAACAATCTTCGTATCGAGCAACGACACGTCGAATTGTACGAAGATTGGGCTCAATGCGCGGGCATCCCACGAAAGAAATTGTTTAACGACCAGCGTCCAACCGCAGCCATAGCCGTCACCGATTGGTGTTGGCATGTCTGCCAAGTCGACGGGTTAGCCGAAGCCATGGCGGCTACCAATTTCGCCATAGAAGGTGTCACCCAAGAATGGACACAGCTCGTGTGGGAAAGTCCAAACTATAAACTCTTTTTTGCCGAAGGACAGCGCAAAAAGGCTATGAAGTGGATTCAAGCCCACGCGGCGTATGATGAAACGCATCCGGTGGATGCCTTGGACTTGATTTACAATCTGCTCGGGGATACGCCGGAAGAATCACGAGTACAGCGGGTCAAACATGCCATACAAAAAAGCTATGACCTGTACCTCCTTGCACTCGATGCAGGGATGGCCACGGCATAGCAGCAGACAATAGCTGGTCTTCTTGGAATATTCATGTACGTGTCTATCGAAAATTTCTATATTCGGCGTTGACATTATAAAACTAGATTTGACCCTAAATTCCAGACACTAAAGTTACACTGATTCTTAATTCGTCAATCTATGTTGCGTCATTCATAATTTTTTCAAACCAGGATCTAACCATTAGTCGCCGAGGCTTGGATCCCTAACAATAACAAGGGCGACATATGAAAGGAGTCAACCATGGCAAAACGACCTGTCATTATAGAACTAAGCCGGACAAAACAACTTGAAAGCGAAGCCCTAAACGCGATGACCACTAACAAGACAAGTCTAGCGTCAGCCGCGGTTCCGAGAATAGAGGGGTTAGAATATGATGAAAACTTTCCTGTCGTTGCAATGCCGAAGCTGATAGAACATGAATACCCTGAAAGCGAACTTTACGACTCTACGGCTAACTTGGATTTTGATGATAACCTGGAAACTTCGACGTTTTTAGTTCGTGGGACAGTCGAGGAAAACACCATCTCGCAGGTAGAGGCAGCAGCGCAAAAAAGTAAGTCTCCCGTTAAAATATACGCTGATCGTGAGCTTCAGCCAATGATTGTCTGCCCCGGATCACCTGCGGTAGGGACAGATACAGACGTCGAAAACCTGCTTTGTGTGAAAAAAATGCACCGCAATCGCATGAACGGAAGCGGGGTCTTAGTGGCTATTGTGGATACGGGAGTCAATATGGCCTATCTCAATAGCCAGGGGAAAACTCCAACCTTTGATGCAAGTCGAAGCTGGGCATGGGACCCGGCAAGTGTGACTCCCGGAAGTGCACCAGTGGGCCATGGGACCATGGTGGCCTTTGACGTCTGTATTTCAGCACCAGACTGTACGATTCTTGATATCGCTTTATTGCACCCATTTGTCCCCACACCCACAGGATTTGGTGCATTTCTCTCTGATGCCATTCGCGCCTACCGACACCTTTTGTCCGTGATGAATGCTCCTCGACGTCCCGGAGAACATCGTTCTCTCGTGGTAAACAACAGTTGGGGAATGTTCCATTCAAGCTGGGATTTCCCTGTAGGACATCCAGGGAATTACAGCGATAATCTCAACCACCCATTCAGTCGCATCGTCGCTACGCTCGAACGTGCGGGAGCAGACATTTTGTTTGCTGCCGGTAATTGCGGAGCAGATTGTCCAGACGGACGCTGTCAAGGTGTCACCACAAAGACCATTTGGGGCGCCAACTCCCACCCAGCAGTCACCTGCGTGGCTGGCGTCGATACAACCAAGGCTCGCGTGGGCTATTCCGCGATCGGGCCGGGACGGCTGGAGCAACGCAAACCTGACATTTCCGGTTACACGCACTTTGCCGGCTCGGGCGTTTATACTGCCGATGGTGGAACCTCAGCCGCCTGTCCTGTTGTTTCAGGAGTCGTGGCAGCCATACGCACTCGTCGCCCCTATAACGCGAGCGACTCTCAGACCAGTCCAGCAGCTCTTCGGAATTTACTGACGCAAACCGCCGAAGATCTCGGACCCACCGGATACGACTTCCAACATGGTCATGGAGTGGTGAACGGGTGCAAGATCGTTGATAAGATCGTTCCTCCTGTAATCGACATTTGTGAACGCTATCCCTGGATCTGCAGCCATCTCGAGCTATGTCGGCGATATCCCTGGCTCTGTCGCTGGGACTTGATAAGAGATCTAGGCTCACCACTTGGGACATCTTCGAACCCAAGCAGTTCAACACTGGAGAGTGATATTGCCGTCTGGGGACAGGAAATCCAACAACGACCAGACGTTCGAGAACTGCTCAGTCGTGTTATGCCAGAATCCTTAGAACAAGATTTAACCTTAGATCAGCTGGCTTTTTTAAAGGGCTATCTTGCGGGTAAAGAAAACACAAGGACTGAGGAGCAAACTCAAACACATCCTTGCAAGTGTACGGGGACATAACCCTAGACACGTTTACAAACATATCTTCTCGTATTGGGCCTGTTTGGCAACTTGCCAAACAGGCCTGCTTTCTCAGTACCAGCGAACGGTACAGTAGAAATGCTACAATGGTATGTTGAACCGTAGACATGAACCAGTTTTGAGAGGTCAGCATGCCGAAGGTACTCGTGACTATTAGTTGGGAAAAAGGTGTTCCCACTCTCAAGGATGTGTGTAAAAAATACGGATTGAAGCTGGAAGAAATTGACCAGGAATATGGAATCATCGAGATTGACCCACAAGACAATCTTTACAGCATTCTCGTGGATCATGAAGCCGCTCAGAGAATCAACCCACAGTTCACTCAAGACGATACAGGCATCAAGGGCCCGTTTTCCAACCCACCAATCGAACCATTTGGACCACCTCAATAATCGTCGAAGTTTTATAGACCTCCTAACGGTTGAAATACGTTAGATTCTAGACGTCATTCAAGACATCAGAGATTTGAAGTGACGATTCGGCCCGAAGCCGTGACGCGTCATAGGCAATCCGAGCGTTCACTTCGATGAGTTCGAGATGTGGAAAATGCGTCAGCAAGCGAAAGACACTTTGTGCTTTAATGACATAGGGATTCTGTCAATCGAAGAAACCGAGAAATGCCATCAATCCATAGCTGTCGAGGAACGATTGGCTTGGAGGGGATGAAGCGTACGCTTCCAAAATTCCACGACACGGTGCTCATACTCTACGGGATGAGTGTCCCAGCCTTTCCCATGTGGGGCTTTGACTTTCCATAGCGATTTGAGATTCTGGGCCGCTTCATACAATCTGTCGACCGAATCCGGAGGGATGAGATCATCCAACGTGGTGTCAATTGGAGGGTATTGCTGTGAATATCAGATTTCCCGATGCGAATGAACACTACATCAAAGTCAAAGTCGAAGCCGGATTCTACATGAACGAAACCGAGCTGGTTCGCGATGCCGTTCGCCATATGCGCGAGGAAGATGAACGCAAAAACCAGTTTCTTTCGGCAATCAAGGTCGGGCAGGATCAAGTCACCAATGGACAGTACCAGGAACTCTCACCAGACGTGCTGAACGAGCTACGACAAACTGCCACACGGAAAATTCAGGAAGGACACAAGCCTAAGTCTGCTGTCCTCTCTGAATAGATGCACCCTCTCCCATGCTCTGGATATCGTAAAAGACAATCCCTTTCTTGGGTATCGGCATACCTTGCTACCTGAAGACCATCGCTGCTTTAACATCAGAAAACATGCCCTGGTCCATCAGATTAAAAATTCCCATATCGATGTGCTGCGAATACTGCACCAACGCATGAACTTTCCCAGCCATTTATAAAACGTCACACTGGACTTCTCATCCAGGAAACGTACATGCGTTCTCACTTCCGTGTAGAGCAGTCGTCAGATTAGTGCGTTCGCCAGGAATTACCCTGACAGCAAATCGAAGACATTCAAACTGCTCTCTTTATGTTTTTGGAAAGAGTCAAGGAGAGTAAAGCAGTAGTGGCGCGCCCGGAGAGACTCGAACTCCCAACCCTCGGTTCCGAAGAAGCATCTGAAGGCAATACGACTAATGATGATGAAGTGTGATTAAGGCTCCTAAGCCTTCGTAAAAACATTAGATTTTATAATTTGAAGTGCTATGATTGATGATTGAGGTAGATTCAGAATCGGGACCAAAACCGGGACCGAACCGGGAGTAAAACCGGGATCAGGGTAACTACTTGGTTTCTTCATAATTGTAGATTAACATGCACCTTGACATTAGCCTACTACCCTATTTAACAATCTCCACATAATTTAAAAACCGATATTCTCTATTTATGATTTAATGAAAGAGTTGTCCTTAAATTTACGTCTAAGACCGACACGAATCGGTTTCCTTGTCAGGCCATCCGATAAGGCGTCTATACGAAAAATAATGCAGATAAACACCTGTCTTTGGGGTGGTAAGTATAACCCGATAATCCCCATTTTCAAGGTCACTCCCAAAGAATGGCAATCTGATAGACTTGAATATTTAAAAGGTTATGAAATAGCAAAGGGATATGTTCGTTTCTTTGAACCAGATGTCTATGTAGAAGCCGAAGAAGGACTCCTAGAGAAAGCTGGATTAGCCGCCTTGCGATCAGAAACTTCGTTAAATAGTGCAGTGGTTGGCTTGAACGAATTTATGGCAAAAGAATATCAAGGATTCAATTACCCATATTTTGGACAAAGTATTTATGACGTTCTGAAACACACATATGAAAGTGAACGGCGTTTTACTCTCAAGAACGAACGTCCGGCTATCATAGCTTCCAGCAAGAATGATTTTTTTGCGCACGCGTGTATAGGTGTATATCCAGAAGGCAATGGAACAAAATATCTATCAGATGCGTTTCGTAATGTGTTTAGTCCCGAAGAAGTTGATTCTTGCCCTGAAACATGGTTGAAACTGCATAGTAAGAGTCCTATTTTTCCTTTAGGTATTACTTTCAATCATATTGAGAGAGTGAGGTACTCACATCATGAACCAATTATTTATTTATTTGACCCAAACAGTTCATTAGATCTTATAGACCTATGGAACATAAGAATTGAACCTTCCCCTGTATTCCCAGTCCCCATAAAATGGTTTGATGATTTATCTGATTTTTTAAAAAACCTAATCAGTCAAAATTATCGCCCTCTTAAAGATAATCCCCATGGAATCATGCATTCTCTGACAGTAGAAATAGCAAGGTCGGTTACTGAGAAAAGGGCAAGAGAAGTGATCTTGCCTGCGTTTGATGAACTACCTCAAGGATCATGGCGATTCAAACCGTGGCGAAATTCAATCTGGCACCCCCCAGTTGACGTTTTACATAAACCTCAATATGAAAGGATGAAGGTATCGGTATCCGAAAGGCAAGTTCATCTCACATTGAAAAATAATGGCCAAATGCATTCGCAATTTGAAACACTTTCTCCCTTTTTTGCACAAAGATACAGTGGTTCAAGTTTTCGTTGGGCAAACGTAATTGTGCCGAAGTCATACAGCGATTCTGAAATAGTCACGGTATTGCCTTACAATACTTTTGATCGAAGTTGGCCTTCCCTTGGTCTGGGTGGCGAGAATGTCTGCATAACTCAAGAGGGTTGGGTTTTTACGCAGGATTACAAAGATTGGCACCAACCATTATACTTTTTAAAGAATGATCAAGCTTTCACCCAATGGTTTAAGAAGCTTGGCATTAGTGCTACTTTGTCAGAACCAGGACGTATTGCCAAACAAATACTTCACAGCCTAGATGGTTTTTGGAGATTACATTTGGTAAATGATCCTCAGATAGTTAAGTTTATTAACAAACTCGCCATGAGAACTAGACGCCACGGTGGTGTAGACGACTCGCTCATTCACGAGGAAAACTTTACTGGAAGAACAGCTTCTATACAGGAATGGCAAAATCAAATAAGAAAGCACAATTCAAACCATGTTTCAAAATTCAATATTTCAGACTATACAAAATGCAACGCGATAAGACTTGGGCTTCAGACTGATTGTAGTCATTGCGGCGCTAAAAACTGGCACGACTTAAATGAAGTAGCTTATGAAGTGAGGTGTGAACGCTGTTTAAAATACTATGATTTCCCACAAGCTGATCTAAAAAAGCAAAATGGTAATTGGATGTATAGAGTGGTTGGTCCATTTGCCGTCCCGGACTACGCCCAGGGTGCTTATTGCTCCCTATTAACGATAAATGCACTGAGTAAATTAAGCTCGCCGGGGTTGATTAGTTCAACCAACTACTCAACGGCATTAGATCTCATTTCTAGTGATAAGAAATGTGAGATTGATTTCGCGCTTTGGTCCTCAGAAGTAAGTAGTCATGACTATTGTAGTAACCCTAAGTTGGTTATAGGCGAAGCGAAGTCTTTTGGCGAAAATATTATCAAGGAAAAGGACATTTCTCAGCTAAAAATAGCAGCAGAAATGCTGCCCGATTCAGTAATTACCATTTCTGTACTGAAGGAAAATTTCTCAAGTAATGAAAAAGCTCTTCTAAGAAAGTTTATTGATTGGGCAAGAAGGCCCGTTAACCATGAGCCTAGGCATTGGGTAATTTTATTAACTGGGACGGAGCTATTTGCAGAAAATGGCATCAGTAATACTTGGAAGAATAAGGGTGGGCCTTTTAGTAAATTTTCTCATTACAATGGCACCAGGACACTTAGGGATCTTTCTAACTCCACCCAAGCAATTTATTTGAAAATGCCCAACTATTATACTTGGCTTCGCAAAAAAAGAAACTTCCGACATTGATTTGCTAATATAATTTAAATACAAGACATTCCGCATAACGTTGTCCTCAAATCATTTGATTTACGGACAGGTTGAATCATCCTGCTAAGTCGTTGAAATTTTGGAGGATGGAGGATTCAATTTTTGACAGGATTTATGGACAAGGGATTTAGAAACATTCAAAGTCTTCCCAATATCTCTAAGCGATACACCTTGATTTCTCATGCTGTGAATTGTCTCTATGAGCCTCTTATCAATTATAGGACGCCTTCCTAATTTCTTTCCTTGATCTTTGGCTTTCCGTAAGCCTCCTTTAATTCGTTCCACAATAATATTTCGCTCTGACTCTGCGATCGCGCCAACAATGGTAAAGACAGCTTTTCCCAGCGGAGAGCTTGTATCAATATTTTCTTGGTACGAGATGAAATCAATACCAAGGTGGCGAAATTCTTCTAAGGCCGTGATGAGATGTTTGGTTGACCGAGCAAACCGATCAAAGCGCCAACACAGAACGGCATTCTCCATAGACACCTCAAACAAACTTCCCAAACAAAAAGAAAACTTGTCGAACGTTCCTGGCCGTACTATAATAATCTAGACAATCTAGCTCTATATGGAGGCAGATATGAAATGGAAACTTGCTGAAGCCAAGAACCGATTTAGCGAGCTTGTGAATAAAGCTCTGTTAGAAGGCCCTCAATTGGTATCTCGCCGTGATGAGAGAGTGGTCGTGATCTCGGAACACGACTATCAGCATCTGACAGGGGAAAAACCTAACTTTATTGAATTCTTGCTGAGAGGAAACATGGACTTAGAAGGGGTAGACTTCAAACGGGACCGATCCTTATCTCGGAAGACTGAACTATGAGAGTCTTACTTGATACGTGTGTCGTCTCTGAATTATGGCGCAAGGGTGGGTCTGAAAAGGTTCGCAAGCGTGTTTCAGTGTTGAAAGCTGAGGATAGCTTTCTATCCGTTTTGACTGTTGGCGAAATCACCAAAGGGATTCATCTGCTTAAGGAAAGTAAAAGGAAGCGTGACCTACAACACAAACTCGCTTTACTGGAAACCGAATATCAGCAAAATATCTTGAATATAGATCTTGAAATAATAAAACTATGGGGAGAACTCCTTGCCGTTACCCAGAAGAAAGGAAAGCCGACTCCTGTTAGTGACGGCTTCATCGCTGCAACAGCCACGCGCCATGGCCTTCATATTATGACCAGAAATGTTTCTGATTTTGAAGGGACAGGAGCCTTGCTAATCAATCCCTGGGAATAACTTCCTGTTGCACATTTGCTCAACAGAAATAACTACCTTCTTCCTAAAAGTTTTGACGATATTTTCGAACCCCGCAAACACCGCTCCCAGACAACCTTTTCGATAAATATGGAGAGTAGTGAGTATGAAATGGCCTTTATAGAGAAAAGAGAGTTTCTTTCTGTATTTTCAAACGGTTAGAGGACTTGGCGCCCCCGGAGGAGTAAGTTCGGACTTATAGCCGATTCTATGAACTTTCGTACACTTGGGATCTTGATACCGCGAAGAAAGTCCGTATGCCTCAACCGGCACTCAATGGGATTCGCTCTATTGTTCGAAATTCTTGAAAATGGAATCGGATTCTTCAGGGCACGTCTTTGCAGCCTAGCCTATCTCTATAAATATCTATAAACGTTAGAAAACAATCCCTTAAGTCGCGTGTTGAGCTGGTCTAGCCTGCTTCTTTATCGTCCTCGAACTCCACCGCATCCCAGACAACTCACAGTCTTAACCTACCCCTGTTTCCCAGGAAAGATGGGGCTGGTCGTAGGATTGCCTCCTTTACGAAAAGCCCAAGATATGCTTGCCCCTCAAAACCATAGTTTATGAAACGGCTGTGGCGCACGGTGACGTTTGAATATCTGCCGAGAAAATTACACAATATTAACCATATAAAAATACATATTTACCCATACTTAAATACAAAATTACCCATAATTTTGTTGATAAGATAGCAAAAATCCTCTAAGATGATGGCATGTATAAGAGATTCATAATGGATGCGATCATAGAAGCTTTAGATGATACGCCAGTGGTCCTCGTGAATGGGGCGCGGCAGGTGGGGAAGAGTACGCTTTGCAAAGGGCTTCTTGAATCAGGAGCATTTGAAGGTCAGTTTGTGACGATGGATGATCCCGCGACTTTAAGTGCGGCCCAAAAAGATCCGCTCGGATTTCTTCAAGATTTACACAAACATGCGATCATCGACGAGGTACAAAGAGCACCTGATTTGTTCTTAAGCATGAAAAAGCTGGTGGATGAAGACAGAAAAGGACGGCGTATGATCTTAACGGGCTCTGCAGATGTTCTGATGTTACCCAAGGTGGGGGATTCTTTAGCCGGTCGCCTGGAAATTCACAACCTCTGGCCGTTGTCCCAGGATGAAATGAAGGGGAAGCACTCCGGTTTCCTTGAAAAACTCGTCGCCCGCGAGAATGGGTTTATGGGGAAGAAGGTTGCCTGGAAAGATATTGCGCAGATGATAAGAGCCGGGGGTTATCCAGAGCCTTTGGCGCGCCGGGCTTTTGCGCGAAAAAACAAATGGTTTCAATCCTATATGACGAGCCTTTTGCAAAAAGATGTTCGTGAGCTATCCAATATAGAAGGGCTGACAGCTCTGCCGACTATTCTTCAGCTGATTGCGACAAGAATTGGCAGCACGATGAATATGTCAGACATCGCTAGATTATCAGGGACAAAAAATACCACTCTTCAGCGTTATCTGGCACTGCTGGAACATATTTTCTTGCTCGTCAAAATTCCAGCATGGACGCCTAATACGGAAGGCCAGTTTGTGAAATCTCCGAAAGTGTACTTCAATGACACTGGGCTGCTCACACATTTTATTGAACAGAGGGATGAGAGCTTTTTGAATGAACGAAGTCAAGCAGGGCCGTTTTTGGAAAACTTTGTGGTCATGGAAATATTGAAACAACTGAGTTGGTCTGATCTTGTACTTAAGCCTTACCATTTTAGCATTCATAAAGGGGCTGAAGTTGATCTGGTCCTCAAGGATGGAAAAGGGCATTTGTATGGGATTGAAATCAAATCATCTGCTAGTTTGCACGCTGCTGATTTCAAAGGGCTCAAACGATTAGCCGATCTTGCCGGAAATAAATTTAAGAAAGGTATTATCCTTTATACAGGAGAAAACTGTTTGGGAGGGTTTGGTAAAGATTTGTATGCTGTGCCGCTGCCAGGTTTGTGGTCAGCATAGTAAGGGGGGTTTACGAGGAATAGGTTCAACAGAAATGATTACCGTCGATTTATCATTTTTTGAGATTTTTTCGAACTCCTCCTTCGCCTTTGCTCATAATACTTTTACAGGATTTCGTCGAAGACAAGTATATTTTGGCACCGAACCGGTAAATAACAAGTTACTCTTTTAATTTCAAACGGTTAGAAATGCTGGCGCGCCCGGAGAGACTCGAACTCCCAACCCTCGGTTCCGAAGACCGATGCTCTATCCATTGAGCTACGGGCGCGTGGCCATCCTTTATACATTCCTCAACTCAACCCGTCAACCGAGACTTTCTACTGTACTCACCAGTGGTTGATGCCTGATAAAGAGTTAACCCGCCTTCGAAAGCGGCGAGATCCGTCGATCTCCTATTTCCCCACCACCAGTAGACAGAATAAGGTGCGTCATCTTTGGATGATAAAACAAGCATCTTGATCTCTTTTCCTCACTAAAAAATCCTAGTTTTTAGAAGGCACCTTATGAAGCATTCGACTTGCCCCCTTGATATAAAATTAGACTTTATTCTATGAGCATTTGGGTTTTCTCGAAGCGGTGACCGATGTTGTTCCTTGTTGGACATGTGTCCGTCTCCAACTGGTTTTCATGGGAAGATTGAGAGATGGCTTAGGATTATATACTTAACATGGTGAAGTTACGTAGAAGGACTTGACAAACATTTCTTTAATTGTACAATTGTACTTATGAACGTCGTGGCAGACACAAACATATTCCTAGCTGTTGCTCTAGACGAGTCAGAGAAAGATGCCATTATCCAACTGACATCGGAAGCAAATGCTGTCTCTCCGGAGATATTACTCTATGAAGTGGGTAATGCCTTAACAGCCATGCTGAAACGAAAACAGCTTACTCTTAAAGAAGCATTGTTGGCGTTCGAGATTATCAGTGCGATTCCTGTCCGGTTGGTATCTGCCGATATTCGGCATGCGGTAAAATTAGCTGCCGAATATAATATTTATGCCTATGATGCGTACTTTTTACAGTGTGCGTTGTACTTGTCATGTCCACTCCTCACACTAGATAAACGTATGAAGCAAGTTGCCAACGATCTCAAGATCGAAGTATTGGAGTAAAAGAACATGAAGGTATTTACGTATTCGGAAGCACGGCAAAATTTTTCAAAAATATTACATATAGCAAGGAAAGAAGAAGTGGAAATTCGTCGAAAAGACGGCACGGTTTTTTCTCTTGTTTCAAAACGAGAAAAAGACACATCTCCTTTTGATGTGCCCGGGGTGAAAACGAAAGTCACGACTCAGGATATCCTGCGGGCCGTCAGAGAATCGAGAGCTGGCTGACAAGGCAACGCTAGCGGGCAGGAAAAAGCATTATCCCAAAATTCTTGAGGGTTTCGTGAATGAGTTAATCACCCAATGGCCAAGAGCACATTTATACGTACCATCAGTCCCAGCCTCCTGCCCCCTATACTGCATTCCTTTTCGATAAGTTCTGGTACATATTAGTTGCCCACCCTCAATGAGCAATAGATTCATTGAGCTACGGGCACGACGCCCATCTTTTTTGCCTGCCTCAATCTAACCGTCAACCAACGATGTTCTTCTCATCCCGGGATCCTCGTGCGAGCAAAGGTAAGTTCTGTTACACGACTATTTTCCCAGTACAAAGCAATGATCACGGGTAGGAAGGCAAATTGACGCCCCCTCAAAGCGCAGAGTAAGGTACGCCATTCATCGAATCACCGCGAGAGGAACCTAATTTATGTCAGAAACGAACCCACGAGAGAATCCACCCCTGGCAACTGCCATTCTGCAAGATGTTCGAACCATTCTCACCAATCCTGCAGGCTTCTACCGCCGCATGCCGAAAGCGGGTGGGTTTGGCGATCCGGTCACCTTTGTCCTGGTCATAGCCGTCGTGACAGCCGTGGCGATGGCGGTGTTTTCCCTCTTCGGGCTTGGAACCGTTGGCGAGGCGATGGCCGTGGGATTCGGTGGAATTATTTTTCTTCCCATCATGGCGTTGGCCTTGAGTTTTCTTGGCGCGGGGATTGTGTTTGTCGTGTGGAAAATCATTGGTTCACAAGAACCGTTTGAGGCGGCGTATCGGTGCATGGCCTATGCTTCAGCTTTATACCCCATTTCCATTGTCGCCAGCATGATTCCGTATCTCGGCTCGATTCTTGGCATTGCCTGGTGGACTTACCTCATGATTGTGGCCACCACTGAAGTGCATCGTCTCCCACAAAAAACGGCGTATGTCGTGTTTGGAATTTTAGGTGTTTTCTTTATCACAACGAATCTCAGCAGTGAGATTGTGGTGAGGCGCATGGCTTCCGAGCTAGAAAATGCCGGTGGCAATCTCCAACAATTGGAAAAAATGCAGCTGGATGGAGTAGGGAACTTGGGCAGAGAACCTGCGACTGGACTGGAAAAGACGTTAGGGGAACAGTAGCGCCGATTGCAAGCAACGTGTTTGTTTCTTAAGCGTAAGCGATCGACCCACTCTTTTCTCAACAAAGGCTCGATCATGCATCCCATGCCGGAGCCCTGCCGCTCCTCTCTCTTGCCTGCGAATTTATACACCGCAAGTCGATTTAATTATAGCGAAACTAAATATCTCCCTTTCGAATGCACATCATGTGTACAGCGCAGGAACATGCATCGTACAGACGGATATCTATTTGAGCTGCTCGAAATAACTTCCGTATCCGTGAAGCGTGTGATCACGTATTGAACGTCTGCATGGCCAGACTGAATCCCTCTTGTGATTCGCAAGAAACCTCTTGCAATCCTATGCTATTTCGTTAGGATACACCTGAAATACTGATTTGCATTCCTAATCTGTCAATGAGGTGAACTGATGATTGGACGAATTGATGGGTTTGATCATTTACTTGATGAAGGGTTTGCCGAACTTCGCTTTCGCTTGAAAGATCGAGTCCGGGAAGGACGGATTTCACGCGAACAGGCTGCCGATTTCCTTCCACTTATTCGAGATTTGAACTTTCCAGCCCTGATGATGTTTTTGGCTAAAGGAACCGGCTCAAAAATCGGCGACAAAAGCAAAAAAATCTCATCATTTGATATTCGCGACTCTAAGGCCATTCGAGCCGCACTGAAACGTGTTCCGTTACCGGCAGGCTTGAAGCCTTCGGAAGCGCAAGACGTGATCGACTTGCTTCTTACAGGACAGTTCGTTGGCGATGTTGCCGGTGCAACGGCAGCCGCGCTTCACCTTATCCCCAATCTTCCCATTTCCGTCGTCCGAGACATCCGTTCGCTGCCAAGGCTCCCCATTCGACTTATCATTGCCATTAAACGCGACCTCTCTACAGTCCCGAAGCGCATCCGGCTCGTGACAAAAGACCTTCTTGACGACGGCAAACTCAATCGCCAGCCCGTCATTTTGCACAACACGGTGAAGGTGATTTTTCAACAGGCGGCTCCCTTTCAAATTGCCCAAACCCTTCATACTCTTTTAGGGAATGACACGATACGGTTGGCGATTATCCTCTATGCCAGATCCGAAGGCATTCACCTCAGTCAGAAAGAACTCGATGCCGTTCAAGATGCACTCAATCCGAATGATCCCGATTTGGGTGCCCTTATTGTTCCCGCGTTTGAACGATTTCGAAAAGACGTTGGCCTATCAAATGCGTTGAAGATGTTGGAGCGGCTGGTGTTATAAAGAAAAAAATGTATCTCGTGAATCGTCGTTCGTATCTCGCAAAAAACTGAAGGATTTCCCC
This sequence comes from Nitrospirales bacterium, assembly GCA_021604005.1. GTDB lineage: Bacteria > Nitrospirota > Nitrospiria > Nitrospirales > UBA8639 > JAGQKC01. The sequence continues at coordinate 2,276 of BQIV01000033.1, read as the reverse complement.
CACGAAATACGAGCGACGAGATACGCATTCCAGCACAAACGACAAGTCGGGAGAGCCAGAGCTGACAGATTTTTTCATCGGTCGCTAGAAGAAACGAGTACTAATAGGAGGTCGGGGGAGGAAGATCGACTTCCGGCTTGTTGGCTTCCGGTAACAGTTTGTGGAGGCGACGATAGAGATCTTGAATCCGTTGCTGCCCGGCTTGCGTCGTTTCGATTTTTTTGTCATTGTGAATCTCGATTAATTGTTCCACCGCTTGCTGAAGTGGAGGAACCGCATTAAAGACTTTCCCGGTTTCAAACGCTTCCAGTGAATCAATGAAGAGTGGGCTTAGACTCTTAAAGGTCGCTCCGGCTCGATCACGAAAGCGATAGACGATATCTTCATACCCCTCTACAGCTTCTTCCGTCGGACGGATGCCTCCGGGAATCGACATAAACGACTGAGCCGGAACTTTTGCCGAAAACGTGGCGAGTGCGGCCACGAGTTCACCTAAAATATCAATCACTTGGGAGGATTCAAGTTCTTTAGAATTTTCCATCTTCAACACATCCCATGATTCCTATCGTCTATTGTGACATCTGCAACCGATTGGTCGAGCGACGGTCTACCGAAGCCGTGGCAAGTCGTAGACCTTCCATCACCTCAACTATATCCAGAGGCAATGGTGCTTGCAAGAGCAACTCTTTGTCCGTTGTTGGATGAATAAAACCCAAGACCTTTGCATGCAGCATCACACGGGGAACCCTGACGTCTTCCACCGCCATGACTTTTTTCCCACCATATGTTATATCGCCGAGAATGGGACAATTCAAGGAGTTGAGATGCACTCGCAATTGATGTGTCCGACCCGTGCCGGGAATTAATTCCAAGAAACTGGCAGATTTCCCAAACCGCTCGATGACCCGGTACATGGTCAGTGATTCTTTGGGACGTGTCGTCCGGCTGGAAAACTTCTTTCGATCCTTCGTATCGCGGCCAATAGCGAGTTCTATACGACCGTGTGTGATTTTGGGTTTGCTCCACACGACGGCCTCATACACGCGCGTGATACTATGTTGCTTAAACTGCGCCGCAAGCGATCGGTGTGCCTGATCGCTTTTTGCGACCACCATCACCCCGGTCGTGTCTTTATCCAATCGATGGACAAGGCCTGGACGTTCTTTCCCGCCAATATTTGACAGGCCCCCCTCACTCTTTTCCATATGATGAAGCAGCGCATTGACTAACGTCCCACTCCAATGTCCGGGAGCGGGATGGACCACGAGCCCTGCCGGTTTATTCATGACGAGCAACGAATCATCCTCATACATCACTTCGACGGGAATGTCTTCAGGCTGGATATCTATGGGCTCAGGCCGGGGAACGGTGAGGACAATGCGATCACCCGGCTTGATCTTGTGACTCGGTTTGACTGTTTGGCCGTCAACGGTGATATGTCTTTCAAGTATCAAACGTTGAAGGGCGGTTCGTGAGAAATACGGATCTCGATTGGCAAGAAAATGATCAAGCCGCTTTGTTGACTCCCCAGGAGTCACAATAATTTCTGTTCGCGTTTCAACGTGCGGCATGATCACACCCTTCAAATACTGAAACCGACTCTTGGTATAGAACGATCAACGCAGAAGTTTTTAGCCCGGAGTGTCTCTATGAACATCACTGAAGCTGAATGTACTGAACGTTGGCAGCCTTTACCCCTGAAAATCAAAACAATTCTAGAGAACATTCTACTAGGCCGGCCTCCATTCGTCATCTATAAGCTTCGTCAATACACTTCATGATCAGACAATAACCACGTTCTCTAGACCACCTATAATTCCGGCGCCCAACATCTATCCGTTCTCAGCAAAAATTGCCTAACCCAAAGTCTTCTGCCTCATCGTATACCGTGGCCTAGGGCACCTATAATTCTCGCTTCCAGCAACCATTTACTCGAGTCCACTGCTCACTCCACCGTTCATTGCCTATGTTCTTTGTCGTCTCAGTTTTGACTCCCTGCCGGGTTTCGTCCCGGCGGCCGAGGCCCTTTTGTTTTGGCAAAAGGACCCAAAACCATTGACGCCCAGGCCAGGTTCATCGGATGAGCCGAACCCCGGTTGGTGGGGCGGGCTAACTCGCTGCGCTCAAACAAGCCCGCCCAGTATGAGAGGCGTTCACTCAACGGACTCTAGCGAAACCTTATCCTATCTCGCGGAATCCACATGCCCGGTCGAACGCAAGAACACACGTCAACCGTATGAAAGAGTCGTGGCACGGCTAGAGCCTGCAGGCGTCAG